>CAWIVJ010000006.1:0-4899 GCA_963839525.1 uncultured bacterium | reverse complement strand
ATATTTTTGCAATATTTTCCGAATTACAAAATGGGCAATTATTATTTTTATTATTTTTCATTTTATTTGAATTATAACGGAGTTGCCTCCATTATATTGTCGAGTAATGGCGGCGATTTAACTTACACTTACAAACTACTTAGAACAAAATGCCGAAACAGCTTGCCCCGCCAACGGCGGGTGAAATGCTAACTTAAAAATTTGTAAAATGCCCAGAGCGAAAACAGTTTACCCCGCTCTGCGGGGCTGTCGCCTTGAGCAGCTTGTTATATTGCCGAGCTGTAAAGTTTCTATTCTAAATCGATGTTTATAGAAAATATTTTATCTAACTCTTCTAAAATATTTTTTCTTATAGTATCTATTTGAGAATAAATTTTTGCTAATTCGTTTTGTTTATCTAAGTCGTATTGACCATTTTGTTTGAGTGGGATGGGTATTGTTAGTTTTAGTACCTTGTCCATTGAACACTTGATATTGAATCCATAACCTTCTTCGAATAACTTATTTTGTATTACGTGTTTAAAATATTCATAAGACAGCTCCTCAGTGAACTCTTTTTTTGTTTTTAACAATTTGACTTTCTCATACGGAGCAAATTTCCCTTTACGGTAAAATACAAAGCCAGAGCTTCCATCCTTATTCCAAGTTAAAATATTCTCATATTTTTTCCATTTGCTATCTTCTGAAACCCAACCAAAAACTGCATCCTCATTCATAGTAGCAGAATACACTGGAATACAATATTTCTTAGAATATTCTAAAGAAACATCTTTCTTCTTTAAACCGGAATTTGTAGGTGGTGAGTCAAAAATGTCATCAATTTTTAGATAAGTAATTTGAGAATTGATGAAAAGTGATGTCAACGAAATATTCAAAGATTTTAACGTGTTTCTAAAGGCTGATATTTTCTCACGCAGTTCATAAGTATATTCATATTTAGAAATAATATTCTTTTGCTTTTCTACATCAATAATTCCCTCGTCATTAAAAGGGACATCTATTGAAACATTTTTCATATTTTTTAATGATGCCCTTAAACCTCTATCAAATCCGTACTTATGTTTTGACTTTTCAAGTTGAAGCATTAAAAAAGCTGGTAAAATTTCATCTTCCTTAATTCTTATAGCACCACAATGATCTGTTGTAACAAACTTTATCTCTTTGGCAATATTATTAAATTCAAAATCGCCATCAATCCCCCAAAGGACAAAGTTATTTGAAAAATCTGCAATATTGCTTTCAGAATGAAAACCAATTGGATCCTTCACATTTGCACTATAGATCGGAATTGATCCATTGATTTTCCTTATATCTTTCTTTAATAACCGTTTCCCTATAAATAAATCAAAGAAATTTGTGTCTGATAATAAAATATTTCTGTAATTAGTTATTTGCTTTTTTTTTCAGCAACTTCTTTCATTAAACTGGAATAATCACTTAATGTCTCAGAAATGTCACTAATCAATTCACTAAAGCCCAACAAATCAATCGAGTTTTCTTCCTCTATTATACCGAGTTCGATTTGTTCATCTTTTGTCCACCACCTATCAACTGACCAATGGTTTTCGGCATTAAATTTTTCGATTGGTTGTATTTTGCATCTTTTGTCAGTGTTTATTTTATCGAAGTTGATTTTATTGCCTTTAAAAAAAGAATATAAAGTTACTGCCTCTTTTAAATCGTCGTGGTCTATATCAAATCTATAAATATCTCTACTTTCTCCAATTTCACTAGCTAGGTAAGTGAAAACCGGGTCAGTTTGTTCGCTTTTTATGTTTGATTTTTTGGTAATACTTAAAATGTAAGTTTTCTTAGGTGTTGTGAAAAAAGTTTTGATTGGTAAGGATATTATTGCATTTATATAGCATTCATTCTTAATAAATTGGCGTAAATTTTTATCGTTTTGGCGATTAAAAATTCCATCAGGAACTACAACAAAAGCTTTGCCGTTTGGTTTTAATGCACGTATTATCCACTCTAAAAATAATCCTTCAACACCCATTGCATTAATTTTATAGTAATTAACGAGACTACCGTCTTTTTTTACTTCGTCTTTTAAATTACTGCTACCACTTGTTACATAAGGTGGATTTGTTAGAATTAAATCATATTCATTTTCTATCGGATCTGATAAAGTGCCTAATATAGAATTGGTTTTAAGAACGAAGCTTTCATTAAATAAATCAGAAAATTCTTTTGTGATACTAGGGTTTTCTTTGATAAGATCAGAAAAGTAGATAAGCATATTAGCTTTTGCGAGAATAATTGTCTTTTGTTCGTCTTTATCAAATCCTTTATCAAATCCTCGAATCGAAATTTTGGAAACAAACTTGCCTTTTTTTATTTCATAAAACTGGTCGATTTTTGTAAGCACTGGTTCTAAGAGAAATTTACCAACACCACAAGCAGGATCGCAGATTTTTACTCCTTCCTTAATATCATCTTTTGCCATTTCAACAATTGCTCTAACAACTTTAAGTGGAGTAAAAAACTGACCCCAGTTTTTTTTACTAATGCTTTCCTTTAAGAAACTTTCAAATAATTGACTCTTAAAATCGTAGTCGATATGTTCTAGTTTACCATACTCCTTGAATTTTCCTAAAACTTTTTTAAAAACAGTGCTATAACCTTTTACAGCTTTTTGATCTTTGCTAACAAAAATAGTTCCGTTTATTATAGTTGTTCCATCTTTGCCATCGGGAAATAATTTTTTAATGGAGGGACGTATTGTATTAGCATAATACTCTAATGCTTGTTCTTCAGGATTTTCTATTTTGTACTGATATCTATCTTGCAAATGATCGAAGTCCATACCTTGACCTAATATGCCAAGGTCGCTTAGGTATTTGAATATGAACAATTCCACAAAAGTATAAAGACAATTTTCGGGTGTTGCACCACTTACGGCCCAAATATCTTGCCAGATTTGTTTTGCTAAGTCAGTTGGGTTTACTAATTCCTTAGGCTTAATTTGATCATTTAGTGCATTAATGGAATATTTAATTTTTTCAATTAGCTCAGGTAACTTTTCATCTTTGGGGTCAAAATTAATTTTTATTTCTTTACCAGATTCATCTTTAATATATTTTCCAGATTGAACATTTACCCAGATTGATTCTTTTGTATCTGTAGCTATCATTATTGTAGCATCTAATTTAGCAGCAACTTCAAGCTCTTGTTTTATTGCTTTGTTTTTTTGAGCTTTTGTTTTAAACTCAGCAGGTTTTTTATATTCAATTACAGCAATAACATTTTTCTTTTGAACAACCAAAGCATCAATTTTCTTTTTATCTAATTTCCCATAGTCAACATTTCTTATAATTCCATATTCTTTCAATGCTTTTATGCTAGTAGCGCCAATATTATAAAAGTCCCATTTCCCAATTTTAGCTGGATTTTTTATTAAATCCCTTTGTAATAATTCTTCGCTCATTTGTTTAGCCTTGACCTAAATATTTAAATTTTTCTTCCGCAACACGAAAAGTTTTTATTGGACATTTAAAGGTGTATAACTCTAAAGCAATTTTTTCACCAAAGAAAATCTCTTTTAATTTCTCAATGTTAATATCAAACTCTTTTGATAACAGTTCCAACTTTGTAGGATCAAATTCCTTTTTTGCATTCTCAATTTTACTGAGTGCCGCTGAATCAATGTTAAGGCGTGCGGCAAATTGTGTTTGGGTGAGATTGTTTTCCAATCTAATTTTCTTGATGTACTCTGCAAAGTCTTTCATAATTATTTGTCACTTTTTTCTTGACGATTGCAACAAGTTTAATACAACATATTGATTTTGTCAAGACATTTTTAACATAACCGAAAAATTAAGGCAATATAACGAAGTTGCCGCTAAGCCGCCGCCCAGAACAGCAATGCTTAACTAACAACGAATGTTTATAATTTGTAGCCGCCCGTAAATTCATCCGCACGGGCGGCGACCTAACTTACATTTACAAACTACTTAGAACAAAATGCCGAACGAAAAAACTAAACCCTAAAACTGCACTTCACCCAAACCGTTTCGGCGGTCGGTCTTGAGCGGCTTGTTATACGCTATTAAATAATTTACCTATTTCTACTACCTATAAAAAATAAATTGTTAATTCGCTTTGGGAAATTATTGTTCTGATATTCTTTAACAATCTCTCTTGCTATATCTCTATCGAGTTTCATTAGCTTTTGATAGATTTTAATTGAATATCTTAATAAATCCCTTTTCTTTGAGAATCTAAAACCGTTTACTTCCCGGATATTTGGATTAATTGGAATCTTACACCACATTTTCCATTTATCCTTTATTCTATAGAGAATTACATATACTCTCCGATCAACAGGTGTATAGTGTACAAAACAATCTCTATAATCTTTTAATTCATCTACCCAATCTGTTTTAGATTTTCTAAGAATATCGATTAGACCAGAAAGTTCTTGCTTCCTTACAATTTTATTTAGTGAAACAGGTGTTTGTTGTTCATATGCAGTACCAATAATTCGAGCCATTAAGTCAAGTGCGGAATTGGTAGCGCTGAGTAATGCTTCAAATTCCCAGTATATTCTAAAACTGTTTATGTTAGATTGAACCATTCCAAAGCAATTATTTGAATCTTCAATCTCATAGTTTTTCAAAAAGTCATTTCTGTGTAGATCATAAAGTTCATAAATAGTTTTCAATCTAAATTCAATATTGTCTATATGATATCTGTATAATCTTGGATAATCTCTAGCAAACCAATAAAACTCAGAATATTCTTCTCCTTTTTTGTTCAATTTATTATTAATTTTATCCAGAACTATAACAATTCTAGGAGATTCTTTTTTAAAGAGAGGTAATCTAGGTATTTGTATATCTGTACTTAACATTAGATCTAATATATTTTACTAAAAATTATATTTTAGCGTAT
>CAWIVJ010000005.1:0-730890 GCA_963839525.1 uncultured bacterium | reverse complement strand
ATAAATATAGTAAAAGTTTTGCAGTTACAAAAATCTAAAGATGCAGAAGATTTTAAAAAATGGTTTCATGAAATAATTAAAACACATCCAGAAAATATTGAAAAAGAAGCTTTCTCATTGCATAAATCTATAATCAAAGATGTTAGAGAGGTCTAGCTTTGGGCATAGTGAATGCCGACATAAAGGTTTATTTGTCGAAAAAACTTAAGCACCCCATCGCTATTTCCGTATCTTGCCCTCTTAATTGTCCTATTAATTGAACTGGACGTGCCGTAATTTGAGCTAAAATATTTTTAAAAACTTTTAGTTGGTCTTTGGTGTTTAAGCCCTCCAATTCATTGATAGTTAATTTTTTTATGTATTTAAAATGGTCGGCTTTTGTTTGTCCACAAGTAATCGGATATATTAATTTTTGGACTAATATATTTTCGCCTTCGTCCCAATATACTAATCCGCATTGAATAGCTTGTATAAGACGATTTATTGTTGGGTCTTGCGAATTTTCATCTATTATGTCAGATGCTTCATCGCAAATACTAGATAAATCAACGCCTCCTATTTTTTCCTTGATTTCGCTCAATATTTTAATAGCTGATTCTTTTTCCATAATTTTTCTGATTTCGATTTGTTTTTCGTTTTCCATTTTTATTTCTCCTTTTTTATTACTATGCATTGTTATTTATTGCCGGTCTTTTGTACTCCGACATAAAATGTTTGTATCGACTTGTCATTGCAGGGGTCTTATGACTCAATATTTCCTGTTTTATAGATTGAGTTTCACCCATTGTTAACTCTATTTGTGGAGTTATAAATGGCTCATATCTATATTGAAAATTTTCCCCGACAGGGCTGATTTGTGCAACTTTTAAATAACCTTTTTTCTTTAAAGTCTGCAGGGTTCTTTTTGTCATATACTTGCTATTGCTACTAAGTGCTTGTAAATTTCTAATAGTAATTTCAAAATTCTCGGGAATATTTAACAATATTGTTAATAAGCCTTTTTCGTTTAAATTAAGGCTTTTGTCAAAAACATATTCAAGCATTTTCACCTCCTGCCCGTTCAACGTTTAGCCACTTAAAAAAGGCTTCTACGTCGATATACATCCTTGTTGCAATTCTTTTAATAACTTTTTCATTAAAACCATTTATGTTTTTGAAAGATATTTGACGAAGAGTGCCTACTGACGGAAAGTCATAATAATCATTCCATTTTGACAAAGGTATAATTTTTTGTGTTTTGTTTTGGATTGTTTCTATCATTTTAAATTCTCCTTATCATTTTGTACCTTTTTTATTCTTGTTGATTCTTATTTAAAAGTTAATGGCAGTTTAACCACTTTTTATAATTAATTTAAATCGTATGTTATAATTGACTTTTAAGCAGATTTTAGAATTTTATATTTATCTAATATTGTTTTATAAAATTTGTTTTTATCTGGACATAACAAGGGTTTCCGAATAGTAGCAATTTGACCAGTATTAATATAATTAACTTTGAATATTTTCTATGATTTTAGTTGTAACTTATAAGTTATTTAATTTATTATTTTTTTTGCATCTTTAAAAAGAGGTCTTCCATTGATTTTATTGGAGTTTTCCTATTCAAGACTTCATAAAAGTTTTGATTTTTTAGTGTCCTTTTTTATTTTTTGGCACTCCTTTTAAATTCTTTATTGGTAATGGTTTAAGATGATAAGATTACAAAAACAAAACGAAAAATGAAAAAATGGGGGACTAAATTTGTGCAGGCGAGCGGGACAACAACCCCCTCAAGGTTTCAAACGCCCCACAGTACCTTAAGGTCTAAAACCCTTTAGCATTAAGGCTTTCACAACTACTCAATAACGATGGGCTTCGAAGCAAAGGTTTAAAAAGTTTGTGCCAAAAATCGAGTGCCAAAAGTTAAAAATGTTGTGCCGAAAATTTATAACGTGTACTTTGATTTTGTTTTTATCTGTGAATGATTAAACAACTTAAAGTTGTCATAATTATAAATATTTATATATTCATTTTGTTTTATTTTGTGATTAAGAAAACATCTTTGTATTTTAATTCCTACGGGCTTATTTTAAACCTCTTTAAATTTAAGCTATATTTGTCAGCAATATTTTTAATAATAATTTTTATTGCTATTTTGTTTTTGTTATTGAGAATCCCGATATATTTATGCTAGGATATTTAAAAGTTTATTACTACAAGGGAAGTATTATATGGATATGTTTTTTTCAGCTTCGGGGTGGTTATTTGCCCTTATTTCAACAGTTATTGCTATTCTTCAATATAAAGAAAAAGAAAAGTACAAATCTCTTTATTTTTCAAATAAAAAACAAACCATTAACAATAATTCAACAGGCTATCAAGCTGAAACAATGACGGTGAATAATAATGAAGCAAACAGTTAATGATAACGGAACTGGTTATCAAGCAAAATATTTGAATGTGCATAATGAAATTGTGCCAAAGAATCCTTCCTGTATTGCAGAAGTTGTAAATATACTTTCATCTCAAAATATTGAAATTAATTTTACAGAAGAGTCAATGCTTTTGCCGGTGAACATTGAAGAAAAAATACAGTATAATAACATACAAAAAAGCCGAGCTATAATTGAAACGTTTAAACCAAATATAGCAGATTTAGAAAGGGCTTATAAAACTTTAGAAGAAGTACGTTCTAATGGTAAAGAGGCTATTTTAAACATAATACATCTAAAATATAAAGAAGAAATTTCACTAGGGTTTGAAAATTACAATGAAAAATTAAAATACATTCAAAATAATTCAGATAATATTTTTGGAACTATTGTTAAAAAATTGGAAAAGATGATTTATAGTTCAAGCAATTTGGATGCAACCCAAGAAGATGTAGAAATAGCCGTAAAGGTCATTTTAGCAGATGCGTTTATAAACTGTTTGATTATGGAAAAACCAAGGAAAAAATATGTTAGTCACTAAATATTCAAATCCTGAAAAAAGCATTTATTATCAAGCTTCATTGCTTTTAGGTATAATCAAGAAACTGTCTTTAAAAACCATAGACAGTTCCGAATTGTATTTAAACGTAGTAAAGCAGAAGGGAAACTTATCTTATTCGCAGTATTTACTCGCTTTAAACTGGTTATATTTACTTGGCATAATTAATTTAAACAATAATGGGGTGCTAGTGATATGTATCTAAAATTTTTAAAAATAGAAAAAGATAAAGAAATTATAAGGCATATTAAATTTAAAAGGGGAATAAATTTAATTGTAGACATATCAAATATAGAAAATCAAAAAGAATCGGAAACAACGTTGGAAAAACTACCGTTCTTAGATTAGTAGATTTTTGCCTAGGCGGAAATGCTAAACAAATATGGAGTAGTAAACAATTTAAACAAACAACGTCACCTCTAGTAGAAAAATTTTTGGGGAACAATGATGTTTTAATTACTCTATGTTTAGGGGACACTTTTGAAGATAATAAAAACGATATTATAATAAAACGAAACTTTTTAAAAAGAAATAAAAAAATCGCCAAAATTAATGAAAAAAACTATACAAATGAAAAGGAATATGAAACAGAACTAAATAAGTTAGTATTTAATTCAAACCAACAAAAACCAACATTTCGACAACTTATATCACGGTCAATAAGAAAAGGTGCAAATCAAATGGACAGTGTCGTAGAGTATTCAAATGCTTTTACTTCTAACAATGACTATGAAAGCATTTACTTTTTCTTATTTGACTTAGTGAAAGCTTCCGATTTATCAATGCAAAAAAAAATTGAAGAAGCAACAAAAAAATATTCAGAAAATGTTATAAAAAATACTTTCCAACAAAAGAGCAGTAAGGCAATATCTCAAAGTTTAGCTCTAGTAAATCATCAAATATCAGAACTTCAAGAAAAGAAAAATACTTTTAACATCAATTTAAAATTTACAGAAGAAGCCATTATATTGAAAGAAATAAGAGCAAAAATTATAAAATAACATCCGAGCTATCAGATTATCATTTTAAGTTGAAGCTGTATGAAGAAAGCATAAATGAAATAAAATCAGGAGAGGCAAATATAAATGTTCAAGAAGTTAAAGCTCTATATGAGGAAGCAACTAAATATATCCCTAATTTACAAAAAACATTTGATGAAGCCTTAACCTTTCATAAAAACTTAATATCCAATAAAGTGAATTTTATTTCCGCGGATATTCCTAAGATAAAAGAAAACATAGAAAAATTAACAAAAGATTGGCACGCAGAACTTGAAACGGAAAAAAAGATAGTTGAAAAACAAAAAAAAGAAGGTTCTTTAGCTGACTATGAATTAATTGTATCTCAACTTAATGGTAAATATGAAGAAAAAGGTAAATTAAGCGAAGAATTAGAAAAATTATCAGATTTAGAACAATCACTAAAAGATTCACTGGATAATATAGATAAGCTGAATGAAAATATAGAAAAATTTGACGAGTTTTTGCAAAAAGGAAATCACGGAATTTAACAAATATTTTGCTGAATATTCAAAATTATTTTATGGAGAAGCTTTTGTTTTTTCTGCAGATAAAGATATAAAAAAACAACTTTACGCTTTTAATATATATAACACCGAGGGTAATGTTGGAGACGGCAAGAAAAAAGGAATTATAGCCGCCTATGACTTAGCCTTTATTTCCTATTTTAATACTAAAAGTTTTGAGAGACCAAAATTTATTATGCACGATAAAATTGAAGGGATTCACGGGAATCAATTAAAATCATTAATTGAGCTAGTTAATTCAGATGAATTTAACGGACAGTATA
This sequence comes from uncultured bacterium, assembly GCA_963839525.1. Classification (GTDB taxonomy): domain Bacteria; phylum Cyanobacteriota; class Vampirovibrionia; order Gastranaerophilales; family Gastranaerophilaceae; genus CAWIVJ01. The sequence continues at coordinate 726,111 of CAWIVJ010000005.1, read as the reverse complement.
TTGCTTCGGTCTTAAGTGGAAAATTCCAAGAAAATCAACAATTTAAAACTTATTTAAAAGAAAATAAAATTTTGGAGTTATCACAAACTGATAAATTATTTAAAATAGAGCAAATTCAAGAAGAAGAAAAGCTCAATGAGAAAAAACAACTAAATCTTTTTGAGAATAATTAATAAAATTTATTCTCTTAAAATTACTTGATTTTTATGTATTTTATTTTCAACTCCAACAATATTACAACAAAAGCAAAAAATGCACTACTTTTGAAAAACCTGAAACCCTTATAAATAAAAAACTCCCCAGGTTGGACTCGAACCAACAACCTACCGGTTAACAGCCGGTTGCTCCACCATTGAGCTACTGAGGAATATAACAATATTTTAGCAAAAAAAAATTTCTTGTAAAGAGTTTTAAGAAAAGATTTTTTAATAACTATAAAAATATATTTATCATAAAAATATTATTGTTGTATAATAGAAGTGAAAAGGAAAAAAGGAAATAGTAAAAGACTCTTTAAAGCTTTACTTTTTCCCGCGTCCCTTTTTTTAAGAAAGGAGGAATTTTATGCCAAATCCGGTATTTAGTCAAAGTGTAGTTGATAGAGAAAGAATATTAGATTCAGAACCAATGACCGTTAATGGGGCAATTAACAAAACTTTCATACTTTTTATTCTTTTATTGGGAACGAGTTTAATTGTTTGGGACATGTTTTTTAAAGGTTACACAGATAAAGCAGCAATGCTTGGCGTTATTGGCTTTGTAGTAAGTATAATTTCGTTCATTGTAATCATGTTTAACAGAAAAGCAATAGCAATAGCTGCGCCTGTTTATGCAGCGTCTGAAGGACTTTTGTTGGGCGGTATTTCAGCTATGTTTGAAAAAGCTTATCCAGGAATTGCAATTACAGCAATAGCATCGACATTTGCAGCATTATTTTCTTTACTTTTTCTATATAAAATCGGAGCTATAAAATGCACAGAAAAGTTTAGAAGTGTTTTATTCATATCAACATTATCTGTCGCAGGAATTTATTTTATAAACTTAATAGGTTCATTTTTTGGCATGCAAATTCCGCAAATCTTTACTTCAAGTAATATTGGAATAGGTTTTAGTTTGGTTGTTATTTGTATTGCAGCTCTAAATTTAATAATAGATTTTGATTTTATTGAAAGAGGAGCCCAAACATGCTGGGTAAAAACTATGAATGGTATGGAGCTTTTGGGCTTATGGTAACGCTCGTTTGGCTTTATATTGAAATTCTAAACCTTCTGGCTAAACTGAGAGAAAGATAACCTTATTAAAGGTTTAGAATGGATATTTTTCTACGTAATGAATTATATTGGGGTAAAGATGCACAAGCTTTGCTTGCGCAAAAACATGTTGCTGTTTTCGGGTTGGGAGGAGTAGGCGGTTTTTGTGCTGAAATGCTTGCAAGAGCAGGAATTGGTGAATTAACAATTATAGATTTTGATAAAGTTTCAGAATCAAATATTAATCGTCAAGTTATTGCTCTAACTTCAACCGTAGGTCAAAGTAAAGCAAATCTCTTTAAAAAAAGACTCAAAGACATTAACCCGAAGATAAAAATTAATGTCATTGATGATTTTTATACTGAAAAATTCAGCAAAAAAGATATCGAAGTAATTTTATCAACAGATTTTATCGCAGATGCAATAGATACAACGCGTTCAAAAGTCGATTTGTTAGAGTTTGCCTACAGTAATAATTTACCTGTAATAAGTTCTTTTGGTGCAGGGAACAGAGTTAATCCCGAAGAATTGTATATTTGTGATATTTCCGAAATTGAAGATAAAAAGGCGCCGTTTACGTCAAATGTTTTATACCAATTAAAAAAACGAGGAATTACAAAGGGTATATCGGTTGTAGTAAGCAGAGAGAAACCTTCTTCACAGGAGAAAATAGCAGTTAAGGAAAGAATTAAAACTCAAAACGGAGAAGAAATTGAATTTTCTAAAATTATTCCAGCATCAACACCTTTTGTGGCATCAACTGCCGGAATTTTTATGGCAAGCTTTATCGTAAGAAAAATAATTTACGCTATTTAAAACTTTATTTAGTAAAATTTAGACACATATCTTCAAAAGCTATTTGAGGAGACATATGGTTTTCAATCATTTTCTTTGCGAATTCAACAAATTTTATATCTGATAAAAGCTTATTCTTTGCAGAATTGTTTTTTAAATTAGCATTTAACAATTCAAGCAAATAATTTTGAATTTCGGTTAAAACTTTTTCACTCCCAAGTTCTTTTGCAAGGGAAAATAACTTTTGTGCAAAATCTAAAGAATCCTTTCGTTCAAGTTCCAAATATTCGGAAAAAATTTCTTCAATATTTGAATAATTTTTGTTTTCTGCCCCATAAGAAGGTACAAAAAAACTTTGGGAGCGAGAAATTATTGTTTCAAGCAAATCGTTTTTATCTCTCGTCATAAAGAAAAAAATAGTTTTTTCTGGGGGTTCTTCAATAATTTTCAACAAGGAATTAGCAGTTTCTGCGTGAAAATTTGTTTCATTCAAACCTTGCGGAATCCAATTTTCTCCTTCCATTTTTGCATCACAAAAAATAAACACTCTGTAGTATTGGGAAGTATTTAATAATAAATTTTTAACCATTTGAGATTGTTTTACGGAAATCACTGTTTTTGATTCGTCATCAGAAGGTTTATTATTAATTTTTGAAATAGTTAAAACAGCCGGATGTTTCTTATCTCTGACCCAATTACAATTGAGACATTTACAGTTTTGATTTTTAAATTCCCTGCAATTTAAAAGCCTTGCAATCTCGGTTGCAAATTCATATTGAACTGAAACGTCATGCCCGTAAAACAATATGCTGTGAGCAATATTTCTTTCAGGATTTTTAATACCGCTCTCAAAATATTCGGTTAAAAATTGATATTTTTCTTTTAAGTTTTGTGTAAACATAATTTACCGTTTACTGTTGACCATTCAATCTTGTATCGCCTCAAAACACTCGGAACAAATTGTCTCGTGGTCTTTTTGTTCACCAAGTTTACGGTATTTCCAGCAACGTTCACACTTCTCGCCAATTGCTTCTGTTACCCAAACAGTGAAATCTTCTTCCTGATACTCACTTAAAGTTTCAGAAGGTTTATCACTCGCTAAGAAAGCTTGAGAAGTGATGAATATATTGCATAGTTCTTCCTTATTTGCTTCTAAAACTGATTTTATATTATCATCTGTATTTTTAATATAAACTGCAACTTCAAGCGAACTTCCGACTTTTTTATCCGCACGTAAAGGTTCAATTGCTTTGGTTACAATTTCTCTTGTCTTTAAAATTTTTGAAAAATCTTCTTCTAATATTGCATTATCCCAACAAGGATTAGATTTAGGCCAATCAGAAAGTAAAATGCTTTCTAGTCCTTGCTTTTGACCTTCAACAATATTTTGCCAAATATCTTCTGCTTGATGAGGCATAACGGGAGTTAAAATTCTGACTAATGCCTGTGAAATTTCAAATAAAACTGTCTGACAAGCACGGCGAGAAAGAGATTTTTTGCCAGCAGTGTAAAGTCTGTCTTTTACAATGTCAAGGTAAAATGCGCTTAAATCAACAGCTGCAAAATTTTGAAGATGCTGAAAATATTTATAAAATTCATAATTTTCAAATGCTTCGCTAACCTGTTTTATAAGCTGATTTAATTTATGCAACGCAAACTTATCAAGATTTTTGAGCTCACTGTATTGAACATAATCTTTTACAGGGTCAAAATCATATAAGTTTCCTATCAAAAATCTCATGGTATTTCTTGTCTTTTTAAAAATCTCAACAAGTTGATTTATCGCATTTTCGCCTATTTTAATATCATTTCTATAATCAACTGAAGCTGCCCAAAGCCTAAGCACATCTGCCCCGTAAGTTTTAATAATTTCCTGCGGAACAACAACATTGCCTAATGACTTGGACATTTTTCTTCCTTCACTGTCAAGTACAAATCCATGGGTTAAAACTTCTTTGTAAGGAGCTTTCTTTTCTGTAGCCATGCACGTAAGCAAAGATGACTGAAACCACCCTCTGTGCTGGTCTGAGCCTTCCAGATACATATTAACGGGAATGTGTCCTAATTCGGCATGACGTTTTTCAACAACGGCACGCCAAGTTACGCCGGAATCAAACCAAACGTCCATTATGTCATTTTCTTTTTGGAAATTCTGTCCACTGCATTTAGGACATTTAAAACCCTCAGGCAAAAGTTCTTTTTCGTTGTATTTTACCCAGGCGTCTGAACTTTCTCTATCAAATAAGTCAGCTATGTGCTTAATTGTTTCATCAGTTACAATTACTTCGTCACAATCCTTGCAATAAATCACCGGAATTGGAACTCCCCATGCTCGCTGTCTTGAAATACACCAGTCAGAGCGACCTTCAACCATATTAGAAATTCTATGCTCACCGTTTGCAGGAATCCATTTAACTTTTTTAATTTCTTCTAAGGTTTCTGCTCTAAATTTTTCAACTTTAACAAACCATTGAGGTGTTGCACGGTAAATTACAGGATGCTTACAGCGCCAACAATGTGGGTAGCTGTGTTGAATATCGTTTTCTGCGAGCAACGCTCCTGTGGCTTCTAATTTTTCTATAACAACAGAATTTCCTTTATAATAAGGAATTCCTTTCAAATCAGGTATCTCATCAGTCCAAACACCTTTTGAGTCAAGCGGAGATAAAACATTTATATTATATTTAACACCTACTTCATAGTCTTCAAGACCATGCCCGGGTGCTGTGTGAACTGCTCCTGTTCCGGCTTCTGCTGTAACATGTTCGCCTAAAATTATAGGTGATTTTCTATCATAAAGCGGGTGATTAGTGTTTAAAAGTTCCAAGTTTTGCCCTAAAGTAGATCCAAGAACTTTAATATCAGTTTCTTCCCAACTAACACCTTGTAAAAAGCTTTTCAAAAGTTCTTTAGCTATTATATAAACATCACCATTGTATTCAAAAAAATTATATTCAAATTTTGGGTGCAAAGAAATAGCCATATTAGATGGAATTGTCCAAGGAGTTGTAGTCCAAATGACAGCATATAGGTTTTTATCACTTTTAATTCCAGCAACTTCAAATGCTTTTTTCTTATCTTCTTCGTCAAATTTAAATCTGATATAAATTGAGTTTGATGTGTGATCTGAATACTCTACTTCTGCCTCTGCAAGGGCTGTTTCACAGGAGGCACACCAATAAACAGGTTTTAAGCCTTTTTCAACATAACCATTTTTATACATTTGCCCGAAAACTCTTATTTGTTCAGCTTCAAACTCAGGACTGATTGTAAGGTAAGGATTCTCCCAATTACCCCAAACTCCAAGACGTTTGAACTCATCTTCTTGTCCTTTTAAATTTTTATATGCAAAATCTCTGCATTTTTGACGAAGTTCTACAGGTGTGACTGCTTCCCTGCCTCCTTTAATCTTTTTTACAACAGCATTTTCAATTGGAAGTCCATGTCCGTCATAACCCGGAACCATAGGAGAATAAAAACCTTTTTGAGCTTTATATTTGACTAAAATATCTTTTAAAATTTTATTTAAAGCTGTTCCAATATGTATTTTATCTGAGCTTAAATATGGAGGTCCGTCATGCAAAATAAATGAGTTTGTTTTATTTCTTTGGTTAATGTTTTTTTCATAAACATTGATTTCTTCCCAAAATTTTTGGGTATCTAACTCTTTTACTGCTGCGTTTGCTCTCATCGCGAGAGTTGTTTCCGGTAAATTTAAGGTATTTTTATATTCTACTTTTTCTTTTTCCGTCATTCTTTTATCCTTGTATTGCACTATACTCTTCATGCTTTTGTTTTTCTAAAACCACCGAGCCCAGTCTTTTTGCCTTTCGCTCTTTTATAAATTCATTCATTTTAACGTAATCAAATTCATTTTCCCAACGAGCAATTACAACAGTTGCCACACAGTTTCCTATTAAATTAACTGTGGTTCTTCCCATATCAAGAATTTGGTCAATACCAAGCAGAATAGCAACGCCTATAAGCGGAATGTTAAAGCTTGCCAGAGTTCCTGCTAAAACAATTAAAGAAACCCTTGGAACAGCAGCAACACCTTTACTGGTAATCATAAGTGCGAGCATAATCATAATTTGTTGCGTAAAAGACATATCTATTCCAACTATTTGGGTTGCGAAAAGAACTCCCAACGCCAAATATAATGTACTTCCATCTAAATTAAAAGTGTATCCCGTAGGCATAACAAAGCCAACGATATTTCGAGGCACACCAAATTGCTCCATAATTTTCATTGCTTTAGGCAATGCGGCTTCCGAACTTGCTGTTGAAAATGCTAACAAGGCCGGTTCCTGAATTGTTCGGAGAAGACTTCTAAACGAAATTCTAACTATTTTGCAAGCAACAAATAAAACAATTGTAACAAATAAAATTAAAGCGAAATATAATGAGAATATTATTTTAGCGTAACTTCCCAAAATACCTATACCGTTTTCTCCAACCGTAGAAGCAATAGCTCCGAAAATTCCGACAGGAGCAAAAAACATTACATATTCGGTAAATTTAAACATAACTTCGGCTAAGGAACTTAAAGTATCCAGAACGGGTTTTGCTTTTTGTCCAACAGCACAAATTGCGAGTGCAAAGAATATTGAGAAAACCACTATTTGCAATAAATTTCCTTCAGCCATAGACTGAATTACGCTTGTAGGGAAAATACTTGTGACCAGTTCTGCCATAGATGAATGTGTTTGTACAGTTGCCATCTGATTAGCTGTCTGTATTGCACTTGCATTCGCTGTAAGGTTAAACCCGGCACCCGGTTTAAATAGATTTCCGACAAATAAGCCGATTGCAAGAGCTAAAGTCGTAACTATTTCGAAATATACAAGCGTTTTTACCCCTATTTTACCGATACTTTTTGCATCACCATGACCGGCAATCCCGACAACGAGAGTTGCAAACAGCAATGGTGCGATAATCATTTTAACCATGTTTAGAAAAATTGTTGCCAGTGGATGAAATTTTTGAGCAAGTTCCGGAGCAACCCATCCAAAAATAATCCCCAAAATTAAAGACAAAAATATAGCTAACGTAAGTTTTGAACTTTTCAAAGCATTTCCTCTACATGGTTAAAACTAGGGTTAGAAACGTGTATTAACCCAACTCTATGACATTATATAACAAAAAAAATCAATTTAGTATATTTCATTAAGTGATTTGTAATCAATAGTAATATTTTACCTTTGTTGACCTTTATAACTTGACATAATTATTTGCTTGGGGTAAATTTTTTATTGTCATTGTGAAAAGCTTGCGATAAACAACTCCAAAAAAGCGTGGGCCTGTGGCGAAATTGGTAGACGCACTAGACTTAGGATCTAGCGCCGAAAGGTGTGAGAGTTCGAGTCTCTCCGGGCCCACCACTAATAAAAAAGAGGATTCGTAAGAGTCCTCTTTTTTGTTGGTAATTTGGACAGTTGAGAGACGAGAACTCTACAAAACGGAGTTTTGTCTGAATTCGAGCGGGAGCGAGCCGAGGCTGGAGGAATTTTCTTTGGAGCAAGCAAAGCTTGTGAAAAGAAAATCCGTAACGCCGTTTAGCGCGAGCGAGCAAGACAGTCTCTCCGGGCCCACCATTTATAAAAAGAGCCGTTAAGGCTCTTTTTTGTTGCTTTGCTGAGTTCGAGAAAATCGGGTACCTTTAGCAAAGCTCGAACTTTTCGACTTTTTGAATATGTCTAAATTTCTGGCGGATTAATCCCATAAATAAAAGCACTTACTTGAGGGAGTCCTAAATCAATTATTTCTATTTCATTTACTTTTAGTTCATTATTTCTATAGTTCTCAATAGATGATTGGCTTAAAAAATATATATTTTTCTCCGTTTTATGATCACTAAATATGTCATCTTGTTTGTTGTCTTCACTAAAGCATAATATGTAATCAACATGTTTATTTTTTTCGAAAATATCCAAAAACTTATCACATTTAACCAAAATAATAGGCTTCTTACTTTTACAATCTAAATTTGTTAGTGGTGTTATATCTTCAATTAAAAACATTACTTTTGTTTCAGTATCATCATTTATTATGTTTTCAGCTCTTAAATGTTCTTTATAGGATGGAATCTTCTTATAATGATTTTCGAATCCACTTATTGCATTTTGAATATATTGTTCAATATTATATTTGCAATTTATAACATTTTTTGAAAAATTATTACCTTCAATAAGGCTTTTTTTAACTTCTTTCTCAACTCTATCTAATTCTTTTCTATTTTTACTTCCTTTACTCTCTTTTCCTTTATAAATCTTCTGTGCACTGTCAAACTCAAAGTGTTCTATTATAAGAACCTTATTACCAATTTTAGAATATCCATCAGGACTTGGCTTTTCGAATTGCTCCATTTTTTTAATTAAAGATGCCACTTCATTTTCGTATTCGGCACTATTATCACAAAAATTCACTTTTGCTTCATTAAATTTGCTTATTAATTTAATCAAATCATTTGACGACAAATTCTTCACTCCCTACGAATATAAGTAAAAATTAGTTCAATTATAACATTAACATGTCATTTAATATATTTGACGTTTTACTACTTATTTTGTTTCTGCCTTACATTCCATTTATGTAAGAGTGCAATGTACCTGACAATAAGATTTTCATAAGTCTCATCGTTTTTTGTTTAATCAAAAACAAAGGTAAAAAGTTCGTTAATCGTCCCTTTAAGCCCACCATTAGAAAAAGACACCTTTCGGTGTCTTTTTTTAGTATATTGTAGAGTTCGAGAAAATGGGCAACCTTGGGAGACTCTCAAATTTTTTATGCTATTTATGATAAAATTTACTTATTATAGAGGCTATTTTGGTTTATGTAAAAATGCGAACTTGGGGGTTTCTTTGTGGATTGGATTCTTTAATTATTTTTTATACTTACTAAAAAATCACTGGACTTTATAGAAATATCTTCACTTAAATGAAATTCCAGTCCCATTGCAGTATGCATATTAATCAACGAAATTATCCAGGCAAGCGTAGATTCTGCACCTTGATTGCCATTAACGCCCTGGCTTTCTAATCCGTCACAACAACCTCCCGTTTTATAATCACACACAGGTGCTTGAAGGTCATTTTGTCCAAGGAACCAACTTAAACATCGCTCGCTCTCTTCAAACCATTTTTTGTCACCGGTTGCAATATAAACATCTAAACAAGCATTAATTAAGGATTTTACCTCGACAGGTTGTTGATCAAATATAGAACGATTTCCGTTTTTATCAAACCAGCCCTGATTCCCAATTATTGATAGATGCCCCTCTGGTGCTGTTTGGACTTTTAATAGCCATTTTAAAGACTTTATTCCGGTTTCATACATTTCCTGATCAGGCATCCATTTACCAGCTAAAATCATTGAATGAGGCAAAATAGCATTTGCATAGGTTGCAGTAGCTTCGCACCATGTCCATTCATCAGAGGAATTATTTTTAAATAATTCATATATTTTTTTTGCTAATTCATCACGAAGTCTACGAACAGAGACGTCCCCTCCGTAAACTGACAGATAAGCCTGCATTCCTAATATAGTATAACCCCAAGCTCTTGGTGAAGTAAAATGTTCAACCGTTGGCAGCGCATCAAGAAATAAACGCATGGCCATATTTCTGATAGAACTATCCGGTGCTTCTTTAACTGTTATTCCTAACCCCCATAGAGCACGCGCATGCGAATCTTCGCTGCCTGATAATTCAAGCCAACGTCTATCATAAGACATAAAATTTCTAAATCTGCCGTTGTCTTGATTGAATGCATAGTATAAAAACGCTAAATATTTTTGAATTAAAAGTAAAACATCCTCATCTTTTCTGAGTGAATAATATTTTGTAAGTGCTATTAATCCACGTGCATTGTCATCAACACAATAACCGTGATGAAGATTTGGAGTAGTATATTTTGCATGCTGCAACAATCCTGTATCATCTGATAATGTTTTTAAATGGGATAAATTTATTTCAGGTAATTCATTAAATATTTTATGGTATTTAATAGCAACCTCTTGTATGTTTTCAAGCGATTTTCTTTCCTTTATTTCAGAAAGAAGTTCTAAATGCGTTCTTGCTACTTCTTTCCATATCATTGTTCTGCCGTATTGATAACTCTTAAATCTCATCATTTCTAGCTCTTGATCGTTTGATAAAAGATGATTAATTTCTTTGGCCATCTGCCTAGAATCATTAAATGGAACCAACACGCCTCGGCCGTCTGCTAATAATTCTTCTGCATGCCAGAACGGAGTTGAAACCACCGGAGTACCTACGCCTAATGCATAAGCAAGTGTTCCTGATGTAATTTGTTCTTTTTTTAAATAAGGAAGTGCATAAATTTTCGAAGTTTGAAGATATTGAATAAGCGTTTCAAGTTCAACAAAATTATTATGAAAGACAATATGATTTTGCATTCCTAATTTGTTGACCAGTTGTTGTAAATCATATCTATATGAATCTCCTGTTTTTTGCATAATGTGTGGGTGAGTTTGGCCTAATATCAAATACATAACGTCGGGATGTTTTTCTACAATCATCGGCATAGCTTTTATCATTGATTCAATTCCCTTATCCGGACCAAGAAGCCCAAAAGTAAGAATTATATTTCGATTTTCTAATCCAAAAAGATCATTATATATCCCCGACGCTTTAAAAGTAGCGTCAGGTACTCCATGAGGAATAAAAGAAATCATTTCAGAATCTATTGCATATACATTGGTTAGAATGTCAACAGCTTTTTTACTCATTACAAGTAATCTGTCTGAATATTTGGCTAAGCCCCTCATTATTTTCCGCTGACCGGCAGTCGGATTTTCCAGTACTGTATGTAAATTAGTAACAACAGGCATTTTTAAAAACTGAATAAAATGTAAAATATGAGAGCCGTCTTCGCCCCCATAGATGCCGTATTCATGCTGAACAATAGCAGCGTCAAATTGATTAGCATTCAAATAGTCAGCTGCCCAAAAATAGTCAGACTGAACATTTTGTCTTACTCTGAATTTAACTTGATGCGGATAATTGTAACCTTCAGGAATGTCATCCATTGCTATATTTATTAAGTCTGTTTCTGTTTTTAATTCTCGAGCAATTGACTGACTTAAGTCTGTAGTAAAAGTAGCAATTCCACATTGTCTTGGCAAATAATTACCAATAACAGCAATTTTGCCCACATTTCCGATTTTACGTTGCTTTAGCATATTTTTTCACTTTCTTTTTTTGTTTTTTGAATATTATTGAATAATTCCGATAATGATATTGTTATGATGCCTGAACAGGTGTCAGACATTGCATATGGAATAATTAAGTTATCGTTATGGATTATTGAACCACAAGAATATAATACATTTGGCACATATCCTTCACGTTCTTCCGGAGTGCAAACAAGCAGGGGTTCTGACATACTCCCGATAATTTTACTTGGATTTTTCAGGTCTAAAAGGATTATTCCAATACAATATTCCCTCATCGGACCCACTCCATGAGTGAGCACAATCCAACCTTGTTCAGTTTCTATAGGAGAACCGCAATTTCCTATTTGTACAATTTCCCATGAATTTTCAGGTTCTTTTAAAAGTTTCGCATTATACCAAAAGTGGATATTATCAGAGGACATCAGATATAAGTTTTCTCCGTCAACGCGGGATATCATCATATATTTTCCATCTATTTTTCGAGGAAAAAGAGCCATACCTTTATTTTTTGAAAATTCTCCGTTTAATGTAATCATTTTAAAATTAGTAAAATCTTTTGTTTCAATAATTTGAGGCAAAATGCTGCGTCCGTTATATGCTGTATAAGTTGCATAATAAGTAACTAAATTATTGTCATCAACAAATCGAACAAACCTTGCATCTTCTATACCATTGCTTTCATTTTGTGATGAAGGAAAAATAATTTTTTCAGATATATCTTGACCAAGCTTAAATTGTATTTCATAGTTAGATTTGGCAAGCCATAAGATTTTTTCTCCAATCTCCTTGTGATCAGAGTCTATAACCATTTGTAATACTCCGATTAAATCCGACAGAAGAAATTCATCGGCTAGCAGGTCGTAAACCAATTGAGGTATTACATTTTCTGATTTTTGCATTTCGGCTAATTTCATAAAAAATGTAGCTTTGTCGTAAACAGGGTTGCTTCTAACGTCAGCTCTTTCGGCAAATTTGCTGACCTCGTCAAAAGCAAAGTCGCAATTTTTATCTACTGTGCCACTTCTGAATTCAATGGAAGAAATATGCCCTTCGCCTACTGAGCGAAAACTTAAAATAAATCTTAAACTTCCTTCCGGCAGTTCGCTTTGGTCGGGATGTGCAACAATTGAAGGATTAAAAAATGCAGCAGCCTGAATAGAGTATTCTGCTGAAAAATAAGCACCGAGAAGGGCTTTACGGTTATTACTAATTTCGGTATCTGCTGGAACAAATCTCTTTATTTCATTATAATTCTTGTCAAAAGCTTCCCATATATTTTTGTGTCGGCTAGAAAAATTTATAATGACTTTTTCTAATACTTGATTTACTTTTTCTTCAGACAGTTTCAAAACTCTCATTATTATTTTTTTTCTGCGAGTTTCTTCTTGCGGAATATGCGGTTTTACAATAACACGTGAATAATCAGGCTGAAATTTTTTGTTTATCCTTTTAACATTAAGCATTTTCTTTTCCTTACTCTTGCTATTTCTCTTTTTTCTTTATATCTTCTTTTACAACGCTTTTCTTGAATTTTTAATACATAAATCGATTAAATCATTTATATTTGCACTACCTACACACATAACACTGTCGGCACCACCCCAATATATTTTTACACTTCCATCATCTTCAGGAACCGCTCCGCAGGTAAAAACTACATTTGGAACATATCCGATAATCTCCCAAGGATCTTCAGGCTCTAAAATCCAATTATCAGATACACCTAAAACTATTGAAGGATCTTGTAAATCATGTAATGCGACGCCTAAACGATATACTGCACCTGCCATAGTTTCAAAAACTCCGTGATAAATATTTAACCAGCCTTTAGGTGTTTTTATGGGAGTTGCGCCTGGACCGATTTTCATTTCATCCCAGTGGTAAGTTTCAGGTTTTATTATTACTTTAGAATTTCCCCAGTGAATTAAATCAGGAGAGTAAGATACCCATATTGACCACTTTGAGATTTCAGAATGAGGTCTGTCAAGTCTCACGTACTGCCCGTTAATTTTTTGTGGGAAAATCACTACGTTTCTCAAATCTGATTGAGTAATTAGAGAAATTCTTTCTACTGTTTTAAAGTCCTTAGTTTTTGCAAGCCCAATGCGAACTCCATGCCTGGAATATGCGCTGTATGTTAAAAGAAATTCATCATCAATTTGGCTGATTCTAACGTCCTCTACGCCATATTCTTCATACTCACCAAAAACAGTATCTGTGGAAGGAGTTAAAAATGGCTCAGGCCCAACTTCAAAATTATAACCGTCTTTGCTTTTAGCTATACCAATTATGGAACGACCATTGTGTAGATGCGAACGAAACAACATTATATAATCATTATTATATTTAACGACTCCTGCATTATGCACTGTTGCAATAGTATATGGTACATCTTCTTTTGTAAGAATGGGATTTTTTTCATACCTTGTTACTATTTGAGCTTTAACATTTTTCAAGAACATGTTCTCCTACTTTATTCTTACTAATAATTCGCTGGTAAACTTTAATATAATCGTCAACCATTCTGTCGACATTAAATCTTTGCTCTACTATATTTCTACAATATTGCCTGTCTATTTGAGGAATTTTTTTAACTGCATCAACTGCTTCTTTAACATCTGAAACGATAAATCCGTTTTTTCCCGATTCGATTAATTCAGGCATACTGCCTTTGTTGAAAGCGATAACCGGAGTACCGCAGGCCATGGATTCAACAACGGATAATCCGAATGGTTCTGCAAAAAATATCGGATGCAATAGGGCATAGGCATTTCCAAGTAATTTATCTCTTTGATCTGGGCCTATACTTCCAACATAAACAATGTCATCGCCAAAATGGGGAGCTATTTCTTTTTCAAAATAATCCTTATCTTGAACTATGCCGGCCATTATTAATTTCATCCCTGATAGTTTGGCAATTTGAATGGCTTCTTTTGCCCCTTTATCAGGATGCATACGGCCAAAAAATAACAAATAATCTCCTGCTTCTTTTTTAAAAGTAAATTGTTTCAGGTTAATTCCATGATAAATTGTAGCAATGTAATCGAGCTTATCGCATCTGTCGGAATTACTTATTGCAACGTAGTAAGTTTTTTTATTATATTTTTCATAAACAGGCAAAATTTTGGGAGAAGAAAACCCATGGATTGTTGTTAAAACTGGGGTTTCAACCAAACTGCTATAAGTAAGCGGCAAAAAATCGAAATTATTATGTATCAAATCAAATTCATCTGCTTTTTTAAAGACTTCTGAAATATGAAGACATTCCCAAACTTTAGGCTCAATTGTTTTATCTTCTTCATATCCTTTTTCACATACTGCGCTGAGTTTTCCTGCAGTTATTGAATCTTTGGTTGCAAATAATGTGACATCAATTCCTCTTTTAACAAGTCCTTCGCACAGCAATGAGGCGATGTTTTCCCATGGCCCATAGTGTTCAGGTGGAGTTTTCCATGCAATTGGAGAAATTAATGCGATTTTCATACTTACTTCTTCCCACATTCAATTAATGTATGCCCTCATAACTATGTTAACATGTATTATTAATTCGATAATGTCAAGTTTGCGGAGTGTCAAAGTATCCATTAAATATCTGATCCGCTAAGCGTATGAATGAATTCTTAATATTTGACCCTAACACCAAACCTGCTTTCATTACCTGTTGTAAATATCTGCAAAAACAGCTATTCCTGTCTGGTAATCAGTATATAGGTTCCCTTCTGGTTGGATGCATCATATTGAACCCAAGGACGAAGGATAGGCGTTTTTTTGATTTCAAAAACCATCATCGCTCCAATTAGCATGCATGACACCGTTAACAATATGTAAAGATTTGTATTCGTTGTCTGATTCTTTAAATTCCCAACCAAATTTATTTTCTTTTCTGGCGTGTTGGGCATATTTTAAAACTTGGAACATAAGTCCCTTTAGTTCTTTTAAATTACCGCATAGATTTTTATTCGGAGTTGTATCACTGCCGTAACGAGCGGTGTTCCAAAAGCCTCCCGGAGTATAAAGTGGTTGTAAATCTTTATAATACTGGGTTTTTTGTTTGTTTCCCAATATTTATAAACGTTTAGAGCACCTATATTTGGTTTTCCCTGAGAGTTTTCAAGCTTTACCAAATCCCCCCAAACATATACATCCGGAAAAGGCACTTGAAAGGCTCCATCCCCACCGTTTTTCTCCCAACCGGAACCATGCATATAGCACCAGCAATTAACAACGTTTTTAATAAGTTCGTCTTTCATGGTTGAGCCTTGAACAAATACTTATTATTTTAACCTTGGAAATAGTAATGGCACTACAAATATACCGAATTCATCAGGTAGCAAAAGTCTCTATACAAATACCCTGTTAATGGGAATTTTAAACTCTTACAAGTTTTATTATTTTTTCTGTAAGTATAGTAAGCCATTTATCCCTAAATTCCCGTAAATTTAACAGGGAATTAGCAATATCTTTATCTTTCATTGAGTCAACAGCACTTTTAGTATAATTTTCAATTTTCACACAAGTTGCACAAAAAGATATCAGTGAAATAATTAATAAATACCAGAAATTAAATTTCAAATAAAACATTAAATTTGAATTACCCCATCGGATTTAAAAATAGGTAAGTCGGAGCACCAGTTGTCGCAGAATAATTGCTTGTTTAGTGATAATATTGGTTTGGAACATAACCTATTGAAAGATAGTGAAATTTAATGAAAAAATGCCTGAGCTTATTTGTAATATTTTTTATGCTTTTAAATGAGGTTTTTGCGACGGGAGTAAAACCCCTTCTCCAGTCCCAAAAGGATTTACAGTCGCAAATTAAAATAAAAGAAGCACCTCAAATTTTTCCGAAGCTTGAAAAAATTCAGATTCCTTCAGCTAACGCTCCCAGAGATTCTCTTGAAACTGCGATAGAAAGAATTCAAAAAATGAGCGAACCCCTTAAAATAAGCGCTTCAACAGATGTTTCAATATATAAAAAAATTTCACTTACCGAGGCAATTAATTATGCAATATGCCATAACCTTGATATAAGAGGAAATCGACTTAACATTGGTGTAGCAACAAATGGCATAAAAGCGGCGAACAGGCTTCAAAACCCTTATGGCACAGTCTTTTATAACTTAGGGGTAGCGGCAACGGATAACCCTAACTTTTTTGCCCTGATGCAAACTATAGAATTGTTTAAACGGGGAGCGAGAAAAAAACTTGCGCAGTCCAATCTGGAATTGATCAAAGGAAATTTGTTGCTTGCGGAGCTGAATTTAAGACTGGATGTAAGACAAGCTTATGTTGATTTGGTAGCTGCAAAATCAATTCTTAAAATACTTGAGGAACAAAGACAATTATTGCAGGGTTTACTGAATATTGCTCAGAGAAAATATGAAGTGGGAATAGTTCCTCAAATAGATGTCATCCACGCGAAAATGACTTTAAATCAACTTTTGGTTCAGTTGAATTCTGCCAGAACAAATGTTTTAATTGCAAGATTCAGGTTAAATATGTTGTTATGTTCCAGAGATTTTGACACAAAAGAAGATTTTTTACCCACACAAAAAGAATTTGTTGATCTATTAACCCCGAAACCGACAGAAAACCCTCCTTCTTTTGATGTAATTTCAGATATTGCCATGTCTAAAAGGCTTGATATAAAAAATGCAAGGCAAGCTGTTGATGTCGCTCAAAAAAATCTTGTTGTTACCGTAAGAAAAAGAATTCCGGATCTTGAAATCGGCGGCGGTTACATGTTTGTACCTGATGCTCTTACAACGGCAAACAGAACAACTCAGGGTGCATGCATTTTTGGAAATATTACCAATTTGCCGCTTTTCTATCAATATACTCCCGAAATTAAAAACGCAAAAATTCAATTGGAACAAAAAGAATTGGCGTATAATAGCACTATAAACCAAGCTTTACTGAATTTACATTCCGCTTATGACTCGTTTTACACTGCACAGGTAAATTTGAACTATTATAATGACGTTCTTCTCTTGGAATCCAACCAATTTTTAAATATGGCAAAAAAAAGCTATGAAGCCGGAAAAACAAACATGGTAAATTTTATTTACATAGAGCAGTCTTATAGAAATATCATGATGGGATACACAAATGCTCTTGCAAATTACTATAACTCCTGGGTTGAATTATTGCGTGAAGTCAATGATGAAGGATTAAAACTGGATGGATAAATTTCTTAAAAAATTAATAAAGTATTTTATATGCAAAAAATATCTGTCAATAAGCTTGATTATAACATTCTTGGTAATGGGAATTTATTGCTTTAATAATCTTGACATAGAAGCTTATCCTGATTTTGCAAATCCTCTGGTGCATGTTGTGGTTAAAATGCCCGGAAAGGGGGCTGAAGATGTCGAACGTTTGGTGACAATCCCTTTAGAAAAAGAAATAAACGGAATTCCTCATTTACAAAAACTTTATTCGACAACAATTTTTGGGCTTACCGTGATTCATGTTATGTTCGATGATATTCGGGGAATAACTTCACCGCTGATAAGGCAATTGGTTTTGGAAAGAATTTATAAGGCGAATATTCCTCATGATGTTAAGCCGGAACTGGGTCCCGATACATCTCCGATAGGCGAAATTTACAGATATACGCTAAAGTCTGATTATTATACTCCGATGACCTTAAAAGCCATTGAAGACTGGCAGTTGGAAAAACTTTTTAAACAGGTACCCGGAATTATAGGTGTATCAAGTTTCGGCGGACCGGTTAAAACTTACCGAGTTACAATAAATCAGAAAAAACTCAGATTTTATGACATGGATGTCAGAGAGGTTTATGACGCAATAGCGGCTTCTAATTCAACAGCCGGCGGGCATTATATTGGCGTAAACAATCAGGCTTTTATCGTTCGAGGAATAGGGCTTTACACGGATATAAACAGTATTGCAAATACTGTAATAAATTCTCAAAACGGCATTCCCGTAAGAGTAAAAGATATTGCGACAATAACGATTGAACCCGCCGTTAAAATGGGGCAGGTAGGTATAAATCATGAAGATGATGCTATTGAAGGCATTATTTTAATGAGAAAAGGCGAAAACCCCGGCAAAACTATAAAACATCTTAAACAACATATTCCGGGAATCCAATCTTCTCTTCCTAAGGGAATTCATATAAAAGATCTCTACAAAAGAGATAACTTAATTAAACATACACTTCATACAATAGGGCATAATATTGCATGCGGGATATTCTTCGTTGTAATAATCATTTATGCCTTTGTACGAAATTATCGCATTACATTAATTTCTTCGCTGGTTATTCCTCTTTCAATTTGTTTTGCTTTTATTATGTTCAATATATTTAACATTTCTGCCAATTTATTAAGTTTAGGCGCGATTGATTTTGGAATAATTGCTGATTGTTCAATAATACTTACGGAAAACATTTTCAGGTGTATGGTTGAATATAAAAAAGAATTAACCCCTAAGAAAAAGGATGCCATTGTTTATAAAGCAACATTGGAAGTAGCAGGAGTTATTGCTTTTTCAACTTTTATAATATTGTGTTGTTTTTTACCACTTTTAGCATTCAACGGTGTTGCGGGAAAATTGTTCCATCCTTTGGCTTTCACAATGGGATTTTCGCTTGTCGGAGCAGTTTTTTCTTCATTATTTCTATTAACCGGATTAACTTCCTTTTGGATGCCTGATAAAAAAATTGTGGAAAAGAAAAACAAAGTATTTAATAAAGTTAAAAAATGGTATGAAATTAATTTGGCAAAAATCCTTGATAATTCTAAAAAATTTCTTATTTCAGTTCTTGGCGTATTTATATTAAGTTTAATTTTATTTATAAATATGGGCTCAGAATTTTTGCCTAATTTAGACGAGGGAAATATTTGGCTGCGTGTAACAATTTTGCCCAGAAGCACCACGATAGAACATTCGGTTTTTATAGCAAAGCAGGTAAGAGAAGCTCTTCTTGAATATCCTGAAGTAAAAAATGTTGTATCTCAAATCGGTTCAACAGATGATGGAACTGATGCAAATCTGCTGAGCAATATTGAAAATATGGTTGATTTAAAACTCGCAAAACATTGGCGTCATAAATTTCACAAAAATAAAGAAAAGTTAATTGAAGATATGGCTCAAAAACTATCTGAAATTCCCGGAATTACCACGTATTTTACTCAATATATTCAAGATAATGTCGAAGAAGCAATTGCAGGGTCAAAAGGTCAGGTTGTTTTGAAAATATACGGGACCGATCTTTACAAACTTCAAAAACTTCTGGATAAAAGTATGACATTGTTGAAACATGTCAGAGGCATAGTCGATTTAACTTGTGACCAAATTATAGGCCAGCCTCAATATCAAATAAGAATTGACAGAGTAAAAGCCGGCAAATACGGGCTTAAAAGTGATGATATACAAAAAGTTATTGAAATTGCCATAGGAGGTAAAGCGGCAACACAGGTTATTGAAGGAGAAAAAAGGTTCAATGTATTTTTAAGACTGGAGCCTAAAGAAAGAGATAATGCGGTAAAAATAGAAGATGTAATTATAAAAACGCCTGCGGGAGTTCCTGTTCCGCTTGAAAATGTTACCGAAGTTGTTCAAACCGACGGTGCAATGATTATTCCAAGAAGCGAAAATTCAAGGGTTGCGGTTGTAAGATTTAACATCAGGGGACGGGATTTGGGCTCTAGCGTAAAAGAAGCGAAAAAATTGCTTAATGGGAAATTGGATTTGCCTGAAAACTATACCCTTAAATGGCTAGGACAATCCGAAAGCCAGAGAAGGGCAAACGCCAAACTTGCAATAATTCTGCCTTTAACATTACTTATAGTTGCATTTGTTTTGTTTGTCCAATACAAGGATTGGGAATATGTGATGATTGCAATGTCATCGATTATTGTTGCTTTTGCCGGTTGCATTTTTTCATTATTTTTAACACGAACTTATTTTTCAATCTCTGCAGGAGTAGGTTTTATCGCGGCAATAGGTGTATCAATTCAAAACGGGGCCATTATCCTTTCATCTTTAATTAAACACAGTAGAATTTACGGAAATAAAACAAGTTCTTTAATAAGAGGTTCGGTACAAAAATTAAGACCTGTTCTGATAACCGCCAGCATAGTTATTTTGGGGCTTCTTCCCGCTGCTATGTCTAACGGGATTGGAGCTCAAAGCCAAAAACCTTTTGCAATTACCATCATTGGGGGAATTGCTTTTGGCACTGCATTTAGAATATTCTTAATACCATTACTGTTCAAAATATTAAAATACGATAAAATTTTAAAACGGAAGGAAAAGGCTAATGTATTATAAATTATTAAATATATTGCTTATTTTAGTTATATCTGTAGCTTTTTCAGGGTGCAATTTTCACAAAAAGAAAATGCTGCAAACCCCCGAATACAAACAAATCGTTTTAAATGAAAAACAGGAACAAAATGCAAAAATTCAAACGGAAATTTTGGAAAACAGAGTTATTCCGATACAGATAACCATTCCAGCTCAATTTAAGCCGATAAACAAGTTTTTGGACAGAATTTATGCTCCTGCCAGTGGCATAGCAACAAAAATTTTTGTTGAAATTGGCGATATAGTCAAAGTCGGACAGCCTTTAATTGAAATTAAATCAGATATAATAGGTCAGATTCAACTGGATTTTTTGAATGAATATATTAATGTTGTTTCCAGCATTAATCAGATGACAGCTCAATATAATCTTTCAACCCAAACTTATAAAAGAGAAAACATTTTATATCATGAAGGGATTTCGTCACGTGCGGAGTACGAAATTGCACGAGCTCAAATGCTAAAAGATAAAGCAAATCTAGATTCTTTAAAAATCAAAAAAAATGCCCTAATAAAGGTTTATGCCCAAAGAGTTGCTCTTTACGGCGGAAATGAAAAAACCATAAAAAAAGTCATAGCTACAAAAAGAATTTACCCTTTCATTACTCTTTGCTCGCACAAGCATGGCGTAATTTTAGTAAGAAAAGTAAATGCGGGCGAAATAGTCGAATTAAATAAAGAATTATTCAATCTGGCTGATTTATCTACTATCTGGCTTGTAGGATATGCCTTTGAAAAAGATGTTCCTTATTTAAAAGTCGGGCAGGATGCAGTCGGAGTATTCGAAAACGGGCATGATAAACCTGTTAAAGGTAAATTATCTTATGTTGCCTCGGTTTTGGATACTGATAAAAGAACCCTTGAAGTTATAGCAGATATCCCGAACAGAAATTTTATGATAAAGCCTAATACATATTGTGAAATGATTGTAAATATCGGAAAAATTAACGCTTTGGCTGTACCCAATTCTGCGTTGCAAAAATACGGCGATTATACTTTTGCTTATGTTAAAACAGCACCCCATACTTATGAAGAACGAAAAGTCGAACTTGGTCAAAGCAATTATAAATACACCGAAGTTACATCAGGATTAAAACAAGGTGAAGATGTTGTTTCTAATGGGAGTTTCTCGCTTCTGGGCGAGAGTATTAAAATGCAGGAAGAAAATTAATAATGAAGAGCAGACATAAAATATTTAAATGCAGAAACTACACTTCGAAAAAAGCAAACAGAGAATTTTTGGGGAAATTGAGCTGTTCGCCGACTTTTTGCCTTTAAAAAGTCCACCTGTCTCTGAACGGTGGACTTAAAATCGGGTATTGTAGTTTTGACAGCAAAAGTTTCTAAATACGTCATGCTGAACTTGTTTCAGTATCTCATGAATGAGCGCAATTACATATATGACGTCATTGTAAGCGATAATGAAGCAATCCAAAGTCTAAAATCATCCTCGCAAAACTATTTATTTTTTTCTTTACAGTTTTGTTTTTTATTTTCTACCTTATAAAATGTATTTAGTTTTTTATCTATGATATTTAATAAAAATAACCCAATGGTCGGTAAAATTAAAATATAAAGAATAATTTTATTAAGTTGATCAGTATGTACAAAAAGTGTTGCAACAAGAATTGCCACGATTGTAGATAAGATAATACTAAATATTAACTCGAATGAAATTGATGATTGTGTTAAAGTTTCTCTTAATTTATAAGTAGTATCTTTAATTTCTTTTAATTTTTCATATTCAACATTGATTTCGAGTATGAGTTTGCAAAAATTATCTTTATCTTCAGAAGAAAGAAAAGAATTACTCATAACCTCCGCAATCAGATCATTTACTAAATTTCTTATACTATAAAGGTCTTTTCTATGGATTTCATATTTATGTGAAATAGAATTTATTACAGATAAAATAATTTCTACTGGTGGAATTATCTTTTCTGCTATAGATGATCTAATATTACTAATTATTTCTTTATTAGCCATATTAACTTTTTGTAAATATTCTCTTTTATCTCGTGCAGAAAGTAAATATTTAGTTATAAAGAAAACTATAAGCCCACTAAAAATTCCTCCTACAACACCAATAAACCAAGGATTATTTATGAAATTCATTATTTAATACTCCAGCTTATAAATTGAAAATGGTTTTAATTATGTTTTGTTTTAATTAAAATACATATTGTGATTTTCTCTCCGGTTTTTGTTTTCGCAAACTTTGTTTGCTCCAAACAAAAGACCTTCGCACTCTGCTCGTTCGCGCTCAAACCTGACAAGGCTTCCGCCTTGTGGTTCTTATCCCAAATCAAGCAGTTTTTAATCTTAGCCTAAAGGCTAAATTAAAAACTGGCGGAGAAGCCGGGATTCGAACCCGGGAGGCAGATTACTCCACCTAACACCTTAGCAGGGTGCCGCCTTCAGCCACTCGGCCACTTCTCCAAATCATTATTTTAATTGTATCATAAAAAATTTTATTAGAATAGTTTTTAAAATTTTTCTTTAGAGTTATAATTATTTAAGAAAACTAAGGAGGATTTATTATGACATTAAAGATTGCTGATAAAGAATTTTCTTCAAGATTTATGATTGGAACCGGCAAATACCCTGACTTTGAAACTATGAAAAAAGCTCATGCTGCAAGCGGGGCAGAAATTATTACAGTAGCTATAAGACGTGTAGATATTGGGGCTCCAGGACATGTAGGATTAATGGATCATGTCGATTTAAAAAAATATTGGCTTTTACCAAACACAGCAGGATGTGCAACCGCAGAAGAAGCTATCAGAATTGCCCATTTAAGCCGTGCTATGGGGGTTAATAACTGGATTAAACTTGAAGTTATTCCTGATTCTAAATATTTATTACCTGATCCGATTGCTACTTTTGAGGCAGCCAAAGTCCTTGTTGAAGAAGGTTTTACTGTTTTACCATACATAAATGCTGATCCTATTTTGGCAAAACGCCTTGAAGAAATCGGATGCGCAACAGTTATGCCTTTAGCATCGCCTATAGGCTCAGGACAAGGAGTAAGAAATCTTGATAATATTAAAGTTATTATAGAAAATGCCAATGTACCTGTAATTGTGGATGCGGGTTTAGGAACCCCGTCCGATGCTGCTATTGCAATGGAAAATGGAGCTGATGCATGCTTATTAAACACAGCCATTGCTTTAGCTAAAAATCCTGAAAAAATGGCATTAGGATTTAAACTTGCAATAGAAGCAGGTCATGCAGCTTATGAAGCAGGCAGAATCCCGATTAAAGAAATAGCCAGTGCATCTTCACCTGTTGCAGGAGTGGTTGGCAAAAATTAAAAAAAGGAATTTACTGATTAAAGGAGGCATAATTAATGGACAGACAAGAAATCTTAAATGTTATTAATTCTCAAAGACAATTTTTTAATGAAGGACATACAAAAAATGTTAATTTTCGGATTCGTCAACTGAAAAAACTTTTATCGGCAATAAAGAAAAATGAATCTAAAATAGCTGAAGCATTAGAAAAAGATTTAGGGAGAAGTGAATTTGATTCTTTTGTCGGAGATATTTTACCTGTAGAAAAAAATATTCATTATCATATAAAAAATATAAAAAAATGGGTAAAACCTCAAAAAGTAAAATCAGATTTTTCCTCTGTCGGTTTAATATATCCTGAACCTCTCGGGAATGTTTTAATTATTTCTCCTTGGAATTATCCATTTTTGTTGTCTATAGAACCGCTTATCAGTGTTATAGCTGCCGGAAACTGTGCTATTCTAAAACCTTCTGAAATATCCTCTTATTCATCTGAAATTATAAATAATATTATAAGAGAAACGTTTGCACCGGAATATATTAAAGTTATTGAAGGAGGGATTGAAGAAACTCAGATGTTACTTAATGAAAAATTCGATCACATATTTTTTACAGGAAGTACTACAGTAGGAAAAATCGTATACGAAGCTGCAGCAAAAAATTTAACTCCTGTATTATTGGAGCTTGGAGGAAAGAGCCCTTGTATAGTTGACAAAAATATAGATTTTAAAAAAACTGCCGATAGAATAATTTTAGGAAAAACATTTAATAACGGACAAACTTGCATTGCTCCTGATTATGTATTTGTAGAAAGAAAAATTAAGGACAGATTTGTACAAGAATTAAAAAAATCAATTAAATCGTTTTATGGAGAAAATCCTCAAGAAAGTCCTTTTTACTCAAGGATTATAAACGAAAAACAGTTTGATAGACTAATGCAATATTTAAATGAAGGTAAAATAACTCACGGAGGCAAAATTGACAGAGATAATCTTTATATAGAGCCAACATTAATAGAAGATGTTTCACCTGATTTTAAAATAATGCAAGAAGAAATTTTCGGTCCAATTTTACCGATTATGGAATATGACAAAATTGAAGAAGTAATAACCTTCATTAATTCTAAACCTAAACCGCTTGCTTTATACGTTTTTTCACGAAACAAAAGGTTCTATAATAATATTATGTTAAAGACATCTGCAGGCGGAATGAGTATAAATGATACCTTAATGCACTTTACATCTGATGAGTTGCCTTTTGGTGGAGTAGGTAACAGTGGGATTGGCAAATACCATGGGAAATATGGTTTTGATGCTCTTAGCAATCAAAAAGGTATTTTTAAAAATACCTTTTTATTTGATATAAAAGGAATAAATATCCTGACTCGCAATTTATATTGTTTCTTTAAAAAATTTAAAAACGACTAAAATTAACCTTTTAAAACCAAAGAACCGGATTTGAAAATTTCAAATCCGGTTCTTTGGTTTTTTTCAAAAAATTTATCCTTTATTCGTCCTTTGCAGGTATTCTCATTGCATAGAATGAACGAATTACGAATATAATTGCGATAAGGAAGAATACCACACCTGCAATATGTGCATACTTATTAAATGCAGGTGTAATTGCAATTTCCATTGCCAAAAGCCCAAACAAAGTTGTGAATTTGATAATCGGATTCATTGCAACTGATGAAGTATCTTTGAAAGGGTCACCTACGGTATCGCCTATTACAGTAGCATCGTGTAAAGGTGTTCCTTTTTCTTTTAAGTCTACCTCAACTATTTTCTTAGCGTTATCCCAGCATCCGCCGGCATTAGCCATAAATACCGCTTGAAATAAGCCAAAGATTGCAATTGCAATCAAATAACTTACAAAGAATGATACAGGGGCATTATTTCCATGAAACGGTGCTGATAAAAAAGCTAAAGCCAATGCAAAAGAGAACAATGCTATAAATATGTTAATCATCCCTTTTTGAGCATATTGAGTACATATTTTAACAACCTCTTTTGAATTAGCAACATTAGCTTTTCTAGTACTTTCGTCATCTAATTTAATATGTTTTCTTATAAATTCAACCGCAGAATATGCGCCCGTTGTAACAGCTTGCATAGATGCGCCTGAGAACCAAAAAATAACGGCTCCGCCTGTGATAAAACCTAAAATAGTATAAGGATTTAAGATATTTAATATCATTTCAGGTGAAATACCCAATGTTTCTTTGATAACTAAAATTAGAGAGAAAATCATAGTAGTAGCACCTACTACCGCAGTACCGATAAGAACCGGTTTTGAAGTAGCTTTGAATGTGTTTCCTGCACCATCATTTTCTTCCAAATAATGTTTAGCATTTTCAAAGTCCGGAGTAAACCCGTAGTCTTTTTCAATTTCTTCTTTAACGTTAGGAATTTCTTCGATTAAAGACAGCTCATAAACGGATTGAGCGTTATCTGTAACAGGTCCATAACTGTCAACAGCAATTGTAACAGGTCCCATTCCTAAGAAACCAAAAGCTACAAGTCCAAATGCGAATACAGATGGATAAATCATTGTAATTGAAGGAATATAAGTACTTGCAAGATATGCCATTCCCATTAAAAATACAATGACCATTCCAATCCAAAACGCTGAGAAGTTACCTGAAACAAGTCCTGAAAGAATTGTTAAAGAAGCTCCGCCTTCACGTGAAGCTCTTACAACTTCTTGAGTATGTTTTGCTCTCGTACTTGTAAATATTTTAGTAAATTCTGGAATCAATGCAGCACCTAACGTACCGCAAGAAATTATTATTGATAATATCAACCATAAGTTTCCGCCTAAAGGAGCAAGTAACCATTTGCTTACACTAAATGTCATAATAATTGATAAAATTGAAGTTGTCCAAACAAGGTTTGTCAAAGGATCTTCAAAATCAAACTTTTTAGTTCTTACAATAACTCTGTCAAACCAAGTATTACACCAGTATGCAACAACTGACGTTACAATCATCAAGAATCTCATTGTAAAAATCCAGGTTAATAAAGGAACCTGATAATCTTTAAATACGCCTAAAAGAATGAAACTAATCAGAGCAACACCTGTTACACCATAAGTTTCAAACCCGTCAGCTGTAGGCCCTACGGAGTCACCTGCATTATCTCCGGTACAATCTGCAATTACGCCGGGATTTCTAGGATCATCTTCTTTAATTCCGAATTGGATTTTCATTAAATCAGAACCAATATCAGCTATTTTTGTAAAAATACCCCCTGCCACACGAAGAGCAGATGCACCTAAAGATTCACCGATAGCAAAACCGATGAAACATGCTCCTGCCAAATGACCCGGAACAAACAATAATATAATTAACATCATTATAAGCTCAACACTTACAAGGCAAACACCGATACTCATACCAGCTTTTAACGGTATACTTAGAATTTTAAGAGGATTACCTCTTAATGCTGTAAATGCTGTTCTTGAATTCGCAAGAGTATTCATTCTTATGCCAAACCAGGCAACAGAATAAGAACCTAAAATACCAATAACGGACCATCCTAAAATAGTAGCGACTTCATGTAAGCTCATATGCTGTAAGAAACCAAAATAAAATGCAATACACAAAGCAATTAATGCCTCAAGTGCGATAAGAAACTTACCTTGCTGAATAAGATAAGTTTTACAGGTTTCAAAAATAGTCTCACCAACATCCGTCATACAAGCGTGAGCTTTAATACCTTTAACTTTTAAAAATTCAATAAACCCAAAAATCAAGCCAACAACAGAAACGCCTATGCCTATCAACAAAATGTTAAAATAGGTAGGGTTAGCAGCTTGAATGTTAGGAACGACCAATGATGCTTCACTTGCAAAAACAGGCGAAGCCGCGCAAAACAATGACAATAAAGCAATGAACATTGTTTTACGAGTAAATCTTTTTTCCATAACTACTCTCCTTTAAATATAAAACAATTTATTTTACACAAATAATTATATGTATAAAATAAAATTAATCAATAGAAAAATTTTTAAACCGTTTAAATAAAGTACTAAATTATTAAGAAAAATTTTTGAATTTCTGATATGATGTATTCATACTTTTTGTACTAAAAAGGTAAAAAAATGAACGAATTAAACAATAAGAGTTTTTATAAATCAAATTTACTTATAGAACAACATTTTCACGGCTGTTTTGGTGTAGACTTCAGCACTTGTGAAACAGAAGATATTTTATCACTGGCAAAAAAGCTTTTATACCATGGGATTGGCGGTTTTTATCCTACTTTGGTTACAGATAATTTAGAAAATATTAAACGTCAAATCGCCCGGATAAAAATGGCCAGAGAACAGCAAATTAAGCTTCAAACAAATGACATGGCAGAAATTCTGGGAATTCATATTGAAGGAATTTTTATTAATCCCGAAAAAAAAGGAATTCATGATGAAAAGTTTTTCTTAAAGCCCACAATTGAAAATTATAAATTAATTGAAGATGATTTTATAAAAATAATTACAATAGCCCCAGAGTTAGATAAAAAAAGAGCTTTGATAAAGTATTTGAATTCAAAAGGAATAAAAATTCAGGCAGGACATTGTGTCGGCGGTGATTTAAAAGATTGTTCGGGTGTAACTCATTTGTTTAACGCAATGTCGGGCATTTCTCATAAACAAAAATCTACTGCTTTAAGTGCTTTAATTAATGATGGAATTTTTACAGAAATCATAGCTGACGGAATTCATTTGAATAATGATATTTTAGAACTGATTTTTAAAACTAAACCAAAAGATAAAATTATTTTAGTTTCTGACTCTTTACCTATTGCCGGAAGTAATTTAAAAGAAATGGTATTTGCAGGTCAAAAAGTTTTTTATAATGGAGAAAAGGCTACATCAACTGAAGGAACTTTAGCAGGAAGCACTGCTATTTTAGACGAAATAATCCAAAAATTATCCCTTAATAATCCCAATGATTTTGAAAAATATGCAAAAATGGCAAGTAACAATCTGTATCAATATCATAATATAAAGCTCAACGGGTGTGTTTACTGGGACAGGGATTTTAACATTATCGCCGTTGAAAAAAATGAAACTGTTTTCTATAAAAATAATTAAAATTATGTTCAAATCTTCATGCTAATTATTACATTTCTCAATGTATTGTAAAGAAAGTTAATTAAAGTTAATATTAGTTAAGAAAATGTTAAATTTTTAAGGAAATTAGCAAAATTTTTCTATTTCATGTTTTATAATAAATACAAGAATTTTGATAGGGTAGTGGAAAATTGAACGAAAACAAGGAATTAGCCGAAAAAAAAGAAGTTTTGCATGATAAAACTTTAAATACCAGTCCCATAAATAATAATGGGATTATTGCCCGCATTAATTCTTTGAACAATAGAACTATTGTAAACAAAACTTATAATGCATGTAATTATAATCCTAGTAAAATTATTTCTACAATTGATTATCCCGACTTAATACAATCTTTAAATGAGAATTTAAAAAGTAAAATAAATATAAACGATTTTTTTTATTCGATTCATAGTATTTTAGTAAATAAATTAAATTGTTTTTTCACTGCATTTGGGAGTTGCAACTCTCAGTCTAATTATATAAATCTAAAATTAATGGATAAAATAGGCGGAACTTACTCTTCACGAATTTTTTTTTCCGAAACAGAAAACCCTGTCATAGATTGTTATAAAAATAAATGTTCAATTATTAAAAGAGACTCAAAATTCTTAAATATACCCTATTTACAAAATTCAAATGTAGCAATTATACCGTTGATATCGGTAAGTAATTGTATAGGAGTGATGATTGTCGGGGATAATAATGTAAAAAACAATTTGGAGTTATTCTCTCTATTGTCTGGTTATTTTGCCTTGTTTATGAATAATTTTCAATTGATTGAAAAAGTCAACGAAAATACAAACATAGATTCATTGACATTATTGAGCAACCATAGAGGATTCCAAGAAATTCTTTCAAACGAGCTTAATAAATCAAAAGTCGAAAATGCTTCTTTGTCAATCATAATGATGGACATAAATAACATTTCTAAAATCAATAGAGAACTAGGTCATGCAAAAGGTGATGAGATTATAAAGCTTGTTGCAGAAAAAGTTAAACAAAATATCAGAACTTCTGATTCAGCAGGAAGGTATGGAGGAGACGAAATAGCAATAATTCTGCCTAGTACAGATACAGGTGAAGCAAAATATATTGCAGAATACCTTACTTATAGCTTATCTTGCTGTTTTGTTGATGATGTAGGACCTGTAAAAGTTTCTGTTGGTGTAGCAACATTCCCTAAATGTACTAAAGATCAAGAAAAGCTGCTAATTTTAGCAGAACAGGCAATGTATATCTCTCAATCAAGAGGTTATAAAGACGGCATGTCAACAATTATAAGCTCTATGGATTTTAACTTCTGGGATGACATGGCTCTTAATTCTTTTGCAGAAGTTTTGACAAAACGTCATTCACAAATAGGCATTAATTATGAAGAAGAATTGGTTAACAAATTTAATAACGAACAAATAATTTCACAAAATCATCTGATTGAAATGGTAACATCTCTGGCAAGCGCAATTGATGCTAAAGATACTTACACAAAGGGACATTCTTCCTCTGTTTCAAGGTATGCAGAAGCTCTTGCAAGAGCATTAAATCTTCCTGAAACTGAGGTTGAACGCATTACCCTAGGAGCCCTCTTGCATGATGTAGGTAAAATAGGAATTCCTGAAAATGTATTAAAAAAACCGACCCATCTTTCAGAAGAAGAGTGGGATATTATGAAACAACATCCTGTTATAGGTGCTGAAAAAGTTTTAATGCCTAATGAAACATTAAGAGACCTTATTCCTATTGTAAAATATCACCATGAACACTGGGACGGCTCAGGGTATCCGGAACAATTAAAAGGCGAAGAAATTCCTTTCTCTGCAAGAATTGTTTCTATTGCAGATGCTTATCATGCATTGGTCAGCGACAGACCTTACAGAAAAGGATTAAGTGTTCAGAAAGCATGCGAAATTCTAAAAATGGGCGCAGGAATACAATGGGATGCTGATTTGGTAAGAAAGTTTATTCAAATTGCACCTTCACTTTCGACTAAGGTTTAAAAGGCAAAATGTAAAAGATAAAACGGAATTGCTTATTTACGATAAATTGTTTTACTTTAGCGATTAAATCAATTTTTCTAAAGTCTTTTTACCTTCTTTTTCTACAGAAAAAGAAGGTTGCTTTTTCGGTTTATATTGTTAAAATATTAGTATGAAAAAATTGGCAATATTATTATATTTATTGATTTTTACCGTAAATGTATCTTTCGGCTCTGAGTTGGATTACAGGCAAATTTATATGAATTTGCAGGTGCCTACTTTTTCCTATATGCACAGCATAGACCCCGGTCAATATTATGATAATAAAAACGCAGCTTATTCTGTATACCCTCTTTTTAGACTTTGCTCCCCTCTTTATTTTAAAACTGTTACAATTGTTCCGGGATATTATCATTTAACTCCCAAAAATCATAAAGGACAGGAATATTTGCTCTTTAAAGACAATGGTGTCGTTAAATATACAATTCCTGTGTACAAAAAAGAACTTGTACCAGAAGGTTTTTACAAAACCCATTTACCTAAACCAAAACTCAATTTTTGGCAAAAAACAAAAGAAGGTTTTTACAAATTCATTGGAAAGCATATTAAAAGCGCTAAAAGAAAACCTTCTGTGGAAACTTATCTGGAAGTGAATGATTTAGATAATAACTTTATATCTATTGTTGTATATTATGGAGATTATCGTTATTATACGATTTTTAGAACAGTACAAATGTAAAACCATTTCCTCGCAATAATATCAATATAAAGTAAGTTTACTGAACCGATTGTATATGCTAAAATTTAAGCATGATTGAATTAATTAAAAAAGCCGAAGAAAAGCATGAGCTTACAAAAGATGAAATTGTGAGACTGTTTGCCTGCGAAGAAAAGGACGCAAACAGCAAACAGCATGCAAAAAGTGAAAAAAACGCCACCTCTCAACTTCCCAGCTCCTCAACTTCTTCTCTCTTCACCCTTCACTCTTCACTTAATCCATTATTTGCCGCTGCGGACAGAGTGCGTAAAAAATATGTCGGTGACGAAATTCATCTGCGCGGACTTATTGAATTCTCAAATTACTGTAAGCAGAATTGCCTTTACTGCGGATTACGACATGATAATAAAAATATAAGCAGATACAGATTAACGGAAAAACAAATCCTTGATTTTGCAAAACATGCCAGTGAATTAGGGTATAAAACCGTTGTGCTTCAATCAGGTGAAGACCCTTATTACACAACAGATAAAATGCAATACATTATTTCAGAAATTAAAAAATTTGACTTAGCAGTTACTCTAAGTATTGGTGAAAAAACTTTTAAAGAATACGAGTCTTATAGAGAAGCTGGTGCGGATAGATATCTAATCAGAATTGAAACAACAGATAAAAATTTATATAAAAAACTTGATCCTGAAATGGACTGGGAAAATCGCTTAAAATGTCTTGAAGACTTAAGAAAACTCGGGTTTGAAGTTGGAACTGGTTGCCTGGTGGGACTTCCCGAGCAAACATTGGAATCCTTAGCAGAGGATATTTTGTTTTTCAAAAGAATTGATGCGGATATGATTGGAATAGGTCCTTTTATTCCTAATAAAAGCACACCTTTAAAAGATTTTAAGGGTGGTTCGTTTGAATTGGCACTGAAAGTGATGGCGATTACAAGACTTTTACTGCCTGATATAAATATTCCTGCTACTACTGCAATGGAAACTCTAAACCCGCAAGGAAGACTTATTGCGCTTCAAAGCGGAGCAAATGTTGTTATGCCTAACGTCACACAGGGTGATTATCGAAAATTTTACGAAATCTATCCGGGTAAAATTTGTATAAATGATACTCCTGACAAATGCAGAGGATGTATTTCCAATAAAATTAAAAGTATAGGCCGTTATATCTCAAAAAATCATGGATTTAGAAACCGGTCAGCAGAAAACTAATAAACAAATCCTGTCATCCCGCATATTCTCAATTAACGCAAATTTACTTTATTTCATGCTGCGAGATGACAAAAAGGAAAAATAAGTAAATAAAAATTACATTTATATTCAAATTCTTTACTAGAAGTAATTCTTCAAGTATAATTCTGCTATGGAGAGAAAAACTGTTAAATTATTGGGGCTTGATGTTGATGTTTTTGGCTTCGAAGATGCTGTTAATTATGCATTAAATTTAATTAAATCAAAAAAAGGCGGCCAAATTGTTACAATTAATCCTGAAATGATTGAATTTGGGTTAAAAAAACCTGAATTTGCAGAGATTTTACGAAATGCCGATCTGGTTATTCCTGACGGTGTAGGAGTTGAAATAGCATTAAAAATTAAAGGCATTAATATACAAAGAATTGCCGGTATAGAATTTAGCTATAGATTAATTGAAGAATGTGCAAAAAATAAATTTTCCGTTGCCTTGATTGGAGCAAGACCGCATATATTGAAAAAAACCACAAATAATTTGCAATCCGGGTTTAAAAGATTAAATCTTGTATATTCAAAAGACGGTTATTTTAATGACAGGGGAAAAATTTTAACGGAATTAAAAGAAAAATCTCCAAATCTTGTTTTAGTCGCCTTAGGCTCACCAAAGCAGGAAGATTTTATTAAAGAAGCAAGAAGCCTTTTGCCGCAAGCAGTTATGATAGGAGTCGGCGGAAGTTTTGATATTTGGTCCGGAGAAGTCCAAAGAGCACCTGAAATTTATCAAAAATTAGGTCTTGAATGGCTTTATAGGACTATAAAAGAACCACAGCGAATTAAACGGATTTTTCCGACTTTACCAAGGTTTTTATTCAGAGTAATATTGAGTAAAAAATGAGAATTAATTAGCCAAGCAGAAGAAGGATTAAATAATGAACAAAACAGAAATTGAACAAAAATGTAAAAACGTAAGATGCAATGTTATTAAAATGATACATTATGCTAAATCCGGCCACCCGGGCGGAGGGCTTTCTTCAGTTGAAATCTTAACTGTTTTATATGAAAAAGTTATGAAAAATTATCCCGAATGGGATAAATCGCCTAATCATAATGAACGTGACAGATTTGTTTTGTCAAAAGGT
Organism: uncultured bacterium; assembly: GCA_963839525.1. Classification (GTDB taxonomy): domain Bacteria; phylum Cyanobacteriota; class Vampirovibrionia; order Gastranaerophilales; family Gastranaerophilaceae; genus CAWIVJ01. Next base: position 692,101 of record CAWIVJ010000005.1, on the reverse strand, counting down.
CATGCCAGTGCAACTTTATATGCTGTATTAGCTCAAAAAGGTTATTTTTCGGAAGATGAATTAATGACTTTTAGAACTCTGGGCTCAAGATTGCAAGGACATCCTGCAGCGCATTACTTACCCGGAATAGAAGTTTCAACAGGTTCATTAGGACAAGGGCTTTCAATTGCTTGCGGAATTGCAATGGCTTTGAAGCTGGATAAGAATCCTGCGCATGTTTTTGCTCTTTTAGGCGACGGCGAACTTCAGGAAGGAAATATTTGGGAAGCGTTTATGACTGCCTCTCACCGTAATTTAAACAATTTAACGGCAATAATTGACAGAAATCACCTTCAAATTGACGGAACAACAGAGCAAATTAAAAATCTTAATCCGTTGGATAAAAAATTGGAGGCTTTTGGCTGGGAGGTAAAAATCATTGACGGTCATAATATCGAACAGCTTTACACTACATTAGAAAAATCTAAAAAATCTGATAAACCAACAGCAATAATAGCGAACACCACAAAGGGCAAAGGCGTAAGTTTTATGGAAAACAAATGCGGCTGGCATGGAAAAGCTCCCTGCGACGAAGATTGTCAAAAAGCACTAGAGGAGTTAAAATAGGCTTTTTTACATTTCTTAACCTGTGTTTTTTTACATATGATGTTATTCTTGGTATAATATTTTTGGGAGATATTGTGCATTTTTGCACCAAATGAAAAAGGGCTTAAAATGGTAATAAACAGAGAAAAAACATGTTCTATACGGTCTGCATATGGAAAAACCCTGGTAGAATTAGGCAAAACAAACAAAAATATTGTTGTTTTAGATGCTGATTTGGCATGTTCAACACAAACTGCAATGTTTGGAAAAGAATTTCCGGAAAGATTTTTTAACATGGGAATAGCCGAACAGGATATGATGGCAACGGCAGCAGGGCTTGCAAGCCAAGGTAAAATACCCTTTGCGTCAACTTTTGCTATGTTTGCAACAGGAAGAACCTATGATCAGATTCGAAATTCCATTTGTTATTCACAATTTAATGTAAAAATAGTTGCAACTCATGGCGGAATAACTGTTGGAGAAGACGGAGCAAGTCATCAGGCGTTGGAAGATGTTGCTTTAATGAGAAATATTCCTCATATGACAGTAATTGTTCCTGCTGACTGCAAAGAATGTGAAGAAGCGATTAAATATGCTGCAAACCATAAAGGACCAATGTATATAAGGATTGCAAGAACAAATATCCCTGATATTTTTGATGAAAATTATAAATTTGATTTAAAAGGCAAGATTTTACGTCAGGGAAAAGATGTTACGATTGTAACCAATGGAGAAACACTTGCGGAAGTTATTGAATGCGCTGATATCCTTGAAAAGTCAGGGATTGAGGCTCAAATAATTCACCTTCCTGTTGTCAAACCGCTCGATAATGATATAATATTAGAGGGAGCTGAAGAAACGGGTTTCGTAGTTACAGTCGAGAACCATTCAATAATAGGCGGATTGGGAAGCGCTGTTTGCGAAGTTCTAAGTGAAAACAAACCGACTTCTGTTTATAGGATAGGAATTAACGATGAGTTTGGACAAAGCGGAGAACAACGCAAATTAGTGGAATTTTACGGACTATCCTCCGAAAAATTAGCCCAAAAAATAGAGAAGAAACTGAAAGAAATAAAATGATTCAATTACGTTCCGTAACCAAAAAATATAAAAATAACTATGCACTAAAAAATATTAATCTAGATATTTTATCAGGTGAATTTGTTTTTATCGTAGGTGCTTCAGGAGCAGGTAAATCAACTTTAATGAAACTTTTATATAAAGAAGAAACTCCCTCTTCCGGAACTGTTATGATAGGTGGTATAAATATTGCCAATTTACCCAGTGATAAAGTTCCAAATCTTAGAGCTTGCATGGGAATTGTATTTCAGGATTATAAATTGCTTCAAAATCAATCTGTATATGATAATGTAGCCTATGTAATAAGAACTCTGGGCATAAGCACAAAAGAAATTAATGCAAGAGTTTTAGGAGCGCTTAAAATTGTAGGTCTTTCAGATAAAATTAAAGCAAAACCTTCTGAACTTTCAGGCGGTGAACAGCAAAGGGTCAGCATAGCAAGAGCTATTGTAAACGGTCCTCCGCTTTTAATTGCGGATGAACCTACAGGGAATCTGGATCCCAAAAATTCAATGGAAGTTATGCAAATTCTTGATCAGATTAATCAGCGCGGAATTACCGTTATAGTTTCAACACACGATTCAGCAATGGTTGATTATTTTAGAAAAAGAGTTATTACCCTTGAAGATAGTGAAATTTTAAGGGATATTCAAGCAGGTACTTATGAGCAACAGTAAACAAGGTATAAAGAAAAAAGTTAAAAAACATATTCCGAAAGACTGGCTTACAGAGTTGCGGATTGTGTACAGAATAACAATGGAAACATTGAATGATTTGAAAAGAACCGGAATTGTTAATATAATAATCATTACAACAATAGCAGCAATACTAACTATTTTCGGAGCTTTATTCAGAACTACTCTTTCTATTTCCGCTTTTGCGCATGAATTGGGAAATGTTCTTGAAATTTCGGTTTATCTTAAACCAAACGCTAATGCTAAAGACGCCGGCAAAATAATTAAAAAATTTGATCATGTGCAAAGAGTAAGAATTATTCCCAAAGAAAAATCATGGCGGGATTTAAAACGGGAAATAGAAATTCCGGATATAGAAAACCCTCTTCCTGATACACTTCATGTAAAAGTTGATAAACCCGAAAATATCAATTCTGTCTTTGGGCAAGTAAAGAAACTTCCTGTTGTTTCTGATATGAGTTATGCACAAGAAATTGCAAAAAAAATCCAATTTTTAAATCAATGTTGTAAATACCACAACTGTCTTGGTTGTGATTATTGTTGCTGCTTTGACAATAACTATAATTAATAATACAATTCAACTTGTAATCCAATCAAGGAAAGATGAAATTGAAATTATGCGTCTTATGGGTGTAAGCAACTGGTACATTAAAATTCCTCTGATTATGCAAGGAGCATTATATGGTTTTTTGGGCTCAACTGTTGCTTTAATTCCTCTAAATATTGTTCAAAATATGCTTAATAATATTCACAAATTTTTCCTTATCCCGACACCGCTATTTGCAGGCAATATCGTTGTTACAACTATGTTTTTCTTAGGTATATTATTCGGTGCCGGCGGCAGCTTTTTATCAATTAAAAAACATCTTCAGGTGTAAAATATGTACAACATGAATGATATTCTTAATAATTTTAAAGAATTTCCGGCAATGCCTAATGTAATTAAGCATGCTTTAAGTGTAATGAAAGATCCAGAATCCAGTTTAAAAGAGTTAGCTAAAATAATCAGCTATGATCAATCTTTAAGTACAAAAGTTCTGACTCTTGTAAATTCCGCTTATTATGGTTTTCCTCAACAAATAACATCCATTACAAGAGCCATTTCGCTTATTGGCATGTTAAAAGCAAAAAATATAATCATGACAGTAGCAATGAAACCTATGTTAACTAATCAAGGCGATAAAGAACTTTGGACACATTCAATAACTACTGCTGTGGGTTGTGAATATATTGCAAAATATTTAAAAGTTATGGATCCTGATGAGGCTTTTGTTGTTGGATTTTTGCATGATTTAGGAAAAGTAATTCTAAAACTAAAAGACGCAAAACTTTATGAAAAAGTTAAAGAAACAGCAAAAACTAATGCAAACATCCTTGAAATAGAACAAGCATATTTTGGAACTAATCATTGTCAAATGGGAAGTCTTTTGACTAAAAGATGGCAGTTGCCTTTATTGATAAATAACACTGTTAAATACCATCATACTCCCAATTTGTCTTCTATGCCTATAGCCTGCGCTTTAGTATATTTTGTAGATTTGCTTGTTCAGGAAAATTTTGAAAGCGACAATATAGATAAAAATGTTATGGGAAATTTAAATATTCAAATCGATCAACTTCAAATTTTAAAAGAAAATATTAACACAAGAGCACAAATACTTCTAAATGAATTATCAAATTAATCGGAAAGGGAGATTATGCCTGTTGAAAATAGTATAATTTTAGTGACAGACGATAGTAACATTGCAGAGATTTTAAAACCTAAATTAATTTTATTAAGAGAAGTTGATAATATTTTAACAACTGATTACTCAAATGCTGTTGAAAAAATTAAAAATATTCTTCCCGAAGTGGTTTTAATATATTGTGCAGAAGAAAAAACCAAATGTTTAGAACTTGTAAAAGCGTTAAGGAGCGAACAGAAAACAAAAAATATATCTGTTTTATTAATTTTGGACAAATATAATCAAGATTTATTGTTAAATGCTTATGAAGAGGGAATAACAGATTATTTAATGTTAAATGCCGATGATGCGGAAATATTAATAAGAACAATATGGGGCTTGAAAAAAAATGCTTATATGGATATAATTCACAAACAAAATAATCTTCTTGAAGAACTAGATGTTATAGATAAAGAAACAGGTTTTTATACTAATAAGTACTGTGAAAAAATATTGGAAAATGAATTTGAAAAGTTAAGAGAAACTAAAACAGAAGGAATATTAATATTAATTTCTACAAGCGAAGAAAGCAAAACTAAATTGAACCCGCTTCATCTTGCAAAATCAATAAAAAGTTCAACAAGAAATTCAGATTTAATATTACATGGTGATGCGAACAGATTTTATTTGCTGCTGGAAGAAACACAGTTAAAAGGAGCTTTCTGCGTTTTGGAAAAAATTAAACGTATAGCAGGAGAGCAATATAAAATTAATGCCAGTGTAAGTAATATTGGAGAAAAATCATTTGAAACCTTAAAAAAAGATTTGTTAAATGCTTTGATTGAAGCTGAAAATACTAATCAGGACTTGGTTATTGTAAGCGAAGAAGAAAAAGATTCTTCGGATAATTGGCTTGAAAAAATCAATACTTCTCAAAAAAACTTTAAGCTATTTAAACAAGCCTTCAATAAAAAGCTTGAAAAAGTTATCGCTCCGGTCTTTTTCCAGATACAAAAATTATACGAAGAAAAGCTTTTTGAAACAAAAATTGAACAATATTCGAATTCAACTTTAAGTGCATTTATTTTAAAAAAAGCTGATAAAATGAGCGGGCTTAAAATAACTTACCCCGGATTTTCAAAAATTAACATTGATGTAATCCATGAAGGATTAGATAGTCCTGAAAATAAACGAATCAACCTTGATATGACAGAACTTGACGAAAAAAGATTAACACAAATTCTAGAAGACTTTATTCAAGAATTTAAAAATAATACGGAGCAGGATTAACATGTTAGATAAAGAAAACAGTCTTTTATTGATAATTGATCTACAAGAAAAACTTGTTAATCTTCTTGATAAAGACGTTGTTGTAAAAAGAGCTTCTGTTTTAGCTAAAGCTGCAAGTATTCTTAAAGTTCCAACTATTTTAACACAACAATATTCAAAAGGTTTAGGTCTTACAGTTGAAAAAGTTACACAAAATTTAGCTAAAGACGTTTCAGTAATAGAAAAAACGTCTTTTTCCGCATTAAAAGAACCCGGGTTCACAGATATTTTAAAATCATATAATAAAAAACAAATTGTAATTTGCGGTATAGAAACCCATGTTTGTGTGCATCAAACAACAGAAGATCTTATTAGAGAAGGATATGAAGTTTATATTGTAAAAGATGCCTGTGCAAGCAGAAATAAATACGAATTCAAACAGGGAATAGAAATTATGCATCAAAACGGAGCAAAAATCTCTTGTCTTGAGATAGTTTTATTTGAATGGTTAAAAGATGCTAAAAATCCTCATTTTAAAGAGATTCAAGATTTAGTAAAATAAAGTATTTTTATCCTCTATTTGTATTAAAGATTTTGGAAATGATACATTGATAGACAGAGACGGTGATGATTACCTTTTCTCAGGGTTATGACAATAACCGCTGTCTGGCAGGCTGCGTAAGGAAATAATAAGTAAGATTATATCTTTAAATTTTAACACACAAGGGTTTATAACTTCTTTTATGTTAGCTTTCTTACAACACCTTTTTACTTACAATGGGAGCAATTTTTTTAATATCATGATAAAGCTTGCTGTATTGTTCCGGATATAATGATTGTGCACCGTCACAAAGAGCTGTATCAGGGTCATAGTGAACCTCAATAATCAAACCGTCGCAACCTGCTGCTACGGAGGCTCTGGACATAGGCACAACCTTATCCCTTAAACCTGTTCCATGGCTTGGATCTATTAAAATAGGCAGATGGCTGATTTTTTTAATAACAGGGATAGCTGATAAATCCAGAGTATTTCTGGTAACTCTTTCAAATGTTCTTATGCCTCTTTCACAAAGCATAACTTCTCGGTTTCCGCCTGCCATGATGTATTCTGCCGACATTAACCACTCTTCAAAGGTGGCCGAAAGACCCCTTTTTATCATCACAGGCTTTCTAATCTGTCCCAGTTCTTTGAGCAGGTTGAAATTCTGCATATTTCTCGCGCCTACTTGCAAAATATCAACATATTTTTCAAATAAAGGAATTTGAGAAATTTCCATAACTTCGGAAGTAACTGCCATTTTGTACTTATCAGCAACTTCTCTTATTATTTCAAGCCCTTCTTCTCCAAGTCCCTGAAAAGAATAAGGAGAAGTTCTGGGTTTAAAAGCTCCGCCTCTTAGAATTTTCACACCTGATTTTTTGAGAGCTGCTGCGGTTTTATCCATTTGTTCATAGCTTTCAACTGTGCAGGGACCGGCAATAAGTCCTAAATTATTACCGCCGAATTTGATACCGTTGACCGTTATAACAGTGTCTTCAGGTTGAAAAACTCTACTTGAAAGTTTGTAGTTTGAAGTTATTCTTATTACTTCTTTTACGCCTTCTAAAAGTTCTATTTCTCTCGGGTCAATGACTTTTTCGCCTACTGCGCCGATTACTGTGTGCATTTCTCCATGAATAATATGTGCGGCAAAACCTTTTTTTTCAACAAAATCTTTTATATTAATAATTTGTTTATTACTTGCTCCGGGCGCCATTACGATTAACATTTTTATCTCCTTTTTTAAAATACAATTTATATTATAGATAAGCAGAGTTTTTGAGGCAAAAATGTAACGAAAAAGGGAAGATTTATGAGTTTTTTCTTACAACACCTTTTTACTTACAATGGGAGCAATTTTTTTAATATCATGATAAAGCTTGCTGTATTGTTCCGGATATAATGATTGTGCGCCGTCACAAAGAGCTGTATCAGGGTCATAGTGAACCTCAATAATCAAACCGTCGCAACCTGCTGCTACGGAGGCTCTGGACATAGGCACAACCTTATCCCTTAAACCTGTTCCATGGCTTGGATCTATTAAAATAGGCAGATGACTGATTTTTTTAATAACAGGGATAGCTGATAAATCCAGAGTATTTCTGGTAACTCTTTCAAATGTTCTTATGCCTCTTTCACAAAGCATAACTTCTCGGTTTCCGCCTGCCATGATGTATTCTGCCGACATTAACCACTCTTCAAAGGTGGCCGAAAGACCCCTTTTTATCATCACAGGCTTTCTAATCTGTCCCAGTTCTTTGAGCAGGTTGAAATTCTGCATATTTCTCGCGCCTACTTGCAAAATATCAACATATTTTTCAAATAAAGGAATTTGAGAAATTTCCATAACTTCGGAAGTAACTGCCATTTTGTACTTATCAGCAACTTCTCTTATTATTTCAAGCCCTTCTTCTCCAAGTCCCTGAAAAGAATAAGGAGAAGTTCTGGGTTTAAAAGCTCCGCCTCTTAGAATTTTCACACCTGATTTTTTGAGAGCTGCTGCGGTTTTATCCATTTGTTCATAGCTTTCAACTGTGCAGGGACCGGCAATAAGTCCTAAATTATTACCGCCGAATTTGATACCGTTGACCGTTATAACAGTGTCTTCAGGTTGAAAAACTCTACTTGAAAGTTTATAGTTTGAAGTTATTCTTATTACTTCTTTTACGCCTTCTAAAAGTTCTATTTCTCTCGGGTCAATGACTTTTTCGCCTACTGCACCTATTACTGTGTGCATTTCTCCAATTGAAATATGTGCAGTAAATCCCCTTTTTTCAATAAATACTTTTACTTGTTCTGTTTCTTTATTATTGCTTCCTTGGCGCATTATAATTAACATTTTAAATATCCTCCTTGCTATTTATATTTTATTAATTTAACTTATAATAAATACAAATAATTTACAAACTTAAATGTTTATTGTACAATTGCCTTATATTTTGGAGTACAATATGAAAAACAAAACCGAAGTTATAGTTGTAGGAGGCGGCCCGGCAGGTGTTTCTGCAGCAGTTACAATTGCAAGGGCAGGTAAAAAAGTTGTTTTAATTGAACGCGGAAGTTTTTCAGGCAGCAAAAATGTTTTTGGCGGAGCAATTTATACTCAGCCTACAAAAGAAATTTTTCCTGATTTTGAAGAATCTGCTCCGCTTGAAAGAAAAACTGTTGCACATAAATATATTATGTGTACTGAAAAAGAATCTGTTTCAGTTAATTATATTTCAAAAGAAGAAGAATCTTACAGCAGTTATTCTGTTGTTCGTTCTAAATTTGACAGATGGATGGCGCAAGAAGCTCAAAAAGCAGGAGTTGTTCTTGCTACAGAAACACTTGTTAAAGAATTAATTGTCAAAGAAAATAAGGTTGTAGGAGTTAAAACAGAGCTTGAAGAATATTTTGCAGATATTGTTATTTTAGCTGACGGCGTTAATTCTATGCTCGCAAAGCAAATTGGTCTTAGAAAAGAAATTAAACCGAAAGATGTTGCTCTTGGGGTAAAAGAAGTTATCAAACTCGGAAAAGAAACAATCGAAGAACGGTTTAATCTGGCAGACGGTGAGGGTGCAATCTATGAAATATTTGGCGAACCAATGCTGGGAATGCTTGGTTTAGGCTATGTTTATACTAATAAAGAAACTCTTTCTATAGGCTTGGGTATTAGTTTAGAAGAACTTGTAAAAAGAAAACTTAAACCTTATGAACTTTTAGACAAAATAAAATCTCACCCGACTTTTCAACCTTTTATAAAAGGCGGTGAATTAATTGAATATTCTGCCCACTTAATTCCCGAAGGCGGTTATAAAAAATTACCAAAACTTTATTCAGACGGTGTTTTAGTTGTTGGTGATTCCGCAATGCTTGTAAATAATCTTCATTGGGAAGGGACAAACTTAGCAATGATTAGTGGAAAATTAGCCGGTGAATCAACAATTGAAGCAATAAACAAAGATGATTTTAGTGCTAATAGTTTAGCCCTTTATCAAAAAAAGCTTGAAAATTCTTTTATAATAAAAGATTTAAAATCTTACAAAAACCTGATGGATATTCTCCATAACCGTTCAAAATCTTACCTGAAATATTATCCTAAAAAAATCGCAGAATTTTTCAAAATGTTTACATCTGTTGATAGTATACCAAAACGTAATAAATATCATGGTTTTATTAAAAGTATTTTTGCTGACAGAAGTATTTTAGAACTATTTAAAGATGCTTTTGGTTTTATAAAAATTATTTTTGGAGTTTTAAAGTAATGACAGACGAAAAAATTTCTCAATCAAATATTGATGATAAGTTATCAAAAGTTAAATATGTTCCTGATGAAAAACCTCATTTGAAACCGGATGAAGCACAGTGTCTAATTTGTAATTCAAAAATCTGTACTTATATTTGTCCAGCAAAGGTTTATGAATGGGATGAAGAAAATAAAAAACTTATTATTGGATACGAAAATTGTTTAGAATGCGGAGCATGCCGGATTGCTTGTGAAAAAAAATGCATTGATTGGCATTATCCTAAAGGCGATAAAGGTGTTACCTTTAAACATGGATAAAGAGAAAAGCGAGGAATAAAATGAAAGAGGAATATAGTTCAAACTTTAGGCGCTGGTACGATAAAGACCCCGTTTTGTCTTCAGCTGTAAAAACTTTAGAACAATCAGGTGATGAAACTCAAATAAAAATATCACTAAACTTAATAAAAATTATAATTGAGCATAATATTGAAAATTCTGAATATGAAGCAATAGAAGACATTATCTCCGCTGTTGAAGCCGGAGTTGAAGAAGAAAGAAATAATCGCTGGTATGATATAGATTCAACCCTAAAAACAGCAATGAATATGTTACAAAATTGTCCTGAATCAACACAAAAAATCATTGCCAAAGAAATAGCAAAAATGGTTGTTGATAAGATTAAAGGCGAATAAACTACAATATAAATTTATCTTTTAATTGTTTAAGTTTTTCTAAATTGTTACTTTCAAAGTAAATTCTTAATAATGGTTCTGTTCCGCTTGAACGAACCAAAATCCAGCTTGTATCTTCAAAACAGAGTTTTATTCCGTCTTTTGTCTTAACTTCAACAACTTTAAAATCTCCTATATTTCTTATATTTCTTGTTTTTTCAAGCGAAGTTCTCACTTGTTCCTGACTCTCCAGCTTTAAATCAATTCGGTCATTAAAAAATTTCATCCCCGCAACTTCATAAACTTCTTCCTGAAGTTCTACAAGAGACCTATTTTTAACAGCCATTACTTCAAGAATTAAAAGATTTGCCAAAATTCCGTCTTTTTCGGGAATATGTCCTTGAATACTTAGCCCGCCGGATTCTTCTCCACCTATTATAGCATTATTCTTTCTCATTGCTTCACCAACATATTTAAAACCTACAGGTGTTTCTATTATTTCTATATTCAGTTTTTGAGCAATTTTATCTAAAAGCCCTCCTGTACTAACGGTTTTAATTATAGGACCTTGTAAATTTTTATTATTTTTTAAATATAAAAGAAGAATTGCTATAATTTCAATTGGAGAAACCCATTCCCCGTTTTCATTTATAACTCCGAACCTGTCTCCGTCACCATCATTTGAAAGTCCAATTGAATTAGGCTCAGATTTTACTTTTTCTATTAATTCTTTTAAATATTTTGGCTTTGGTTCAGGCATGCCTCCGCCAAAATTCGGATCATGTTCCATATGAAGAGACTGATAAGGAATTGAGTATTCATCCAAAATTTTATCAAAATATCCTATTGTGGTTGAATAAAGCCCGTCAAAAATTATATTAGTTTTAAGTGTTTTAATTTTTTCAAAATCGATTAATTTTTGCAAATGTTTAAAATAAGGCTGTTTAAAATTGAATTTTTCTATTTTTCCGTTACCTTGAGAAATTTTCTTCCCTAAATTGTCCATAATTGTTTTTGTTATTTTGTCAGTTGCAGGACCTGCATAATCAGGAATAAATTTCATTCCCAAATATTTTGGCGGATTATGAGATGCCGTAAACATAATTGCACATGCATTATAAAGTTTTGCACTATAAGCTAAAATAGGTGTAGGAACAACTTCTTTGCTTAAAATAACCTCAAAACCTGCCATAGCAAGCAAATTTGCACATTGATACGCAAATTCGTTAGCCATGTTTCTTGAATCAAATCCAATCAATATTTTTTTCTTAATCCCAAAAGTTTCAAAAATATATTTTCCAATTGCAATTGTAACAATTTCAACATTTTGTGTATTGAAGTCCTCACCTGTAATTGCACGCCATCCGTCTGTTCCAAATTTAATATTTGCCATAATCTAAACCTTTTTGTAAAATTAATATTGTTAGGGTAAAAAGCCCAACAATAATAATATCAAGAATAGGAAGTTTTTACAAATGTCATTTTTAGAATCAGTTCAAAAAGTTGCGTATCTAGGTCCGGGGGGCTCTTATACTGAAATGGCAAAAGATGTTTTTTGCGAAAAATATAAAATTAGTGTTTATCAAGAACCAATGAAAACAATTAAGCAGGTATTGGAATTTATAGATGAAAATCCTTGTTCTGTAGGAGTTTTGCCTATTGAAAACTCTATTGAAGGTGCCGTTAGGGAGACTATTGATAATCTTATAAGAACTAAAAACACAAACATAAAAATCTTATCTGAAGTTATAATGCCTATTCATCATTGTCTCTTATCAAAAACAACAGAGCTTTATTGCATAACAGGAATAATTTCCCATCCGCAGGCATTAGGTCAATGCCAGAATTTTATCTACAATGAAATGCCAAGGCATTTAAATATTATTGAAACTGCAAGCACTGCTGAAGCTGCAAGAAAACTGGAAGATTATAATTTAACATACGCTGCAATAGGAAGTGAGAAAACCGCCCAAATATATAATTTAAACATTCTAAAACAAAATATCAATGATGATCCCGACAACAAAACAAGATTTGCACTAATCGGTGATTTTGAAACTCCAAAAACAAGTAAAGACTATACAACTCTTGCTTTTTCAACAGCAAATAAACCTGGCGCTTTGCTTGAAGTTTTAAAAATTTTCCATGATTTCAAAATAAATTTATCTTACATCGATTCTCGTCCATCAAAAGTTAAATTTGGAGAATATACTTTCTTTGTTGATTTTGAAGGACACATAACCGATGAAAAAATTGCTAAAGTAATGGAAGAAATTAAAAAACAGACGCAATATTATAGACTGGTCGGTTCATATGAACGCTGGTAAATTAAATAAAAAGAGAATTAAAGCATTTTTTTAGAGATTTGTTTTTAGTTTTATCCTTTTCCTGAAGCTTTTAGTCTTGCAAAAGCTTTTGCAAGAGCTATTTCTGCACGCTGAACATCAGTAGTATCATCACATTCTTCAAGTTTTTCCAAAGCACGTTTTTTTGCTTCTTCAGCTCTTTCAATATCAATTTCTTCAGATTTTTCTGCCGCCTGTGTTAAAATTAAAGCTTCGTTGCCTGTAAGCTGAAAAACTCCGCCCATAGTTGTAAATTTTTCAACTTTACCGTCGATAACAACCTTCGTAACACCAATATCAAGAGCTGACATAAAAGGAATATGTCCGGGCAAAATTCCAAATTCCCCTTCGGTTCCTTTTGTATAAATTTCATCAACATCTTCATCAAAAACAACTTTTTCGTGTGTTGTAATTTTTAAGTGCAATTTTTTGTCTGACATTTTTATATCCTTTAGTTTATAAGATTATGAGGTTATAAGTTAAATTTAACTTAATAAAAGAAATCATTAAATGTTATTATAAACTTTCACTCTATCACCTTATAATTTTTACTGCAATTGTTTTGCTTTCTCAACAGCTTCTTCAATTGTACCGACCATATAAAATGCTTGTTCAGGTAAACTATCATGTTTTCCTTCAATAATCTCTTTAAAACCTTTTATTGTCTCTTCTAATTTAACATACTTACCTTCCATACCTGAAAACTTTTCTGCAACAAAGAACGGCTGAGATAAAAATCTTTGGATTTTTCTGGCTCTGTTAACTATTTCTTTGTCTTCTTCTGATAATTCATCCATACCTAAAATTGCTATAATATCTTGCAATTCTTTATATTTTTGAAGGATTTCAAGAACATGCCTTGTTATATTATAGTGTTCCTCGCCTATTATGTTAGGATCAAGCACTCTTGAGTTTGAGGCCAATGGATCAACTGCCGGATAAATGCCTAAAGAGGCAATTTGTCTTGATAGAACGGTTGATGCATCAAGGTGAGAAAAGGTTGTAGCAGGTGCAGGGTCTGTTAAATCGTCGGCAGGTACATAAATCGCTTGAACAGACGTAATTGAACCGTCTTTTGTTGATGTAATTCGTTCTTGCAATTCTCCCATTTCAGTCGCAAGTGTCGGCTGATAACCAACCGCTGAAGGCATACGACCTAAAAGAGCCGATACTTCAGAACCTGCCTGAGTAAATCTAAAAATATTATCAATAAATAATAATACGTCCTGTTTTGAAAAATCTCTAAAATATTCTGCAGCGGTCAAAGCTGAAAGACCTACTCTCATTCTGGCTCCGGGCGGTTCATTCATTTGCCCGTAAATAAGAGCAACTTTATCTAGAACTTCGGATTCTTTCATTTCATTCCAAAGATCGTTTCCTTCACGTGTTCTTTCTCCGACACCTCCAAAAACGGAAACCCCTGAATGCTCAAGTGCAATATTATGGATTAATTCCATAATAAGAACTGTTTTTCCTACTCCGGCACCACCAAAAAGTCCTATTTTTCCGCCTTTTTGGTAAGGCTGCAATAAATCAATTGCCTTAATGCCTGTTTCTAAAATTTCTATATCTGTATTTTGATCAATCAATTTTGGTGATTCTCTGTGGATTGGCAAATAATCCTGAGTTTCAATAGGTCCAAGTTCATCAACCGGTTCTCCGATAACGTTTAAAATTCTTCCTAAAATAGGCTTTCCGACAGGAATTTTTATTGAATCTTTCGTGTCAATTACTTTCATTCCACGTCTAAGCCCGTCAGTTGAAGACATAGCAACCGTTCTAACCTTATTTGAGCCTAACATTTGCTGAACTTCTGCAGTAACTACTGTTCCGTCATCTTTTGTAATTTTTAAAGCATTATAAATTTCAGGAAGCTCTCCCTGCTGAAATTCAACGTCAATAACAGGTCCAATTATCTGTGAAATTAACCCTTCATTCTTAGTCAATGTTTCCATTTCCAACCCTCATATAAATCTTTTTCACACAATTATCATACATCAAAAGAAAATTTTTTCAATTTGTTACAGAAATTAAAAATAATTGTATAAAAGGGCCATTTTTTATTTTCAGAGATTTTATGTAAAATGAAAGCGTATAGTAAAATTTAAATTTCTTTCTTCAAATAATCATTTAAAGCTTTTAATCCCAAGCTATAGCTCTCTTTTCCGAAGCCGGAAATTTGTCCAATACAAACAGGTGCAATCAAAGATTTCTGTCTGAATTCCTCTCTGGCATGAATATTTGTCATATGAATTTCAACACAAGGCAAATTAACAGACGAAATAGCATCCCTTATAGCAACGCTTGTATGAGTGTAACCTCCCGGATTAATTAATATCCCGTCGAAAAATCCCAGAGCTTTTTGTATTTTATCTATAATTTCACCCTCTATATTACTTTGAAACGTTTCTATATCAACTCCCAGTTCAAAAGAATAAGCATAAAGCTCCTTTTCGATATCAGAAAGAGTTGTATTTCCGTACTTTTCAGGTTCTCTTACTCCAAGCATGTTTAAATTTGGTCCATTGATGATGAGTATTTTCATTTTATCCTCTTTTATAATTATTATAAAACAAAAATTTTGTGTTAAAATAAAGTAGTAAAAAAAGCGAGGTAATTATGTCAAAAAGACGCTGGTATGATAAAGATCCTATCTTAAAAGAAGCTTTAGATTTGTTAAAATTATCCTGTGATGAAACAAAAAATTCAGCAGCTGAATTTATTTTAAAACTTCAAGAGCAGGTTGCAGGTGAAGTCATAGAGCATGTCTACAGTATAATGAGTGAGTATTCGGAAAAAGGAAGCCGGTGGTATGATAAAGATCCTGTTGTAATGAAAGCAATCGAACTTTTAAGAATGGCGCCGAAAAAAACTCAAAGAAAAGCTGCTTTAAAACTTTTATTAGCTTTAGAAGAACAAAGTTTCGAAAATATAGATTTAACCTTAGAAGAATAACTATGAGGAATCTTAAAGATACACAAAATTCAAAAGATACAAGGGGAGTAGATATCCAAAAAGTTGGAATAAAACATCTTGAATTCCCTCTTATCATTCAACGAAAAAATGAATCCAACCAAGTTGTCAACGCAAAAGCAAAAGTAAGCGTATCTTTGCCAAAACATTATAAAGGTACGCATATGTCAAGATTTATTGAAGTTTTGAGCGAATGGAAAAACAAAAATCTTCTTGGTGTTGATATTAAAGGCTGCCTGGCTGCAATAATAAAAAAATTAAACGCTCAAAGCGGAGAACTGGAATTCAAATTTAAATATTTTATCGACAAAAAATCTCCTGTAACAAAAATTCCTTCACCAATGAGCTACGATTGTTCTTTTCTATGGAATTCTATCAAACCCCGGGAAGGAAAATGAAAGATATAAATTTACACTTGGAGTAAAAGTTCCATTGACAACTCTTTGTCCTTGCTCTAAAGAAATTTCCGAATGCGGAGCACATAACCAAAGAGCCGTTGTTTCTGTAAAAATTTCTTATAAAGAAGAAAACCATATTTGGATTGAAGACTTAATTAAAATTATTGAAAAATACGGTTCCTCAGAAATTTATCCTTTATTGAAACGTACAGATGAGAAGTTTGTAACAGAACAAGCGTATAAAAATCCTAAATTTGTTGAGGATATTTTGAGAGATGTTGTTTTAGAATTAAGAGAAAATAAAATTATTGATTCATTCGAAGTAGACTGCGAAGCTTTTGAAAGTATTCATAACCATTCTGCCTGGGCTTATCAGATTGAAGGGTGAAATGTGAAGATTGAAAATAATTGAGCTTAATTTATTTACATTTTTTACTTTTAGTCAAAATATATTAAAATATATGGTATGAAGAAGTTCCTATCAATATTTTTAATAATATTTTGTCTTTCGTTACCGGCTTTAGCAAAGAAAAAAGGAAAAGCAGCTAACCTTGAAAAAGCTGGTTATGCTGGAACTTTACCTAATCTTGAAGAAAGATTTCAAAATTCAATCGAAAAAGAACTTCAACCTGCTTTTGAATATCAAGACGGGTTTAATGATCCTAATGAAATTAAACCAATTCCAAGAAACAATCCGGCTTTTGTCAATATTATTATGAAAAAAGACAAAACTTCTAAATATATAAATGATCTGAATGAACTTATTTCTATTATTGAAAAACTGCAAACTTCAATTGAAAACAAAGATAATATACAAAAATTTAATGCTAAGGCTTATTTTTTGAAAGAAAACGTTGAATATTTCAGGGATAAATATAAAAATAAATCAGAGCAAAGTTTTATTTCCTATAAAAAAGTTATGCAATTAAATACGCATGTTCAAGCTGTTTCTCAACTTCGCATTGAAAGCGAAACTTACAGCCCGTATATTACGGCAGAAGAAAGCGGAAATGCTTTCTCCCGGAACAATATTGATAATCAATTGGATTATTTGTTAGATGACATTAAAAAGACACTTGTTATGTTAAAAGAAACCAGATAATTTTTGACTTTTAAGTAAATATTATTAAATTTTATTATAGAGAATAAGAAATAACCAAACATAATTTCTGAGTTTTATTTTGTTGTATTTCTAAGTCTTCTTATTTTGTCTAAAACCCCCATCTTTTAGAGGATTTTTGTATCGAAACTTTAATTTTTTTAATTTTTTACCGAAAAATCTAAAAAAGAAAGAAGTTTTCCTAACAAAACAGATGCGAGCGAACAAGTTTCAAAACAATAGGGAAACGAAGCAATAATTAGCGAGTGCATAAAATTGGTAAGCCGGCAAAGCTAAAAAGTTACCAGTTAATAAGTAGATTAATAAAGGCGAAATAATAAAGGTTTCGTGTAATGGTGTAAAAAATGTTTTCAGGAATGATTCAAAATTTATTATCAACAGGAGGACAGCAAGCTGCACAGCAAAGAACTTTGCAGATACAAAATTATGTTGTAAATAATTCTGAGAATCAAGTACAGCCTCCTGTTATTCACAAACAACTTTCAGCAAATGTCCAGCCTTTTCAAGAAATTTTAAAATCAACATCTGAATCACAATTTGGAAAACTTTTAACAACTCCCGTTACTGAAGTTCAGGCCGAATTATCAACCCCACCTGAAATTAAAGGATACAGCGAGGCTTCAAAACCGCAGCTTTTGAGCATGATTTCAAAGATTTCGCAAAAACACGGGGTGGATGAAAATTTAGTAAAAGCCGTAGTAAAACAGGAATCAGGTTTTAATCCTAAAGCGAAATCTCACTGCGGAGCAATGGGATTAATGCAATTAATGCCCGGGACAGCAAAAACCCTTGGCGTAAAAGATCCCTATAACCCTGTTCAAAACGTTGACGGCGGAGTAAGACACTTAAAATGGCTGTTAAGCAAATATAATGGAAATATAATTTTAGCACTCGCAGCATATAATGCCGGTTCCGGTGCTGTGGATAAATATGATGGCGTTCCGCCTTATTCTGAAACCCAAAACTATGTTAAGAAAATTTTAGCAAATTATTTAAGCTAATATTTAATATTTTAATAAAATTAAGTCATTCAAACTAACTTTCAGAGCTAATGCAATGGCAATTATTGTAGAAAGAGTAGGATTTGCAGTTTCTCTTTCAATTTGTCCTATTGTCTCAATAGATATACCTGCCATTTCTGCAAGTTTAAGCTGAGAAATTTTGTTTTTTGCACGTTCTACTCTTATATTTTTTGCTAATTCTTTATAATATTTTTTCATTTCCATATATTTTATATTACTATGTTGACAATTGAAATTGAACGGATTACAATACATTTATATAGTATTAAATTTAGTTAAATATGTATTAGAATAACTATATAAAGTTATTCTATAAATAAAAGAAGAATTTTATTAAAGTAAAGAAAGGATAATATGTCAAAATTAGAACTTTTAGAACTATTACAACAAGGTATTAAGGATGTAAAAGGCCTTATTAACTATAAAAAACTCGGCTTAACTGAAGAAGAAATGAAAAAACAGGCAAGAGAAATTATTTTAAATTTACAGGAACATTTAGAAGAGTTGGTTCAAAATTAATGTAAGTTTAGACTTAAAGCGTAATATCTTTTTTTAATTTAACAGATATAATGTTAAACATGAATATTTTAGAGGTAAAAAATTTGAATTTGGGCTTTGAAACCGAAGCGGGTTTTAAACAAGCCTTATATGATCTTTCTTTTTCACTAAAAAAGGGGGGAATGCATGCAATTGTGGGTGAATCCGGTTGCGGAAAAACAATTACGGCAATGAGTATTTTGCGTCTTTTGCCGAAAACAGCCAGAATAACGAGCGGGGAAATTTCTTTTAGCGAAGGGGAAAAAGAAACGGAAAAAGCAAAAGACAGGTCGGGCAGGGGTAAGTGTATTTTTGCCCGACAGCATGAATGCAAAATAAATCTTTTAAAATTAAGTAATAAAGATTTAGAGCAAATCAGGGGTTCAAAAATTGCCTTAATACCTCAAGACCCCATGACATCTTTAAACCCTCTTTATACAATTGGAAATCAATTACTTGAAGTTATAAAAAAACATCAGGGTTTGAAAGGCAAAGAAGCTGTTCAAAAAGCAGTGGAAGCTTTGGAGTTGGTACAAATTCCTTCGCCGGAAGAACGTTTAAAATCTTATCCGCATGAATTTTCCGGCGGAATGAAGCAGCGTGCGATAATTGCCATGGCTCTTGCCTGTAATGCCGAAATAATAATAGCCGATGAACCTACAACGGCTCTTGACGTAACAATTCAAGCGCAAATTATGAATATTTTAGATAAAATAAAAAGAGAAACAGGAGCATCTATTCTTTTAATAACTCATGATTTGGCTTTGGTAAAAGATTGCGCAGATGAAATTTCTGTTATGTATGCCGGAAGAATCGTTGAAACAGCACCTACCGAAGATTTTTTTAAAGATCCCAATCATCCTTATTCAAAAGCATTATTAAGTTCAATACCATCCGATAAAGGTGAAAAACTTGCAATTATCAAAGGGCAGCCTCCATCAATTCAACAGGAAATTTCAGGATGCAAATTTCACCCGAGATGCCGGTTTTCTATGGAAATTTGCTCTAAAGAAGTTCCTTTATTGATTGAAATTTGCCCAAATCATTTTTCAGCTTGTCACTTGAATAATTGATTAAAAGTTAAAAACATTTGTAATCACTGTAAATTAGTTGCTCTTAACCTTTGATGGTGCTAAAATATTTAGCAAGGGAGAGGGAAAAGTTTTGAGTAAAATAATAAAATTAATTATTTGTATAGTTCTTATCGTAACTTTTTCTTTGCCTTCTCTTGCTTCATCAGAAAAAATCAGGGTTTCACCTTTAAAATCATTTTTTACAAGATTTATTAAAAAGAAAAAGACTGAAAAGCCGAAACAAACAGATTCAGCAGAAAGCAATGTTGCTGTTTTAAAAGGTTCTATCACGCTTTCAATTGAAGATTGTGTTGATTATGCCCTAAAACATAACCCGAATATTAAAAACTACAAAAACCTTCAAAAAATTCAAAAAAGCAATATAGGTGTTGCTAAATCTAACTATTTTCCAACCTTATACGGAGGAAGCGGATACAGCATAAATAATACAAAATATTTTGGCGAACAATCCAACTCCTTAAACAATAATTATTATGATTTGAATCTGGGAGTAAATCAACTTATTTGGGACTTTGGGTATACCACAGCCAAAATAAACATGAATAAATTTAACTGGGAGGCAGCGGGATTTGATCTTGAGAATTCTATATTAAACAGTATTTACAATGTAAAAACAGCCTATGCAGCTGTTCTTGCAGCAAGAGCTAATGAGGATATTTATGCACGTTCTGTAAGAATCAATGAACTTAACGTTGAAAGAACAAAAGCTATGTATGAGGTAGGCTTAAAATCAAAAATTGATAAAGTTAATGCTGAAGCTGCGCTAACAAACGCAAAAATAAACCTTCTTGAAGCTGAAAATGTCTACCAAATAGCACTAATTAATCTTAATAACTCAATGTATTATATTAATGCTCCTAATTATGAAATTAAAAATACTGAAACTTTTAATTTTCAAAAGAATTATTCTGTGAAAAATGAAATAAATGTGGCTTATGACAGAAAAAATTATGAAGAAAACTCTATTGAAGCCGAAATTAAAAGTGGAGCTATACTTACTTCAGGAATTGAAAAAAGAGATATTTTAAAAACTTACAGCTTCAAACCTTTTGATCTTTCAATGCAAGATGCAATTAATAAAGCTTACGAAAACAGACCTGATTTAAAATCGCTTGAATTAGTTAAAAAAGCGTCGGAAGAATCCTTAAAAGCAATAAAAAGAAGTTTTTATCCGGAAATTAATGCAAGCGGAAATTACTCACATGCAAAGAGAACCGATTACGGCTCAAATGCTATTGGTATATATGCAGGAGTTAATTTCCCGGTTGTTAACGGTATGAGTATAAAATGTCAAGCTGAACAAGGAAAATCTTATTTAGATATTGCTATAAATAATATAGATTTGCTAAAAAAGAACATTTACTTTCAAGTACAAACTTATTATGTAAACATGAAACAATTAGAAAAAAGGATTCCGCTTATGAGTCAAAAAGTAAAACAAACATTAGAAAACTTTGAATTGGCTGATGGAAGATACGCGGTAGGAGTGGGTAATTATCTTGAATTACAACAAGCTCTGACAGATTATAACAATACTCAACTGGCTTTTGTGCAATCTGTATTTGATTACAATAAAGCTCGTTTTTATCTGGAAAAAGCTATCGGAATAAGATAATTATTTTTTTAATTTTTTATCTAAAATCTCTGAAAATGGAATTATTGGGAGCATTTTATAACCGCAGTTTTCAGAAAGCTCTCCGCCCATAATAAAAAGTTCTTCCTGCGGATATCTTCTGCAAATACCCGGACGATTTTTATGTATTTTACATAAATTAGTTTTCTCATCAAGATTAGAGCATGCAAAAACTAGCCCCGTTTCATCCTTGCCCACAACCGTTAAGTATGTGTAAAATCTATGTAAAAGTTTTAATTTCTCGAATTCTTTTTCCTCTTGGATAACATGTTTGCTTGTTTGTACGTAAATTTTTTTGCAACATTTTCCACAGCCAAGACAATTGCCTTTTCTGTAATATTTTCTTCTCAAGATTTTTGTATAAATAAATTTTTTAATTTCTTTAAACATTAAATCATTCCGGTTTCTGCCTTTTCGCATTGGGAATATTTTGCTCTTGCTTTTGAAAATTCAAGATATCTGGGTGATGACAATACCATTATCCTGCGAAAATAAAGTTTTGCTTCGGAAAATTTACCTTCCAGTATTAATTTATTACCTATATCAAAGCAGTTTAGAATAATATTTTTTTCAGGATTTATATACGATTCTAATTTGCTAATCATAGCTTTATAAGTTTCTTTTTCCTCAGGTTTTAAAATAGAATAAAACTTAAATTCATCTATTGCATCATATATTTGATTATTTGCCAGATGTTCTTTCGCCAGCTCAAGATGTTTTTCTATTGCTTCAGGGTGTTTATTTAGAAAAGGTTTTATTTTTAAAAGTCTTTTATTTATTTTATAATATTCCTCTTTATTGCTGATTATAAAATTCATATAAAGATAATAATGGCAATAAGCATAGTCAAATTTTTTCATCAAATCATAAGAAATAGCTAAATTTGAATAAATTTTATCATAATTCGGATCAACATGAGAAGCTTCTTTCCAATATTTAATAGCAAGATCTAAATTTTTATCTTCAAAAAAAATGCTTCCCAAATTAAGACTGGTTTTTGACAAGTTCGGGTAATTTGCCAATGATTTAAAGTAACAAGCTGCTGCTTTTTCATTGTTGCCTTCGGATTGATATTGTACTCCAAAGGTTAAATATTGATTAGCAACATCATAACAATACTGGATTTTATTTTTTATTTTAATATATTCTGGGCTAGATTTATTTTCTTCATATTTAATATATTTTTCAAAATATTTAATAGCTTCAAATCGCATTTCCTTTTTATCAAAAGCAATCGCAAGATTTAAACAGGTATTTGCCTCTTCAGGTTTTGAAATTAAAGCTACAAGCCAAAAAGATATTGCAAGTTCAATTTGTTCGTTTTTATAATGTAAATTTCCTATATTTGTGTAAGCTTTGGCATTTTTAGAATCCAGATTTACAGCTTTATTCCAATATTCGAGTGCTTCTTTTTGATTATTCAACATGTAATAACAGCTGCCGATATCTACAAAAATATCCGCATTTGCGCTTTTATGAACTATTCCCAAAAGGAGCTGTAAAGCTTCTTTATAATTTCCCTGGGCATAATGGTTTTGTGCAGCAGAAATAGAATTACCTTCTAAATCACTGTTGTCTTGGGAGTGGTATTTTATTGTGGTTTGTTTCTTTTTTTCCATGTGCTTCTAATTTATACTACATAATCCAGCAAAATTATACATTTAAATCTTTTAATAATTTTTCATTATTAGAAAGTTCTTTTACTGTTTCTTCTGAAAGTACATCTGAAACTCCTTTGTTAAACAAAGCCGAAACTATATCTTCATGTGATAAATCTTGCGGATCTGACATAGCAAGAGAGTTAAATTTTTTAATGTCTTGATCTTTTTGGTAAAGATTTACAGCTTCATCTGAAATAGCAGTTTCATCAATTAATAAATTTTTATTAATATTTTTATATGTATTATTTGCAGGATTTGTAATAACACCATTAACCCCAATCTGTTCATTTAATTGGGAGTTATTCAGCTCATCATTAAGATTAATTCTGTCCAACATTCTTCCCCAGCCAACTTATTTTATTACAACATTATTATAGCAGTCTTTTTAAAAAAGTGTTATCAATCGGCAGGTTTAGATTTCTAGACCAATGGGTTAATATTAAAAGTGAAAAGTGAAAGATGAATCGAGAAGAAAACTTAAAAAGCCCTTTAAGCTCCACCTAAATTTTATTTGCTAAATTTTCGTCTTTCTTGTAAAATTAGCGAATATATGAGAGGTTAAATTATGTTAGATATAAAATTAATTAGAGAAAATCCCGAAAAGATTAATGAATTATTAAAACGAAGAAATCCTGATTTGTCCATTGATGAAGTAATTAAAATTGACATTAAAAGACGTGCCGTTCAAACAGAGGCCGATGAACTTCGTTCCAAAAGAAAAATTGAGTCACAAAAAATAGGCGAACTTAAAAAAAACAATAAAAATACTGATAAAATTCAAGAAGAAGTAAGAAAAATCGGAGATGAAATAAAAGTTTTAGAAGATAAAGAGATTACTCTTGAGCAAAAACAAAAAAATTTGCTTTTAAATCTTCCTAATATTCCTGATGAAACCACTCCTTTTGGAACTTCAGAAAGTGACAATAAAATAATTTCAGGATGCGGAGAGCCTACAGAGGCTGATTTTGAACTTAAACCGCATTGGGATTTAATTGAGGAAAAAGGACTTGTAGATTTTGAAAGAGGAGTTAAAATTGCTCAATCAAGATTTACTCTATATAAGGGAAAAGGAGCAGCTCTGGAGCGTGCTATTATAAATTTTTTCCTTGATGTACATACGAGAGAACATGAATACGAAGAAGTTTTACCGCCTATTTTAGTAAATTCCGCTGCGATGACGGGAACAGGCCAACTTCCTAAATTCGCGGAAGATATGTACAAATGTGAAAATGAGGATTTATATCTTATTCCTACAGCGGAAGTTCCTGTTACAAATATATACCAAGGTGAAATTTTAAATGAAGAAGATTTACCCAAATATATGACGGCATATACTCCTTGTTTTAGACGTGAAGCAGGTTCTGCGGGTAAAGATACGAGAGGACTTATAAGACTTCATCAATTTAATAAAGTTGAACTTGTAAAACTGACAACACCTGAAAAAAGCGAGGAAGAACACCTTAAATTAACAAAAGACGCGGAAAAAGTTTTGGAATTGTTGGAATTGCCCTACAGAAGAGTTGAGCTATGTACTGCTGATATAGGATTTTCTGCTAAAAAATGTTATGATCTGGAAGTTTACATGCCTTCTTACAACGGGTATAAAGAAATTTCCAGCTGTTCAAATTTCGGGGATTTTCAGGCAAGACGTGCAAACATAAGATATAGAGAAAAATCGTCAGGGAAAATCCAGTTTGTTCATACTATAAACGGCTCAGGACTTGCTGTAGGACGAACCTTTGCGGCAATTTTGGAAAATTTCCAGCAAGAAGACGGCACTATTAAAATTCCACGGGTCTTACATCAATACATAGGTTTCGATATAATATAGTTAAATAAAAATCAATAAAGAAAGACCCTAAAAATATACTGAATTTTAGGATCTTTCTTTATATTATTATTTCAACTTAATATTAAATATATTATCAATCCAGTGCGGGTTTTTAACGTCTGTTGCATCAATTATCTGATGGTCGGAGAACTTATTTGCCATTGCTATCAAATGCGCCCATGGTTTTGCAAATATCTCCTCAATAGAATACAGAATACGGCCATCTTTAGCCTTAATATAATTATCTGTTATCTCTCCTACAATTTTAGAGTCGAAAAAAACAGTCTCGGCTGCTTTTATCATTCCTGTAAAATTTTTTCTCTGGTAATTTTGTGTTGGTTGAATTCTCATATTCTCTCCTTTCTTGTTACTAGTAACAATTAAAAATACATAACATGCATATAAAACTCCTAATAATATTTTTTACTCCTTTTAAAAGTTTATATTAACAATTTGTTACATTGTCAAAAAATAATATTCTTGATAAAATGTTAAGAGGATAGAAAAGAGGCGAAGTTAATATCCCATCACCATAAAAAAGTAAGTTGTAGGTTGTGTCTTATAACAAAACAACTAAGAAAGATTAAATGCAAAAATTTTCATTTCCATTCGAGCTGGATGACTTCCAAAAGGAAGCCTTTAAACATATTAACAACGATAAAAGTGTTGTGGTTTGTGCCCCTACCGGTGCAGGAAAGACTGTTATTGCAGAACATGCAATTCATAAAGCTATTGAAAACGGGAAGAGAGTTTTTTATACAACTCCTTTGAAAGCTCTTTCAAACCAAAAATACAGTGATTTTTCAAGCAAATACGGCATAAATAATGTAGGACTTCTAACAGGCGATACTTCTATAAACCGTGATGCACAAATTATTGTTATGACAACCGAAGTCTTCAGAAACATGCTTTACGGTACAAATTTCGGTTCTGTTACAGAAAATTTAAAAAATGTTAAATTTATTATTTTAGACGAAGTTCATTATATGAATGATGAACAACGTGGGACTGTTTGGGAAGAAAGTATTATCTACTGCCCTACAAACATTCAAATTGTTGCGCTAAGTGCGACTGTTGCAAATGCTCAACAACTTACTGACTGGATAAATACTGTTCATTCACGTACAGAAATTGTAAATACTGATTTTCGTCCGGTACCCTTAAGATTTTATTATTTTGACAGTTCACAGCCGAATACTATTTTATCGCTTTTAACTCCCAGCGGACAATTAAATTCAAAAATTCGTCCGGAAAAAAGACAATTTTACCGCAGAGGTAAAATGCCTCAAAGAAGCGTTGTTAAAGACGTTGTAAAAAATTTGCACGAAAAAGATATGCTTCCTGCAATTTATTTTACATTTTCACGCAAAAAATGTGATGAACAAATGGAAAAATGTTCTTCACTTACACTTGTAACTCCCGAAGAAAAAAAACAAATAAAAGAAATTGTTGATGAATATCTAGCTGAAAATGTTTATTTATATAATAACAAACATATTGAATATGTTTTAAACGGTGTTGCATCGCACCATGCCGGACTTTTACCGGGCTGGAAAGTCTTAATTGAAAAATTATTTCAAAAAGGGCTTATTAAAGTTGTTTTTGCAACAGAAACACTTGCGGCGGGAATTAATATGCCCGCCCGTTCGACAGTTATAAGTTCTATCAGCAAAAGAACCGACGTAGGTCACAGAGCACTTACACCAAGTGAATTTTTACAAATGTCAGGTCGTGCCGGTCGCCGCGGAATGGACGAAATAGGTTATGTCGTAATAGTCGGAACTCAATTCCAAACGCCTGAAGAAGTTGCTGATCTTGTTTTAAGTGAAGCAAATCCGCTTGAAAGCCGATTTGCACCTCGTTATTCCATGGTTTTAAATTTGCTTCAAAGATTTTCTCTTGACGAAGCAAAAGAACTTATCTTAAAAAGCTTCGGGTATTTTTCCGCAAATTCAAGATTAACTCCGCTTTTAAAACAACAAGATGAAAACCAAAAAATAATTAATAATTTATCAGAATTTGCTTGTCATAAAAAATTAACTAATCAAGATTTGCTAGATTATAATAAAATTCGCAATATTTATGTTGAAAACAGAAGAATCTTTAAAACTATACAAAAACAGGAGCGCAGCAAAAACCGTCCTTTAAGTCCTGAAGCCGTTGAATTCGGGAACAAAACAAAACAAATGCTTGAAAAAATGCATTCTTATCCTTGTGATAACTGTAAATTATTCAGAAAACACATGAAAGAAATAGAAGTTCTTGAACGTTATGAAATTAAACAGAAAAAACTTGCAAAACAAATTGAGATAGAAAAAGATATTTTTTGGAACAAATTTTTATCCCACAGGCAGGTTTTAATTGATTTTGGGTACTTAAAAGATGATTACCCTACAGACAAAGGTGTTATGGCTTCTCAAATCAGAGCAGAAAATGAATTATTCATTTCTGAAATAGTTTTTTCTCACATCCTTGAGAATTTGACTCCGGCAGAGCTTGCGAGTGTTATTTGCGCTATCACTACAGAAGATTTGAGAACTGATGTTTATCCTCAAATTCCAATTTCTCCGGCAACAAGAAAAACTCTTAATCAGATCAAAAATATTAAGAGAAATATTGAGAGAGTGCAAAATGATAATAACATTGAAACTCCTATGTACATTAACTCTTATTTTTCAGCGTTAATTGAAATGTGGGTTAACAACGCAGAATGGGAAACTATAACAGAGCAGGTCGAAATGGGCGAAGGTGATATTGTAAGAATCTTTAAGCGTACAGTAGATGTTTTAAGACAGCTCTGTACAATTTCTGAAATACCAAAAGAATTAGCATTCACAGCAAGAGAGGCCATTATCGGAATTTTAAGAGAACCTATAGATATTGATTAGAAAAAACTAAATTTATTACTCATTTTTACTTTTTACCGACATACGCCCACAAGATTTATCTTCGTCACAAAATCCCAATCTTTCACATTTTGGCACAAGGTAAGTTTTTAACCATGGTTCTTCTTTTATAAGTTCTTCGCACATCATTTTAACAAGAGTCCTGATTTCATACTGTGCCCGAGCACATAGCCTTAAATTTGCAAGATGAATCATTTCTCTTAAATTTAAACTTGCAACCATAGATGATGCCGCTGCATTGGGTAAAACAAATCTGGCATCTTCTGCAGGAACTCCTGCTTCGGTAAATTCTGCATAAAGACTTGAAATTTCTCCCATAAAGTTTTCAAATTTTTCTTTTAACTGCGGATTCTTTTCAATTGTCGGCGGAATAATATAGTCAAACTGACCTTTTTCTTTAACATATCTTTGAGATTTTTGAGAAAAAGACATATGGCGATGCCTCACAAGCTGATGAGTACAAGCTCTTGAAACATTTGCAATAGCAAAGCTTATCTGGATATGTTCAATGGTTGAAAAATGACCTGAACAAATAACCCGCTCAATTAATTTAAGCATCTTTTCTTCATCACCGGTACTGTTATAAATATTAATGGGCGTATCTGCACTATAACAGGTTCTGCATGCAGTATAAACCGTTTTTAGAACATTTTTCGGTTTTGATATTAAATTAACAATAGGTTTGTTTTCAGACATTCCCAACTCTTATAAATTCGATTTATATTGCCGGACAGGTATGCCCGACCTACTACTACTTAAGTCATTGCGAGGCCGAAGCCGAAGCAATCCAAAAATAATTTTATTATTAAATTATATCAAAAACTGTTATTATTTACAATTTTTCAACAAATTTTTTAACTTCTTTAATCCATTTTTGTTTACGCTTTTCAGAAACAGAATCGATTAAATCAAAATCAAACCTTTTTATTATTTTAAGTCCAAACCATTTAGTTAAAACTATCTTCCACCATTTCATAAGAATATCACTGCAAAAATATTTTAGATAGAAATAAGGCATGCTGCAAGAATGCATAATGACAGCTGTTTTATCTTTCATAAGAGGTTTTGGACCTCTTTCAGACATCTCTACCGCGACCCCCTCAGAAAATACTTTACAAATAAATGTTAATAATATAGGTGGGACACTAAGACACCAAATTGGATAAACAAATACCAACTGATCTGCCCAAACCACATTATCTTGAGCCTCTTTCAGTTCGTCTGTCAGCGACACATCATATTCATCACCTTTGGCCCTTAAATAATCTACATTTAAGTCATAAACATTAACCGTTCTTATTTCATGACCGCATTTTTTTGCTTCCTCAATGTAAGTTTGAACATAAACTTCTTTTTCGCTATGTTCCTTTGCTTTACAAATAATTAGAAAAATTTTCATGATAACCTCCTGTCTCTTTCTTTATTTAATTAAATCTAACCTAGTATAAATCATTTATATTTATAATTCAATAATAATTTTAGAGACTGACCTTAAAGCAAAAAAATTACTTATCACTTTAATCAATAATAATCCTTACAAAACTTCTACAACAAGCATTCCCATTGGAGAAATAAAATGTGAAGATGTCTCTGAAGCCATAAACAAAATTAATAATTTATGGACAAATGCTTTCCCAATCAACCTCTTCTTCGTCTTCTCCGGGTTCACGAATATGTTCTCCGTCTTCAAGCATAAGCATCAGCGAAAGCTTTAATTGCTTTTTATAGTTTTCTCTTGCCTTTCCAATAGTCTTTGCGCAAAATACAAAACTCGGAATTTCTTTGATTTCAATATAATGATAAGGATTACCGTTAAAATCCAAATCTTCGCCTTCTATTAATGTCCAATCCAAATTTAAATAATAATTAACATCTTTTTTCATTATTAATCCAAAGATTTGCTATTCAAAGGCTGATTAATCATTATTCCTTCACCGCCTATTACATCTGCCCGTTTGCCTTTTATATAAAGATAAACATCCAGAGCTGTATTTTTATTTGAAGTCTTAATTAATTGATATAATCTTTTATAAAGCCCGTCTGTTCCTCCGCCTTGTTCAAATTCACCGCTTAAATTTATTATAACTTTATCCGGTTTTTCTTCTAATGATATGAGCCTTGTTCCTTGAGGAATTTCGGAATAAATACCTTTGGCTTTTTCATTTGCGTCAGGACCTTTTAGTAAATTTTCAATTGAAAATTTTAATTTTGTTCCATTCTCTCTAGCATTATATCCTCGTTTAACAATCTTATAAACTTCTTCTTTATTATTATTTTGACCAATAAAATAAACGCTTACATAAGATTTCGGAATACTTTCGCTAATTTCTTCCGGCTGTTTAATTAGCTGCCCTTCCTGAGCTTGTTCTTCTTCACTCAATTTTTCAACATTTGAGAAAAAAGCTATTTTAATAAATGCTAAAGTTCCTATTATTAGAAGTATTAATCCTGCTTTTTGCCAATTAGTCATATAATTTTGCTCCTTTTTATTTTTTAATTGAATTTTTAGGAATAAAAATATTTCCTTCTATAATAATTTTATCATCAATTATATCTACAGTCTGTATATTCATTTTAGAATTTTTATTATCTAGTACTTCCATAGAAAAACTTAACGGATTTAAAGTATTTAGAAGACAAGCTGCCCTGCTTAAATTAATTAAAGTGCATAAATTTACAAACTTTAATTTAGTTATAACAATCCGACCGTTTTCTACTTTTAAATCAGAATTGATAATCATAGGAATAGGTTTTGAAGACACCGGGGATGTGACGTTTATTGTAAAATAAAGTTTATTGTTTTTTATTTGAACATCTGCTCCGTCAAGCTTTAAAAAAGTTATTCCTAATCCGGAAAATTTTATTTTATTAAGCCTATCAAGATAACTTGTTGATTTTACTGTTTTTCTTAAATCCTTATCAGAAATTTCAATTAAAAATTTCATAGCCATATTTTCTTTAAATTTTATTGAATTCTTTTCAAGCCCAACATAATTAAAATCACATATGGTTTTTGCTTCAAAACGGGTTAAATAAACACCCTCCATTTCAAGATTTTTGCCAGAAATTTTGAGAGACTTGAATCTGCCTTGCAGTAAGTCTTTTGCGCTATAAGATTTTATTTCTGCTTTAAATCTTTCTTTGGTTGCTTTTTTAAGTTCTTTTTTAATTATAAATTGAACAATTTTCTCAGCTAAAAAAGTCATTCCCGTTGTTCTTGAAGTTATTCGGCAAGCTTTTGAGGAAAGATCATAAGGCTCTGGAGCACACATTTTAGAATAATCACAAGCTGCCCGTGTCTGCACTGAACAAAAAATAATTAAAATTAATATTAAAGAAAACTTTTTCATGTAAAAACCTTTTTAACTTTTATTTGATTATCATTTATTTGAGCAATCGCATTTATTTTATCATTATAAACTAAAATTAAAGAATTAGTATCATTTCGCCCTGAACTTGTTTGACAAAGCGAATAGGTGAGGAATAAGCCTTGTGACCCTGTCCTACACGCAGGATCGCATTGTTGTTCGTCCATGTCATGCTGAACCCGTTTCGGCATGACATGACAAGGCTTTATTTTTATCGCTTGCCCGTTCATAATTTTATCATGTTCTTCTTTATTTATTTTTAATTGAGGCAAATTAATAATTTTTAAAGGTGTTATCAAAAAATTTTCAACATCTTGAATAGTTTTTATTTCTTCAAGCGGTGTTGCCAAATCAACAAAAAATTTTCCCGCCTGAGTCCTGATAAGTTTTGATAAATGCGCCCCAACAAGGAATTTCTGCCCTAAATCATTTGCAATTGAGCGAATATATGTCCCTTTAGAACATTTTATTAATATTTCTGCTTTTTGATTTTTTTCATCAAAATTTTTTAACTCAATTTTTTCAATAAAAACTCTTCTGGGTTCAATTTTAATTTCTTCTCCTTTTCTTGCATACTCATAAAGTTTTTTCCCTTTAACTTTAATTGCAGAATAAACAGGAGGAGTTTGTAAAATTTCTCCCTCAAATTGCTTGAGTGTTTTAAGCAATTGAGGCTCGGTAATTTCGGAATGTATTTCCGAAATTACCGAGCCTTCACAATCATAAGTATCTGTACTTTTACCAAAAGCAACTTCGGCTAAATATTCTTTTTCATCATCAAGAAATTCAATTAAGCGAGCAGCTTTACCTATTGCAACAGGTAAAACTCCCTGAGCAAAAGGATCTAAAGTGCCGGTATGTCCTATTTGCTTAATTTTAGTAATTTTTCGCAAAACCGCAACAACATCATGAGACGTCATTCCTACAGGTTTATAAATATTTAAAAATCCAAACATAAGTTTAGATTTCTCCCCGGGAAATCTTATCAATGATTTCGGTAATTTTTGTCCCGCGTTCAACAGAATCGTCATAAATAAACCGAAGTTCGGGAGTCAATCTTAATCTAATTCTTTTTCCAACTTCATGACGAATTTTTGAAGTGTTTTGCTTCATAGCTTCAATAGTATTTTCTTTTTGCTCTTCATTACCAAAAACACTATAATAAACTTTTGCATAAGAATTATCGTGAGAAACTTCAACATCTAAAATAGAAACCACTCCTGAAATTCTCGGATCACGAATTTCTTTTTGCAGAATATCGGCAATTTCTTTCATTAATGTTTTTCTAACCCGTTCGTTTCTTAAACTCATAATATTACACCTAAATTTTTATATTAAATTAGTCTAAACTAACTCTTTCAATCTCTTCTGTTGTAGAAACTTCGATAATGTCGCCTTCTTGAAGATCATTAAATTTAGCGAAAGAGATACCGCATTCAAATCCTTGAGCAACTTCTTTTACATCATCTTTAAATCTTTTAAGTTGGTCTATCTGACCTTTAAATATTTCTATATCATCACGAAGAACTCTTGCTGTTTTACTGCGCTGAATTTTACCTTCAAGAACATAACACCCGCCGATTTTCGTAGTTTTTCCAACCGTAAATACTTGCCTGACTTCTGCCTTTCCAAGAGTAATTTCTTTAATTTCAGGCTGTAAGAGAGACAACATTTGTTTTTCCAAATCTTCTAAAATTTGATAAATAATATCGTACTTTTTGATTATTACGCCTTCTCTTTCTGAAGTCCCAAGAGCATTTGAATCTTCTTTAACGCCAAAACCAAGAATAATAGCGCCACTGGCAGATGCTAGCATAACATCCGCTTCGGAAATATCTCCTACCCCAACGTGAATAATTTTTGTGGCAATTTCTTTTGATTCAAGCTGTGCAACTGCTTGTGAAACAGCTTCAGCAGAACCATGAGTATTTGCTTTTATAATCAAATTTAGTTGAATTACATCTTCATCTCCTGTTGCCGATTCTCTTCTCAAGTGGGCAGGAAGCATTGATTCTAATCTGCGGGAACGTTCTTTTTCCTTTCGCTTTTCAACAATTGCTTTCATAGCCTTTTCATTGTCAACAACTTCAAAATAATCTCCGGCTTGAGGAACTTCCGTTAATCCTAAAATTTCAACAGGCGTTGAAGGTTCTGCTTTAACAACTCTTTCTCCTTCATCTGAAAGCAAAGCTCTTACTCTTCCGCTAACATTTCCTACAACAAGACAATTTCCTGTTCTAAGAGTTCCATTTTGAACTAAAAGAGTTGCAACAGGTCCTTTCCCTTTGTCTAAATTTGCTTCAATAACAACTCCTGAAGCATGTGCTTTAGGATTAGCTTTAAATTCCGCCATTTCGGCTAAAAGCAAAATATATTCAAGCAATCCGTCGATACCTGTTCCGTTAAGCGCAGAAACTTTTACCGTAACAGTGTCTCCTCCCCATTCTTCAGGCACAAGACCATGTTCTGTTAACTGCTGTAAAACTTTATCCGGTTCTGCTCCGGGTTTATCAATTTTATTTACAGCAACAATAATAGGAGTTTCAGCAGCTTTTGCGTGATTTATTGCTTCAATTGTCTGAGGCATAATCCCATCATCCGCAGCTACAACCAATATTGCTATGTCCGTGGCTTTTGCACCGCGAGCACGCATTTCAGTAAAGGCTTCATGACCTGGAGTATCAATAAAAACTATTTTTTTATTATCTACATGAACAGTATAAGCTCCTATAGATTGTGTTATTCCACCTACTTCAGTAGATACAATTTTATGTTTTGAAGCTCTAATACTGTCCAGTAGAGTCGTTTTACCATGGTCAACGTGTCCCATTATACTTACAACAGGAGCTCTTGGCTTTAATAATTTTTTATCAACAGCTAAAAGGGCTTTGTTTTTTTCTTCTTTTGCTATTTCTTCTTCAATATAAGCATCTAAATCTTCATCAAGAACTTCCAGTTCAAATTCCGCACAAACTTTTTTTATTGTATCAACATCAACAAGTTGATTTACCGTCGCCATAACTCCTTGCATCATAAGAAACTTAACTATTTCGGCAGGTGTTTTTTGAATTTTTTCAGCCAATTCACTTATAGTTAAAGCTTGATTAACAACAATTTTTGTAACTTTTTCAACAACTTCGTCTTTTTGTTGCTTTTTTTTATGCTTTTGAGCAGCAGCTTTTTCAAGAGAAATTCTTTCTTGTTCTTCTTCTTTTGTTGTAAAAACTTTATCTTTTTTCTTGTCTGATTTTCTTTTAATTCCACCTTTGTTATTATAAATATCCTGAGGAATTATATGACGCTGTATTGGTTTTGGTTGTTTTTTATCTTTTCTATCTACTACTGACACGCCCTCTGCCGGAATAACTTTTTTTTCTTCCTCCTCAGGCTTAAAAGGTTTTTTAATACCAGAATCTTTAACCTGGATTTGCTGATATTTCGGTTTTTCCTGCCTTGGTTTTGGTTTAGCATATCTTACAATTTCTAAACGGTTTGCGGTTTGTTTAACAATTTCTACTTTAGATTTTTCAGGTGTTTTTATTTCTTTCTTTTTTGTTTCGGATTCTTCTGATTCAGGTTTAGGTTTAGCTTTTTTTACAATAAAAGCTTTGGGTTTCTTAACTTCTATCTTTGAACCTGCATCTATAAAGTCTCTTAGTTTTTTAACTTGATCTGCTGTAACTGTGCTTGAATGTGTTTTTACAGGAATAGATAGTTGAGCAAACTTGTCTAAAACCTCTTTATTAGTGAGATTTAGCTGTTTTGCTAATTCGTTTACTCTGATGCTGTCTAAACTCATTCGTTTTTTCCTATTCTGTTTTAACTATATCATAAATCTATTCCTTATGAAAAGTTCGTAATTTTTCCGCCAACTCTTCTGTTAATTTTGCTTTTAGAAATTTTGCCAGTTTATTTTTTTTTAAAGAGTTATCTATACAAGAATTATTATAGCAAAGATATGCTGATCTGCCAAATATTTTGGGATTTGGGTTAATAAATACTTCCCCTGTCTTGTGTTCACAGGTAATTTTAATCATTTCTTTGCGATTTTTAAGCTCAAAACAACCAATACATTTACGTAAAATTTTTCTTGCCATTGTTTATCCATTTTATTTTTTATTATATTACAAAAAGACCCGTTTAAAAAACGGACCTTTTTACAATTATACTATAAATTCATAATTTAAATTCTTATATCAATAGGCAAGGTTACTTGCTCTTTTGTAACTGTTTCATAATCTTGAGCATCTTTTACTCCGTTAAAAGAGGTAATATAATTTGTACCGTCTGAAAGGATATCAAATTTAGCTATTAAACTTTTAACAAATGCTATCTCACTGACCTTATCAGCATCCTGTGAATTTTCAGAAGATAAAGACTGCAAAAGTGCTATTAATTGATTCTTGGTAACTTTATCATTACTTGAACCTACTGCTGCAGCAAGAGACTCAAAGGATTTAGTGATTGAAGAGACTTTTCCGTCATAAAAGAAATCTCCGTCTCCACTTTCTTCATCTCCAAATAACCCGTCAATTTCAATATGAGTTTTTTCAATTTTTTCATTAGTGTTATTCTCTTTATTGTCAATAGATTTACTACTTTCTTCAAAATCATTATTCAATTTTTCAGATTTATCTTTTTTAGATACCCCAAAATTCTCGAGATAACTCGAGATAGCTTTTGACGATTGAATTTTAAATAACCGGTCTTCTGATTGTGTAAATGTATAGTCTGACTTTATATTATCTATACCAAACATATGATGTCCCTTCTTATGTTTGAGTAAAAAATTGTTTAATTAATTACATTTTCCTTAATAAATCTCTAACATGTTTATTATACAACTTTTGTAAAATTTTTGCAATAGTTTTAAAAAATCATGTTAAGAGCCCGAAATAATTGGGTTTGAGAATGAAAAAGGAAATTAATTATGTTATCATTAATTATGATGAAAAATAAATTTATAATTCATTCAAAATACAAACCCTCGGGTGATCAACCTAAAGCTATTGAAAAATTAGTTAAAGGAATTGAAAAAGGGCATGATTCTCAAACATTATTAGGAATTACGGGTTCAGGAAAAACATTTACCATTGCAAATGTTATTGAACAGGTTCAAAAACCGACTTTAATTATCGCTCATAATAAAACTCTTGCTGCTCAACTTTATAATGAATTTAAAGAGCTTTTTCCGAATAACGCTGTTGAGTATTTCATAAGCTATTATGATTATTATCAGCCGGAAGCCTATATCCCAAGAACTGATACTTATATTGAAAAATCTGCAACTATTAACGAGGAAATTGATAGACTGCGTCACAATACCACCAGAAGCTTATACGAGAGAAATGATGTAATTATCGTTGCCTCTGTAAGCTGTATTTACGGACTTGGATTACCTGAGAACTATTTTAAAGGAGCAATTAGTATTTCAATCGGTGATACCTTATCACGTGAAGATTTACTAAATCATCTTGTAAGTACTCAATATTCAAGAAATGACCTGGTTTTGGAACGATCAACTTTTAGGGCAAGAGGTGATATTGTTGAAATAATGCCTTCTTATGAAAAAATTATTACAAGAATTTATTTTTTCGGTGATGAAATTGAAAATATAGTCAGAATTGATAATGTTACCGGAGAAATTCTTGATAAACCTGAAAAAACAACCATTTATCCCGCTGTTCATTATCTTTCTTATGATGAAAATGTAGAAGAAACAATTAAATTAATAAAGCAAGAGCTTCAAGGACGTTTAACTGAACTAAATGCCCAAAATAAAATAGTTGAAGCACAAAGGTTAGAGCAACGGGTTAACTATGACATTGAAATGATTAAAGAAATGGGCTATTGTTCCGGAATTGAGAATTATTCAAGAATAATTGAACGCAGACCTCCAGAATCTTCGCCCGCAACACTTTTAGACTATTTCCAAGAAGATTTTTTAACTGTAATTGACGAATCTCATGTTACTTTGCCTCAATTAAAAGGTATGTACCGAGGAGATAGGGCAAGAAAAGAAACCTTGATTGAATATGGATTTAGATTGCCTTGTGCAAAGGACAACAGACCCTTAAAAGAAAAAGAGTTTTTTAACAAGGTTCACCAAAAAATTTATATTTCGGCAACACCTGCAGAATTTGAAAGACAAACGTCTCAACAGCTCATTGAACAAATTATTCGTCCCACAGGTCTTATCGATCCGAAAGTTTCTGTTCGTCCTATTGAGACCCAAATCGATGATTTAATCAAAGAAATAACTAAAAGAGCGGAAAAAGATGAAAGAATTTTAATTACAACTTTGACAAAAAAAATGGCAGAAGATTTATGCGATTATTTTATTCAACAGAATGTAAAAGTTCGTTATTTACATAGTGAAATTCAGTCTCTTGAACGTGTTGAAATTCTCCGTGATTTACGTTTGGGAGAATTTGATGTACTCATCGGAGTAAATTTATTAAGAGAAGGACTTGATATTCCTGAAGTTTCACTTGTAGCAATTATGGACGCGGATAAAGAAGGTTTTTTGCGCTCAGAAACAAGCTTAATTCAAACAATAGGTCGGGCAGCCAGAAATTCTTGCGGTGAAGTTATAATGTATGCCGATAAAATTACCGGTTCAATGAAAAAAGCTATAGATGAAACTAATCGCAGGAGAAAAATTCAAATAGAACACAATAAAAAATATGGAATAATTCCACAAACAATCAAAAAACCTATAGAAAACAATCTTCTTTCTCTCGTAGCAAGTTATAGAAATTTTGAAGACTTTGTTGCTGAAGAAATGATTGATTTAGGGATTAGTGAAAAAGATTTGCCAAAATTAATCGGAAAACTGGAAAAAGAAATGCATAAAGCTGCAAAAATACTTGATTTTGAACGGGCCACTCAAATTCGTGACCAATTAAAAAAACTTCGTGAAATGTCTAAATAAAATTTTTAATCTACGGAATATTTACCGCAAGTACTTCCCCAACGGGCAATTACATTTCCTTTTATACTTTTTATATTTTCAGCATAATGCTGTTCTTCATTACTTTCAACAATTGTTATAATTTCACAATTATTTGAACAATCATTGCACTCGCAAGTAATTGAATTAAAATGCATTTCTCCGACTTGCCAGCCTTTAAATTTTGTCAGTTGTTGAGTGTATTGGTGATTTTCCATTGCTAAAAGCGCGGCACCTATTGCTCCCATTGTCTGATGATTTTCAGGAACAATAATTTTTGTATTTAGTGCTTCTTCAAAAGCTTTTATCATACCTGAATTTGTAGCAACTCCGCCTTGAAAAGTTACCATGGGTAAAAGCTCTTTGCCAAGTGCAAGATTGCTTAAATAATTTCTGACAAGTGCCTGACAAAGCCCATAAAGTAAATCTTCTA
The DNA here is from genome assembly GCA_963839525.1 of uncultured bacterium. Taxonomy (GTDB): domain Bacteria; phylum Cyanobacteriota; class Vampirovibrionia; order Gastranaerophilales; family Gastranaerophilaceae; genus CAWIVJ01. The sequence goes on along the minus strand of CAWIVJ010000005.1, from coordinate 653,593 downwards.
CAGCATAACCCATTTGTTGTTTATGAATTAAATCACTTTCTGCAAAAACCCCGCAACGACCTGCTATTCGTGCAGGATTTTGAGATTTTAAAGCAGTTTCGCCAAACTCATCAATAGGAACATTAAGACGATTTGCTTGCTGGTCTAAAAAACTTCCTGTTCCTGCTGCGCAAACCGTATTCATGGCAAAATCTGTAACAATTCCGTCACGCAAAATAATTATTTTACTATCTTGACCACCAATTTCAAGAATAGTTTGGACCCCTGGAACATTTACGCTGGCAGCTACTGCATGCGCTGTAATTTCGTTTTTAATAACATCTGCGCCAATAAGTACTCCTGCAAGAGTTCTACCGCTTCCTGTTGTTCCTACGCCTTCAACATTATATTTACAAAGTGCTCTTTTATAAATTTCTTTTAAGCCGGATTGAACAGCTAAAACTGGTTTTCCTGCTGTTTTAAGTATATAACTGTCAATATATTTTCCTTTTTCGTCAACCAGTGCAACTTTTGTGGTCACTGAACCAACATCTATTCCCAAGTATACTGTAAGTGCCATTTGAATTTCTCTCCTTTTTGTCATTCTGAATTTATTTCAGCATGACGGCTTATTTATATTTTGGCAGAAAAAAGATTACTAAACAATATCTTCTAAAATTTTTTTCACAAAATCTGAGGCTCCTTTATTTTGTTCAAAAACATTTTCACAATCTTTTGAAGCCTTTTTATAAAAATTTTCATCTATTAAAAGTTTTTTTAAATATTCTTTTAATTCTTTGTTGGTTTTAACAATTTTTCCTGCATTAGTTGTTGTTAATATTGCATAAATATCTTTAAAATTATGAATTGAAGGACCCGAAACAACCGGATTATTAAAAATAGTTGCTTCAAGAGGGTTGTGACCGCCTGTTTTATTAAAACTTCCACCTATAAATGCAACATCACAGACAGAATAAAATTTGCTTAACTCGCCCATTGTATCAAGTAAAATTATTTCATTTTGCTCAAAATCAGCATTCAATGAACGTCTGGAGCAAGAAAAACCTGTTTTTTGCATAAGTTCAAAAACTTTTTCATTCCGCTCAGAATGGCGGGAAGCAATAATTAACTTTAAACCAGAGATTTCTTTTTTTAATTCACAAAAACTGTCTAAAATAATTTCATCTTCACCTGTGTGAGTACTTCCTGCAAGCAAAATTTTATTCTGAGGATTTTTTTCAAAGCCAAGATTTAAAGTCTCCGGTTTATTAATTTCAAATTTTAAATTTCCCATAATTTTAGTTGTATTCGGATTTGCACCCAGCGAAATTAATTTTTCGTTATCTTGTTTGCTTTGCGGGTAAATTCCAGTATATTTTTTTAAAATAGGTGCAAAAATAAACTTTAATTTTTTATAACTTTTATATGTTGTGTCTGAAATTCTTGCATTTATAATATAAAAAGGTATTTTGTTTTTGTTCATGGTATAAGCAAAATTAGGCCAAAGTTCTGTTTCCATAATAAAAATAGCGTCGGGTTTAAGTTTTTTAATCATATTATTTATACAAAAAGGGAAATCAAACGGAAAATAAGTTATAAAATCAGCTGTTTTTCCAAGTTTTTTATGAGCAATTTCTTGGCCCGTTTTCGTTCCTGTAAGTACTATGATGTTGATATCCAAAAAATTTTCACGGATTTTTTTAATTAAATTTTCCATTGCAATCACTTCACCAACAGAAACACCATAAAAAATAAAAGTTTTACCTTGAGTTTTATTACGGCATTGTCGTTCACTTATGCAATGCTGAAATAAATTCAGCATAACATTTTTATTATAAAAACCGCATTTTTCTTTAAATCCGTAAATTAATTTAGGTTTAAACATTCCAAGAATAAGCCAAAACGGCAAAATAATAATAAAAATTATTGTTGATAAAATTCCATAAATCATAAAATTATTTTATTATAAATATTTTTATGGGTAAATATTATCTTTTTTATGAGAAAATAATAAAATAAAAATTAAAAGATAGGAGAGAAAAATGCAAGATAAAACTTTTTTAATGATTCCAGGACCAACCCCTGTTCCTGAAAGTGTACTTTTAGCAATGGCTAAGCATCCTATAGGGCATAGAAGCGGTGAATTCTCGGCTATTTTAAAAGAAGTTTATGCAGATTTAAAATGGCTTTTTCAAACAAAAAACGAGGTTTTTATATATGCTGCAAGCGGTACAGGAGCAATGGATGCTGCTTTGTCAAATCTTGTAAATCCGGGAGATAAGGTTTTGTCTTGCATAATAGGTAATTTTGGCGCAAGATGGTCAAAAATTGCTGCATCCCGTGGAGCTATCGTGGAAAAACTTGAAGTTGAGCTTGGCGAAGTTATAAATCCTCTTAATTTAAAAGAAAAATTAGCTAAAGATACAAAGAAAGAAATAAAAATTGTTACTTTAACCCATTCAGAAACTTCTACGGGTGCTAAAAATGATATTAAAACTCTTTGTAAAATAATTAGAAACCATGGAGCTCTTTCTGTTGTAGACGGAGTTACAAGTGTTGGGGCTATGGAGCTTAAAATGGATGAATGGGGCATAGATGTTTTAGTTTCGGGCTCTCAAAAAGGTTTTATGATTCCTCCGGGACTTGCTTTTTTATCTGCAAATGAAAGAGCTTGGAAAGTTTATGAATCTTGTTTGCATCCCAGCTTTTATTTTGATTGGGGTGCTCATAAAAAAGCTGTTCTTGAAAACACAACGCCCTGGACACCGGCAGTAAATTTAGTCTTTGCTCTTCAAGAAGCACTTAAAATGATAAAAAAAGAGGGTTTAGAAAATGTTTATGCAAGGCATCAAAAACTTGCTCTCGGGTTGAGAAAGGCTGTAAGAGCTTTAGGCCTTGAATTATTTGTAAAAGATGAAAAAGATGCAAGTTATGCAATAACTTCCATTTTACCTCCCAAAGGTATTTCTGTACCTGATATTAGAAATTGTTTTAAAAAAGATTTTGATATTATTGTTGCGAATGGTCAAAATGCTCTTAAAGACAAAATTTTCAGAATGGGGACTCTGGGTTTTGTTTCAGAGCGTGATTTGATTACAGCTGTGGGTTCTTTAGAAGCTGTTTTAATGAAACTCGGGCATAAATTTGAACCGGGAAGCGGTATTAAAGCTGTTTTAGAACATCTTTCTTTATAAAAGAGGTAAATAAAAGTATTAAAATATTTTTCCCCTCTTGTCTAATGTAAATTCTTTTATTTTTAATTATAATGCTTAAAAACAGGAGGTAAATTATGCTTTTATTATATAAAATGGAAGGTTGTCCATATTGCGATAAAGTTATTAAACATTTGGAAGAGAAAAATACGGAATTTCGTTCATTAGATATTTCTGATCCTGTTAATTTGGACGAACTTTTACATTTAGGCGGAGAAGAGCAGGTTCCTTTTTTTGTTGATACCGACCATAATGCAAAAATGTACGGATCTGATAAAATTATTGAATATATTGATACTTTATAAAAAATTTAACTTTTACAATATGATTTTTCCGCTGTCTATTTTATAAATTTTTACATCTTTTAAAAACTTTTTATCAAACAAGAGAGTATCAACACTTGTTATAATTGTTTGAGTATTTTTATTAATAGTTTTTAAAAGATAATTTTGTCTTACATCATCAAGTTCTGCCAGAACATCATCTAAAAGCAAAACGGGAGGTTCTCCTGTTTTTTGGGTAATTATATCAAGTTCTGCCAGTTTCAAAGATAAAACAATCGTTCTTTGTTGTCCCTGAGAGGCAAATTTTGTTCCTTCCTGCTCGTTTATGTAAAAAATAATATCATCTCTGTGCGGACCTGCAAGAGATTGCCCTCTAATGATTTCAAGTTCTTTTCTTTCCTCGAGTTTATTTTTAAATTTTTCAAGAATTTCTTCAATTTCTTTTTCTTCTGTTAGAAAATTACAGCTGTATTTTATCGTTAAATTTTCGTTTCCACTGATTGTTGAATGTTTTTCCCGGGCTATTTTTTCTATTTCTTTTAAAAATTTTTTTCTTAAATAAATTATATTACTTCCCAAAATCGCTAATTGTTCATTATAAACATCTAAAAGTGTTTCATTTTTATCATAATCTTTTAAGAAATTATTTTTTTGAATACGGATTTTATTATATTTTGAAAGTCTGTCATCATAAGCCGGATAAATTTGTGAAATGGCTGTATCAAGCCAAATTCTTCTGTCTTCCGGTGAACCTCTTAACAATAATAAATCTTGTGTTGAAAAAAGAACTGTTTTTAAAACATTTTTAAAATCTTTTGGACGGGATTTAAGTTTATTTACTTTAATTTCTCTCTTTTTATCCGTATCATAATAAAATTTCAATTCTATTTCAGTATTTGATTTTTCAATATTCACATTAATTTCTACACATTTATTTTCAAAATTAATTAAATCTAAATTATTTGATGTTCTTTGGCTTTTTAAAGCAGATAAAAAATAAATACTTTCAAGAATATTAGTTTTCCCCTGAGCATTTTTACCTATTATCAATATTTTTTTATTATTTAAATCCAGTTCAATGTCTTTGCAATTGCGGTAATTTTTGAGTTTTAAATTTAAAATTTTCATTCTTTGATTATATCATATTCTTTATCTTACAGTTGAAAAACAAATTCGGGATAAAACTCAATTTCTCCTGCAATAAATTGGTCATATTCCTCTTTTTACTTTTTTAAACTTATTAATTTAAATTTAAAAATATAAATTAGTTAAAATAATTATAAACTTACATGTTTAAAATTTTACATAATAGTATAATTTTTTTATGAGTAAAACTATTGCGGGAATGATTGTAAAATTGAAAAAGGTGCAGAAATCTGACACTCTACAGACCTTAATATAAAAATGTAGAAAACAATGTCAATTAATGTAGAAAATCTTAGAACTTTTCTACATTAATTTAAATAATTAAACTTTTCTACATTTTTAAAAAAGTTATTTACATATTTTTTAGACCTTTTTCTACATTTTTTATACAATTAATTTCTTTTTATTATTGATTTTAAGATAGTTTTATACAAATAATCACAGCTTATTATTATGATTATTTAATTTATATATTTATATTAATTAATTATAAATAAAGCATGTCCAAAACTTTTAAAAATATCATCTTTATAGTATATTAATTAATATAAAAAATTAGGGGAGTTTGAAATGGAATTTGTAATAAAAAAAGAAGATTTATTTAACGGTATCAAAATAGTTGAGCGTGCTACAGCAATGAAAGGACTTCAGCCTGTTCTGGCAAATATTTTGATTGAAACTATAGATAAATCAACTCTTAAATTCAGTGCTACTGATTTGGATTTAACAGTTATTGCAACAGTTCAGGCTCAAATTAAAGAAGAAGGCAAAATTACTCTTCCGTCTAAAAAATTAAGCGATATTGTTTCAAGATTGAGTGATGGTCTTATTAATTTTAAATTAAATGAAGAAACAAATATTGTTAATTTAACATGTAAGAATACAAAATTTGATATTATAGGAATTTCTGCCACAGAATTTCCAAATGTTTCCGAGCAGGTTCAACTAATTGACGAAAGTGCTATTGAAATAGAATTAAGACCTTTTGTAAAAGCAATAAAGCAAGCAGGCTTTGCGGCAGCAGGTTATGAATCTAATAACCTTTTATCAGGTGTTGTATGTGATATTTCTGAAAATATTTTAGAAATGGCTTCAACTGATGGCAACAGGCTTGCACGTGTAAGGGAGAAAATTGAAAATAAAGGCAAAACAGGGCAATTTATTATTCCTTCTAAGACTTTGCAGGAATTTATTAAAATGAGTGCTTTTATTGAGGAAGAGTCAGTTAAAATTTATACGGATAAAACAAAGTTGATTATAAAAAGTGAAAATAATATGATAATTTCCCGTTTAATGGAAGGGCAATACCCAAAATATAATCAATTAATACCTCAAGATAGCCCAAAAGAAGCAATTATCAAATATTTCCCAATTAATTTCTTCTCTTGAGAGAGTTGCAATAATGGTTAATGAAAGAACAAGCATTGTAAAATTTGAATTTAAAGATAATAAACTTGTTTTAACTGCTGATACACCTGATTCAGGAGCTTCTGAAGATGAGTTTGATATTGAATATGATGCAGAAGAATTAAAAATAGCTTTTAATTATAAATATGTACTCGACAGTTTAAAGAATATGGAAACAACAGAAGTTAAAATAGGTTTAAATACATCGCTTTCAGCAACTGTATTAAAGCCAAATAATGATGAAGACTACGTATATTTGATAATGCCGGTTCAAATTAGAAGTTAATTTTGTTTTCTTTTTTTAATTTTTCATAAACTTGTTTTCTTGACATGGAATTCTTTATTATCTTTATTAAGTAATCTTACTGCTACCATAATTCCGGGAACTAAAATTCCTAAAGCACCAATAGAGAAGCCTATGTTTTTGATAATAGACATTTTTTTTAAATCCAATATTTTTTTAAAGAAAACATCTATTCCTTCGTTTGAATCCTTAAATTTTTTATGAATATTTTTTATTTTTTCTTGAATTCCTGCTATTTTTCCTATATCTACATAATGTTGAGTATCTATTATACCGTTTTCAAATGTTTTAATAATATCAGATTTTTTAGCCATTTGCACAATTAAATTCTCACTAATTTCATTAGTTATAATATCACCTTTTCCTTTTTTAAATAATAATTCATAAATTTCAGCTTCTACGTCCATTCTTGCTTTTGTTTTATTTTTAAGAATTTCTTTTGTATCGCCTTTTTTAGCTATATTTTGTTTATATTTTTCTATATAATTTGATAATTCTTTCAGATCTTTTTCAATTTCACCATTTTCAAGAGATTTTTTTAAATTTTTATCTTGAAGTACTCTTATATCTAAGTCTATAGGTCTTTGATTTTTTGCAGCTTTTTCTTCAAGTTTTTTCTGGATAAGTGGTCCTACTAAATACATAAATGCGCAAAATCCGCCTTCTTTTATCAGGTAACCCATAAAATCTTGAGGATTTCTTGATTCTGAAAGTCTTTGTGATGTAATTCCGGCATCAATTAACATAGTATTTCTTACAGGATTAAACATAAATTGTTTTAAAGGTTCCAAATTCAATCCAAAACTCGGATTTTTAGAAGGACTTTTTCCGGAATTTTCATTTGTTTTTTTAGTTAATTTTTTTTCTTTAATTTCTTTTATAATTGATTTTTCAGTATGTTTATGTCTAAAAACAGTTAATGCAAAATAAGAACCCAGTGTTAAAGCAGTTGCAATTGCAAATTTTATAAGATACAAGTTTTTAAATAGTTTTGTATGTTTTTCTACTTTTTCAAACCCTTCCTGAAGAGAAGAGATGGCGTGTTTTTTTGCTTTTTCAAGTATTTTTTTATTATTTAAAATTCTAACATCAATATCAGGGTTTAAGTTTGCTATTTTGTATATAGTTTTATCAATTAACTTTTTTAAAAAAGGAACACCGCCAAGCCATATTGCTAAAGTACCTATTTCATCTATAAATCTATCTTTACTTTCAGTTTTTTTACCTGTAATATATGCTCCGGCAGTCATGCCCAAAGAGCTGCTTATATCTTTAATTCCGAGAGGTATAAGAGAGCTGTTGTTGCCTAATACGGCGAATATTCTTGCTGTTGTTATAGGATCCGGCATTTGTTACCTTTTTACTGAAAAAACTTTATACTTTTATTTTAAAAGCGGTGAAAGAAAATTCATGCTAAATTTTAAAAAAAAATTTATAATTTGTAATAAAACGCCCATTTAAATTTTTAAATGGGCGTTTTAAATTGTTTATTTATTTTTAATAAATGCCTGGAAATGCTGAAGATGTTCTTTTTCTCTTAATTTTTTAATTGCTCCGTCTTCTAATTGCCTTATTCTTTCTTTTGAAAATCCTAATAATTTCCCCAACTGTTCTAACGTTTTAGTTTGCTCACCGTTTATTCCAAATCGGTATATTATTATTTTCTTTTCTCTTTCGTCTAAACTTTTAAGCAATTCATTCATACCTTCTTGAAGAGCATTTTTTAAAATTTCTTCTTCCGGAGAATTATAGCTTTCATCAGGAATATAATCTTCAATATTTAAATCTTCTGTTACAGGTGTATCAATGCTTATAGGTTCTTTTATTATCGCTCTTTTTATTGCTTGAACTTTTTTAACATTTAAACACATTTTTATAGCGATTTCTTTTTCTGTAGGTTCTCTGTTCAAAGAAAGATTTAATTCTGAAACAATTTTTTTATATTTTCTGATTTTATCTGCCATATGTACAGGGATTCTGATAGTTCTTGAACTATTAGAAATTGCACGGATAATAGTTTGTTTAATCCACCAGGTTGCATAAGTTGAAAACTTAAATTCTTTTGTGTAATCATACTTTTCTGCAGCTCTAATTAGTCCCAAAGAACCTTCTTGTACTAAATCCATAAACAAAACACCTTGACCTATATATTTTTTTGCAATACTTACTACAAGTCTAAGGTTTGCCTGAACAAGTTTTCTTTTAGCAATTTTTGCTTGTTCTGTCCCTCCCTCTTTGATAATTTTACCTAATCGTTTTTCTTCCTGAAAAGATATTAATTTAACTTTGCCTACATCTTTTAAATACATTTGTAAAATATCATCATCATTTGATATTGAATTAAATATTTTTAAATTTTTATTAGGTTTTTCAATAATCTCATCTTCATCGGAAGATTCAATATCATCGTGCAGAAATTCATATTTTTTTTGTAAATTTTTAAATAATTTATCAGATTTTTCTTTTTTTGCAACACTTAATTTCACAATAAAACCCCTCCATCTTCTTATTCTTTAATTACTCAACATAAAATTTATAATACAGTCTATAGAAAGATAGACGATGAAAGAATTATTTTGTTTCCGCAAAAATGAAAAATTATTGTCCTGATACAATTACAACAAAATCACTGTCTGAACAATAAAATTTGTTTGGATCATATACGAATTGATTATATTTAATATCCGGCACTTTTTTCTTTAACCAATTAAAAAAGTCATTAGAAACAGAACTGGAATTTGCAACAAATTGGGAATGAGGCAGATGCCCTCTCCCTATGCAATTTACTTCAAAACCTAATTCTTGAAATTGAGATTTTAATTGCATTGCTTCTTGTCTTTTTTCTGGAGAATACATTATTCCTGCAATAAATTTTTTGTCGGAAATCGGAGGTTCGTCTCTATAAATAAGTCTGTTTACAACTTCTTGAGTTTTTTCCGGATCTAAAATCCAATAACTTGTAGAACCTTTTTTATTTGGACGACCAGGTAAGGTTGCTACTTCTATTTTACTTATATCAATACTTTTTACTAATGCTGCGTATTGAGACATTTCGTAAAGTGATAAATCCGTTTTTACATATGTTGTTGCAATGTTAATCATTTCAGGGATTTTGGAAATAGATTGAAGGGATTGGATTTTTTCTAATAAACCTCTTAAAAACCATTGTTGACGTTGAGTTCTGCCTATATCACCAAGACCATCGTGTCTAAATCTTAAATAGCCTACAGATTCTCTGCCATTAAGAATATTTAAACCTTTGTTTAAATGAATATGTAAATTACCGGAATAATCATCATAATTCATTCGTTTTTCTACATAAATCGGTACACCTCCCAGAGCATTAACAAGTTTTTCAACAGCATCGTCGCTTACTACTACATATTTATCAATTTTAACTCCTAAAGCTTCTTCAATGGTCTTTTTTGTTAATCTAACACCTCCCAGAGCATGAGCCGCATTAATTTTTTGTATTCCATATTCTTCCGGTAAGTAAACTTTACTGTCTCTTGGGATTGAAATAGCATTAACAGAATGGCTTTTTGAATCAATATTTAACAAAACAATTGTATCAGAGCGGGTTCCTTTCCAGGGATCTGTGTGTGAACCGTTTGAATCAACTCCTAAAAGCAAAATATTTTGCTTTCTGGGTAAAAATGGTATTGAGAAGTCCATTCTTGTTTTATGTGATTTATTTTGAATAAATTTAATTAATTTTTGGGATATAAAATTATCTTGACCAAAAAGTTGTTCTATTGTTTTTTCATCTTTTAGAGAAAACAAAAAATAAAAGATTAAAAAAATAAGAACTAAAATTAATACCAATAAAATTTTAGCAAAATTTGAAGTTTCTTTTTTTTCTTCTTTTATATATTTTAAAAAAGGACTATAATCTTCTTTTTTATGTTTATTTTTCATACTACTCGTGAATTCTATTTTTAATGTGTGTATAAATAAAATTATAGTATTTAAAGATAAAAAGTAAATAGATATTAAAAAATTTTAATTTAAAAATTCATTATTTTGGATTAGTGCATTAATTTTAGGTTTATATTATAATTTTAAAAAAGTGTTTAGGAGAATTTATGGTGAATGAAGACGTTTTGGTAATGATTTTAGCTGGTGGTGAAGGTAAAAGGCTGTTTCCGCTGACAAAAGATAGAGCAAAACCCGCGGTTCCTTTTGGAGGAAGGTATAGAATTATTGACTTTGTACTAAATAATTTTATTAATTCCGGTTTTTATAAAATAAAGGTTTTAACTCAATATAAATCAGACTCTTTAAACAAACATATAACACGCGGCTGGTCGTTATCTCCGTTTTTAGATCAATATATAGATTTAGTTCCTGCTCAAATGAGAACAGGCGGTGATTGGTATATGGGAACAGCGGATGCCGTTTTTCAGAACGTAAATCAAATCATAGATATAAATCCAAAACATTTATGTATTTTTGGAGGTGACCATGTATACAAAATGGATATTTCACAAATGCTTGATTACCATAAAAAAAAGAAAGCCGATTTAACTATTTCAGCAATACCTGTTCCTATAGAAGAAGCATCAGAATTTGGAATTATGGAAATTAATGAAAATTGGGAATTAGTCGGTTTTCAAGAAAAACCTAAAAATCCTAAAACTATTCCAAATAACCCTAAACTATGCCTTGCCTCTATGGGAAATTATATTTTTAATAAAGATATTTTAATAGATTCTCTATTTAAAGATGCTTGTAAGGAAAAAACAAATCATGATTTTGGAAGAAATGTAATTCCTTCGTTGCTTGAAGAAGGAAAAAAAATATTTATATATAATTTTGATGATAACAAATTTCTTGGTATGACTGAATCTGAAAAAGGGTATTGGCGTGATGTCGGTAATATTGATGCTTATTGGCAAGCAAATATGGATTTATTAGACTATTGTCCCGAGTTAAATTTATATTCAAAAGAATGGCCGATAAGAACATTTAATTATAATTATCCGCCTGCAAAATTTATTTGGCAGGAGGGCGGCAGAGTTGGAATGGCAACAAATTCTATGGTTTCAGAAGGCTGCATTATATCCGGAGGAAGCATTTCAAGATGTATTCTTTCTCCAAAAGTCAGAATAAACAGTTATTCACAAGTTTCAGAATCAATTTTAATGGAAAATGTTTCTATTGGAAGATATGCTGAAATAAAACGGGCTATTATTGATAAAAATGTAGTAATTCCTGCTGAAATAAAAATAGGATTTAACCGCGAAGAAGATGAACAAAGAGGTTTTTATGTCTCAGAAAGCGGAGTTACAGTTGTTCCAAAAGGTGCAAGGCTTTAAAAAGTGAAAAGTGAAAAGTGAAAGGTGAAAGGTGAAGAAGAATAAATTAAGGATAGTAGGAATTATTATTGCTTTAGTTATTCTTGCGTCTTCAGCTATCGTTTTTGCTTTTAGTCCTAAAAAAAATCTTAAACCTTCAGAATACGAAGTAGTAACAACTTATGAATCGGCAATGGAAACCCCAAAACCTTTCATTGCTTTGTTTTATGCAGATTGGTGTACTTATTGTATAAAATTTATGCCAAAATATAAAACGCTTTCAAATATTTACAAAGATAAATATAATTTCGTTATGATAAATGCAGATAGTCCAAAATCTGAAAGTATTATAAACGATTATGCTATAGGCGGATTTCCAACAGTTTATATTGTCGATCCTGCAATCGATAATAGAGTTTTAATAAGCAACACACTCTATGATGATTTAGAAAAAATGAAAAAAGAACTTGACAGGTATTTAAGAGTTCGTTTAATGTTTAAATAAATATCTAAATCTCGTATCAATATAACCAACTGATACTTTTATAAATTTTTATAAATAGTTTTTTTAATATTAACTCTTCAGAATATTTCTGCAATGAAAAACTCCCAAATATTAAGATTATTTATTTGAACCATGAGAAAATAATTAATTTTTTATACAGTTAAATTTTATTTATGCTGATTTTTTTAAAAGTAAACCCGATTTTTGTTCGTTCGGTTCAATTTTAGCCATTGTAAAATCAACCATTGCAGGTGTCATTTCTTCTTCAGGTTTTTTCTTATCATTCAGGAATTTGTTTTTAAACCATCCTGCAAGAGGTGTTGATATCAATGGAACAATTCCACGTTTTGTTAATGCTGTTGTTGCAATAGCTGTTACTAATATTCCAAAACCGCTTTCAAACGGTGTCCTTCCGATTTTATTCATTTGTTTAGCTATTTTATCTATATCTATATTTTCAAGGTTTGCTCCAACCTTTTTTGCAGTATTTTTAATAAATTTATTTATATTATCCGGATGGAAAAGAGCGTTTGTATTAACAGTTTTTTCTACTCCGGTAAATTTATCTTTTATTACGCCTGTAAATTTGCTTTTAAGCCATGGCGTTACTTTTGCATCGATTACTTTACCGATTAAGAATTGACCTCCAACCATGAGAATCCCGTTCATTAAATCAAGTGAAGCAACGAATTTTCTTTTTTCTTCAGGTATTTTTTTATTGTTTAAGCTTTGAGTTGTATAAAGAAAGCAACCCACCAAATCTTTACTTACAATAGAAGTAACAAGCATTGCTGCTGCAAATCTTGCAGGGTCACTAACACTTTGGCTAAGCTGTTTTGCTATTTTTTTCTTTTTAGCAAAAGCATTTATAAGTTCACCCGATTTTTTAAAGAATACAGGAGGAATTGAAATAGACATTATTTATGCCCTCCTTTCTGAATTTCGGGTTTTTTATCAGATTTTACAAGGTCAGGGAATAATCTTTCAACGATTCTCGGATAAGCCCAGTTCAATATTGTACAGGTAATCATTGTTGTAACCAGATTAAATCCTATACCTGTAAAACTTTTAATTGCAGGAGCATGTTTACCTACTTTTTTAATGTTATCAGCAATTATATTGCCTGCAAAGTCTAAAACCCCTGCTTTTCTTTTGAAATTAGGTATTTTTCTTTTTTTAATTAGTCTTTCAAAAAAGCCTAAAACTTCTGAAGTTTTTTTATTCAGTAATTTTTCTAATTTTTGTGTTTTTTTAATTAATATTTCTTGTGCGGTTTTTATTTTATCTTTTGCTTCTATTTGTTTTAATTTTTCAAGAAACTCTTCTAAATTAAGCTTACTTACATCTTCATTTATTCTAAAAAGTTTACCTAAATCTTTTCCGTCAACGGTTTTCAAATCTTTAATTTGTGTATTTTCACCGATGATGCCTACCTTTTTAAGGAAATCCATAGCTTTTATTTCTTTGAGCTTATTTTTAACGGTTGAAGGTTTTACTTCTCCGTCTTTATAAAATTCAAAATTGAAAAGTTCTTGCATAGTATCACTGAAATTGCGGTTATGAAGATTATTTTTCTTGAGGTAATCTTGTAATTGCTTATTATCATTTAAATTTGGAATATTTTTTCCGAGTTCTTCAACTACTTTTTTGCCTTTAGAATTTATTCTTGTTACGGAAATAACTCCTTTTTCATTTATCTTGATATTATCAGGATTTTCTCCAATTAAAGCAGTAAATAATTTTTTTCTTTGTTCTTGAATTGTTTCCGCATATTTTTCTAAACATGCCTTTTTATATTTTCTGGTGGGATTACCGTTTTTGTTGAATTTTTTCCCTTCAAACATATCAGGTTCATATTCACTTAAGAATACTTTTTTATCTTTTGCTTCAGCAAAATCTTTATTGAAGTAAGATTTTAAGTAACTTTTATCAGGATTAATTCTTCCGTCAATGCTTGAAATATAACCGCTGTTAATCATTTGGTTCATATAATAATTAATCAGCATTGTCATTGCAAGCCCGCCGCTTATTGCAATTCCTGCAGAAATAGGCTGTCGAAGAGCCGAATATTTTTTTGTTTTATCATCACTTTTTGAAAACGGATTGAAGGCAATCATAACAGGAGCTAGTGTTGTTGTAAATGCAGCGTTTATTGCCTGATTTTGAATTTCTCCGCTATGTTCATTTAAAAATTTGGAAACGTTTATAAAACCTTTACTAAAAGGATTTAGATTATCCTTTAATTCTTTAATCGCAGCACTGCATATTTTTTTTTCAAGGTCAGTTAAAACAGTTTTTTTTCCAAAACTTTGTTTGTAAGCAGAATTTGCTTTACTTTTATTTAAATTTTGTTGTTGTTGATAATTCAGCTTTATTGGTTGAATACTACTCATTTTACACATCCACTAAAATGCAAATACACTATACATATTTATTAAAACACCTGAAAATAAAAATTGTTAGTTTTAAGCAAAATTTTTTATTTATTTTAAAAATTGTTACAATTCAAAAAATCAATTTTGCTTAAAACACAAATCTGAAAAGCGTTTTGCCAAATAGGTCAAAACCAGCGAATGTTAAGTGTTTTCAGAACAATTAATCAGCTTTATTAACTGCAAAATAACCCTTTGTGCGGTTAAAAGACGTTTATCAATATTGCTCATAAATAAAATTTACCCTTTTGCTCCTTTAAGCATTTCTTTGATTCCGTCAACAGAACTTAATATTCCTGTTGCTTCATAAGGCATATAGATTACTTTGTTATTTTGTCCTTTGTTTATTTCTTCTAAAGTTTCCAAATATTTCATTGCAATTAAGTATTTGTCAGGCTGACCCTTGTTAGCTATTGCTTCTATAACAATTTTAATAGCATTTCCTTCAGCTTCCGCGTTTATAATTCTTGCTTTAGCATCGCCTTCCGCTTGAAGAATTTCTGCTTGCTTGTCTCCTTCAGCTTCTAAAATAGCTTTTTGTCTCTGGCCTTCGGCTTTTAAAATAGCTGCTTGTTTTAAACCTTCAGCTTCTAAAATGGCAGCACGTTTATCACGTTCAGCTTTCATTTGTTTTTCCATTGCTTGTTGAATATCTGTAGGAGGGATGATGTCCTGAAGTTCTACTCTGTTAACCTTAACACCCCATTTATTTGTTGCTTCATCAAGAATTGCCCGAAGCTCTTGGTTAATTTTGTCACGTGATACTAAAGTTTCATCCAAATCAAGCTGACCAACCAAATTTCTTAAAGTTGTTTGTGTTAATTTTTCAATTGCTTCGGGAAGATTTTGAATTTCATAAACAGCACTTTTAGGGTCTACTATTTGAAAATATAAAAGAGCATTAATTTTTATTGAAACATTATCTCTTGTAATTACATTTTGTTGAGGAAAATCATATACAGATTCTCTTAAATCAATTCTTGTTCTTTCTTTAATATAATAAAAAGTTGTTCCGTCAAGCCCTCTTTGAGCAACTTTCCAGGCCATGCCTCTTGGAGCTTCCAGAATTGGAATAATAAAATTTAATCCTGATTGTAAGACTTTTTCAAATCTTCCAAGTCTTTCAATAATAACAACTTCTGCCTGCTGAACAATAACAACGCCTTTAATAACGTAAATTATTGCTAACGCAATCAAAATCCATAATAACATAATGCCTCCTTTTTAGTTTATAAGCTTCTCGCCTTATCACCTCATAAACTTTCTACATATAATATTAAACTTTCATTTCTTACAATTTTTACTTCTGCTCCGATAGGAATTTCTTCACCTGTGTTTGAGCGAGCTTCCCAACGCTCGTTATAAATAGATACTACCCCGCTGTTTGAAGTTATAGTATCGGTTACTCTGGCAATTTTGCCGATATATTTTTCTTCGACACCCGTTTTTTTTGTTCCGTTTCTGGTTCTAACTAAAATTGGACGCAAGAATATTAAAAATAATGCTGAAAAAACTACAAAAATAGGTATAAGATAATTTAAATCATCAATAAATAATGCTAAAATAGCAGTTACAAAACAAGCCAAAGCAAAATTTAAGAAAAAAAACATTGGTGTAAATATTTCTATAATCAGAAAAAATATTCCTGTAAGTATTAAAAGTTGCCAGTAGTCCATAAACTCCTTTATAAGAAAAGAAAAAAGAATTAAACAGAGAAAATAAAAACCCTGTTTTAGTTTCCTGTTTCTTGTTCTATCGCTTTATTTATTTCCGCAACCATTTCATCAGGATCAAAACCATGAACTTTTGCTCCTGCTTCAAGATTTTCAAAACGTGCTGCAGCACATCCGATACACCCAAGACCATATTTAGCAAAAACTTCCAAACTTTGAGGATATTTTTGCACAATTTCAATAATGTTCATGTCTTTTGTTATTTTATCTGCCATTTTTACACCTTTATACGAAATTTTAATTTTCGCACCTTTACTAACTTATAATTTTACTTTCTTGATTTTTTAGAATTTATCCTTAAAGACATTATATATGAAAAAGAAAGGAATAAAACCCCCTTATGGATTTTTTAAAAAAATTTTTTGATGATGATAGTATGAGAATCGGACTTTGTAAGTTCAATATGGTAAAACAAAAATACAGTGTTAATTCTATAGAAAAAAGTTTTTCTTTTAATTCGTTTCAAGCAGAAAAAATTTTTAAAACGAATTTTGAAAATAATTTTTTACTGTTCTGACTCCGGGTAATCTTTTAATAATTTTTCAAAATCAGAAGGTTTAACACTTTGAATAAAGTTTTTAAATTCTTTTGATTCTTCTTCGTCTTTTGCTGAATCAGTGGAAACAGAACCGCTTGCAAGAACTTTTGAAGAAACAAAAATAGGGGCCTCAGTTCTTATTGCAACAGCAATAGCATCGGATGGTCTTGAGTCTATTTCAAGCTCTTTCCCTTTTTTGTCAACTAATATTAAAGATGCAAAATAAGTTTCCTTTTCAACATCGTGTATTTCAACTCTGTTAAGGGTATGGTTTGTTTTTTTAATTATATTTATAATTAAATCATGAGTCATAGGTCTTGCAACAGCAAGATTTTCTATTTTTCTTATAATTGCACTTGCTTCTGCCGAACCAATCCATATCGGAAGTGCTTTTCGATTGTCTTTATCATGAAGCACTACAATTGGCGACCCTGTTCTTGTATCAAGAGCTATACCCATTACTCGCATTTCTATCATGTTTACACCTTATTTTTAGTGAGAGGAGAGAAGTGAAAGGTGAGAAGTTTTTCTTCTCACTACTCACTATTTACTTTTCACCTATTATATCATCAAAATTATTTTCTGCTACCTCTAATCAGGTATGTTGCAATAATTGCTGTAATAGGAACACATATTACAACTCCGATACTTCCGATTAAAGCAGAAGAAATTTCTGTCGCTACCTGATTTAAATTGAAAAATTTTTGCAAATCAATATTATTTGAAAGCAAGACAAGAAATAAAGCTCCACCAAGATATGCTAAAATTAATGTATTTGCCATTGTTCCTATAATATCTTTACCGACATTCATTCCTGCTGTAAATAATTCATTTACTTCTAAATTTGAATTTGAAGAAAAAAGCTCATTGATTGTGCTTGAAATGGACATTCCTATATCCATAACAGCACCTAAAGCTCCTATTATCATAGCAGAAGCCAAAATGCCGCCAAAATTCAAATGAGGATAAGCGGTAAAAAGAAATAAACTTTCTTCGGAAGAAAAACCGGTTAAATAAGCAAATTTTATAGTTAAAATTGATAAAAGTCCGGCTATAATAAGGCTCAATACAGTTCCTAAAATAGCAGCACTGCTTTTATAATTTAATCCGCCGACTAAATAAATTGCAATTATAGATGCTAAAATACAAATTAAAACAGTTGCAAAAATTGGATTCATTCCATTTAAAATCAATGGTGTTAACCCCCAAAAAATAAGCCCTAAAGTTATAAGAATAGAAATTAAACTATAAAAACCTTTTTTTCGCCCAACTGCTATCAAAAGGATGAAGAAAAGTCCTGCAAGAAAGTATAAAACGTTTATTCTTTGTTTGTCTGCAATAAAAAAATTAATTCCGCCGTCAGCTTGCTCTGCGTGTAAAATAACCTTATCATCTTTGTTCAGGTTAATATCATAAGCAGGATTTCCCATAAGCATGTTTTCAATAAAGACTTTTTCGCCTTTATGAGAGCCTGTTAAAATTTTTACTTCAACACTTTGTTTTACCTGTTGCAATTCCCCGCCAGGCGAAGGTTTTATTTCTCCAAAAGTTTCAACCGAAAGCACTTGTCCGATTTCGGAAGGCAATACAGTGTTATCATTTTCTTGGGCAAAAGCAGGCATGAAAGTAAAAAGCAAAAAGCAAAAAGCAAAAAGCAAAATTAATATATTTTGTTTTTTAATTTTTATTTTTAGCATTAATTATTTCCTTTTTAATAAATTTAATATTATCATTAAAAATTTATTGAAGCAAAAAGCTAAATTTAAAAACATTTTACAAATTTTTACAAACATAAAAATACAGTATAATAAAGTTTTTAGGTAAAATGAGAGTGAAATATTTTTTAAAAAGTATAAAAACCGGCAAATTTTATTTTTACAGTTTTTTAAGCACTTGTTAATATAAGAGATTTTCCACAAGAGAGAAAGGAGTTAAAATGATTAATAAAATTTCAAGTTTAACTTACCAAAACAGCCGGAACCATAACCAAAAAATGCCGGGTAAATCAATGTCGTTTGGGGTACTTCATTATTCAATTAAGCTTAATAGTAAAATATTTAAAGGAGAGCCACAAAAAAACTTTATAAGTAATAGATTAGTTGGAGCATTGGAAAAGTTTAAAATCATTGAATTAATAGATAATTTTCAACGAAAAGGATTCGATAAATATACAGAACTTGGGATAATTGGAACACTTAAACCAAAAGGTATAGGTACAGGTGTAAAAATTAGCAGAACATACGATACGGGTGATTTTTTAGAGGAAGAATATGTGATTGTAAAAGGTAATCGTAACAAAAAGTTATTTGATAAAATTTTTGATATAGTTAGTAAAGAAATTGACAGGCTTAATGCAAAGTAAAAAGAATATAGGGTTCGATTAAATCCGCACCCTATATTGCTTACTCAAATAAACTTTTTTGATCATTATTAATCTTATAACCCAAATATCTTAAAGCTTCGGGTGAAACTTTTCTTCCGCGGGGAGTTCTCTGTATGAATCCTGCTTGTAAAAGATAAGGTTCACAAACATCTTCAATTGTTCGTACGTCTTCCCCTAGTGCTGCCGAAATTGTTTCAACGCCTACCGGTCCGCCGTCAAATTTTTCTATAATAAGTTTTAACAAACATCTGTCAGTATTATCAAGCCCTAAGGCATCAATTTTTAAGCAATCCAAAGCTTGACGGGCAATTTCTTCTGTTATTTCACCGTTATGCTTAACGAGGGCATAATCTCCGACTCTTTTAACCAGCCGGTTTGCAATTCTCGGAGTACCTCTTGAACGTTTTGCAATAACTTCTGCTCCTTTTTCAGTTATTTTTATTTCAAGAATAGAAGCAGTTCTTTTAATAACCTGTGTTAATTCTTCGGTTGTGTAAAATTCCAGGCGGTGTATGATTCCGAAACGGTCTCTTAAAGGTCCTGATAAAGCTCCTGCTTTGGTTGTTGCGCCTATAAGCGTAAATTTAGGAACAGGAATTCTTAAAGTTTTTACCGATTGATTTTTACCTGTTGTCATGTCGAGGAAAAAATCTTCCATTGCCGGATACAGAATTTCTTCCGCAACTTTGTTTAGGCGGTGAATTTCATCGATAAATAATATTTCTCCACCTTTTAGCGCCATTAAAATCCCGATAATATCTCTGGGGCGTTCTAACGCCGGAGCGGAAGTTATTTTTATATTAACATCCATTTCATTTGCAATGACACCTGCTAGAGTTGTTTTTCCCAGTCCGGGCGGACCGTAAAAGAGCAGGTGGTCAAGCGGAAGCTCACGCTTTTTTGCAGCTTCAATGGAAATTTTTAAAGTTTCTTTTAAAGAACTTTGTCCGATATAAGTTTCAAAAGTTTTGGGACGTATATTGTTTTCAAAACTTTTGTCAAACTCAATTACTTCGGGTTTTATATCTTTACATTTTTTATCACATATATTATTAAATTTGTCATCATCGGATATTATTGCCATGAATATATTTTATCATATAAAAAATTATTATTTTATATGTAAAAGTTCTTTTATGTTATCAACATCTTTTTTAATTGTTTTAATATTATAAATTAAATCTCTGATTGATTCGCATAAATCAGAACCAATAGATTCTAAAATATCAATATCTTCAAATGTTAATGTTTCTTCTTTTTCATCCATGATTACCTTTTTCCATATTTAATTGCAGGATAACACCTTACATATTTTTTGTTTTTATTGTAGCAGAATTAAATTAATATGACAAGACTTAAAAATTTAGGACAAAATATTAAAAAATACAGAGAACAAAAGAAACTTTCTCAAAATCAATTAGCAGAATTAGTAAATCTTTCAAGAGAACATATTGGTTCAGTGGAAACCGGTAAAGATTTTTTAAGTTTAAGAAAGCTTTTTGAAATAGCAGATGTATTGGAAACGCCGGTTAAAAAATTTATTGATTTTGACTAGAATAAAATGGCGGGCATGAGCAAAAATTTTTGAAAAATATTAATAGACAAAGTTGTAACAAAATTATAATGGCGGTTTAGATAGTTGGTAAAAAAGAAAAACATAGATTCGTATTATTAATTGAACCGGAGATTTTTGAGGAATTTAAAAAATTGGCTCAAGAACAAAATAGAACAGCAGGAAATTAAGGTTCAACATTAATAAAAGAATATGTTAAGAAAAATAAAAAGAAATAGGTTAGAATATGTAAGGTATACCCCCAATATCTACCCACCTTTTTGGATTGCTTCGTCGCTCGTTATACTTGCTCCTCGCAAAGACGTGAACGACTTTAGAAAAGTAGGGTGGGCATGTTACATTTAATGCTGTTTTTCGTTGAAAATTAAATGCATTTGTCAAATATGTCAACCAAAAAAGTTTTTATTTTATTTTGAAAATAGTTAGTACAAAGTCACAAATAGTCTTAACTTTCATTTTTTTTGCATAACTTTAACGCTGTTTTATCTAAAGTGCCTGCTTTGGTTAAATTGAAGTCTAATATCTCCTTCACGTACTTAGACGTTGCTTCTCCAGTCATATCCATTAATCTTCGCGTTCTCTAAAGTCATCTCTTTAAACTTCATTGCTGCTTTAGTTAATGCATTAAGACAATCTGTCAAATCTTGAATAGTCATTTTTTTAATAGATTTTTGAAAAGTTAATAATTTATTAGAAGTGAAACTTACCGGTTGATTTTTGCGGCAATTCACTTGATTCTGGTAATAACCCAGACTAACGTTCGGTACTTTCATTGTTCATGCCCTTTCTTCCTTTTTAGGAAATATTATATACTACGAATGCCTAAAACATGGTAAAAAATTTTTTTTGCCAGTTAATTTTTTTTTTCGTTGTGTATTTTGTTCTATTAAACACTATGAGAGGCTTTGAAGAAATTTAAAATTGCTTTTACAATTCTTAATATTTGTAAAATGGGAAAATCTCTCTTTTGTTTTTGATACAATGTTGTTAAGAATTAAATGAAAGGAGTTAAAGTATGAAACAGTCAGAACGTTTAAACAAAATTCCACCATATTTGTTTGCGGAAATCGACAGAAAAATTGCCGAGGCAAAAGCAAAAGGTATTGATATAATAAGCTTGGGAATAGGGGATCCTGATACACCTACTATTCCGACAGTTGTTGAAGAAATGCATAAAGCAATTGATAATACGGCAAACCATGATTATCCGCCTTACAACGGTACGCAGCAGTTTAGAAAAGCTTCTGCCGAATGGATGAAAAAACGTTTTGGAGTTGATTTGGACGCTGATACGGAAATGCTTGCAAATATCGGCTCAAAAGAAGCTATTGCACACGTTTTCTTTGCCTTTGTTGATGAAGGCGATTATACTCTTGTGCCTGACCCTGGTTACCCGGTTTATAAAAACGCAACGATTTTTGCAGGCGGAACGCCTTATTCAATGCCACTTTTAGCTGAAAATAATTTTTTGCCGGACTTTGATAAAATTCCTGAGGATATTGCGAAAAAATCAAAATTAATGTTTTTAAATTATCCGAATAATCCGACAGGCGCGATTTGTGATTTAGAATTTTTCAAAAAAGCAGTAGATTTTTGTAGAAAATATGATATTTTACTTTGTCATGATCAGGCTTATTGCGAAATGACTTATGACGGATATGTTGCACCTTCTGTTCTGCAAGTTGAAGGAGCAAAGGACATTGCGATTGAATTTTTCTCTCACTCAAAATCTTACAATATGACAGGATGGAGGGTAGGATTTGTTTGCGGAAACCCTCAAGCAATAAAAGCACTTGGAACTATCAAAAATAATATTGACAGCGGTGTTTTCAAAGCAATTCAGCAGGCAGCATTAAAAGCTTATGAAGCACCAAAAGAACAAATCGATAATTTAAATAAAATGTATAAAGAACGTAAAGATCTTATGGAAGCAGGATTAAAAGAACTTGGATGGGACATTAAACCTTCAAAAGCAACTTTTTATTTATGGCTCCCTATCCCAAGAGGCTTTACTTCTGAAGAATTTGTTACAGTTATGCTTGAAAAAGCGGGAGTAGTAGTTCCACCGGGTAATGGTTACGGTTCCTGGGGTGAAGGATACTTTAGAATAGCTCTTACAAAAGATGTTGAGACTCTTAAAAAAGCTCTTTTACGAATGAAAGAAGCAGGAATTGCCTACAACATGGGGGCAATTGCAAAATAATTTTAGGTGAAAAGTAAGAAGTGAAGCGTGAAGAGAATTTCGCTTTACTTCTTACACCTCACCCTTCACTTAGAAAAAGGAGGCATTTATGACAAATATTATTTTCCGTCGTGCGAGTGTTAGAAAATACACGGACCAGCTTGTTACTGAAGAACAAATTGAAATGCTTATGAAAGCAGCAATGGCAGCACCTTCGGCGAAAAATTGTCAGCCATGGGAGTTTATCGTAGTTCAAAATAAAGAAACTTTTAAGAGAATTATGGAATACCATCCATATTCATCAATGCTTAAAGAAGCTGCTCTTGCAATTATCGTTTGTGCTAATACAGAGAAAGAATCTCCTGATTTAAAAGGGCTTGATTTCTGGATACAGGATTGTTCTGCTTCAACCCAAAATATTTTGCTTCAAGCAGCTGAAATGGGCTTAGGAGGTGTTTGGCTTGGCGTTTATCCGAAAGATAAGTTAGTTGAGGAAACAAAAAAACTTTTTAATTTACCTAAAAATATCATACCTTTTTCAATCATTTCAATAGGTTATCCTGCGCAAGAGATAATACCTAAAGATAAATTTGATAAAACAAAAATTCATTATGAAAAATGGGGGGAGTAAATATATAAAATGAAAACGGTTGTAATCACCGGTGCGACATCCGGTATAGGAAATTTACTGGTAAAAGCTTTTGTAGAAGAAGGTTGCAGAGTTTTTGCCGGTTACAGGAATATAAAATTAAAGAAAGAATTAGAGAAAATTTCTGAAAATGTGGTTCCTTTTAAAATTGACATGTTAAAAAAATGGTCGATTGCAGAAGCAGTTAAATTTATTTCGGAAAAGACAGAAAAAATTGATGTTTTAATAAACGCTGCGAGCTGCCTTATTGCAGGACCTATGGAATGTTTAGATGTAAATAAAATAAAAGAACAATTTGAAGTCAATACTTTTTCCCACTTAGAATTTACCCAGGGACTTTTTGAAAAATTAGAAGGCGGAAAAATATTTAATATAAGTTCTTGCGCTAGTTTTGGAGTATATCCTTTTGCTGCACCATATTGCTCTTCAAAGCGGTCTTTGGATATAATTTTCAATTTAATGCAAATAGAATGCAGAGATAGAGTTAAGGTAATTTCTATGAAGCCGGGTGTTGTTAAAACCGGACTTTTAGAAAAAACTATTGAGCTTAATAAAGATATTATAGAGCCTGAGAAAAAGTATCAAAAAGAATGTGAAGGTATGATGGAAAAGGCTAAAAGAGATAGAGGAAAAGGTTTGGATCCTCAAAAAGTTGTTGATTTTATTATGAAAATTGATAAATTAGAAAATCCAAAACCTTCTTATACAATTGGTACGGAGGCTAAGGTTGTAGAAATTATGTCTCATCTCCCTAATAATTGGATTAATTTTATAGTTAAAAAAATACTTAAAAAAGAGATGGTATTTTAATAAAATAAAAAGGAGAGAAATGAAAATAGTCGTAATAACAGGAGCAACTTCCGGTATAGGAAATTTGCTGGTAAAAGCTTTTATAGAACAAGGTTGCAGCGTTTTTGCCGGTTACAGGAATATAAAATTAAAGAAAGAATTAGAGAAAATTTCTGAAAATGTAATTCCTTTTAGGATTGATATGTCAAAAAAATGGTCGATTGCAGAAGCAGTTAAATTTATTTCGGAAAAGACAGAAAAAATAGATATTTTAATAAATGCTGCCGGTTGTGTTATAGTAGGGCCCATGGAATCTTTAAATGTTGATAGAATTCGAGAACAATTTGAAGTTAATACTTTTTCCCACTTAGAATTTACCCAGGGACTTTTTGAAAAATTAGAAGGCGGAAAAATATTTAACATAAGTTCTACATCAAGCTTTGCAGTTTACCCTTTCATTGCGCCTTACTGCGCTTCAAAGCGTGCTTTAGATATGCTTTTCAATTCAATGCTGTTAGAATGCAGTGATAAGATTAAAATCATTTCAATCAAACCCGGTGTTGTAAAAACTCCTATATGGGAAAAATCGATTGAACAAAATAAAGATATATTGATAGGAAATGAAAAATATCAAAAAGAATTTGATTTTATGGTTGAAAGTGCTAAAAAAAGCGAAAAAAGAGGCTTAGATCCGCAAAAAGTAGTTGATTTAATTATAAAAATAGATGAACTTGATAATCCAAAATATTCTTATACAGTTGGTTTTGATGCAAAAATTGCAGAAATTGTATCTTGTCTTCCGCAAAATTGGGTTAATTCTATAATTAAAATAATGTTTAAAAGAAAATGTATGTTTTAGGAAAATAAATATTTCTTAAAAAATTAATAAAAAAAATTTATTTATTCAATTTATTTTTATAAAATTCTGTAATTTCAAGTAAGGAACGAAGCATTAAAGCTGTTGATTCAATTTCTTCTTTCCATCTTGTAAAACCGCAGGTTTTAGGTAAAAATCCTAGCGGATTATCAGGAAAATCTTTGCAAATTTGAGGACGGTTTTTGTAATCAGAACATTTATTTTCTTTTGTAATTTTTGAACAGTGATAAAAATAAACGTTTTCAGAAGGGGCTTCAATTTTTAAAAATTCGAAATATTCAGGATAAACTTTTTTCGCCTCTTCTTCATTTTCATAAGGAATAAAAACACTTATGAATTGTGTTGCAAAATTATCTCCGTTTTCTGACTTATGCTTCAATTCATCATAAGAAAATTCGCTACATGCCAAATTACAGCAAGAAGCACAGCCTGAACAATTGAAATTTTCTCTATATTTCAGAATCTTTAACCATTTTTGATGAATTTCTTTAAGTATCTCTTCGTTTAAGTATTTTGAAATTTCTTTGGGTTTCTTTTTTTTAAGTTGTTTTTGAAATTCCTCACTGGTTTTAAAAAAAATTTCTCTGTATTTTTTCTTTAAATTATCAATATCTTTGCTTAAATTACTCATAATAATATATTAGCACATTAGAGGATGTTTATATATATTTTTTTTATGTTAAAATAAAATGCACAAAAGGAGGGCAAAATAATGACAAAGAGATTAGAAATGTATAAATGTGAAATTTGTGGAAATTTCATTGAAGTTATTTTGGAAGGAGTAGGAGAACTTGTGTGCTGTGATCAGCCTATGGTCTTGCAAAAAGCAAAGTCAACGGATGTTGGAAGTGAAAAACATGTTCCTTTCTTTGTAAAAAAAGATAATGAGCTTGAAGTTCGAATAGGAAGTGTTTTACACCCTATGATGGATGAACACTACATTCAATTTGTTGAAGTTGTTTCAGAAGATGAAAGATACATTAAAAGAAAATATTTATACCCTGGTGAAGAACCTATTTTTACTCTTAGAGGTTATGATATAGGTTCACTTACAGCAAAAGAACTTTGTAATATTCATGGATTATGGGAGGCGAAATATGATTAATGAAAAAGTTGGAAAAATTTTAAATGAACAAGTTAACAAAGAACTATATTCAGCATACTTATATTTATCGATGTCTGCTTATTTTTCAGATTTAGGACTATTAGGTTTTGCTAATTGGATGCGTGTTCAAACACAGGAAGAAACAGCTAATGCAATGTTAATTTATGATTTTTTGATTGATAGAGGAGAAAAAGTTATTCTAAAAACTGTTGAGACACCCCCCAATGTCTGGAATAACCCACTTCACGTTATGGAAGAAGTTTTAAAACATGAAATTTATGTTACAAGCTTAATTAATAACATTGTTTCAATAGCAGAAGAAGTAAAAGATAGAGCTACAATGTCTTACATGAATTGGTTTGTTGATGAGCAGGTTGAAGAAGAAGCCAATGCTCAAGAGATTATTGCTAAATTAAAATTAATAGGTGATGATAAGAGCGCGCTTTATTTGCTTGATAAAGATTTGTCAGCAAGAATATTTACTCCTCCAACGATAAAAGCAGGAGCTTAAAATTTATTTATAAAAAATTACAGGGTACAGCACTTGTGCCCTGTAATTTTTATGTTTCATTACCAATTTTGTTTAATAAAATTTTATTAAACAAAATTGGCGCAATAATACAAGAAACAACTGCGACCATTACTATTGTTGCATTTACTTCTTCGGTTATAAAACCTTCGCGCAGACCTATTGTTGATGCTGCAATGATTAAACTAAGCCTGGAAGAAAGTAACATTCCTGCGCTTAAAGATTCTCTAAGAGAAAATTTTATTTTAAATATTATTGCAGGTATAATTTTTATTAAAAATGAAGAAATAATAATAAAAAGCAATAAAAACCATGCACCTGAAGAAGCGAAAAATACATTTAAATCAAGATTAATACCGACTGAAATAAAAAATATCGGAATAAAAAAGCCATAACCTATAGCATCTAGTTTCATTTCCAGTTGATCTGTTTTTTCTTCTCCTAAAATTAATGTTGTAAGTATACCTGCTAAAAATGCTCCTAAAATTATTTCAAAGCCCATTACTTGTGATGCTGCTATCAAAAGAACCATAAGAGCTATAGCTCCTCGGACTTTAATTTGCGCAGTGGAATGAGTTAAACTGTCAAAAAGAGGCTTTATAATTAACAACCGATTAATTATGCCATCAAATGTTTTGGACAAGTGCAATCTGTAAATTAATAAAATAAAAGCCAAAATGGTAAATATAAGCAATAAATTAAAAGCCGGTTTAGCAGAAGTGTTTAGGGCAACAAAAATCGTTATGAAAATCATAGTTAAAAAATCAGCGATTAAAGCACTTATTAATATTGTTTGACCAAGTTCAGTTTTTGCAAGAAATTTTTCTTTTAAAGTTGGTACAACTATTCCAACAGAAGTTGTTGATAAAATTAGAGTAACCATTATTAAATTTTTTATATATCCGTGTTCTTTCAAAACAAAAGAGACTCCAAATGCTAATAAAAGTGTTAAAATAAAATACCAAATACTTAATGTCAATGAAGACGGTTCATTTTTGACATCGTTATAAATTTCTTTTTTATGGTTATTTTTTAACAGAGCGTTAATATCCACCTCTAAACCTGAAAGAAACATTAAATAAGTGAAGCCGAATAAATATAAAAAATCTAACCAGGGAATTGCTGTTGTATTATTAATAATGCCCAAAAAGGATTTCCCTATAATTATTCCGCAAATTATTTCACCAACAACCACAGGAATAGATATTTTTGTTTTTTCTGAAATCCAAGCTGTTAATATTGGAACTATAAACGCAAGAATAGAAATCAAAAATAACGGAAGAAAAGAAGTGTTTATGTTCGATTCCATATTGTAAAATCCTATTTTCTAATTTAATAATATACTCTTAACTTATATGATAGTATCATAAAAAAATTAAACTTTTTTAAAAATATCTAAAAAAACTGAATTCATTTATCGCGCTAAAAGTTCCTTCTATGAGCATTTGCATGCCAATTACGGCAAGAATTAATCCCATCATTCGTGTTAACACTTTTAATCCGCTGGCACCTATTATTTTTTTAATTTTTTTACCTGAAATTAGTACATAATAAGTAATTATACATAATAACCCGAAAGAAAAAATTGTAATAAAAAGATTAATAAAGCTTCCTGTTGAGAAGTTCATAGCTGTAATTATAACTCCGGGGCCCGCCAAAAGAGGTATACCCAGTGGAGTAACAGCGACAGAACCTTCTTCTTTTATTGTTTTTTCAATAGTTTCTTGTGTTGGCTTATTAACCGCAGATTGTTTTCCATGCAGCATTTCAAATCCTATTATAACTATTAAAACTCCGCCTGCTAGCCTAAGAGCAGTAAAACTTACTCCAAAAAGATTTAACAGAAAATGCCCTGCTAATGAAAATACAACTACTATTATAAAGGCTGTTAATGTGGCATGTAAAGCTGTTTTTTTGGATTCTTTTTCAGTTTCTTGTCCGGTTAAAGTTAAAAATATTGAAATAGCGGCAATAGGATTCATAATTGCAGAAAATCCCATAAAAACTATTCCTGCGTAAATTATTTTTTCAAACATTATGACTCCAAATTAATTTAATAAAAAATATAATAGAATGTTTTATAATCAATGTCAATTTATATTTTTTCAGTTATTTAAATCCAATCCAAATTCTTGTCTTATTACTCCACCTTCATAATATAAGGTTATAAGCTGAGCTTTTAAATTATTTCTGGTTTTAATTAAATCGGCTCTGGCTTTATTTAAATTTACCTGAGAATTTAAAACATCAACAAAAGGAGATAATGATTTTTTCCATCTAACAAGAACCATTTTTTTCCCTTCCTCTGCGCTTAATAAAGCAATTTGGGCAAACTCATAATTTCTATTTGCTTCTTCAACTCTTGAAAAAGCTTCAAATACTTTAAAATCAACATTTTTCTTTAACCATTCTAAAAGTTCTTGAGCTTCTTTTGATTTATCTTTTGCTTGGAATGTTTCTGCTATTCTTTTACCTCCATCAAAAATATTCCAATGCAGGAAAACACTTAATATATAACTGCTTTGACCTGCAAAAGGATAGTTTTGGTTATAAAACAGAGCAGAGCCTGTTCCGTACATTACCGGGGACCAATCGGCTATAGCAAGCCTTACACCTCTTTTAGCATTTTCAACGTTTATTTCCATTGCTTTGACATCATTTCTATAAACCGAGCAAGCTTTATAGTAATCAATTGCTTTCCACTCAAGCATTGGAGTAGGGCCTGTTATTTCTATCGGATGCTTTAGTCCTAATAAAAGTCCTAAGGCTCTTCTTGCTATATCAAGATTTTTCTTGGCTGTAGTAAGGTTTTGTTCGGCATCAAAAACCTCTGTATTCGATCTTAAAACATCAGAATAAAGACCCGATTTAGTTCTGTATTGTATATTTGCTATTTTCAAATGTTCTTCTGCATCTTTTAAATCTTGTTCTGCTACTTTAACATATTCTTGTGCTTTTGCAATTTCTAAATATGCTATTGAGACATTTTTTATAAGTTCTTCTTGCTTTCTCAAATACATGTAACAGCGAGAAGAATATTCTTTTTTTGCCATTTTCAGTTCAATAATAGGTTTTATTGCAAAAATCGGTACTCGAACTGTGCCGTATGTTAAAAAGTTTGTAAGAGTTCCAGGGTTATTAAACGAACTGGGAGCATTAGTTATATCTTGTATAGAAATTCTTCTTTGGTTTGCCTTTAATAAAAAGTGCAGAGCGGGATTATTTGTCTCTGTAAACTCCTCTCCTCCGCTTACATGAGGTATGAAGTGACTTAAAATGATTCCTACATTTTTTTCAGTTGCTTTTAGAGAATATTTCATTGCTTTGAGTTCATTATTATTTTCTAAAGCACAAATGATTACTTGTCCGAAGTCCATTTTTGGTAAGACAATCTCTTCAGCAAAAATTTTGCTATTGATTAAAAATATAAATATCACTAAAAGGGCTTTTTTCATTATTTACTCCAAATTAAGAGATTTAACAATTTTTTTTGTCTGTTTGTTTACTAATTTATAGTAAATTTGATTACCTTTTCTAAAACCTTCAATAATTCCTGCACTTTTGAGAGTGGCAAGGTGTTGAGAAATATTCGGCTGAGGAAGATTTAATTCTTCAGCTATTGTATTAACATTGCATTCATTTTTGTTAATCAACTGGAGGATAATTTTAAATCTTGTTTTACAAGATAAGGCTTTAAAAACCCTTATTGTTTTTTCTAATTTTTTCACCATTTTTTCCCCCCTCTTTATTTAAAAATTTTTAAAAATAGTATTAAAAAATAAGCCAGTTCATAAAATTTGAATTGACCTTTTTGATATAATCGGCTTTTTTATCAAATATTAGTAAATAACTATATATTAGAATTCATATATAAATATATAAATATTTATTAAATATTTATATAGCCTTGATTAATATTTTTTGGGATTAGATAAAATAATTTACTTTAAATTTTTAAACCAAACATTCATCATTTCAATTTTTCCGCAAATGTTTGAATTATTAACCAATGTTCCTCCAAATTCATATCCCATTTTAGAAAATATTATATTCATACTTAAAGAGGCTGATCTTGCTATTGTATATGAAGTTTTAATCCCTTTTTTTACAGCTTCTTTTTCCATTACTTTTAATAAATTTAAAGCAAGACCTTTTCCTCTAAATTCAGGTAATGTCGCAAAATCTGTCATTTCTGTGTTTTGACTATCTAAATCCATTTCGGAAGAAGAAAGAGCAATTATTTTACCATTGAAAAACACTCCGAAATAATCAACATTACTGTTCATGGTTTTTAAAAGGTATTTTTCGTCAAAAATAGGAAAAGGATAACTTTTGAAAACTTTTTTGTAAATAGGAATCATTTGAGGAGTATTGCTTTGAGTAAGTTTTTTAATACTAAAAGCTTTTTCTAATTCGGCAGGAGCATTTTTTTGACATTTTTCTAGCGCAAATTGGATGGTGTTAAAAATTTCATTTTTATGTTTAAAATTACTTCTGTCTTTTGAAAGAAACTTTGAGAGAAAAAAAGTATCTTTTTTCCCGTGATAAAAATTTTTAATATAGGCTTCTGAAATATAACCATTATCTATAAAAAAATCCTTTGCAGATTCCGGGACTTTTGCGATTATTTTTGTATATTCATTTTCTTTTGCAAGAGTATTTAGATGTTGAATAACATCTAAAGAAGCATTTTCATTGAATTTCATAAGATAAACACGGTTATTTTCTTTACCATGCTGTATGAGTAAATTATCAGTTTTTTCGATTAAATCAGTCATTTTTTCGTTTTTCAATCCTTTCCATGTCACTTGGAACAAGAGAAATAATATCATTTGCATCTGTTAGCAATTTTTTGATTCCAACAGCTTCATTTTCTTCCTGAAGATCCATTTTCAAAGCCAAGTTACAACTATCGCAATCCATATTGCAATAGTTGTGCTCATAATTATCAGGTTCTTGGTAGGATGTAATTATCCCTTCAAAATTTCTTAAAATAACTTTATTTGTTGACCAAGACATTAAATAATTTGGCATAACAGGAATTTTTCCGCCGCCTCCCGGAGCATCTATCACGTATGTTGGAACAGCAAATCCGCTGGTATGGCCTCTGAGCCCTTCTATGATTTCAATACCTTTACTTACGGGTGTTCTAAAATGTGATAAACCTATACTTAAATCACACTGGTAAAGGTAATAAGGTCTTACTCTGTATTTGACGAGATTTCTTACAAGCTTTTTCATTATATGAACACAGTCGTTTACACCTGCAAGCAGTACAGATTGATTTCCTAGAGGAATTCCGGAATCTGATAATTTATTTAAAGCTTCAATAGAGTTAGGTGTTAATTCTCTTGGGTGGTTAAAATGTGTATTAATCCAGAGAGGTCTGTGCATTTTAAATATTTCGACCAATTTGTCAGTAATACGATAAGGCAAAACAACAGGAATTCTTGTTCCAATTCTTATAACTTCCACATGAGGAATTCGTTCTAGTTCGGTTAAAATCCAATCTAAATAATCGTCCGGCAACATTAGCGGATCTCCTCCTGAAAGAAGAACATCTCTGACCATGGGTGTATTTTTTATATATTCCAATCCTTGTAAAATTTCTTCTTTTGTAGGAATAAAATCAATATCCCCGACCTTTCTTTTCCTTGTACAATGACGGCAATACATTGCACATTTATTACTTATGTGAAAAAGAACTCTGTCAGGGTAGCGATGAGTAATTCCTTTTACAGGACTATCAGCATCTTCTGAAAGAGGATCTTCCATATCGGCATTACTTATATTAAGTTCTCGTGGGTCAGGAAAAGCCTGCCTAAAAATCGGATCATTTTTGAAATCATCAGTTTTTATTAATGATAAATAATAGGGAGTTATAGATAATGGAAATTTTTCAACAGTTTTTTCTATTTCGATTTTATCTTTGCAATTAAATTTTATGCCGGAAATAGTCTCGAAAGAATCAACATCTTTTATAGTATGATTAATTTGCCATTTCCAATCTTGCCAATCACTCATATTTGCATTTGAATCGATTGTTTTAAGTATCTTTTCAACTTTATTCAAATTTTTTGGTTTAAGCAAATAATTATTGACCATAAAAAACTCCTTATAATTAAATTTTATGCTAATTTTGTGCAAAAGTCACTCTGACAACTTTATTTTACAATAGAAGTTGTCAGATGTCAAATTTAAACAGGCTCTTCCCGAAAAAATTCCTTGTACACTCTTTTGGTACTTTCTTTAGAATCAGGGATTAAAATTGAAAAAATTACAAAAAATATTAAAGATGTAAGTATCCCGTAAAAAGCAGGAGTTATTTTTAAATTTTCTAACATTTTAGGTAAATGAATTAAGCCTAATTGTAAAAGTAAAGTTAAACTACCGCCTGAAATCATACCTGCTGCAGCTCCATAAGTGCTTTTTTTATCCCAAAAATAAGCACCTATTGTAGGAATAAATAACCCTGAAACCATAAATGAATACACATATAAAATAGCATTAAGTACAGTTTTAAATTGTAATGCAATAATTACCGAAAAAGCACCTATTAAGAGTGTGCCTGCCATTGACAATATTACCGATTTTTTGGCAGTTAAATTTTTTATAAAATAGCGCTCAATAATATCATTTACAAAATTTCCCGAAGAAGCAATCAAACAGCTGTCTGCAGTTGACATTATTGCAGAAAAATAAGACGCTATTACTACGCCTGTAATTCCTACCGGCAAAACATCTCTTATTAGCATTGGCATAGCCATTTCAGCTTCTGCCCCTGGATATAGTGCTCTGGCACACATACCTAGAAAAACTCCTGTGAAGGCCATTACCGGATATTCAAATAAACCGGCGATATACCATGCTTTTTTGGCTTCTTTTTCGTTTTTACATGCAAATACTCTTTGATAAAGAGTCATTCCTACAAACCAAATTGGAACAAATGTTACCATCCAATTAAAAACTTCATTAAAATTGATATTTGTAAGAGTAAAAAATTCAGAAGGCAGGTTATTTAACAACCCATGAAATCCGCCTATTTTATATAAAGAAAAAGGGATAGCAATAAACAAAAGACCTGTTATTAAAGTTAACCATTGAACTGTATCAGTATACATAACGGCTTTTAAGCCTCCAAAAACAGTATATAAGATTGTAATTATTGCTATAATAACAATAGAAAATAACATTGCGTCGATTTGAAAAGGATTTTGAGAAAAAATAGTTACAGAAGCTAATTTAGCTCCTGCAAGCATTTGTGCTCCCGTAAATCCCATATAACCCAGACCGGAAATAATTGCTGCAATTAAAGCCACTTTTCCCCCGTAGTGATGTCTTAAAAAATCAGGATATGTCATCATGTTATGTTTTTTATCTATTTTTTTTATTTGCGGAATTATTAATACAGAAAATAGCCATGCACCGACTAAACCTGTAAAAAGAAGCCAACTTCCGGATAATCCCATTAAAAAGCCAACTCCGCCAAGCCCTATTGTAAAACCGCCGCCTACATCAGTTGCAGCAATAGAAAGCCCAACATGACCGGCTTTCATTTTTCTGCTTCCTACATAATAATCTTCTCTGTTTTTATTTCTAAAAAAATAATATATCCCAACAGAGAGAACAGCTAACATATAAAAAATAAAAATTAAATAATCATATAAGGACATTAAGACTTCCTGATTTGAATTTTATATCTATTCTTTTTGTTTTTGATCCAAGATGACAACTTCATTTTATTATATAAGTTGCCAGTTGTCAAGACAAAACAAAATACATCTAATGTTTTTAAAAGCTTTTTTAAACATTAGATAGATGAACAAAAATTCTGAACTCTTAGTTTAACATCTTCAGTTCCTACAAAAATAATTACATCATTTTTTAAAAAAGAAAAATATGGACCAACAGAAATAAGCAATTCGTTATTTCTTAAAACACCTATTATGGTAGCACCGGTATTATGCCAAAATTTTATTTCCGAAATAGTTTTATCTATAAGCGGGCTATCTTGAGTAATAGTATATTCATAATGTTTTATAAGTTCTATATTTTTTAATTGAGTAAAATTTTCTAAAATTAGATCAATATGATTATCTATTTCTAAATTCAATAAATTTCTTTCATATATAAGTTTTTTAATCTTTTCTCTAATTGATAAAAGATTTTCTTTAGATGAAAATTTATTCAAAAATTCTAATGCTTTGTCTTTAGATTTTATTATAATACCGCTGTTTGGAAATATCTGAACTACATCTAATTCAGCAAGCAAAGTCATTGCTTTTCTGATTGTTTCAGGCGAAACATTATAGCCGCCCGCTAATGTTGAACGCCCTTTTATCTTTTGGGTCTCTAAAAATTCCTCATTAACAATTTTTTCAGCTACATCAATTGCTATATTTATATATCTTGGGTGCTTAATTTTACTCTCCAAATTTATACCTCCGATAATAATATTATAAGAAACCAAAAAATATTTGCAAGGGATTAATTTTAATATTATTATAGATTCATGAAAAAAGAATTTTTAAATAAAACAATAACATTTTTTCAAGATATATATAGAAGCGAAATAATTTTACAGTCAATTATTGTCGGATTAGTTGCAGGAGGGCTTGTTGTTTTATTTAAAATCAGTATAAATAATTTATTTAATTTAATACAAAATTTTCTTGCACATTTTTCTCTAATTCAAAAATTCTTAATTTTCCCTTTAATTACAACTTTAGGGGGTTTAATATCAGGTCTGCTGGTTTTTAAAATAGCACCTGAAACAAGAGGAAGCGGTATTCCTTATGTAAAATTAACTCTTGCAAGGTTGGGAAAAGGAACAAGAATCAGAAGTATTATTGTAAAGTTTTTGGCGGGGTTGGCAGGTATAGGAACAGGTCTTTCTTTAGGTCGGGAGGGTCCAAGCGTGCAGCTGGGCGCAGGAGCAGGTGCTTTGGTTGCAAAAATATGTAAAAAACGCGGCACAAATCAGCATAATCTTATTGCCTCAGGTGCAGGTGCTGCAATAGGGGCAACTTTTAACGCCCCTATTGCAGGAACGATTTTTGTTTTGGAAGAACTTACACAAAGTTTTTCTCCATCTACATTGTTTCCGGTACTAATATCAACTGTGAGCGCAGCAGGTATTGCAAGACATTTTTTGGGAGAAAATCCGTCATTTTTAATTCCCAAATTTTTAGGTTCAGTTTCGTTTAATAGCTTACCTGTTTTTGTAGTTCTTGGTTTTATAGCCGGTTTATTAGGTGTTTTATTTGCTAAGATGATATTTTTGGATACATATTTATATGAAAAAATTACAAAAGTCCCTCTTTGGGCAAAGCCTGCGATAGCTGGATTTATAATAGGAATTTTCGGATTATTTTTACCTTATATTTTGGGTTCAGGAAATTTGGCTATTGAGCAATTATTACAATATAAATTTACTATAGGTATAATTGCTTTGATTTTTGTCGGAAAATTTTTGGCTACTCCGTTATGTTTTTCATCCGGCGCAGCAGGCGGAATTTTTCTTCCAATGCTTATGTTGGGAGCATTTTTAGGATATTTTATAGGGATAATAGCAAATCATTTTGGATTAGAAGTTAATTTAATCATTCTTTCAATTGTTGGAATGGGTGCTTTTTTATCAGCAGTAGCAAGAACCCCTATAACAGCTATTATAATGGTTTTTGAAATGACAGGAGATTATAATCATATTTTGCCGGTAATGTTAAGTGTAGCAATAGCAGATTTAGTTGCAGAAAAACTTCACCATGCACCTATATATTCTACTCTGATTTTGAAACAGGCTAAACCAACAAGAGAAACAAAAATATTAAGTAGTATTAAAGTGAATGATGCGATGGATTTAACATTTAATAAAATTAATTTAAATACAAGAATAGCTGATGTGTTGAATTTAATTCAAAAAGAAAAATCTAATATTCTTCCGATTATAAATGAAAAAGAAAAACTGGTAGGTTCAATAACTAAAGCGGATCTGGAAAATTATATATTACAGGGAGACGATATAGAAACAAGTATTGAAAAAATCATGAATCCGGATCCTCTTATTATAAGACAGGAAGATGATTTGCATAAAGCGTCGTATATTTTGCACTTGAATGAATCAGAGAATATAATTGTCGTTGGCAGTGATAAAAAAATCAAAGGAATATTATCAAGAAAACAAATTAAATCATATATTGATTAACTTTAAGAATTATCAGCCTTTTTTTGTTCTTTTAAATAAGTTTCACAATTTTTACACGATTTTTCACAAGTTTTTTGAGAAAATTCCCAGCATTTTCTTTTTTTCCCACTTAGCTCCCTACATTTTTTGCGCTTTTCGGTAGAGCAATCTTTTAATTTCCAGCAGGGAGTAAATTCAAGTAATTTTTTTATACCGGGAATGCTTAAATTTTCTTCGTGAATTAATTTTCTAAGGCATTCTATTCTAATCAGGTCATTTTTAGAATACATTCTTTTACCGCCTCTTCGTTGAGGAGCAATCAAACCTTCTGTTTCATAAATCCTAAGTGTTCGTGGATGAACATCTAAAATTTTTGAAGCTACACCTATTGGATATACCGGTAAATCATCATCAAATTCCATTTTTTTCCTTTCAGTATTATTTTATACCAAAAAAACAATAAAATTAAGTTAGTTGATAATTGTAATTGTTAAGTTATTTAAAAAACCATTGATAAAATGTTAGGCATTCCACACAATTCGAAAAAAGGATTTTATTATGAAAGAAAACCCGAGGCTTTAGATATAAGTCTGCATATAGATGATATTGCGACGATTGCAGTCTTGTCCGGATTAAAATGGATAGAACCTGCTTTGCCCATTTTATATTCTATTTCCGGCTACAGAGCAGGAATTGGCTATAGAAACGGAAATAATTAATTTTTTATGATTTAAATTACAATTTTTTATAACTAAACCACCAATCGTAATTTTCAAACTCGCATGTTCGTTTTTTCACATCTTTAATATTTGTTGGAGGCGGAATTATCACTTTATCCCCAATCAACTCATTATTTGGCCAACCTGCAGGAATTGCAACTTTATTTTCATCAAAAGTTTTAATTGCTTTAACAGCGCGTACTATTTCATCTATGTTTCTTCCGATTTCTTGCGGATAATAAATCATTGCTCTAATCTTACCTTCTTTATCACAAATAAAAACGGCTCTTACGGTATTTGTTCCTTTTCCCGGGTGAAGCAAACCTAATTTATTCGCAATTGTGTCATTTGCAGCAATTACAGGAAAAGTAATTTCAACATCAAGTTTTTCTTTTATCCATTCAATCCATTTTATATGTGAAAAAACTTGGTCAACAGATAATCCTATTAAGCCACATTCAAGATTATCAAATTCTGTAATTCTTTTTTGGAAGGCTACAAATTCTGTAGTACATACAGGCGTGAAATCAGCAGGATGGCTGAATAATATAAAATAACGCCCTTTAAAATCTTGTGGAATATTTTTAATGCCATGAGTTGTTTGGACGGTCATTTCGGGAAACATGTCACCCAGCAAAGGAATGTGGAAATTTTGTTCTGTCATAACTTTCTCCTTTCAATATAAATTCAAAACCCATTATGAATGAATACCCTGAAAGTATATATTTGTCATTGGACAGTTTATTAATCCTTAAATTTTTAGATTTATAAATTTAATTTTACTTTAGACTTGACAATTTGAATTGTCAAGTCTATAATACTAGCGAAAGGTGGTAGAAATGAAATTAGCAATAAGTTCAAGCGAAAATAACTTAGATTCGCAAGTTGATTTGAGATTTGGCAGAGCCAAAGGGTTTATTATTTATGAAACAGATAATGATGCTTTTGAGTTTGTCGATAATGTACAAAATCTTGAAGCTGCTCAAGGTGCAGGGATACAGGCAGCACAAAATGTAGTGAACAAAAATGTGGAAGCTGTAATTACAGGACATTGCGGTCCAAAAGCATTTAGAGTTTTATCAACTTCAGGTGTAAAAATTTACACAGTTGGGGAAGGTAAAATTAGTAATTAATTGAAAAATTTAAAAATAGTGAACTTCAAGAGGCAGCATCTGCGGACGTTGAAGGACATTGGTAACATTCTTTCTTTACAAAGAAAGAAGGCAAAGAAACTTTCCCTAAACTTTATTTTTTGCTAAAGCAAAACAGATTATAGTATTTGATTTTAAAGTTACATAACTTATGAAAGGAGTGTGTATTATGCCAAGAGGTGACGGAACAGGACCACAAGGAATGGGTCCAATGACAGGTAGAGGCATGGGACGTTGTTCTTCTGGAGTTAAACGTGGATTAGGTCTTGCCGTAGGTTTAGGATTAGGATTAGGATTAAGAAGTGGATTTCGTAGATTTCTGGGAAATTCAGGTAAGGAAAATGAATTATCTGAATTAAAATCTCAAGAAAATATACTTGAAGAAAATTTATTATAAGTTAAAGAAAGAATCAGTGAATTAGAACAGGATTAAATAATGAAAATAGCGGTAGCAAGCGGAAAAGGCGGAACGGGTAAAAGTACAGTATCAACAAATTTAGCATACTTTCTTTCAAAAATATATAAAGATGTAGCTTTGTTGGATTGTGATGTTGAAGAACCGAACTGTCATATTTTTTTGAAACCGCAATTTAATTATTCTAAAAGTGTTTATGTTCCTATACCCGAAATTGATGTAGAAAAATGTATATCTTGTGGTAAATGTGCAGAAGTTTGCCAGTATAATGCGCTTGCTTTTGTCAAAGGTAAAGTTTTAATTTTTAAAGAATTATGTCATGGGTGCGGAAGCTGTAAATTGATTTGCCCAGTCGGAGCAATTACATGAAACGGGCAGAGAAGTTGGAGTTGTTGAAGCAGGATTTCGCTCAAGGATTTAATTTTATTCATGGGAAATCAAGGATTGGAGAGGCAATGTCGCCGCCTTTGATTAAAGCTGTTAAAAAATACGGAGATGAGCAGGATTTCAAGCTTCAAATTCTTGATTGCCCTCCGGGAACTTCTTGTCCTGTAATTGCAGCGGTTGATGGGGTTGATTTTGTTATTATGGTTACAGAACCAACACCTTTTGGTCTTTATGATTTAAAACTTGCCGTTGATGTAGTAAAGAAAATAGGATTACCATTTGGAATTGTCATTAACCGTTCTTGTGAAAATGATAAGCTAATTGAAGATTGGGCAAAAGAAGAAAATATTAATATTCTGACAAAAATTCCAGATGACAGAAAAATAGCTGAAATTTATTCTAAAGGAGAACTTATTTTAAGAGCAATGCCGGAATTCAAAAAGTATTTTGAGCCTCTTATAAATATTGCAAAGGAGGCAAAATAATGACAAAGGAATTAGTAATTATAAGCGGCAAAGGTGGAACAGGAAAAACAAGCATTGTTTCTTCGTTTGCTACATTAGCTGAAAACAAAATAATGGTTGATTGTGATGTGGATGCAGCGGATTTGCACCTGATTTTAAAACCTGAAATAAAAAAAACAACAGAATTTTTTTCAGGAAAAAAAGCAGAAATTATTAAAGATAAATGTATTCAATGTGGTAGATGTATTGAAGTTTGCAGATTTGATGCTATATCTAAAGATTTTATAGTAAATGAAATAGGATGTGAAGGCTGTGGAACTTGTTTTTACCAATGCCCGATTGATGCTGTTAAATTTGAGCAGACAAAATCAGGTGAATGGTTTGAATCTGACACAAGATTTGGAAAATTAGTCCATGCAAGATTGGGCATAGCAGAAGAAAACTCAGGCAAGCTTGTTTCTGAAATCAGAAACTATGCAAGACTTTTAGCTCATAGAGAAGGGCAGGATTTAATTATTGTTGACGGTTCTCCTGGAATTGGTTGTCCTGTTATCGCTTCTATTTCAGGTGCGAGTTTAGTTGTAGTAGTTACAGAACCAACATTGTCAGGACTTCATGATGCTCAAAGGGTTTTAAAATTGACAAAACATTTTAATATACCTGCTTGTATGTGTATCAATAAATTTGATATAAATTTAGATATGACAAAGCAAATTGAAGATTTCTGTAAAAAAGAAAATATTGAAATTGTAGGTAAAATTCCTTATAGTAAAGATTTTACTTCTGCTATGATAAAAGAACAAAGTTTGATTGAATTTTCTCCTGATGGTAAAATTTCAACAGAGATAAAAAATATGTGGGGAAAAATAGAAAATAAACTATCAACATCCACGTCATCCTGAACTTGTTTCAGGATCTCATAAGCAAGCGACCATGCGATGCTGAAATAAATTCAGCATGACGTACATTTTAAAGAAAGAAGATAAAAATGGAAATGAATAACCAAGATGAAAAGTTAAAAGAGCAGTTAAAAAAGATTAAAAATACTATTGTTGTTTTATCGGGAAAAGGTGGTGTCGGCAAAAGCACAATGGCTGCTAATATTGCAATGAGTCTTTCGCTTAAAGGTTTTAAAACAGGACTTCTTGATGTTGATATCCATGGACCGAGTATTCCGACACTTTTAGGTTTAGAAAAAGAAAAATTGCATGGTAAAGGTGAATTAGTTTATCCTGCAAAATATAAAGATTTAAAGGTTATATCAATAGGGTTTATGATAGAGATTCCTACAGAACCGATTATTTGGCGCGGTCCTATGAAAATGAAATTTATTAAACAAATGATAAGTGATGTAACTTGGAGCGATTTGGATTATTTAATTGTTGATTGTCCACCGGGAACAGGTGATGAACCGCTTTCTATTATACAAACATTAGGCAATGTTACTGGAGCAATAATTGTAACCACTCCTCAAAAACTGGCAGTTGTTGATGTCAAAAAATCGATTACTTTTTGTAAAAAACTTAATACCCCAATTTTAGGTGTGATAGAAAATATGAGCGGGTTCATTTGCCCTGAATGCGGGAAAAAGGTAGAAATTTTTAAATCAGGCGGTGGAGAAGCAATGGCAAAAGAAATGGATGTTCCATTTTTAGGTAAAATACCGCTTGAAGCAAATATTGTGGATGCCGGAGATTCAGGAAAACCATTTGTTGAATCTTATGCCGATTCAAAGAGTTCAAAAATTGTTAATGAGATTATTGAAAAAATAGTTAAAAGTAAATAATTAAAAAAGGAGAAAAAAATGAAAATAGCAATACCAACAAATGGTGGGAAATTATGTCAACACTTCGGACACTGTGAAGTTTTTACATTTATTGATATTGATGAAAACACAAAACAAATTATTAAAAAGGAAGAAATTACTCCACCGGAACATGTTCCCGGAATAATTCCGCCATGGGTTGCCAAACAAGGAGCAACCCTTGTAATCGCAGGCGGCATGGGCGGACGTGCTCAAGGATTATTTGAAGAACAAGGAATAAAAGTTATTGTCGGATGCCCTGTGGATGTTCCTGAAAAACTTGTCTTAGATTATCTTAACAAAACACTTGAAATTGGGGAAAATACATGTGACCATTAAAAAGAGATAAATACATGAATACCCTTCCAAGAAACAAAAGTATCTATAATTTGAAACCCTATGCTCTTAGATTTAGTTCTAAAGAGCCGGCTCGAGGTGAAAAATTTCAAGAAAAGAGAAAAAACAAATTTAAACCGGCACCTTTAATTGGCAGTTTAATTGGGACAGGTATTTCAAGTGCTTTTGTAATCAGTTCTGCGCCAAAAAGTAAAAATCTTTTTCAAAAAATTTTAAAAGCAGATTTTGCATTTCCAAAAAATCTTTTTATTGTTGCGATGGGTTCTATTTTAGGCGGGCTTGTCGGAGGGATACTTGAGGACAAAGAAAAAAATCTCTGGCAAAAAATTAAAGAAGCAAATTTTCAAATTTTGTCAAATGTTGCTTTCCCTCTTATATTTTTAAGTATATTTAAAAATATAAGTGCTAATTTAACCAAAAATTCCAGTAAAATGGTAAAAAATATCAGTTATTTTGCTGCTGTATTCGGCGGAGTTGCCGTTGGGGTTTTTACAGGTTCGTTTGTAGCTAAACAATTTAATAATTTGCTTAAACCGGAAAATCGTTATGAAAGAAAACTCGGCTTTAAAGATTTTTTAATTCATGTCGACGATTTACCTATGGCACTTGCTTTTGCAGGCATACCTTATATTGATAAATTAATTCCTCTGATTCTTGTATCTCGTGGTTATGACGTTGGAAAACAATAATTTGTATAATTTATAAATACACTTCCCGTAGGGTTAAAACCTGCTAAAAATTCGTTATTATAAAAATATGGATGTAAAGTTTGGAAAAATAAAGCCTAATAGCGAATCTTTTGATGTATCTTTAGAAAATTCTTCCGAAGAAAATTTTTTTATGATTTCTCAAGAGGTCAAATTTACTGAAAAAGAAAAAAAACAGGTTAATGGAAAAAGACTCAATGATTATGATTCAAATATTCTGGAAAAAAATGCTTATCAAGGACTCTCCGATGAATCACTAAAAATTGAACATAAAATAAGTTTTTTAGAAGAATCTTTGATAAATATTAATAATGAAATCAAAATATTTGAGAATCTCGGGCATAATGCTCAAATATATAATCTTAAAGACCAAAAACAAAAAATAGAGAAAGAAATAAAAGAATTAAACAAAAAATATTCAGATTTAGGATTTAGTGCAAAAATTTCTAATAAAATTGCACGATTGATAAATTTTACATCAAATAAGCAATTTAATATTTTATTTAGAGTAGAAAATTTTTTGTCAAAAAAAATTTTAACTAAACTTTCAAAAAAGTTTAGCGAGACTCAAATAATGAAAGAAACTTTAAATAATTTAAATGATATAAATTCCGGTGTAGATGAATTAATTCAAATGCAAATACCATACGGAGAAACTGTTAATAGGTATGAAAAACTTACAACATACTTAAATCAAGCAAATAAACTTCATTCCAAGATTTCTAAAAATATAAATCAAATTTCAACAAAAAAGGCTTAAAAAATTAGGTCTTTTTTACATCGTCTTTTATTACAATAAGATTATTTATAATTTTCATTGCACATGTAGGCAAAACCACTTCGTTTAATCCGTTTGCAATACTTATTATACTGCCTGCTTTTAAAATAACTTCCTCGCCTTTATAATTGAATTTGTAGTCATCTTTTCTGTCAGACCTAATTGTGATTTTATCCATAATTATTTCCTATTAATTTAAATTAATCAAAAACGTAGCCAATAATAGCAGCTTCTCTTGCACGCTTAACAGTTGTTGCAATCATTCTTTGATGCTTTGCACAAGTTCCTGTTATTCTTCGTGGAATAATTTTACCTGCTTCAGTTAAATATCTTTTTATTTTTGCTGCATCTTTATAGTCAACATAATCAATTTTGTCGATGCAAAAACTGCAACTTTTATGTTTTTTCTTTTCTGTGTCGTCTTTTCTTGCCATATGTTTTATGCTCCTTATTATTATTTATAATATTTTTACTTAAAAAGGTATTTCGTCTTCTGCTATAAGCTCATCTACAAATTCTTCTTGAGCAAATTTTACAATTTCATCATTATTGTTGCTTTTAGGAGAAGCCAATGCGTTAATTTTTTCGATTGTATTTGCATCTATTTCGTATATTTTACGTTCAGATCCATCTTCCATTTTAGCAGTCGCGATTTGAAGTTTACCTTCAACCAATACTTTATCGTTTTTGCTTAAACTTGAAACGACTTCATCAAACATAGTTCTTTTAGAAAGAATTCGCATTAAAATTTCTTCTTTTTCTCCGATATCCAAAACAAAAGAAGAAATGGCAACATCATTTGATGTAAAACGTTTTTCCGGTACTCTATATACTGTTCCTGTAACTACTGCTTTTGCTATGGTCATGGTTCCTGCCTAATTTATTTTGTAACAACTTTTTTTGTGATTTCTAAAAACATAATTCTTAAAATATTGTCGTTAAGCTTTAATTGTCTTTTAAAATCGGAAATTTTATCTTCAGGGAGATTAAGAGTTTGTGAAACAAAAAAGCCGTCTCTGAAATTTT
Organism: uncultured bacterium; assembly: GCA_963839525.1. Lineage (GTDB taxonomy): Bacteria > Cyanobacteriota > Vampirovibrionia > Gastranaerophilales > Gastranaerophilaceae > CAWIVJ01. The sequence goes on along the minus strand of CAWIVJ010000005.1, from coordinate 608,678 downwards.
GAATTTCGTAGGCTAACTTTTTACGCCCGATTTTGTCAATGTCAATTATTTTACCTTTATAATTTGCAATTGCTTCTTTGATTTTTAAAATATTTTTTTCTATTTCTTCTGCGTCCAAATTGGGCTTGAATATAGTTAATAATTCATAATTTTTCAATTTTATTCTCCTTTTTTCTTGATTATCCGCAATAAACGGATATACAATAACTTGCAATTTTGCTAGTTATTTTAACTTTTTTGCAATTCGCATAATTCGGCAAGTTATTTTTAAATATTATCATAAACAAAAAAATTACAATATATATTCTGCAAAAAAACTATATTTTGCAGGACCTGTCATAAAGACATCATATTCCAAATTGCTCCGAGAACCTTGCCATTCAATAGTTAGGGTGCCCCCAAGCAAATTAACCTTTACCTTATTTTCTGTTAAGTTATTTAAAATTCCTGCAACAACACTTGCACAAGCACCGGTTCCGCAAGCTAAAGTTATTCCGCAGCTTCGTTCATATACTCTTAAATCCATTTCTGATTTTGAGACAATTTTTATAAATTCAACATTTGTTTTTTCAGGGAATAATTCATGATTTTCAAGCTTTGGTCCGTAAGTTTTTGCTAATTCCAACAAATCGGAGTTATCTTCTATAAAAATTACACAATGAGGATTCCCCATAGAAACAGCGTTTATTTTAAATGCTTTACTATTTACTTGTATTTCATAATTAAGATTTTTATCTCCTAAAAAAGGAATTTTTGCAGGTTCAAGAATTGGTTTTGACATATTGACTTTGATTTCACCGTTTTTTTGAATTTCGGGAATAATTATTCCTGCAAGAGTTTCAACGGAGAATGTATTTGAATTAACAAGTTTCTTATCATGTACATACTTTGCAAAACATCTTATGCCGTTACCGCACATTTGTGCTGTTGTTCCGTCGGAGTTGTAAAAATACCAACCAATATCTGCTGTTTTATCATTTGGGAATAAATTTGGAATAATCATTCCATCTGCACCTATGCCGAAATTTCTATTACAAAGTTTTTTTGCTAATGCCGGCATTTCCATGCCGGTTTTTTGGAACTCAGAATAATCTAAAATTACAAAATCATTTCCTGTACCTTGCATTTTTGTTATTTTTATTATTTTCATAATTTCTCCTTATTTTTTAAGATAGTATCATAATCAAATTATCTCAGCAATAAAGAGTTCAGATAAAATCAATTTTTGCTAAATATACAGAAACATGATATTATTTAGCGGTAGCCTAACTAAAATAGGAAATTGATATATGTATAACGGAGGTAGTAAATCAGGTTTTACTCTTGCAGAAATTCTAATAGTTCTTGGAATTATCGGAATAGTTGCAGTTCTTACAATACCTATATTGATTGAAGAAACTAATGAACGAGAGCTAAGATCTGCATGGAAAAAGCAATATTCTGCATTAAGTCAAGCATATTTAAGAGTAGTAACTAAGAATGGCGGGAGTCTTTCAGGCATTTTCCCGACAAATACAGGTTCAGAAGAATTTAAAAATGAATTAAAGGAAAATTTAACATATATAAGTGACTGTTCAGGAACGGCAACTTACGGCGGTTCAGGAAGCGGAGCTGCTTCCGGAGGTTGTTGGCATGTTTCAAATGGTTCGCAATATTTGAATGGAACAAATATTTCAGAAAGTCCAGCTCAACCCGGACTTGTTTTGAAAGAGGGCGCATTATTAAAGATACAAATTACAAGTATAAATTGTTTAGATCCTGTAGGGGCTTTTAACAGATGCGGATGGATTGAAGTAGATGTAAACGGATTTAGAAAACCAAATACAGTAGGTAAAGATATTTTTAGTTTTCAGTTAACTCCAAGCACGACCGTCCCTACCGGTTCAAAGGGATTTTATGACCAAACAATAACATGTGTTGAAGACTCTACCGGCCAAGGCTGCTCTTCAAAATATCTTTATAATTAATTTAAAATTTTATAATTTCTGATTTTAGTTTATTTTATTAATTTATGTAAAAATTAGACTAATAAACGCAATTTCTTTTTAAAATATATGTTTATTAATATATGTAGAATTGGGAATTTTTTGTGTTTCGAAAGGAGTGTTATGTTTAGTCCTGAATTTATGAGATATTTAATTAATTATCAAAAACCTGAATATAATGAAAATGTGCACAAGCAAGTTAAAGTTTTTAAATTTAGCTTAAAAGACAGAATTTTGGCTTCGGTTTTGTTGCTTAGCAGAAAGTAATTCTTAACAAAAATTAATTAAAAAAATTTATTAATACTCGCAATAGGATTGTGTTTGCGACAGTTTATCTTATAAATCAACTAAATAAAGGATGAATTTGAGTTAGTTCCGTTTGTATAGTAAAATATTGTTGGGATGGGGATATATGCGGACGAACAAAAATACATCAAAAATAATTTTAGCAATCATTGTTGCTATTTTAGCTACAATGATTTCCTATTCTGCATTTAACAACATGCATAAACAGATGGAAGAACAACAAAAACTTATTGAAGTTATGCAAAAAAACAAACCTTCTGATAAGTTAAATGATAGTTATGCTTATGCAATAGCTGTAAGTAACTTAAAAGCAGGAGAAATTGTTTCAGATCAAGATGTTGATTTTAAACAATTTGATATTCAAAACAAAGAAGCATTTGAAAATCGTTCTGATATTATTAATAAAATTCTGTTGCAAGATATATCAAGCGGAGATGCTTTTACAACTAATCATATAGCACAAATTTCCAAAGATAATATAAGCTTGAAAGAAGGTTATAGAGCGTTAACTTTACCCGCAGATAATTTTCAGGGAAAATCAGAAAAAATGAAGCAGGGAACAAGTGTCGATATTTATTCTACCGCAAGTGATAGTAACTGGATTTTAGAAGGTGTTAGAATAATGTCTTTTGAAGCAGGCAAAAAAACTCCGGAGAAAGGAGTAAATTCGGGAATTATGACAGCAAGCGCAATAACTTTTGAAATAGCTGCAGAAGATATTTCAGATTTTATTTCAAACATCTCCAAGGGCAAATTAATGCTTGTTACAAGAGGTGCAAACGATAAAAAAAATGGTCATAAAAAAACAACAACATCTTCTCAAAAGGATTATTTTGCAAATTCAATACCATCATTACCAAATTTGCCGGCATCTGTTCCTATAAGTAATCTTTCAGGATTGCCTGAACCTATACAACCAATAATTCAACAACCCTCTGTTGAGGTTATTGAGGCAAATGTTAAATCTAAAGTTACATTTGATGAAAAGGAGTAAAAGTTGAAAAAAAGTTTAATACTTTTAATAATACTTTTTTTATTGTCTTTAATAACTTCAAGTTTTGTTAACGCATCAGAAGCGGATTATACAAATAAACCTATCCCTAATATTCTTCGTGAAAAGAGAGCACCGCAAACTGTTCAAATAAATCCTTACAAAGATAGTAATGAAAAATTATATTCAATAGCAGGTAAAACACAATTAATAAAATTTGATGAACCGGTAAAAAGGATTTCAATAACAGATCCTTCTTTAGCGGATTTGGTTTTACTTTCTCCAAAAGAATTGCTTTTAAATGGTAAAAACCCCGGCAGAACAAGTCTTTTATTTTGGGGTTCTTCAGATAAGCCTGTTTTTTTTAATCTTATAGTCCAGCAGGATACAGATGCTTTTATTCAAGCTGTTGAGCAAATAGCTCCTAATGAAGACATAAAGTATTCTTTTACGGATGACGGTGTCATAATGTCAGGGCACATTTCATCAACTACGGTTAAAAATAATATTGAGAATATAATAAAAGCATATAATTTAAAATTGCTTGATTTAACTGAAAGTCCTACCAAACAGGTTTTGCTTGAAGTTAAAATAACAGAAGCGTCAAGAAACTTTACTAAAACTCTTGCATCTCAATTTAGTGTTGGACAAGAGGCTACTAGCTTTTTGCCGGGTGTTAATTTAGCCGGTATTATGGATGGAGGGAATGCGTCTTTTAATAAAACAGTAGGACAGTACTTGTTTTCGTCACCATCAGCTAACCTAGCTTGGGCATTAAGTGCAGGAGAATCAAAAGGTTTAGTTAAGATACTCGCCGAGCCGAAACTTTTGGCAATAGACGGTAAACCCGGAAGTTTCAACGTAGGACAGGAAATACCTTACCCTGCTTCTGTAGGGTTATCTTCAACTACCTCCTATGCTTTTAAAAATACCGGAGTTATTTTGAATTTCACTCCTACTATTTTAGAAAAATCTAATAGAGTTATATTAAAGTTAGCTCCTGAAGTTTCAGAAATAGACCAATCTTACGTGTCAAGTACAGGAGTTCCTGGGTTTAAAACCAGAAAGGTTGATACAACAGTGGAGCTTGCAGATGGAGAAACATTGGTTATTGCAGGATTACTTTCTCATACTTCTTCAAATTCCGATTCTAAGGTTCCGGGACTTGGCGATATTCCGGGGTTAGGATTTTTATTTTCAAATCTCTCCAGAACAAAACAAGATACCGAGCTTGTTATTTTTATAACACCTAAGATTGTAGAAGTAGATAAAAACAATACCGGGATGGAGCTATGACAAATCAAATTTCAACAGTAATAATAGACACTGAACTACAGTCTACGGAAGTATTAGAGGCGTATTTGAAAGAATGCGAAAATATTCAGATTACAGGGATATTTACTGATATAGTAGAAGGATATAATAATATTCTTGAAACAAGACCTTCTATTATAATAATTGATATATCCCAAAAAACAGAACTGGCTCTTGATATTATCAATAAAATTTCTATTAATCATAAAACTTGTAAAATTATAGTAACTTCTTCTAATTATTCTACAGATGCGATTATTAAGACTATGCGTGCAGGAGCCAGAGAATTTTTGCCAAAACCTTTAATAAAAGAGGACTTGCTTGTGTCTTTGGCTAAAATCAAAGAAATAGTTAGTGGTGGTAATTGTGAAGATAAAAAATGCAGGGTTATAACAACATTTTCTAACAAAGGCGGCATAGGAAAAACAGCTATTGCAACAAATTTAGCTCTTGAACTTGCCAATATTACAAAAGAAAGAGTTGCATTAATTGACTTGAATTTACAATTGGGAGACATCACAACATTTTTAGATATAAATCCTTCCTTTGATATTTCATATGTAATTCAAAATTTATCCAGAATTGATGAAACTTTTTTATTAAGTACTTTAGAAAAATATAAAGATAAAAATCTATATATTTTAGCTGATCCGCCTTATTTGGAACAAGCGGAAGATATTACCGCAGAACAGATTGCAACGTTATTCAGTGTTTTAAAACAGGCTTTTTCTTATATAGTTGTTGATGCAAGTGCAACATTTGATGGAAAAACAATTACAGCACTTGACCAGTCTGATTTAATTCTTTTAATAACTATTGTTAATCTTCCTGCAATAAGAAACTGCCAGAGATGTTTGGATTTATTTGAAAGACTAGGTTATGAGAAAGAAAAAACGAAGATTGTACTTAACCGTTATATGGAAAATGAAGAAATAAAAGTTGAAGATGTTGAAGAAGTTTTAGGAAAAAAAGTTTACTGGAAAATTCCAAACAATTATTTTACAATTATGTCAGCAATAAACAAAGGTATTCCTGTCGGGTTAGTTAATCCCGATTCAAATATTGCTCATAGTTACCGTGAATTGGCGGCTATGCTTTCGGATAATATTTACAAGCAGGATTTTGGCAAGAAGAAAGACAGAAAAACATTTTTTAATTTTACAAGTTTATTTAAATGAGGAGTTTTAAGTGTCCCTTAAAGATAGGCTAAACGCAAAAAATCAAACAATAAGTACAACGATTGGTGAATCTTTAGGTTCACCGTTAACTGTAAGTGCAGACTTTTTAAATCTAAAAGAAAAACTTCATTCTCTTTTGGTTGAAAAGGTTAATTCTACTCCAACCTGGGTAAATTATGATGATGAACAGCAAAAGGAGCTGATAAAACAATTTATTGAAGGGCAGTTATTAAATACCTTTAAAACAATTCCTTTGAATAAAGATGAAAAAGACAGATTAATAAAAGAAATAATTCAGGAAGCTAAAGGTTACGGACCTTTAGATCCTCTTTTAGAAGATCCTACAATTTCAGATATTTTAGTTAACGGTTCAAAGAGTGTTTTTATTGAAAAAAACGGTAAGTTATATAAAACAAATGTTACATTCAAAGATAACCAGCATTTAAGAAATATAATAGAACGTATAGTGTCAAAAGTAGGAAGGAGAATTGATGAAAAATCCCCAATGGTTGATGCACGGCTTACAGATGGTTCTCGTGTAAATGCTATAATTCCTCCTCTTGCACTTGATGGACCTTCTCTTTCTATAAGAAAGTTTAAACAAGATGTTGGAAGTCTTGAAAGTCTTTTGAAATGGGGTTCATTAACTAAAGAAATAGCAGAGATTTTATCTTTAGCGGTAAAAGCACGCTTAAATATAGTAATAAGCGGTGGAACAGGTGCAGGTAAAACAACGTTATTAAACAGCTTATCATCACAAATTCCTAACGATGAAAGAATTATAACCATTGAGGATTCTGCAGAACTGGCTTTGCAGCAGGAGCATATAGTAAGGCTTGAAACAAGACCTGCTAATATAGAGGGTTCAGGCCAAATATCCTCAAGGGATTTAGTAATTAATGCGTTAAGAATGAGACCTGATAGAATAATTATAGGAGAATGCCGCGGTGCAGAAGCTTTAGACATGCTTCAAGCAATGAACACAGGTCATGACGGTTCTTTGACAACATTGCATGCAAATTCGCCAAGAGATGCTCTGTCAAGGCTTGAAACAATGTCAATGTTTGCAGGAATTGATTTACCGGAAAAAAATATTAAATCTCAAATTGCTTCTGCGATAGATTTGATAATTCAAATAAGCAGGTTACAGGATGGAACGAGAAAAATTACATCAGTATCAGAAATTACAGGCATGGAAGGAAATATAATTTCTATGCAGGAAGTATTTATTTTTGAACAAACAGGAATTGAAAATTCAAAAGTCCAAGGATGTTACATATCAACAGGAATTAGACCCAAGTTTGTTGAAAAATTTAAATTAAGAAGTCTTTCTGTTCCTCAAGAATATTTTAATAAAGAAAGAAAACATACTTATGCTGTTGCAGCGTCAGCTAGCACAGCTACTGCTGTAACCCAGCAAGAGCCTGTTATAAAAAAACGGCTTATGCAGCAAAATAGTAATATCTTTAGTCAAAGGTTACAAAAATGATTTATCTGATTTTAAGTTTAATCATTGGAGCTAGCGCGGCAACAATTGTCTGGGTAATTTTTGTTATAGAAAAAGATTTAAATCCTAATATTTTGAGGCGGCTTGAAAGAATAAAACGTAAATCAAATACAAATATTTCATCCGATAAAAATAGTGTTAATTTAAGTTTTACTGATTTTGAGTATAAGATTCAAGCTTTAGGACAAATATTAAAAAAATATAAAATAATGCAGCAGCTTAAAGAATCAATTCAGCTCGCGGATGTTAAATTGCATATTGATACCTTTATTTTCTTTAGTATTGTATGTGCTTTTTTTCCTTTAATTTTTTTACTGACACCTTTTAAATTAATGTCATTGTTTTCTTTGATTACGTTTTTTATTCCAACAATGTATTTGCAATTCATTATTAATCAAAAATTTCTGGATTTTTCCAAACAATTTCCGGATACACTTAATTTAATGTCAAGTTCACTTAGAGCAGGGCATACATTATTTTCTGCAATGGAAATTGTAACCGAAGAAATGCCCAAGCCTATATCAGGGGTTTTTGAAAGAGCCAGAAAGGACATATCGCTTGGGATAGATACTAAAGATGCTTTTTACGGTATGACAAAAGTTATGCCTAAAAGTCTGGATTTAAAATTTTTTATAACCGCAGTATTAATTCAAAAAGAAGTGGGCGGAAATCTTGCAGAGCTTCTTGACGGTTTATCTGAAACAATAAGAGAAAGATTTAAACTCATGGGACAGCTAAGAGTACAGACGGCTCAAACAAGACTTTCAGGAATGATTATCGGAGTTGTTCCGGTGATGGTTCTCTTGATAATATTTTTTATGAATCCTGAATATATAAAACCTCTGTTTGATACAAAAGATGGGCAGTTAGCTCTTGGCTTGGCGGCTTGTCTTATTATGGCAGGATTTATTTCGATAAAAAAAATCAGCGAAATAGAAATATAGGAGAAAAATTATCTTTATACATTCATTAACAACCGGAATACTTTTTTTTATATTGACTCTTATTCTTACTTATGAGGCACCCTCTTTACTTGAAAAAAGATTTAAAAAAACAGCCGTTAAAAGAGGTAAATTTTTTGCAAATGTTATTAATAATCTGCAAGAAATATTAAAGCCTTTATCCAGAAAAAATATTATGGGTTCAGACTACATAAGTAAAAGTAAAAAACTTTTGCTCCAGGCAGGCTATGCTTCATCAGAAGAAGATGTAATAAAATATGATACCAAGAAATTAATAATCACATTTTTTGCAGGAGTATTTGTTGCTGTTTTGTTGTTTATATCATTTTCTATAAATACTCTTATTATTGGAATTTTTGTTTTATATCTTGTCTATAAGTGGCCGGAAATGAAATTAAAAAGGGAAATAAAGGTAAGACAAAAGGAAATTCTGAAATACTTGCCTGATGCAGTTGATTTGCTTTCAATTTGTGTAAAAGCAGGATTGGGTTTAGATGCTGCTTTTGAAAAAGTTGCAGAAGAATTTAGTTTTACTTCTGAAATTGTGTCAAATGAATTTGCTCGTTTGAATAAAGATATTCTCTCAGGTTTAAATCGTGAAGAGGCTTATAAAAATTTAATTTTGAGAAATGAAAATAAGGATTTACAGTCATTTGTAGCGCTTTTAATCCAGACAGACAGATTGGGAACCAGTATTACCCAATCTTTAGAAGCTTTTTGTGATTCAATGAGAACAAAAAAAAGACAAAGAATAGAAGAATTATCGCAGCAAGCCAGTACAAAAATGACTCTTCCTATGGTATTGTTTATGTTGCCTTCTATTTTTATTATAATAATGTTTCCTGCACTTCAAAAGATTATGACGAATTTGGGTCATGGTTAGTTTTTAGACACATTTTTATAAATATTTAAACCAGGCATGTAAACTTTTGTAAAATTTATATATAAATAATATATAAAAAGTCAATAATTTTTAACTTTATTTTTTTATATATACATAGAGAGAAAAACAAAAGAAAGAAAGAAAAAAATGGCAACATTGTTACTTAACAAAACAAATATAGAAGAAAATAAAGAATTTTCTGATATTTTAAATACTGTTGACATAAACAATAAAGAAGTAAAAACGTTGTTGCTTAATAGTCAATCAATAGCAAACAGATACAAAGTAGTTTCAGAAGTTATAAATTCAGTTAACACAGAAAAAAAAGACGTAAGAAAGAAAAGCATGAAAAGTATTATGCGAGAATCTTTTTTTCACGGAGCAAGTTGGCTTGGACAAAACTTCATAGCATAGCTTTTATTAAGGATGGGAAAATTTTATTATAATTGGGTTACCGGCGAGCAAAATGCTCGCCTTTTTTTTAATGATAATAGACAAAAGATAGGGGAGGTGATTATGCTATAATATTTTATATGAAAAGGATTCTTTTTTGCGTAGTTTTTTTATTGTTTGTTTCGACAAAAGTTTTTGCCGCAGATTATTATTTTGCAGGAGTGAATGCTTTTAAAAAATCGTTTTATAACGAGGCTATTTCTAATTTAGAACATGCTATAAAAATTAACCCTAAAAATGTTAATGCAAGGTATTATCTGGCGCAATCTTATTTAATGCAAAAAAGAACTTTTGATGCTATAAATCAATATAGCCGGATTATACTTTTAGCCCCAAATTCAGATGCAGCTATTCTTTCCCAAAAAGGTATTTATTTGATTAAACAATCCGAACAAGGAGTTGGAGCAAAAACAGCTTTAGAAATAACAAATGAGAATTTAGGAAAATATCAAGATAATTACCTTGATTATGTTTTAACAGGAGACGGAAAAATTTTAAAATGGGCATCTTTTCCCATAACTGTCCATATTGAATCTAAAAAGCAAAAAGACTTGGCTCAGCAAGCTTTTAAGCAATGGCAAGAAAAAAGTAAGAACTTGGTATCTTTTAATTTTATAAACACTCCTGATGCGCAAATTGTGTTAGACTTTAAAGATGAATTAGAATCTTCTTCAAATCAAGACAGTTATATAGCCGGGTATTCCAAGCCTTATTACCAAGGAAACCATATTACAAAATCGGAAATCCATATTTTAACTATTAATCCGGAAACAAAAAAAGATTTAGATGATGAATTTATAATATTTTCTACACTTCATGAAATAGGTCATTCACTCGGATTTAAAGGTCATAGCCCGGATGAAAAAGATATTATGGCACCTTCTGCAAGCAGTCCTAAGCTTAGTTTAACTCAAAGAGATTTAAATACTTTAAATGTTTTTTATAAAATAAATGAAAAGACTTTGCTTGCAAAAAATAATGGGCAAACAGATGTAAGGCTTCAACAAGCGCTTGATTATGTTAAAAAGACTCCTGATAAAGCTGTTGGCTGGGCAAATTTAGGAGATATTTACCGGGGCAAAAAAATGTATTCTGAAGCAATAAAAAATTATCAGAAAGCTGTTTCAATAGAACCGTCAAAAGCAGAGTTGTATAATCTTTTGGGTTCTGTTTATGCGCAAACAGGAGATAAAAACAATGCTTTCAATAACTTAAAAAAAGCTTGCGATTTAGAAAAAACAAATTCTTTTTATCTTTATGAATTTGCAAAAGTTTGCCTGAAATCAGGGCGAAAAGATATCGGGAAAAGTTATATTAATTCTTACTTAAAAGTGAATCCCAAAAGTGCTTCAGATGAAAAAATCAAAAGTTTGCTAAATTCTTATAAATAAAACAAATTGAAAAATTTTTACGAAAAAACCATCAAAGCTCTTACTGAACGGGCAGTTTCTCTGATGTTTTCATCTTCATGGTTTTCTTCTGTTTGTGTAAGAACTTTTAATGCTTCATCTCTGTTTTTTAAAGCTAGAATTTCGTTAATTGTACTCATTGCAACATTTGTGCTTAAATCATTGATTCCTTTTCCGGATTTAGAAACAACTATAGAAAGAGAATCTTGAGAATTTCTGCTTACAAGAGCTTTTGCGGTAAGTCTTCTAACTTCATCATTAGTACTGTTTGTCCCGATTTCTTCAAGAGCGTTGACGGCGGAGTTATCCTCATGACGAGCTAAAGCATTTATTATATTTTCTATTCTTTTTTCTTTATTCATGCTGCCTCCATAATTGCAACTTCTTTTGCAAACATATTACTAAGATCTTGAACACTAAGATTATTTAAATTTTCTTTTTTCTTTAAGCTTAATCTTACGCCTAACGGAGCATCCGATGCTCCTATATTAATTGCTAATCTTGTTGTATTTAGGTATTGTATTGCTTCAACAAATTTTCCTTTAATTCTTCTGCCAAAATCAACAACGGAATTTAATCTTGTACTTATAGCTTTACTCATATCTCCTATTGAGCCGGTAAGAGCTGCAGCTAGCATTTTGCATTTACTACCAACTTTTGCTGTTAATTGGACCCCTCTAAAGGCAATATTTTGTTTTTCAGTAGTTTCAAAAACATCCGCGCTTATTATATTTCCTTTAAAGCTGACTCCAAACGGATTTGTTTGATTACTTTTGTTTTCAGCAATTTTTTTTGGGGTTTTAAAAATTTTTTTTGAAATACTTTTAATTTCCATTATAAGCCTCTCTTCTATAACTATTCACTCAACGAAATAAAATTAACACAACAAAAAAACAGATAAATCATCTTTTTAGAGGATAAAAAAACAAAAAAAGTTAAAAAAGCCATTTATAAGGTTTTATCTCTAAAAATTTTTTCGTCGATACCTGAAATTAACAATGTTTTTTCCTTATTGAGTTCTCCTTTAATTATTTGAATATTTGATTTGGCTGTTTTAAGTTTTTTTGAAAAAAATTCTATCAAAGCTTTGTTTGCTTTGTTTTCAATGGGCTGAGCCGTTATTTTAACTTTTAAACTTTCGTTTTTCCAGATAAGTTCATTTTTGCTTGAATTAGGAATAATTTTTAACCTGACAATCAAACCTTTTTCAGTATTTTCAATTATTTTTTTATTAATCATTTTTATCCCGTTTCATGTTGTTGGTTAGAAAACCTAACCTAAGCTTACGTTTTTTATGATAATGTAATTATATGCTTAGAGAATTTTTAAATTCAACCATTCAAAAAAAATTCTTTGTAATGTTTTTTATTTCCCTAATCTATATTGCAGGGCTTTTTGCTTATTTCACAGATTCTGCTGTTGTTACCGCCTTTATAATTATGGTTTTGGGAATTTTTATTATTTTAAAAAATTATTTATCGCCTAAACTGGTTTTATTTTGGTATTGTATGTTCTTTTTTGCTTTTTTTAATGCAAGTTTAAGAGTAAAAAACTCAGATGCACTCTATCAAATAGCTCCTCAAAATGCAATCATTCAAGGACAGATTATATCTATTCCAATCAGAGCAAAAGATAAAACAAAATTTATCTTTGAAACATCAAAAATAAATTATAGCGGCAAAACCGAAAATATACACGCCAAAACACTTGTAACAACAATAAACAATGATTTTAATACAGGAGATTTTTATGAGTTTAAAGGAAAATTAAGAACTCCTTTTGAAGCTTCAAACCCTTCGCAATTTAATTACGCAAAATATTTAAGAAATTTCAATATTTTTACCGTATTCTATGCAAACGAAGTTGATTGTAAAAATTTAAAAATACCCTTATCCTTTAAATGGAAATTTTTGCAGGGCTTGAATAATGTCAGAAAAGACATTATTCAAGCCCATTCTAAATACCTGAAAAGCCCTAATCTTGAACTTTTAGGAGGAATTGTCTTTGGTGATGATGCGATTTCTCCTCCTGACGAAATAAAAGTATCCTTTCAACGATCAGGATTGCTTCATTTGCTGGCTGCATCAGGAATGAATGTAGCATTAATTTACGGAATCTGGTTTTTCATTTTAAGAAAACTCAGAGTTCCTTTTAATTTAACCGTTTCCAGCGGAATTTTTATTGTAATTTTTTATGCCTTAATGACCGGATTAGGACCTTCGGTAATTCGTGCAGCTTTTATGTTAATCTTCATTCTTATAGGTAAACTTATTGACAGAGATGCTCACAGCATTTCTCTTTTATCATTTGTTGCTCTTTTAATGCTGATTTACAATCCTGCATTTATTAATGATGTCGGATTTCAATTGTCTTTTCTGGTAACTTTTGGTCTTTTAATAACTGTTCCTGTTGTTTTTGAGAAAATAAAAAGTGTTCCTGCCTGGCTTTCAGGAGCAATCTTTGTACCGATTATTGCGCAAATTTGGGTTGCACCGATACAAATGTATTACTTCAATTCGTTTAGTTTATATTCTGTTTTTGCAAATATCTTAATATTGCCTTTCGTAACCGTAATAAGTTTCGGAGGCTTTATAAGTTCGGTGCTGGCATTAGTAAAACCCGTTGCTGATTGGATTTGTTTGATTTTTGATTTTATTTTGAACCCTGTTTTAAATATTGTTGTAACGATATCAAATTATTTTGCGAATTTACCTCATTCACTTATCCAAACTCCTCAGCCAAATGTTTTGCAAATATTTTTGTATTATAGTATTGTACTTTTCGCTGCATTATTGTTTAAAATTAGCAAAGATAAGAAAACAATTATTTTAATTTGTACATTTTCTATTATTTTAATTTTTTCTTTTATAAAAATTCCCGATAATAATCTGGAAACAATTATATTTAATGTTCAAAATGCAGATGCATTTCTTGTCAAAACGCCAAGGGACAAATATTTTATTATAGACAGCGGAAAAATTGGCTATAAAGGCGGAAAAACCCAGGCTAAAATGATTATTTTAGAATATTTAAAAGACAGGGGAATTAAAAATATTGAAGGGTTTGTTATAACCCATTTTGATTCTGACCATGCCGGCGGTGCTATTGATTTGATTGAAAATTTAAATATCAAAAATGTTTATGTTAATTCCCTAAAGGATAAATCTTCAATTGCACAAAAAATTTATAAAAAAGCAGGGAAAAAAATCCAAATTGCAAAAAATAATGAAATAGTTTATAAGGAAAACAATTTAATTATTAAAAATTTTATTGCTGACTTTAAAGGTGAAAACTTTGAAAACGAAAAATCTGTAATAACAATAATTTCCAATGATAAATTTGATGAGCTTTTTATGGGTGATGCAGGAATTCCGGCATTTGAAAAAATTGAAAAATATTTGCCCGAAAAAGTTGAAGTTTTGAAAGTCGGGCATCACGGCGCAAAAAATGTTATAAACGACGCTTTTTTAAAAAGAATAAAACCTGACATTGCAATTATTTCGACAGGATTAAACAACTATGGACATCCAAACGGCGTTACTCTTGATACTTTGCAGCTTAACAAAATAAAAATACTTCGTACCGATAAGCAGAGCTCTATAAAAATAAATAAAGAAAAAAATAATTATAAAATCTATTCTTATAATAAAAACAAACAGGGCTTTGTTAAGATTTTTTAAACATAATAAAAAAACTGCTTAAAAAACTCCTTCACATTTAGCTCCGCAAAATGAGCAATGACCTTGTTTTATATTTTCTGTTACTATTTCATAACCCATTCTTAAGATAAGCGGTTTTGAACATTCGTGGCAATAAGTTGCAGAAGTTTTTGCGTCAGCTATATTTCCTGTATAAACATATTTTATGCCTATTTTTTTAGCAATTTCATAAGCTTTCAAAAGGGTTGACGGCTTTGTTTGAGGTCTGTCCATAAATTTATAATCAGGGTGAAACGCACTGAAATGAAGGGGAACATTTGTACCCAATTCTTTTATAACCCACTCACATTCTTCTGTAATTTCTTTTTCAGAATCATTTTCTCCTTCAATCAAAAGAGTCGTTAATTCAAGCCAACAGTTAGTTTCATGCTTAACGTATTTGATAGTATCCAAAATTGGTTCCAAATGAGCTAAGCAATACCGTTTATAAAATTCTTCACTAAAAGATTTTAAATCAATATTAGCAGCATCCATATGTGCGAAAAACTCTTTTCTCGGCTCAGGGCTAATGTATCCTGCTGTTACAGCAACTGTTTTTATTCCGTTATCTCTGCAAAGTTTTGCCGTATCAATCGCATATTCAAAGAAAATTACAGGATCATTATAAGTAAAAGCAACACTTTTGCAACCTAATTCTTTGGCAATCTTTACAATTTTTTCAGGTTCTGTATGATTTATCTTGGGATCTGCTTTAGATTTTGAGATATGCCAATTTTGGCAAAATTGGCATCCCATATTACAGCCTAAAGTGCCAAAAGATAAAACTTTAGTTCCGGGATAAAAGTGATAAAGAGGTTTTTTCTCTATAGGATCAACAGAAAGTCCTGTATTATAGCCGTAAGATGTCAAAATAACTTTTCCGTTAACATTTTTTCTTATTTGGCAAAATCCTGCTTGTCCTTCTTTTAATTTACAATATCTGGGACAAATCGTACATTGAATTCTATTATCCGATAGAGTATTTTGATATTCCATAAATTATATTATAATATAATTTGTTAAAAACTTAATAGGTAGGTTTACTATGAAAAAAATTAGATTAGCAGCAGCTGCAGGAAAATTTTATACTGACAACAAAGAAGAATTATTAAAACAATTAGATTTTTTTGAAAAAAACAATCCGCATGATTATACTTACAAAACCCGTGCAATAATTGTTCCCCATGCCGGTTATATATACTCAGGACAACTTGCAAGCGAGGGGTTTCAATACTTCGATCAAAATGTTAAAAATATTTTTATCATTGCTCCGCCTCACTACGTTCCGGTTAAAGAAGCCTCACTTTCAAGTTTTGAATTTTGGTCAACTCCGTTTGGTGAAATTGAAGTTAATCAGCAAATAAATAAAGAATTAATTGAAAAATTTAAATGTGAATTTCAAGATGAAGCGTTTAAAGAAGAACATTCAGCCGAAGTTCAAGTTCCTTTTATTCAAAAATATTTACCGGATGTAAAAATTGTCCCTATTCTTGCAGGCAATCCGAAAAAAATTACGGAAATAATAAGCCATTATTGGGAAAATACAGAAAATGCATTCGTTATTTCCTCTGATTTAAGTCATTTCCACAGTTCAGATAATGCAAAAAAAATAGATAATGCAACTGCTGAAATGATAGAAACAAAAAACATGGAAAAGTTTGTCCACGAGCAAGCTTGCGGAGCTACCGGCATTTATGGTTTAATTGATTTTGCAAAAGAAAAGAATTACTCTTTAATTCGCATAGGCATGTTTAATTCAGGAGATGTAACCGGAGATAATTCACGAGTTGTAGGTTATGGAAGCTGGTTTTTATATGAAGGGGCGAAAAATATTTTTTTAAAAAAATATTTTTCGCCCCTAATAATCGAAATTTGCAAAAAGAGCATTCTGGCAGGTCTAAATAATGAAAAAATAAATTTTAAAGATATTCCGGTAGTTTTTAAAGAATTAGGGGCATGTTTTGTAACCTTGGAAAAAGAAGGGGATTTAAGAGGCTGCATCGGTTCTGTTATTGCTCACCGACCTTTAATTGAGGATTTAATTATAAATTCTCAAAATTCGGCATTTTCTGACCCCAGATTCAATCCGTTGAAAAAGGATGAATTTGAAGATTTATCAATAAATGTCTCTTTACTTTCTAATCCGGAAAAAATGCTTTTTGAAAATGAAACAGATCTTTTAAATCAAATAAAGCCTTTTATAGACGGAATAATTATAAAAGATAAAGGTTATCAGGCTGTTTATTTACCTTCTGTCTGGGAACAATTGCCTGAAAAAGAAATATTCTTAAATTCGCTAAAAATGAAAGCCGGTTTAAGTACAAGCCACTTTTCACCTACTTTTGAAGCATACCGGTTTACAACAGAATACATTAAAAGTGAAAAATAATTAAAAAGCGAAGCAAAAAGATCATTTTCTTGCTTCGCTTAAAAATTGTTCAAAAGAACTGATTTGTTCGTTTAAATTTTTTATGGGAAAACTTAAACTACTTAACCATTTCTTTGAATTTTTTACCAGCTGAGAACGCAGGAACTGTTTTTGCAGCAATTTTAAGTACCGCACCTGTTTGAGGATTACGACCAGTTCGGGCAGCTCTCTTACGTGGTTCAAATGTTCCAAAGCCCACTAAAGTTACTTTTTTGCCTTTAGAAACAGTTTTTTCAATTGTTTCTAATGCTGCAGCAATAACGTCGGCAGCAGCTTTTTGAGAAACTTTTGCTTTTTTTGATACTTCTTTTACCAATTCTTCTTTGTTCATCTAGAACCTCCTTTTTTACCATCTTTGACATTTCTTTAGCTAAAATTAAAGCGATTCTTGACATTTCATTAATGAAATGTCTATAAACCTTGTCAAATGTCTGGTGTTGTACTAAACATGCTCCAATATAAACGGAACATCAATAATTATACATTTTTATCCAGTTTTGGCAAGGCTTTTTTAAAAAAATAGCCTTAAATTCTTAAAAATACTTAATAAATAAGGGTTTGAGACGGTTTTAAATCATAAAATAAATTTATGAACAACTTACTCTCCCAAGGGTTTTCCGTTACTTGTAATATTCCGGGTTAATTCTGGCAAATTTTACGCCTTTGTAAAAATATTGTAAAATTTGATAAGCATTATAACCGTTTTTTGCTAAATTATTTGCTCCATGTTGCGACATTCCGACACCATGACCATTTTTTTTAATCCTTGCATCAAAAGACGGAACAGATTGCAAATAGGGTAAATTTTTCGTCCAGACAGCGGCTGAACTGGAAGTTTGCCCACCTGCAGAGGCCGAATAATAAGCAGGAATAATTTTAAGATTATAAATTAAAACAATTCCTTCAGTTTCTTTAACCGCTTGATTTGTCCTTGCAGATTCAGCTGACGCTCCTCCATAAGCCTGATCTTCCGGTGTATCTTTTAAATCATATCCGCTACTTGCCCGTTTTCCAAGATTTGCAAGAGCATAACTTCTTGCTGCTATTGCTTGAGCCTTATGTGCTTCGTAATTCCATTTAGAAGGCATTTCTGACGGAACAACACCTCTAATATAATCTTCTATATCAATTTTATTTATAACAGTTAGTGTTCCGCTATTGTTATGGACAATAAAAAAGCCTCTGTACCACTTGTTTTTTACACTGATAAATCCCTCTGAAACAGGTTTTATTACCGCATAATTTGTTTGTAAATCAAAATAATCCCCGGAAATCTTAATAGCAATACTATTTTTATATGATTTGAATTCATAAGCTTTCATTGGTGAAAGTGTGTACAAAAGTTTATTGGTTTTTGCATTAATAATTTGACCTTTGCTGGAAGTCCCAATATAAGCTCTGCCGGCATTATTTATTAACCCTATTTTTATTGCAAAACAAGGCAAAATAAATATAAATTGCGTTAAAAAGGCTATTCCTAAAATAAAAACTTTCCTCATGATAATAATTATAATGCAAAAAATTAAAAGGCTATAATGACAGGAAGGTTGCAGAATTTTAATAAGTAATTACGCAGCTTTTTGCTCTTTTTTTTTGCCTAAAAGCATTTTGCCAAAATTTTCTCCTACACTATAGGCTGTACAAGAGCCGATTACAAAAGCTATACCATGAAGTATTGCCGGGATTTGCCATGTTTATATTTTTTCGCAAAATTCATTACTCTTTTTGCAATTTTATCAATACCTTTTATTTTTACAACATCATCAAGATATTTTTTCATCAAATGCTCAACAGCAAACATAGATGTTAAAGCTGTTGTATTAGTTACCAAAGCCTCTCCTTTATCTTCTGACATTAAGATATCTAAACCTGCTGATGCACAAAGAAGAGGATTAATATTTTTACTTGCGAAATCTACTGCTTTACCTGCATATTCAATAAGTTTTTCACTTTTTGCTGCTGTTTTAAGCGCATCAACAGCTGTTTTTGCACTTTTTCCAAACGCATTATCAAGAGTTCTAACATGGTCAAAAACATTTGCGCCTTGTCCTATCGCAACATAAGCTCTGCCTATTCTTCCTTGAGTTGTGGCTTTATTAACATTTCTTCCACAAAATAATGCTGATGAAATAACATTTGACATATAACACAACCTATATAAATACACTACCTGTCTTGGATTATTGGCAGTTCGCAAAAGCGCGGTTTTGCTCACTTGGACGGGCTGGGGCACAAAATGCCACGGCGCCCTTGCCAAAATCCGCTATATTTATATAAAGTATTTTTTCTTAATAAAATTGCCTAAATATAAAAATTTGTTACATATCAAAAGTCACTATTGGAGACCTTTACTAAAGAGTGGGCAATTATAGTGTCCCGTGACGCCATTTTCTACGGCTTGTTCCTCGCCTCGAAAAGAAGGCAAAATTGCCTAAATATAAAAATTTGTTACATTTACTGAATTCTTTTCATTTTAAATAATAATTTGGCGGATAAGCTTTAGGTAAAGCTTCATAACCTTTGTTTAATTCCTGATTAACATGAACTACTTCATTGTTTAAATTTTTCATAGCATATTTAGGGGTAATTACAGGTAATTTATCTGCCTGCTCTTGCGTTTTAATAACTTCTCCCGCCGGAACATATCTTCCTGAAGCTACTTTAACGCTAATAACTTTTGCGCAAGGCTCTATTACTACATTATCACCAATCTCAGATTTAAAAACAAAGCTTTGCATTCCGACAAAAGTATTGTTGCCTATTTTAGCGGGACCATGTACTTGTGACTGATGAGCAAGACTTACGTTTTCACCGATATAAACAGAATAACCAAAGCCTTTATTTTCTACAAACTGTTTTTCAAGTCCATGTATAACAACCCCGTCTTGAACATTAGAATTTTTACCTATAAAAATAGGCGTTCCTTCATCCCCTCTTATACTTGCAAAAGGTGAAACAAGAACTCCTTCTGATAGAATTACAGAACCTACAACCGATGCATTCGGCTGAACAAAAGAATTTTTGGAAATTAACGGACGATAGCTTTTAGGATTAAATGAAGTTACAGGATTTACACTTATATTTGATGTCATGCTCATATTTTATTTTCTCCATTTCAATATTATATTAACTTTAAACCTCATAAATTTTTTTTTTGTTAGCAATGCTTATTTATTTAACATTTTTTAATCTTTGATTGTATTATAATTAACTCATGTTTAATTTAAACAAATTTATGAAGAGGAGAGTCTTAAAATCATCGTTATTAAATGATGAAAAAATTAACGCTTTTTTTACTACAAAAGATTTGCCGCTAAAATTCGGAGAAAGAGAAGACTTAGCAGAAGAAATTGAAAATAATAAAAAACTTGTCTGTGAAGGATTAAAAATTAATATTGAGAACCTCATTATCCCTCAGCAAACGCACAGTGACAATGTTAAAATAGTAAAAAGCAAAAAGAATACTTCTTCGCTCTACGAAAATACTGACGCACTTGTCACAAATCAGCCAAACATCGCTCTTGCGCTTAATTTTGCAGATTGTGTACCTATAATTTTCTATGACCCTATAAAAAAGGTTATTGCAAACGCTCATGCAGGCTGGCGTGGAACAGCTGCAAAAATCGGAGTAAAAACTGTTGAAAAAATGATTAAAAACTTTTCCTGCAAGCCTGAAGATATTATCGTACTTATTGGACCTGCTATCGGAAAATGCTGCTTTGAAATTAAAAAAGATGTTTTAGAAAAACTTAAAGAATCTGTTAACAAGCAATGCGAAGAAGCCTTTAAGGCAAATTATGCTGACTTAAAATTAATCAACAAATTTCAATTATTAGCCAATGGGGTAAAAAAAATTGATGTATGTGAGTATTGCACTTCTTGTCAAAATGAGTTATTTTTTTCTTATAGAAAAGAAAAAGGCTATACAGCAAGACATTCTTCAGTAATTATGCTAAGGGAGGAATAATGAGCTTAATCGAAAAACTTGATTCAATAAGCGAAGTAATAAGTGATTTAATAAAATTTGTTCAAACAGACAAAGATATTAAGTCTGATTTTGATGAATACCTTTCAACAATAGGAGTTAAAAACCCGAATTCTTCTCAAATTCAATCGATATGCATGCCCTATATTTTTGAAAGAAACATTAATTCTAAAAGTATTTTAGAACTTTTTCTGGAAAAAACAAAAAAAGCTACAAAATACGCAAGAACAATCATAAAAGGGCTTACAAGTTCAGTCTCTTCAATATTTGAAGTTAAAAAGATTCTTAAAAATGGTTTTGAACTATATAATTTAGTCAATGAAAAAACTTACAAAGTAATTTCTCTTGTTAAAATGAGCCATTTTAGAGGCGTAGGAGTTGGTCAATATGTTGTTGCAAGGATTTTTGAATTTGAAAATGAGTATTATTTACTTGAAATTTCAAATATTCTGGCTGCCAACAAAAAAGATGATGCAATGCGTTATGCAATTGCAAAAATAATTCAATCTCCTGAAATGGTTTATAAAGATAATTTAGAAAAACAAAAAGAAATTGAAAAACAGGTTAAAAGATTGCATAAAAAATTTCTTGAATGTTTTGAAAGTGACGAAATTATTACAACTAACAAATTTGCTGATGATATTATTGAAATGTTTAATGATTTTGCAGAAAATAATAAAAAATTTAACCAAGAAGAACTTGAAGAAAAAATCCAAACACCGGATAATTATAAATTTTTCACTGTAAGCAGCTTTAATAATTCCTATGAAAACTTTTTAGAAAACTCTTTGGGCGGTTTTTCATCTCACCAAGAAACTTATGATGTAGGAATAATTTTTGATAAAGACCTTGGTCTTTCTGTAATTCCTTTTTATAAAACTTTTTGTAAAATTTTTGAAGAAAAAGATTTTACAAAAATAGAAAATTATGACAAATGTTTGGAACATTTTTTGCTTACTGACGGAATCTCAGCAAATTTACTGAAAAAAATTGAAGCAAAATATTCTAATTTTATGAAAGTAATAAATAAAATTTACTCAACCGACATGACTTTTGATGAATTGCTGGAAAAATACAAATCTCAACATTTAAAAGAAAAAATCTTTTCTTCAACAACTGTTTTATATGAATCAAAAACTTTCTCAAAAACCCTTGGCTATATTGAGGAAGAAGAAAACAAACCAAAATTTGATGCAACAAATGTCGGTAGAAATGATCCTTGCCCTTGCGGTAGCGGAAAAAAGTACAAAAAATGCTGCATGATGAAAATTGCCAGCTCAACCTCTGCTTCTTTGGCATAATTAGCTTGTAAAATTCTTGCTTGAATGGTTTTTAAAATGCATTATCGGATTTTTTAGGAGCAAATAAATTAGCCGCTAAAAGCCCTGCTCCGGCACCTGCTAAACCCAATAATACTGCCATTGCCACAGAGAACTTTTTATCTAATCTTCCTTTAATTTTAGGTAATAATGCTTCAATGTTTTTTGATAATACTTCTTTGAATTCTTTTATAAACTGGGTTTTAATAACATCTTTTTTAATTATACCCTCTGTTGCGGTTTTTGCTATTTTTAACTTCAATTTATCTTGTTCTATTATTTCCTTTTGTCTCTTAAATTCCCAACTATTCTTTTAATTATTTTTTCTATTCTTCTTTCTTCAACTTTAAAAATTCTTTCAAGAATGCCTTGTTTTTTATCCAGTGAATTTTCATTTTTTTCGGCCATTTCAAGAAGTTTTTTTTCAAATTCTTTGTTCACTTCAATTTTTTCGTTAAGTGCTTCTTCAAATTTCTCAATCTCTTGATTTCCTAAAAAATTTTCCACAAGAATTTCGTCCTTATCTCCAAATATTTTTTTTATTTCTTTTTCCGCATGTATTTCAGCGTTTTTATTAAGTGTCAAGAACTTATTTATTTGTTCAACCACATTTTTTTCTTCCTGTGTTATATCTTTTGCATTCGCAAGTTTAAAAGTATCTTTTTCTAAAACTTCATTCACATCTGTTCGCTTTCCCAATGATAACTCCGCCTACAGCCGCCCCTGTTATCGCTCCTGCAGTTGGAAAAACAGGATTAGTTTCCTTTTTATTTTCTTTTCTTTTAAATATAACCTTTTGCACTGCTTGAATTGTCATAAATTCACGACCTTTCACCTATAAGGATTTTACTTCATAATTATAAAAAACAAACAAAAAATTATTTGCTATAAAAATAACATTTTTTTATAAATTTATCTAAAAAGCTTTTATAACAAGGATTTTTTGTTTACAAATCTTAATGTTTTCATTATGTTTTTGAAAGCTCTTTTTAATTTTTTTGTTTGATTTAAAATTAACTTATGATTGATTCGAAAACTATTGAAAAAGTTGTTTATGATTTATGCGTTGAAGCAAATACAACTTTACCGGAGAGTGTTTTTACAAAAATTTTTAATGCTCATAATTCAGAAAAAAACCTTGACGTAAAACAAGCTCTGGGTTTGATTTTAGCAAATGCTCAAATGGCCTGTGAAAAGAAAATGCCGCTTTGTCAAGACACAGGGCAGGTTTTGGTGTTTGTAAAAGGAAATCCTAAATACATTCCGGAAAATATTCAAGAAATTGTTAATAATGCAGTGGCAAAAGCCTATCAGGAGAATTTTTACAGAAAATCTGTTGTAAAAAATGCTGTTTTTGAACGTTTGAATACCAAAACAAATACCCCCTGCATAATTTACACAGAAATTTCAGATAAAAATTTTCTGGAAATTGAACTTTTAATTAAAGGCGGAGGTTCCGAAAATGTTTGTGCTGCAGAAATGCTTAGCCCAACAGCTTCTGAGGAAGAAATTATTGAATTTGTAGTCTCTATAGTTAAAAAGGCAGGGGCAAATGCTTGTCCGCCGTATTTTTTAGGCATAGGAATAGGCGGAACAATTGAATACGCCGGAATTTTATCTAAAAAAGCTTTGCTTTTAGAAGAAAATATTGATAAAAATCACAAGAGTTTAGCTGAAAAAATTAAAAAAGCAGTTAATAAATTAAACATCGGACCTGCCGGTCTCGGTGGATCCCATACAGCATTAGATGTAAAAATTTTGACGGATTTCACTCATATTGCATGTATGCCTGTCACTGTTACTATTAATTGTCACAGTTCAAGGCATACTAAATGTATAATCGAAGCAAACGGTAAAATAACAAAAAATTTTGATTCAAGTTCAAATCTAAAATTTAATATTATGCCATTTAATCAGGACGATTTTATTAAATTAAATTCCTCTGACATTGAGAAACTAAAATCACTTAAGCAAGGTCAAAAAGTGCTTTTATCCGGTGAAATTTATACTGCCCGTGATATGGCGCATAAAAGATTGGTTGAAATGATTAAAAAAGGTGAAAAATTACCTTTTGATTTAAAAAATAAAATAATTTTTTATGCAGGTCCGTGCCCGTGCCAAGAACCATGTGTTACAGGTTCAATAGGACCAACAACCGCATCAAGAATGGATAAATTTGCTATTACTCTCTATGAAAACGGTATTTTAGCTTCCATAGGCAAAGGAAAACGTTCTGAAGAAGTAAAAGCAGTTATAAAAAAATTTGGAGGAATTTATTTTACAGCTATCGGTGGAATTGCTTGTTACTTGTCAGAAAAGTTCATAAAAAAAGAATTGATTGCTTTTGAAGATTTAGGAACAGAGGCGGTCTACAGGTTTGAGATTAAAGACATACCTCTCAATGTTGGTTTTATTTAATTCTTTAATGCTTTTACTTAAAGCCAGAAAAATCTTATAACTTAATTCACCTGTCTTAACATGATTTTTAAAAATCAGATATAAAGCTTCTATTTCGCTTAGCCCTTTCCGGTAAGTTCGGTTATTTAAAGTTAAATTTTCAATTAAAGACGTAACCTTATTTGAAAAATTGTTACTAAAATTCCCAAACGTTAAGGATTTATTGTTAAATGTTTTTTAGGAGGCTCTTTTTGTTTTTCAAAAGAGTGTTTTTTCAAATTTACAAGACTTAATGCTACTTTCATTACTAAACGTTGCTTCGCTATTCTACAAACTAAGAGATAAATTAAAAAATAAATTAAAAATTTTTTTATTAATTTATTTTAAGTTCAAATTATAGGTGAATATAATTTTTTCGATTTAAATAAAATTTTTGTCCTATAGAAAAGTTTTTAATCTTTTCTCCTTTTTCTGCATATTCAACAAGGGCGTTGTATACACAAGGATAGAATTTTCTTTTTTCCATTTCTTTATTGATAATTGATAAAGCTTGTTCTTTATTCATAACATCTTTATAAGAACGTTTTTCTCTAAGAGCCGAATAAATATCAGCTATTGATAAAATTTGCAAATTTATATCCGATACAAATTCTTTATCTGCATTATGGTGATTTTTAACCAGATTTAAAGTTTCCTCCGTTAAATCTGTAGTTTTTAACATTTCATAACTCAATTTTGCGTGTTCTTGCATAATTTCACGCTCATTTTCTGTTAAAGTACCTGCTTTATTAACGATATTTTCAGGAATAATAACTTTTGCAATATCATGCAAAAAAGTAGCCTCAGCTAAGGCTTTTTTGTTAATTGCCGGCTTAAACTTCTCCGGTAAACAATCTGCTATTCCAAGTGCAATGTTTCTGGTTTGAGGCAGGTGATTTTTAACCAGACTATTTAATATTTTTACATTAACTTTAATAGAAATCTTAAACTTCTTAAAAATACTTTGAATTTCAGAATTAACCTTAATCATTTCAGAGATAGATTTTTCATTCAAATATTTCTGTAAATTTGAATTAAAACCCGAATAATCTGAGTTATCTACATCTCCATAGCATTTTAAAGCATTTTGATTACTTATCGGATTAATAAAATAAGCATTCACACCAAACCTATGAGGATCTTTTTTCAATCCCATATTTCACTTTCATACACACTAAATAATACACTTACATATATAAAGAATTTTTGTGAAAAAAAATTGATTAAAAATTGGAAGTATAAAATAAATTTGAAACACTTTGTTACAATACAACTACAAAAAGATATAGAAGGGAGTTAAATAAAATTTTTTTATTTACTCTCCCATAACTTTAACAATTAACCTTTTTCGTCTTTGACCATCGAATTCTGCATAATATATTTGCTGCCAGGTGCCAAAATCAAGCTTTCCGGCAGTAATCGGGACTATAACTTCATGTCCGATTAAAAGGCTCTTCAGGTGACTATCGCCGTTTGTCTCGCCGGTACGGTGATGTTTATAATTTATATCAAAAGGAGCAAGTTCTTCTAACCATTTATCAATATCAGCAATTAAGCCGCTTTCGGCATCATTAACATAAACTCCTGCTGTTATATGCATGGCGGAAACTAATACCATACCTTCTTGAACACCGCTTTTTTCGACAATTTCCTGCACTTCATCCGTAATATTAACATATTCACGATGATTTTGGGTGTGAAACCAGAGATATTCCGTTTTAAATTTCATAGCCGAGACTCCTATATTGTTTTTATTTTAACAAAAAAATAAAAACAATTCGCAATTTGAAAAGAGAATATACAAATGGTCTTAGTTGGCAAAAATATATGTCTTGTTTGAATGTAGTTGGTGTTGAAAGCCAAAGATATAATCCAGATAAAAATGAAACTGATCAAATTTATACTTTTTTATTATGTAAAAAACTTAAAACTAATATTTCTGCTATAGCTAAAAAGGCGGAAAACACATTTGAATCAAAATCAGAATATTTTAATTATATTATTCCCATAGAAGGTAAGCCAATAACTTATATGAATAGAGAGTTAAATTGTTTCGCTTATAGTGCATTATCTGGTGATTCATTAATAGAGTTAAATAATTCACCATATGATTAGCAATTTTATAACTTTGGGGCGAACTGTTCCTATAAATAATAGCAATTATTTATTTAACAAAGACAAAGTCGATTTTTCAGGATATTTAAAATTAACCTGAACATGCAAGCCGGATACGGTAGGAGTGTCTTGCTGCGTTCGCGTTAAACGGCTCCGTTCGCTCCTCCAACGAAAACTGAACCGTTTCCGTTTCGTAGCTCAACTCCACAAAATGCTCCGCATTTTGCTTGCCTCTGCTCACTTGCGCTGAACCAGAAAAAGCTCTGCTTTTGAATATCTAAAACCCTAGTACCTGACCATAAAAAAAACTCCCAAAGTGATCTGAGACCCAAAAACTGGACAAGTAAAAAAAGTCCATTTTGGGTCTTTTGCGTATAATTAAAAAGAAAGGATAAAACAATGAAACGCAAAAATTTTTCAGATCAAGAAAAAATCGTACTTTTAGAATGTCCTCACATACTTAAAGTTTTAGATTGTAATGTCGAATTCACGTCAGAATTTAAAATCTTCGCCGTTGAACAATACTATCTCGGCAAATCTCCTATACAAATCTTCTTAGATTCCAACATTAATTTGAATCTTTTAGGACGTACCAATGCTAAACGATGCCTGCGTCGTTGGCTTAATAAAACCAAAAACTTCGGCAAAGAGTCTTTACTTGAAAATTGGACAGGCAGAACTAAAAGTCACAGACGATCCCGTTCACGATTCAACTCGGTAGAAGATGAAATCAAGTTTTTGAGTCATAAAAATTTTTTCATTATTAATTGTAATGTCAATCTTTCCTACTTTTGTATTTAGCTTATATTTTCCTTCTGAAATTAAATTTTTAATTTTTAGAAGTGAAAATGCAGCAATTGTAGCATGCCCACATAAATCAACCTCTGCACAAGGAGTAAAAAATCTTATTGAATAAGAATCTGTATTGATTTTATTTAGAAATGCTGTCTCTGAAAATCCGACAATTTTTGCAATTGATAACATTTGTTTTTCGGTTATGTCGGAATTTAAAACTACACCTGCAGGATTGCCTCCTATTGATGTTTTAGCAAAAGAATTTAGTATATAAACTTCAATATCCATATTTACAATGTATGAAAAAATTAAAAACAAGTCAATTTTTAACCTAAAGGGGCTAGGTAAAATGCAAATAGAGAATTTTGGCATATTTTGCCTTAAAAATCTTTAAAATTTCTCTCTAAAAAATTCTCTGTTTAAAATCAAGCCCGAGAAAGCCGCACTATACGTGGGATTTTCTGCAATAAAAAAGAGAGTTCATCTATGAACTCTCTTTTTTATGGTGGGCGATACTGGATTTGAACCAGTGACCCCTTGCGTGTCGAGCAAGTGCGCTACCACTGCGCCAATCGCCCATCTCTTTGTCTTTTACCCTTCGGGTGAGTGCGCTATCTACCTCTCCCAAAACCTTATATCCAGTCAGTTTGCCTTTAACAAAATACCAATCATTTTCACAAAAAGAATAAAAAACTGAATAAAAAAAATTAATTCTTTCAACTATTCATTTTTTTTAACTTAAAAGGAGGCACCCAGATTCGAACTGGGGATAAAGGCTTTGCAGGCCTCTGCCTTACCACTTGGCGATGCCTCCTTATTTTAATATCGTATTTTATAAATGGTTGATTGTCAAGAAGCCGTCAGTCTAATATTTTATTTATTATAACCAACTATTTTTTCTTTGTTTCTCTACCCAATAGTATTAAGACAAAATTTTTTGTTTTTGTTATTTTATAAAATTCCTATTAATTTAAAAGTTTACATTTTTTTATTTCTTTCTTTTTAGTTTTATTTGTGTTAAAATATTTTAACTAGAAGGGTAAGACTTGTGAACTATATAAAAATCGACAAAAAAAAGTGTAAAGCATGCTACTTATGTGTTGATGTGTGCCCTAAAAATTTGATAAAAAAAGGAACTGAAGCAAATGGTTTAGGGGCTTTTCCTATAGAATTTTTTGATCCTGAAAATCAATGTCTGGGATGTGCTTTGTGTGCAATCAGATGTCCTGATTTAGCAATAACAGAAGTTGTAAAAAGCGAAAGGTAATAAATTACTTTTTGCTTTTTATTGAACCAAAAAGGTAATAAAATAAATGACAAAACAATTGACCAAAGGTAATTATGCACTCGCACAAGCAGCAATAAATGCTGGTTGTGATGGTTATTTCGGTTATCCGATTACTCCACAAAGTGAAATCGGTGAATTTATGAGCAAAAAAATGCAAGAATTAGGTCGTGCTTATGTTTCTGCCGAAAGCGAAATCGCAGCTATAAATATGGTATTAGGAGCCTGTTCAACAGGAGCTAAAGCTATGACTTCTTCATCTTCCTGTGCTGTAGCACTTATGCAGGAAACGCTTTCTTATGCTGCTTTAGATGAATTGCCGATTGTTTTAATAAGCGTTATGAGAGCCGGTCCCGGCTTAGGGTATATTTATCCGGCACAGGGTGATTATAATCAGGCAACAATAGGCGGCGGGAACGGTGATTACAAAACAATTGTGCTTGCTCCTTCCACTATTCAGGAGTGTATCGATTTAACTTATAAATGTTTTTATTTATCCAGAAAATACAAAAATCCTGTTATTCTTTTAGCTGATGGTCTTTTAGGGCAAATGATGGAACCGGTAGAATTCAAAGAATATCCTTATCCCGAAGTTTCATGTGAAGATTGGGCGCTTACAGGCGCTAAAAATCGGGCTCCCAGAGCAATTTATTCTTTAGAACCTCAAGAAGAAATTTTACAAAAAAGAGTTAAAAAGTTATTTGAAAAATATAGAGTTATTGAAGAAAATGAGCAGGATTTTGAAGAATATTTTACAGAAGATGCTGATTTAATTGTTTCTTGTTTCGGTTCTTTAACCAGAAATGTTAAATCTGCCATCAAAATCTGTAGGGAGCAAGGTCTAAAAGTAGGAATGGTAAGACCTGTTACACTTTATCCGTTTCCGACACAAAAAATACAAGAATTAGCACAAAAAACAAAGAATTTCCTTGTAATAGAAATGAATATGGGACAAATGGTAAAAGATGTAAAACTTGCAGTTAACGGTAAAGTCCCCGTTGAATTTTTTGGCAAACCGGTGGGACAATGGCTGGGAGTTGAAGAAATAGAAAGAAAAATAAAAGAACTTGTCAATAAAAAAGGATAAAAATGCAAACAACAACAGAAAATAAAATATTTGAAATACCAAAATCACTTAAACCGGATGCAAAATTTCCATTTTGCCAAGGATGTGATCATGGACTTGCAATTCGTCTTACAACCGAACTTTTAGATGAATTTAATTTGAGGGAAAAAACTATTGCCGTAGCTTCAATTGGCTGTTCTGTTATGCTTTATAATTATGTAAACACGGATTGCATAGAAGCTCCTCATGGTCGTGCTTTGGCAGCAGCAACAGGTGTTAAAAGAACAAATCCGGATAAATTTGTATTTACATATCAGGGTGACGGTGATTTTGCTTCAATAGGGCTTGCTGAATCAATGCATGCAGCACTTAGAGGAGAAAAAGTAACTGCAATTTGTATAAATAACACAACTTACGGTATGACAGGCGGTCAAGGCGGGCCCACAACTATTATGGGGCAGGTTACAACAACCTCTTCAAACGGAAGAAACAAGGAATATCATGGGTATCCTATGAAAATAGCTGAACAAATTGCCCTGTGTGATGGAACAGCATTTTCTGCAAGAGGGGCTTTGGATACAATTCAAAACATTAAAAAGACAAAAGAATTGATTAAAAAAGCTTTTGAAGTACAATTAAAAGGATTGGGTTTCGGTTTTGTGGAAATTCTTTCAACATGCCCGACTAATTGGCATATGACACCACAAGAATCGCACGAAAGGATAAGAAAAGAACTTTTTGAAGTTTATCCGCTCGGAGTGTATAAAGAGTAAGAATAAAAAACAGAGAAAAGAAATTATGACAGAAAATAGTGTATTAATAGCCGGATTTGGCGGACAAGGAATTTTATTTGCAGGAGAAGTACTTGCAAATGCTTTAATGCTTGATGATAAAAATGTAACCTGGTATCCTTGCTATGGTGCTGAAATGCGTGGGGGAACAGTTAATTGTGAAATTGTAACATCAGATGAAGCTGTAAGCTCGGTAAATAAAAAAGAAGCTGATTTTATTATTGCCCTAAACCAGCTCTCCCTTGACAGATTTCTTCCAAAACTCAAAAAAGGCGGTTGGATAATTGCAAATTCTTCATTGGTTAAAGAAATTCGCTCAAGAATTGACGTAAATTACTTTTTTGCACCAATAAGCGCTTTGGCAAGCGAGATTGGAGGTATAAAGTTTTCCAACATAATTTCTCTTGGAATACTGGCAAAAATTTCTAAATTAACCTCTATTGAAACCTTGCATGGAGCAATAGATATGGTTTTGCCTGAACATAGAAAAAATCTTTTACCGCTTAATTTGAAAGCATTGGAACTAGGTTTCAACCTTCAACCTGCACCCATTCCCATAAATTCCTAGAAATCCCTTTTATGGTGGATTTAAAATTTATGAAAAAGTATTATTTTTATAATTGTTGAGTTTGCTTTCTGATATAAAAAGGAACCCCTTTGTGAAAAAACATAATAAAGTACAATATTTAAAAAGCTCTATAAAAGAAAAAGAGATACAATTAAAAAAATTAGAGAATCATATTGATAAATCATCTGTTTGCTCTGATTTATATAATAAAGTAGTGCTTGAAAAAGCCATTTTAAATAAAGAATTACAAGATTTAGAAACAAATAATTTTTTATCGAAAGTTAAAAAATTTATTCCGCATAAAAAAACTCTTGTTTGTGATTATTTTAAGAAGTGACATAATTCCAGACGAGGTAAGAGCCTTAGAAGTATGTCATTGCTAGGAGAGGCCTAATCATTGCGAGGAGTGAGGAACGAGCGACGTGGCAATCCAAAATAATTTTTCTAAAACACCTCAAATTATAAAAGAGATGTTTGATCATATCTCTGCTGATTATGACAAAATGAACAACATTATGAGTTTGGGATTACATAAGAGAATTAAAAAAAATATTATAAAAAATCTAAAATTTAACTCAAATTATAAAATACTTGATTTATGCAGCGGAACAGGAGATTTAGCAGGGCTTTTAAAAAAAGAATACCCTCAAGCTGAAATTGTTGGAGTAGATTTTTCACCTAAGATGCTTGAAATTGCAAGAAAAAAGCATCCTGATATTGAATTTTTGGAAACGGATTGCACTCAACTGCCTTTTGAAGACGAAAGTTTTGATTTATGCATAATTTCTTTCGGGCTCAGGAACATTGAAGATTTAGATAAAGCTCTGAAAGAAATTTATCGGGTTTTGAAAAAGGGCGGAAATTTTATAAACCTTGATTTGGGAAAGCCCAACAAATTTTTTAATTTATTTTTAAAACCTTATATGTATATCTGGATTGCAATTTTAGGTAAAATTTTTCACGGGGACGAAACTCCTTATAAATATCTTGCAATTTCAAACGAAACTTTTCCGTCACAATCAAAGCTTGTTGAAATATATAAAAAAACAGGATTTTATAATGTAAAAAATAAAAATTATCTGTTCGGACAAATTGCTTCGCAAATTTCGCAGAAATTATAAAAATTATTTTTTAATTAGATCCTCAATGTGGTCTTTTAAATTTTTAATTATCCCCTGAGCCTGTTTTCGGGCTTGTTCTTTTGTCATTCCGTATTTTTCGTATGCAAACACTCCTTTCAGATCACGTATATCTTGCTCTAATGCTTCTGCTAAACTAATTTTTGACATGGTTTTTTCCTTTCATTTCGGCGGAATAGCTGTATTGCATTGCGCCCTGATAATCTTATTTTTCTTTTCATGTTGCCGGGCAGGGGCACATTTACCACCTGCCCGTCCTACAGGATAGGGCTTAAAAGTAGGTTGGGCATGCTTGCCCAACAACATGAATTTGTTAAACTATCACATCTTTTAATGGGATAATACATTAAATAATGGATAAAGTCAATATGTTTGTTTCATTTTTTAATAAAAAGTATACTTTTATTATGAAGAAAGAATATTCATTGCATACAGAAGATATTAATTCACAGATTAAATTTCTTGCATCAACAAAGGGTTATACCCTCGGAAAATTAAAAGAGAAAATTAATTCTGTATACGGTAAAACCGATAAAATAAATAATTTGAGTAACAAAATAAGAAATAAAACTTTGCGAGTTTCAGAACTTGCAGAAATAGCCGAAGTTTTGGGTTACGAAATTATTTTGAGAGAAAAAGGTTAATACTTTATTTTTGTTATGTCCATTTCTTTCTCTTTGATATCGACGCAAAGAGAAAGAAATGGATGAAAGAAAGAGAAACACTCTTTTCCCTGCGGGGCACAGCGAGGACATAAGTCCTCACTTTAAAAATTCTTTTGATGAGCAAACTCATCAAAAGAATTTCGGGTTTCAGGGCAGAGCCCTGACGCTTTGACACTTTGTACGCGTGTTTTTTTCTTTTCTTTTCGGTTCGGTTTCTTTTCTTTTTTTCCATCGCAAGAAAAAAAGAAAAGAAATGGAACAACAAACTTTTTCATAATTTGTATAATATTGTGTTGGGGTGGATACTATTGGAAACTATTGTCTTTAGAGCGCACAACTATAATAGATAGTAAGGACATTTTGCACGAAAATAAATTTTCGGCAAAAGAAGTCAAACCCCAACCTAATGTTCTAATTTCACAATCATTTCCGCGTGGGCAAATGCGGACGAAAATAACTTGATACAACGTTAAATATACATGCCCACCCTACTTCTCTACTTTTCTCAGAATGACCGCTACTGTTTCCCATTTACCATTTACCATTTACAATTTCCTATTTACTATTTGCTTATCCTTGCTATAATAACTTTATGAAAAAATTTTATTTAACGACCGCTATAGACTATGTTAACGGTGCTCCGCATATCGGACATGCTTATGAAAAAATAATCTCGGATGTAATTGTAAGACATTTTACTCAACGCTGTGACGATGTTTACTTTCTTACGGGAACCGATGAACACGGGATTAAAATACAAAAAACAGCTGCCGAAAAGGGGCTTACACCCAAGCAAATGTGCGATGAAAACGCTGCAAAGTTCAAAGAAGCCTGGGCTGCTTTAAATGTCAATTACAGCCAATTTATAAGAACAACCGATGAATACCATGAAAAAACTGTTCAGCGCATTTTTGAAAAACTTGTAGAAAAAGGTGATATTTATAAACATTCTTACACAGGGCTTTATTGCAGCGGATGCGAAACATTTTTAAACGAAAAAGATTTAACTGAAGAAGGTTTTTGCCCTGTTCATATGAAAAAACCGGAAGAAGTAAGCGAGGAAAATTATTTTTTCAAACTTACAAAGTACAAAGATGCGATTATTAAACACATAAAAGAAAATCCTGATTTTATTGTTCCGTCATTTAGAGCAACAGAGGTTTTAAACCAACTTGAAGACATTGAAGATATTTCTGTTTCACGTGCCAAAACCAATGTTTCCTGGGGTGTAGAAGTTTTAAATGACCCTGAACAGGTAATCTATGTTTGGATTGATGCGCTTTCAAACTATATTACAGCGCTGGGCTACGACACGGAAAACCCGTCTGAAAAATTTAAAAAATACTGGCCGGCGGTTCATCATGTCATAGGAAAAGATATTTTAAAATTCCACAGTATTTATTGGAGCGGAATTTTACTGGCTTTAGATTTATCTTTGCCAAAACAGCTTTTTGTTCATGGGTTTATCAATATTAATCAGGAAAAAATGTCAAAAACTTTAGGGAATGTTATCTCTCCTATAGATATTTTAAAAGCCTGGGAACTGGAAACACCTGATGCATTCAGGTATTACATGTCAACAGCAGCTCCAATGGGCAAAGACGGAAACTATTCCGATGAGGACTTTAAAGAAAAAGTTAACGCTGATTTGGCAAATAATATGGGAAATCTTTTAAACAGAACCCTTTCGATGCTTGTAAAATACTTTGGCGGTGAAATTCCTCAACGTCATCCTGAACTTGTTTGGCAAAGTGAACCGCTGAGCGCAAGGGAAACGAGTAACTCTGCCCTACACGCAGGATCTCAAAAACTACTGGAAATAGCAAAAGAAACTGTAGAAAAAGTTAAAGAACACTTTGATAATTTTGAAGTCCAAGAAGCTGCGAACGAAATAATTTCTCTTGTAGATTTAACAAATAAATATGTTGCTGAAAATGCACCGTGGACATTAGCAAAAGAAGAAAAATGGACTGAATGCGGACAGGTACTTGTTAATGTACTTGAAATTATGTGCATAGTTTCGGTGTTAATTTATCCTTATTGTCCAAACATTGCGAAAGAGATAGCAAAACAGCTTAAATTTGATTTAAATATAAAACTTGATAATTTGACACTTAATAACATAAAAGAAGGTAAATTAATTTCAAAAGAAGAAATTAAACCTGTCTTTTTGCGTCTGGACAGTGAGTTTGCCGAAAAAGGCAAGAAATAATTTGTCATGCTGAATTTATTTCAGCATCTTGCCAGCATAGTCTTATTGGAAAGATCCTGCGTGTAGGGCAGGGTCACTCGCTTCCCTTGCGCTCAGCGGTTCACTTTGCCAAACAAGTTCAGGATGACAACATACTAATATTCTTTTGTAATATAATATAATTATGGAAACAGAATTAAAACAGCAATTTAACAACCTTAAGGCTCGTGTGCAAAAAGCACAGGAGTGTCTTTGACCCGAAAAAATTAAAAATAGAACTTGAAGAAGTTGAAAAGAGGCTTCAATCCCCAGACGTTTGGTCTAATCAGGTTTTAGCCTCGTCTTTAGGCTTACAAGCAAGAGAAGTTAAAGATAATCTTGCTCTAATCTCTTCTTGGAAAACTCTTTTAGACGATATTGAAACAGCAATTGAGCTTGGTGACGAAGAATTATTGGCTGAAACAAAAGAAAATCTGCTTAAACTTGAACAAGAACTTGATAAATTTGAAGTTCAGCAGATGTTAAGCGGAGAGAACGATGAAGCTAATGCAATCTTGTCAATAAACGCCGGAGCGGGGGGAACTGATGCTCAGGACTGGGCAGAAATGCTTCTTAGAATGTATATTCGTTGGGCTGAAGGTCACAACTGGAAAGTTGATTTGCTTGACAAGTCGGAAGGTGAAGAAGCAGGAATTAAATCTGCAACAATAAAAATTACAGGAAAATTTGCTTATGGCTACGCAAAAGCAGAAAAAGGAGTCCACCGTCTGGTGCGGATTTCTCCTTTCAACGCTAACGGCAAAAGACAAACAAGTTTTGCTTCTTGTGAAGTTTCTCCTATTATTGAAGATTTCGAGAAAAAAATTGTCATTCCGCCGGATGAGATTGAATTTGAAACTATGCGCTCAGGAGGCGCCGGCGGACAAAATGTCAATAAAGTTGAAACAGCCGTAAGACTTTATCATAAACCGACAGGAATTGTAGTTAAATGCCAGCAGGAGCGGTCTCAGCTTCAAAATAGAGAAAATGCCATGCAAATTTTGGCATCAAAATTACTTGCACTAAAACAAGCTGAACATGAAAAAAAATTGGCAGAACTAAAAGGAGAAAATTTTGATATAAATTTCGGTTCTCAAATTCGTTCTTATGTTTTTCATCCTTACAAAATGGTAAAAGACCATCGTACAAATTATGAAGTAGGAAACGTTGATGCGGTTATGGACGGTGATTTGGACGGGTTTATTGAATCTTTTTTAAAAAGTTAGAAAATATAGACAGGTTTAGCTGTTCAAATTTTTATCCAATCGAGCTATAATCTTTATATGGAAAACAAGGTCATATTATCAGGATTAACTCAAGATGAATTTGAAAAAATTGCTCAAGATTTAAAAGCTTCAAAATTTAGAGCCAGACAAATTCATAACTGGGTTTACCTTAAATCTGTTAAATCAATTGAAGAAATGACCAATTTATCAAAAGATTTCAGAGAAAAATTATCCCAAATAGCTGAAATCTCAAATGTAAAAATTGAGACCAAGCAAGTTTCACAAGACGGAACAATTAAATATTTAATAGAATATCCCGACGGAAATTGTGTTGAAACAGTTTTAATGCGCTTTGATAACCGTGCTAATTTAACTGCTTGTGTAAGCTCTCAAGTCGGATGTGCTGTTAATTGCGAATTTTGTGCTACAGGTAAAAGAGGTTTTGTAAGAAATTTAACTGCTGCTGAAATTGTTGAGCAGGTTTTGACAATTCAGCGGGATACAGGGTTAAAGATTACAAATATTGTTTTCATGGGGCAAGGCGAACCTCTTTTAAATTTTGATAATGTTTTGCAAGCTTTAAAAATATTTAATGAGGATTTCCAAATAGGAGCAAGAAGAATTACAATTTCAACAAGCGGAATTATTCCTCAAATAAACAAACTTGCGGATACGAACTTACAATCTACGCTGGCAATTTCCTTACATGCTCCGGTTTCAGAGGTCAGGAAAAAAATTATGCCGATTGAAAACAAATATCCGCTTGAAGAATTAAAAAAAACATTGAAAAACTATGTTGAAAAAACCGGCAGAAGAATTACAGTAGAATATTTGCTGGTAAAAGATCTTACCGACACAGTTGAAATGGCAAAACAAACAGCCCTTTTTCTCAGAGATTTAAAATGTAATGTAAATCTTATTCCATACAATCCTATAGAAAAAAATAGTTTAAAAAAGCCTGACGGAAAAACTATTATGAAATTTAAATACATACTTGAACATTCCGGCAAAAAAGTTACAATAAGGTTAGAACGCGGAGCAGACATACAAGCAGCATGCGGACAATTAGCAGGTAAAAGAAATTAAGAGTATAAAATGAAAGCATTAATACAAAGAGTTAAAAATGCCAATGTAAAAATTGATGAAGAAATTTATTCTGAAATTGGTTTTGGAATGCTTATTTTTCTCGGGATAGAACAAACAGATGAATTAGAAAATGCTAAAAAATTAGCTGAAAAATTAATAAACTTAAGAATTTTCGAAGATAATGAAGGTAAAATGAATAAGTCTTTGCTTGATATTAAAGGTGAAATTCTTGTAGTTTCACAGTTTACGCTTATGGGAGATTGCAAAAAGGGAACTCGTCCAAGTTTTGATAAAGCCGCATCTCCTGATAAAGCAAAAAAATTATATGAAGATTTTGTAAAAATAATTTCAAAATACGAGTTAACTGTAAAAACCGGCAGATTTCAGGCTATGATGGATATTTCTCTAGTTAATCAGGGACCGGTAACATTTTTGATAGAGAAATAACTAGTTTTTTCAGAGGATTTGAATAAATTTTTTTTCAAAAAGACTTGCCAAGATTTATTTTTGGTTATAATATATGGTGTAAAGAAAAAAAGAGAAGTATAAATTTTTTTTATTTTTAATTTTAATTTAAATGAGGAGTTAATTATCCCGTTAAGAGGCTTTTATTATGTATGTAAACAAATGCATTAAGTGCGGTTCTGAGTTTGAAACAAAGAATCTTAAAAGAGTTATTTGCCCCAATTGTCTTTATCCAGATAAAAAAGTTTTATTATCGTCAGACTCAGATGATAGTGATACTTCTGAGAAAAATGAACAAAAAGGTTCTCAGCAAGAAGAACAAAATAGTTATGAAAATCGACAACAACAACAAAGATTTTATAATAGCTATTCACAAGATGCTCCTCAACCAAGACCCTATAACAAAGGGTATGAACAACCTCGCAGAGATTATCAGGGCGGCGGATATAACAAACCCCAAGGAAATTATCAAAGACCTCCTCAGCAAGGAGGGTACAATAACAGACCCCAGGGAGGTTATCAGAGACCTCAACGTGGAGAATATCAAAGACCGCAGCAAGACGGATATAATAGACCTCAGCCAGATGGGTATAATAGACCGCAAGGCGGATATAACAGACCTCAAAGTGGATATAACAGACCGCAAGGTGGGTATAACAGACCTCAAAGCGGGTATAACAGACCGCAAAACGGAAGACCACAAAATCCGAGATTCAACAAATATCCTCAAAAAAGCAGAAACAAACCGCTTTTAGTTAATAAAGAACAATTAGAGCAAATTGAAATATTATACAAAACGATGCTACCTTTACCTAATCCGGATGCACATGAAGTAATTGGAGAAAAAATCGCGTTGGAACCAAGAAAGGTTTTCTTCGGGATAAATTTAATCAGACAAAAAATGATGCTGCCTAAGTTACCTTTCCCTAAAAGAAAATTAGCAATTTCTCCTGATCAGATGTTCGCTATTCAAAACTTATATGAACCCTTATTACCTTTACCTCCTATAGGTTGTCACAAAATTATTGCATCCCAATTAAAAATGGATGAATGGAGAGTTCATGTCGGAATCGGGCTTATAAGAGCAAAAATGGGACTTGAAAGATGGAATCAGGAAAGAGAAGATGCCCCGGAAGAATTTAAAAAAACCAAAAAACCCGAAAAGAAAACTAAAAAAGTAAAAGAACCGAAAGAAGCAAAAAGCGAAAAACCAAAAACGAAGAGTAAAAAGTCTGAAAAAGAAACTAAAAAGTAGGTTTATTTATGGATTATGTTTCAGTGGGAAAAATCCTAAACTTTCATGGGATTCAGGGGGAGGCAAAGGTTGGATTCTCAAAAAATCAAGCTGATTTTCTAAAAAAAATTAAATTTGTTTATATAAAAAAGGATTCTGAATATATTAATTTTGAAATTTGCGGAATAAGATTTCATAAAAATTTTGCCCTTATAAAATTTAAAGAAATTAACTCAATAAATGATTTAATACCTTATAAAAGTTGTCTGATTTTTATAGAAAAAGCCGTTATTAAAAAAAATTTAGACGAAAATGAATTTTTAATCGATGAACTGACAGGTTTGGATGTTGTAGATTTGGAAAACAAAAAAATAGGTGTTGTCGTTGGTGTTTCAAACAACGGTACGAACGATTTAATTTCGGTTAAAAGTAAAACAAAAAAAATATCTTTAGTTCCATTTGTTAAAGAGCTGGTTCCTGAAGTTGATATAAAAAACAAAAAAATTACCGTTAACAATATTGAAGGATTGGTTGAATGATATTTGATGTTTTGACTTTATTTCCGGAATTGATTGACAGCTGCTGTGGGTGCAGTATTTTAAAACGAGCAATAGAAAAAGATATAATTGAAGTTAAAACAACGAACCCTAGAGATTTTACTTTAGATAAACACAAAAAAGTTGACGATTCCCCTTATGGAGGCGGAGCAGGAATGGTTCTAATGGCTCAGCCCTATGTAGATGCCTATGAAAGCATTAAAAAAGCTGATAAACTACTTACGGTAATGCTGACACCCCAAGGTAAAGTTTTTAATGATAAACTTTGCAAAGAGTTTTCTGAATATGAACAGATAATTCTTATTTGCGGACACTATGAAGGTTTTGACGAAAGAATAAGAGAAATTATAAGACCGAAAGAAATTTCTATCGGAGATTTTGTTCTTACCGGCGGAGAATTACCTGCTCTTTGCCTCATTGACAGCGTAAGCCGCAAAATTGAAGGAACTCTCGGGAAAATTGAATCTGCTCATGAAGACAGTTTTTCAAACGGGCTTTTGGAATATCCTCAATATACCAAACCTAGAGATTTCAGAGGGCTTAAAGTTCCTGAGGTTTTGCTGAGCGGAAATCATGCCGAAATCGAAAAATTTCGCCATGAACAAAGCTTGAAAAGAACAAAATTTCGCAGAAAAGATTTGTAT
This sequence comes from uncultured bacterium, assembly GCA_963839525.1. GTDB lineage: Bacteria > Cyanobacteriota > Vampirovibrionia > Gastranaerophilales > Gastranaerophilaceae > CAWIVJ01. The sequence continues at coordinate 567,958 of CAWIVJ010000005.1, read as the reverse complement.
GAAAAATTTTTTGAAAAAAACTAAATTCGGTTTTTATTATATAATTTAATTATGAAAAGAGTATATATAGAAACACTTGGATGTCAGATGAATAAATCTGACACGGAAAAAATACTTGGGATGCTGGATTATTTAGGTTATGAGGAGGTTTCTGAACTTAAAGATCAAAATAGTGCTGATTTGTTGATAATTAACACCTGTTCTATAAGACAACTGTCTGAAGATAAAGCTTTTAGCCGAATCGGAACATGGGGTAAATGGAAAAAAATTCGCCCCGAGCTTAAAATAGTTTTTTGCGGCTGTGTTGCTCAACAAAACGGCGAAAAAATCTTTAAAAGAGCTCCTTATGTTGATTTAGTTATGGGAACTCATAACATCAACGAATTTCCTGATTTAATAAAAAAAATAGAAAAGGACGAAAAAATTTATGCAAACGATGAAATTATTCGACCTGAAAGTAACTTTAAATTAAAACGTGCAAAAGGTGTTAATGCCTGGATTAACATAACAGAAGGATGTGATAATTTTTGTACCTATTGTATTGTTCCGTATACAAGAGGACGCGAACGTTCGCGAGCGCCTGAAGTTATCATTAAAGAAGCAAAAGAAGCTTTAGCAAAGGGATTTAAAGAGATTACTCTGTTAGGTCAGAATGTGGATTCTTATGGAAAAGGTTTAAGTGAAAAGAAAACGGTAAACGGCAAACAGGATGAAATTTCTTCTCACCTCTCACCTCTCACTTCTCACCAAAATATCAATCTTGCATATTTATTACACGAACTAAACACTCTTGAAGGTAATTTTAGAATTCGTTTCACAACATCATATCCGACAGATATTACAGATGAATTAATTGAAACTGTTGTAAATTGCAAAAAAGTTTGTGAATGTTTTCATATTCCTATGCAATCAGGTTCTTCTGAAATTTTAAAAAAGATGAACAGAAGATATGACAGGGAAACTTACTCAAATATTGTCAAAAAAGTAAGAGAAAGAGTTCATGATGTAACAATTACAAGTGATTTTATTGTAGGATTTCCCGGAGAAACTGAACGTCAATTCCGGGAAACAATCAATGCTATTGCTGAATTAGAACTTGATTATTCAAATACGGCAGCGTACTCGCCAAGGGAAAAAACTATTGCCGCACAGTGGAAAGAATTGTTTTTATCCGAGGAGGTTAAAAAAGACCGATTAGAAAGACTAAATGAACAAAATCGAATAAATTGCCTTTCTTCCAATAAAAAATATTTTGGACGTAATATGGAAGTTTTAATTGATACTTTTAAAAGCCATAAAGGCAAAAATATTATAACCGGCAGAACACGTAATAATAAAATTGTGCATATATCTTGTGATAAAGACCTTACAGGACAATTTATAAACGTTAAAATTGTCGATGTAAAAACCTGGTATTTAAAAGGTCAGATAACTTAACCATCAAATATTTTATTCACAAATTTTTTAGTCAATAGCGGTCTTTTTATGTTATAATTTTCCTGTATTTAGAAAACGAGGAGAGAATAATGGCAGAAGAAGCTAAAATGATAGCAACTATTCCAAGAAGCACCACAGAGCAATTACAGATTGCAATAAAAGAATATAAAGGTAAAAGTTATCTTGATATGAGAATTTTTTATACAACCGATGACGGTGCAACCTGGCTTCCGACTAAAAAAGGTGTAACTTGTTCACCTGAAAATATCGAAATTCTCAAAGATGCGGTTGATGAAGCGATGAAAGAGTTTATGAGCGAAGAATAGCTTATAGGGTTATAAGTGAAATAGATAAAAAGTTAAGTTTGAAAATGATAATTCCTTTGCTTATCTTTTCACTTTATAACCTTTTTAAATAAAAGGGGTAGGATGAAAAAGCAATTATGCAAAAACAAATATGCCCTTACTTTAGTTAATATTAAAGGACTTGGTGTAAAAACTTTCAGCTATTTAATTCCTGATGAAATGAGGGATAAAATCCAAATTGGGCAGGCAGTTCTGGTTCCTTTCGGCAGGCAGGGGCTTATTAATGCCTTTGTAGTAGGTTTTTCAGATTATTTGCCGGAAGAAATAAAAGCAAAAAAAATCAATAAAATTTTAGATGAAAAATCGCTATTTTCGCTTGAATACCTAAAACTTCTTGAGTGGATTGCTAATTATTATACCTGTGATTTTGTAACCGTTTTAAATATGGCAATCCCCTTAAAGTTAATTGATAAAAATGCTAAAGTTGAAAAATCAATTGAATTTTTAGAAATAAATGAGAAATTAAAAAAAAGACAGTTAGAAATTCTTGAAACTCTTAAAGAAAAAGTCAAAATGCCTTTGATTGATTTTGAAAAAATGGTAAAAACTACCCGTTCAACTATAAATAAGCTTCAAACTCTCGGATGTGTAAAAATTTTAGACGAAGAAATTTACAGAAATCCGCTTGAAGTCTTTAATAAATGTGAAAAAGAGGAATTATATAATCTTTCAAAAGAGCAAGAAAAAGTTTATAATGAAATGAGCAAAAAGCAAACCCTCCAAAAATCCTCTTCCTCTTGCAATCTTCAACCTTTACTTCTCCATGGCGTTACAGCATCCGGTAAAACGGAGGTCTATTTTAAACTTATTGATGACACAATCAAATCCGGTAAAAATGTTTTATTTTTAGTTCCTGAAATAGCACTTGCATCACAATTAACAAAACGTTTAGCCTGTAAGTTCGGAATAAAAGATGTTGCTATATGGCATAGCAGTATTTCAGAAGGAGAAAGATATGACGTATGGCAAAAACTGCGCAAAAATGAGATAAAAATACTTGCAGGTGCACGTTCAGCTGTTTTTGCTCCTTTAAAAAATATAGGGCTTATAATTATTGACGAAGAACATGAAAATGCTTATAAACAAACAAATCCTTCCCCAAGGTACGATGCAAGAAAAGTTGCCGGAAAATTAGCAGAATTTCACGATTGTCCTTTAATTTTTGGAAGTGCTACCCCTGATGTTTCAACTTACTACAGGGCTATTAATTCAAAAAATCTGTTTGAATTGCCAAACAGATTTAATAACGCTCCTATCGCAAAAACTTCTGTTATAAACATGCAAAATAATTCAAAACAAGCTTATAAAGGACTAATTTCCGTGCAACTTCAAAAAGCAATTGAAGAAACTCTTGAAAAAAATCAGCAGGTGATTTTGCTAATAAACCGCAGAGGATTTTCTACCTTCACACAATGTCAGGCTTGCGGTGCTGTAATAGAATGTGAAAATTGTTCAATCCCCATGATTTGGCATTCGGAAAGTTCAGATTTAAAATGTCATTATTGCAACAGAACAAAGTCTTTTCCTGATTTTTGCGGAGATTGCGGAAGCGATGCTTTGAAAAATTCGGGGACAGGTACCCAAAAAATAGAACTTCTTATAAAAGAATTATTTAAAAATGCAAAAATTGAACGTATAGACAGTGATATTCTAACTAAGAAAAATGCTCATATTGAGCTTTTAGAGAAGTTTCAACAAAAAGAGATTGATATTTTAATCGGTACACAAATGATTGCAAAAGGTCTTGATAACCCTAACGTAACGCTTGTAGGAGTAATTTCGGCTGATGCAAGTTTTAATCTGCCCGATTTCAGAGCATCAGAACGCGGCTTTCAACTCTTAACTCAAGTAGCGGGACGTTCCGGAAGAGGAAAATTTTCAGGAAGTGTCATTTTTCAAACTTATAATCCTGATTTTTATGCGCTTGAAAACGCAAAAGCACAAAATTACAAAGATTTTTACCAAACAGAAATTAAAGCGAGAGAAGAATTTGATTATCCGCCTTTTGCTCAGGTAATCAGGTTAATTCTAAGCAGCGAAAATAATTTTAGGGCAGAAAAATCAGCACAGGAAATTGCTTCACGGCTTAATACACTTATAAAAAATCACGGTATTTCCGAACGCTTGATTTTGCTTGGTCCTACGGCTTGTGTTATTGAAAAAATTAAAGGAATGTACCGTTTCCAAATTTTAATCAAGAATAAAATGGAAGAAAAAGGACATATGTTTATATCGAAATTTTTAAACCAGATTACTATGCCAAAAGATATCAAGCTTACGGTTGATGTTGACCCGATTGATATATTGTAAAATGTTATTATTAATTAACCGAGGATGTCTTATGAAAAAGATACTTTTAATCTGTTTTTTACTTTTAATTACACAAAATTTTGCTTTTGCTGATGAAATAATTGATTCTCAGGGAAATATCATTCCCTGCAAAATTGAAACTGTAGAAGAAGGTCTTATTGAATATTATAAAGATGGTAATTTATACAGCTTTATACGTGAAGAAGATTCACCCGTTTTTAATGATTATGTTGATGTAAAATTAAATCTGCTTAAAAAAGAAGATGTTGCAAGAGTTTCAGGAAAAATAATATTAAAAGATATGTGGGGAGTTATAATTAAAAATCAAGACGGAAAAATTCACATTCCCTGGTATAAAGTTCAATTTATCGGAATCTATAGACCATAATTTTAATCAATATATTTTCCGTCAAACAAACCCATTACCATTGAAGCTTGGTCTGAAGTGAGTAAGGTGCAGAAGTACGTTAAAAAAAGATTTTTATAAAAATCAGACGCATTTTTGCACCCTACTCACTATAGTCTGTAAAGTTTAGGTTTTTGCGCTTTGCAGTTGAAAAATAGTTCAGGATAAAACTCAATTTCTCCTAAAATAAATTGTGTATCCTCATTACTAATTTTTTGAAGCCAATTTAAAGAATCAAAATATTTTGCATTTATCTTTGTCATAAAAAACACAATAATATCAATATCAAAAGTTCCCGCTAAAACAATTAATTCTCCTAAATCATCAGGAAACTCTCTTCTTGAAACAAAAAATAAAATATTTCGTTCCGTAATTTCCTCTTTTCCGGTAACGCAAGAAGATCTGTATTTTAAAGTTTTTTGTATTTTAATATTTGCTTCTTCTTCAATAAGCTCAGGATTTTTAAGTAAAAACCCGTACAAATCTTTTGTCCCGATAAATTTTTGTTTAATTTCGAAGGTTTTAATTTCAATCATATCAATGTTCTCCTTGTGTAAATCAAACCAATATAGTTATTATAACACCTATATTTTTTATGTAAATATGTTAATTTTAAATCTGCTTATAAATACCTAAATTTTCATATGTTAATTATTGTTCTATCATATTAGTGAGGAAATTATATATGACAAAACCAAGAAAAGATGAACCGTTCTATTTGATTAATCAAGCAGCTAAACTTATAGGTATCACTAGTGATAGACTAAGAACTTATGAAGAAGAGGGACTTATTAAACCCCATAGGATAACTCACACAAAATACGGAAAAAGGCTTTTTACACAATATGAAATTGAATGGTTGGAAATTATACGTGAATTAATTAAGTTAGGTGTTTCAATACCAGCTTTAAGGATTTTAATCACATCAAAAATTTCTCCTAATAAAAAGATTTTAAGACAACAAGATAAAAAAATATTTGAACTTGTTGAAAATTTACATAAACATCCTGTTTGTAAAACTTTATTTTAGTAGTAGGATGAAGTTTGCTTGATTTTTTTAAAAAAATCAAGTGCAAAAATGGTTGTATAAAATAATTTTAAAGAGGATATTTATGTTTAAAATTGAACAAAAGTTTGACGGTACAGAGGATTTGTACAGATACTTGCTCAAGAATATTGATTTTATAGGAAAATCTATTGGAATTCAAATTCAAAAACCATTTTGCCATTGATAGAATAGACGTTAGGCACTGTTAACAAAGGTTAGTTTTTGTGGTATAATACTCTCATAGAAAATATGGGAGGTGAAAAAATGAGCAATAACAACAACGAAAGACTATTTCCAATCAGCATTGAGGATTTTAAAAACACAATTGAGCCAATTATCAACGAGAGTTACATTTGGAAAGGCAGACCGCCTGTTATTTCCCATTACAACGTTTTTTGCGGGGTTTTGTATGCTTTGAGAACAGGCGTTCCTTGGCGGGATTTGCCCGAATGTTATGGAAATTGGCATACTATAGCAAATTGATTATACATTGACACAATAGCCATCATGTTTGAACCAGTTCGCGATGTCGGTTTTTGTGATTGAATTTAGAGAAATAATCAATGCTTTAAGCATTTCATCAACACTTCTTGCCTTTAAACTTCTAAGAATTGATTTAATTTTTGACCAAGCCAACTCTATTGGGTTTAAGTCTGGTGAATATGGTGGCAAAAACAACACTGTAGCACCTCGTTCATATATTGGGTTCAATATATCTTTAACTTTATGGACTGAATAATTATCCATAACAACTATATCACCGGAATTTAAAGTTGGGGCTAGAAAATCTCGGATATATGGTCCGAAAACATCTTGATCCAGGGTCCCTTTAAAGGTCATAGGTGCATTTATACCATCTTCACACAACGTAGCGATAATTGAGGTTCTTTCAAAGCGTACGTCAGGGACATAGTCATTTACCCTCTCTGATTTATTTCCCCACCCATAAAGGCGTGTCATTCCCAAATTAATACTACTTTCATCAAGAAAATATATTTTTGCTTTGCTTATTTCTTCTTGTTTTTCTCGCCAAATTTCACGTTCTTTGACGACATCTTCTCGTTTTTGGTTGTTCGGGTGCAAAGTCTTTTTTTAAAGGATAATCCCATCTTTTCAAGACGACGAGAAAGCCCGGAAACAGTGATATTAAGTTGTAATTCAGATATTATTTTTTCTATAGTTATATCACAATTCTCTTGTATTTTTAAACGTATTTGCTCATCTTGTTGAGGAGTTATATCGCTTTTTCTACCTTTATATGGGATTGGTAAAAAAGAGCCTGTTTTGAGATATTTATTCCAAATTCGACTTATTGTGCTATCGCTTACATTAAACCATCTTTTTATTGATTTTACAGGTTCTTGGCGTTGTTTTGCTGATATAATATCGGCTCTTTTGTCATTTGAAACAGGTTGCATAATAAATCCTCCTCTTATTGAGTTTATTATACAATATATTAATATATATGTCAATGTATAATCAAATTGCTATATTTATACAAGGTTTTTTAGGTGGTCAGAAAAAGGTTTGTGGTGGCAAATTCTATCAAAGCTTCAAGCTCAAAAGCTTGCGACAGTTAATATTATTCTTGCTGATAGTACCACTTTTAAAGTTCACCGCCACGGCGGAGGGCAAAAAGGGGGCTTCAATCAAAAGGAAAAACAAAAGGCGGAATAACTACAAAATTTCACTTGGCGATAATGCTTTCAGGACAAGTAATGGCAGGGTTTTTAAGTGCCGGAAATGAAAATGATATAACCAAAGCAGAAGAATTAACAAGGGAGATTTATGACTGCTATGTCATTGAAGATAAGGGATATGACAGTGATTTGAACCGTAAAACTTTAGAAGCACAAAATAATATTCCTGTTATTCCCGGCAGAATAAACCGAAAAGTAAAAATAGAATACGATACAAAGTTATACAAAAAACGAAATTTGATAGAGAGAATATTCGGTAAAATCAAGGAAAATAGGAGACTTGCGGCAAGATTTGAAAAATCGGATATGATATTTTTGGCATTTATTACGATTGCTTTTATTAAAATTAACCTTTGTTAACAGTGCCTAGGAATACCTTTGCGTCTGTTTTCTTCTTGAGCCTTTTTAACAGCCCTATTGCCAATTTTGGTAATTTAACCATAAAAATTCAAATATTCTATTTTTATAAGGTCTGTTCATCTATATCAATAAAAAGCTTAGGATTATCAACTTCTTGCATTGCTTTCATTATACCAATATTACCGGCTTTAATTTGTAGATTAGTGAACCAAGAAGAAATTAAAACAGGAATCCCAACTGTAAATCCAAGCATTGGGATAAATCCACCGGCTAAAACTGTATTAATTAAAGTTTTGTATTCCTTGTAAAAACCTTTAATTTTTTCTATTAGAGATTTATTGTCATTCACAACATTAACTTGTCCATTAATTTTATCCTCTTTAAGCTTCCCTCTTAAAGAAACAATATCGTTAATCAAATTCATTAACCACTGAGAAACCTTATCTTTTCTAGCATTTTTCTTTAAGAAAGCTTTTATAATTTCTCGCATTTCTTTTGTATCATTATTCTTTACAGCCTGATTAAATTGCAAAATAACATTTTTATTCTGTTTTGAAAATTCCTTTAAAAGCTCCGCTATTTGAGGATGATTAGCTAATTTTAGTTGAGCACCTTTATCGATTAATATTTTCGAATAAGCCTTTTTTAGTGCTGGATCGTTGTCTATGACAGCAAAGGCGTTCATGACAAATCTTCTCACTTCTGAATTTTTGTCAAATAATAATTTTGATATATTCTTAGTAATACCTCTTAACGGGAATTTTCCATCTTTAATTTTCAATATAGAAACCAAAGGAACTACAGTGCCTATTGTGGTAAATATAGGTGCTAAACATTGAGCAACGACTTGAGTTGCAGCTTCTGTATCCTCAGAATATCGCTGCGACATTTCGTCTATCTTGTCAAAGACCATAAATGTTCGTTCTTGAAGTTTTTTTGCATCACTTATTTGTGCATCTGTAACCTTCACTTGCTTCAAAGCTTCATAATACTTTTCATCACTGGCTTTATTTGTTTTTTTGTAAGCTTTATACTCCTTCGCGTCAACAAAATATGTCTTAAAAAACTCGATATTTTTTTTGATTTTATTCAAAAAAGATGTATTAATCTTGGGAGCTTTAATATTTTTTGCTTGCTCTAATTGCTCGGGAGTATACATCATAATCAACTCAGGATTATTTAAAATCTCTTTCCTTGCTTGATATCTTCCAACTCTGGCAGCTTCTCTTTTTTCTTTAGTTGCCCAATTAATCATTGGAATTGTTAAAACAAAAGAAGTCACTAAAGGCATAATATTTTTTGTAGTTTTGGGAAGGCCTTTAAATTTATGTAAAACTTTATTTAACACAAAGTAAATAGGAATGTTAACAAACAATGATAAAGAACCAATAGCATCAAACATATTTTCCATGTTTTCCGTATATTTTTCTGCATTCATATTAACATCTTTTACAATATTCACTATAATTTCTTTATCATATTCTCCCTTTTTTAACTGCTCTTCTGAAAAACTTTTTTTAAGAATTTTATCAATTTTTTTTTGCTGCTCTTCTTTTTGCTTAATAGCTTTATTATACTCAGGTCTATCTTTTTTTAACTGTTTCAAAACAGCCAAGGATTCTTTGAGATTTTTTTTGATATCAGCCTTATCCGGAAGACTTTTTGCCTTCTCTAACGCCTCTTTTTTTTGAGTATCCGTATAAATAATAAAATTATTTGGATTTTTTAACTCCTTTTGCTTAGCTTGAAATCTTCCAATTCTGGAAGCTTCTTTTTGTGCCGCTGCTGCCATAATTGCAAGAGCGGCGCTAGCGGAAAGTGACAAAAACAAAATTATTCCATTAGTCATTGCGACCTTTCTAATCCCATCCGTCTTTGCTTCTTTTACAATATTCTTTGATATAATGACCGATATAATTCCCATTGGCAACATTGCTATAGCTGTAAGAATTCCTGTTGCTCGCTCCATTTCAGCACAATTATCTTCAGAACGCATGTCCATAATATCCGTAGCCCTAAAAACAGCTTCAGCCTTTGCTTTTGTTAATGCAATTTCATCAGGGGGCAAATCAAACTTGGCGGCTAAATAACGCCGTTTTTCAACATCATCATGCTCGGAGTTGTTCCCATTTATCGTATGTTTTGTAATTTTTTTTAACTTTCGAAATAGAATCAAAAAATTGCATTTAAAACTACACTCCTAGGTTTTAAGTATTATAAAACCAAAAAGAAAAAAAATTGCCTATTTTTCTTTTTTATTACAAATTATTAACTATTGTAAATTCTTCTCTGCTTGAAATAGTATTTTTAGATGATTTAAAATATAATATTAAAAATTTATTATAATTTAGTGTTAAAAAATAAGAAAGGAGCAAAGATGAGAGTTACGGCTATTCAATCACAAAATGGGCCAAAACAAGAACTTAAAAAAGGACTAAACTTCAACACAAGCTTAGGCAAAGGATTAATGACTGATAGTTTTACGAAGGGAAATACCATTTCGTTTAAAGGCACCGATGGAGCAATTAAAGGTGGAGTTGTCGGTGCTATTATAGGTGGTGTGGTCGGAGTCGTACTTGTTGCGGCAACGGCAGGGACTGCGATTCCATTTTTAGCTGCATATTATGCGGGTTTGGCTGGTACAACTGCTGCAGGAGCGGCTATTGGAAATAAAATTGAAGGCAAAGATAAATAATTGTATTGTTATTTGAAAATTTTTCCCTTGTCACTTTTGCCATATCATTCATAAAACTAGACGTGCAATGGTCTTATATTGTGAATATGCATTAAAAAATCTTAAAAATATAAAAAAATAAGCAAGGGTGGAATTTACTCCACCTTTTTAAATTTTAAAAACTATAAAGGTGCAGAAAACTGCACCCTACGGTTACTAATAAAATAGCCTTTGTTAACAATGCCTAACTTTAATCAATATATTTTCCGTCAAACAAACTCATTACCATTGAAGCTTGATCTGAAGGAATAAATTTCTCATCCTTCTTTTTAGCAAGTTCATGTTCTATAAAATCTTCTTCTTCATCAAATTCTTCTGTTTCTTCTATTTCTTTAACTTTTTTTTCAACCGTTTTTTCAATTATTGGATTTTTTTTTTCAATTTTTGAGAGCTCTTCAGAAGAAGCAGCTTTAATAACCAGATTTACATTTTTATTAAACAGCTGTTTAATCCCTTCTTCTATTGCGCTTTTTTTATTGTCGTTGCTTAATAACTTTAGGAAATTCTCTTTGCAGCCTATTACAACTTTTTCTTCAGAAATTTCAAGAGGTTTTGCATGCTGATTTAAAAGCGATACTGTAGGAGTGCTTGAAATATTTTGCAGTAACTCAAACCAAAGGGTGTAAATGTTTTGGCTTTCTGTATCTTTTTCTTGCTCTTTACCGTAAGAAGTCCCTGCTTCCTGCATAAGATTATCTTGGGGAGGAGTAAAAGAATGATTAGAAGGTTGGAGAGCTGAAAGGTTGGTTTCGTTTTGCGTATTTGCATCTTTGCATATTTGCACCTCTTCTATTTCCTTTTTTATAACAGATGCCGGTTTAGCAATATAAGTTTGAACAGGTGCTTGTTGAGTGCCACCTTCCAGTTTTAAAATCCTTTCCTGAAGTTCTAACAGAGAAGTATTTTGAGCCAAGTTTGCCAGATCAATTATCGCAACTTCAAGCCAAAGATGCTGGTTTGTTGTTGTTTTCAATTCTTTTATATAATAAACTGTCTTTTCTATTAAAAAAGTTATTTGATGGGTTTCAATACTTTCTGACTGGGTTTTTAAAGTCTGAATTTGAGAAATACTTAATTGAGTCAGTTTAAGTAAAAGTTCATCACCCTGACAATTCTTTACTATTAAAAGATTTTTTAAATATCCCAGTAAATTAATTAAAATTTGAGAAGGTTCGTTACCTGAAGTATAAATTTTTTCTAATATTTCAATTGTATCTTGCGGTTTTGCATGGATAATATTCTCGGTAAGATTATTTAAAACATCAAAAGAAATTCTGCCTAAAAGTTTATTTATATCTTCCGATGTAATTGTTTTGGAATTCCCCATAATACTTATTTGATCTAAAAGTGCAAGCGAATCTCTCATCCCGCCGGCGGAATTTTTTGCAATTGTAAATAACGCATCATCATCAATTTTTATTTTTTCAAGTTTTGCAATATTTTTAAGATGACTTATGATATCATCTGTTGTTATTCTTCTAAAATCAAACCTCTGACAGCGGCTCGTAATTGTTTCTAAAACTTTTTGGGGTTCTGTTGTTGCTAAAATAAAAATAACATTCTCAGGCGGCTCTTCCAGCGTCTTTAAAAGAGCATTAAATGCATGGTTTGTTAACATATGTACTTCATCAATTATGTAAATCTTATATTTTCCGTTAACAGGAATATATTGGATTTTTTCTAAAATATTTTGAGCATCTTCAACTTTTCTGTTACTTGCTGCATCAATTTCAATTACATCCATCGGAGTTGAGTTCTTGATGTCCGTACAACTCGAGCAAGTTTCACAAGGAGTAAGTGTAGGTCCGTCTTTACAATTTAAAGATTTTGCTAAAATTCTGGCAACAGAAGTTTTTCCTGTTCCTCTGGGACCTGTAAAAAGGTAGGCATGAGAAATTTTGTTCAAACTAATTGCATTCGCAAGTGCTTTTTTTATATGTTCTTGCCCAACAACTTCCTGAAGATTTTTTGGTCTGTATTTTCTGTATAACGGAATATATTTTTCGCTCATATTGCCTTTTAATAATTTTACTATTAAAATTATTATATCTTAATCCAAGCTAAATAGGTAGATTTATGAACTTAATTAAACCCCGAAAATTAAATAAAGGCGATACCATAGGAATTTTAGCTCTTTCAGGAGTTATTGAAAGCAAAGAAAATATAATCAGAGCAAAAACCTATTTTGAAAATAAAGGATATAAAGTTATTTTATCCGAAAATATTTTTGATAAAAACAGGTATCTTGCAGGATTTGATGAAAAAAAAGTTCAAGAACTTCATAAATTTTTTAAAACTCCTGATATTAATGCCATTTTATGTGCAAGAGGCGGCTATGGAGCAATAAGATTATTAGATAAAATTAATTTTGAAACAATTAAAAATAATCCAAAAATTTTTGCAGGCTATTCTGACGTAAGTGCAATCCAAGCAATGATTTACCAAAAAACCGGACTTATAACTTTTTATTCTCCTATGGCACAAAGCGATTTTGGGATTGAAAATGTTTCTAAAATTGTGGAAAAATCTTTTTTTAAAACACTTGAAAATACAAGTAATTTAGAAATATTACCTGATAATAAAAAAACAAAAGTATATTTTTCAGGTAAAGCAGAAGGTCTGCTTTGGGGTGGAAATCTTGCCACAATTGTTTCAATGTGCGGATTAGATTTTATACCGGATGAAAAATTTATCTTTTTCGCAGAAGATTTGAATGAAGAAATTTATAAAATTGATAAAATGATGACGCAGCTTTTAAATATTGAAAAATTTCGTAAAAATATACAAGGAATTATTTTAGGTGATTTTTTAGGCTTTAAAAACAAACAATATTTTAATGAATTATTTTTTGAGATTGGAGAAAAAATTAAAAAACCAATTTTAAGCGGATTTAAAATAACTCATGCAAAAGAAAAAATTACCCTTCCATACGGTGCAAAAGCAGAGTTTTCAACACAAACAAAAATATTAAATATTGAAACTTATTTAAAAGCTTAATAAAATTTCATTCTATGTTATCAAAAAAATTATGCAAAAAAAATAGCTGCATTAAGCAGCTAGTACTTCATAATCTTGGGAGGAGATTTGGGGATAGTTGTACCATGCATGATAATCCAAGGCATGCTTTTTTGTTACATGCATGAATTAAAATTGTAATAAAAATTTACAATTGGTTTAAATAATAATTTTTTTTTGTATATAAATTTGAAATTAAAGCATGAAACCATGCCTGAGAAATGAAAAACAAGTTTAACATATTTTTCACTTTCTTTTACTATTTACTGTTGATCGTTCACTTTTTGTTTTTTGCTTATCTCTTTTTCCATGAGACGATTGCCCACCGGGTGTCTGAACTCTTTTTACACTGTAAACTTCAGGTAACGATTGTATAGTATTGATAACTTTCTTTAAAGTATTAATGTTATCTAATTCCAATCCAAGTTCAATAATTCCGATTTTTTTATTATTATTTGATTTAACATTAGCAAAAAGAATATTTGTATTATTATCAGATACTGCCGAAATAATATCTTTTAAAAGTCCTATTTTATCACTTGCTTCTATTCTGATAGCTGTTGAGTAAGTTCTGTTGACTTTATCTTCTGCCCAACGAATATCCATAAATCTCTCAGCAGGGATATTTTCTAGCGAATTACAATCTACTCTGTGAACAGAGACTCCTTTTGAACGTGTTACTACACCTACAATAGGTTCACCGGGTATCGGGGAACAGCATTTTGCAAGGGAATAAAGAAGCCCTTCAAGCCCCACTATGTCTTTATTCGATTTTCTTCTATAGCGTTCTTGACCAAATGAAACTTCAACAGGTTTTGTTTGAGCTTTTTTAAGTTTATTAATAACTTTGTTTAAAGTTGTCTCTCCATAACCCAATCCTGCAAAAAGATCTTCATAAGATTTATAATTCATTTGTCTTGCGATTTTTTCGAATTCCCCGCTTTTTAAATATTCATCAAAAACAGCCTTAGTTAATTCTTGTTCAAGATTTGCTTTACCCAAATTCATATGATCTTCGCGGTTATTTTTCTTAAACCACTGTTTGATTTTGGAAGATGCTTGTTTTGTTACAACAAAATTAAGCCAATCTAACCTCGGTGCTGATTGTTTTGAAGTTAAAATTTCAACGATATCTCCGTTTTTTAACTTTGTATCAAGCTGCGTAATCCTTCCGTTTATTAAAGCCCCGATAGTTTTGTGACCAACATCTGTGTGAATACGGTAAGCAAAATCAACAGGCGTTGCTTTTACCGGAAGGTCAAAAACATCACCGTTAGGAGTGAACACAAAAACCTGATCAGAAAAAAGATCTAATTTAACACTATCAACATATTCTTTTGCATTGGTTAAGTCTTGGTCATACTCCACCAGTTTTCTCATCCAGGAGAATTGGACATCAGAATTTTTACTGACTTTTTGGGATCCTTTTTCCTTATAACGCCAATGAGCTGCAATCCCGTATTCTGCTATTTCATGCATCTCCCATGTTCTTATTTGAACTTCCAGAGGTTTTGAACGGGGTCCGATAACGGAAGTATGCAAAGATTGGTACATATTGCCTTTTGGCATTGCAATGTAATCTTTAAAACGTCCGGGAATAGGTTTAAATTGTGAATGTATCAACCCAAGAACTTCATAACATTCTTTCTCGGTATCGACAATTACTCTTACTGCCGTAATGTCGTATAAATCATGAAATGCAATATTTAAACGTTCCATTTTATTATAAATGCTATAATAATGTTTTGCTCTGCCTGTTATTTGAGCATTTATTCCGCTTCTTTTAACATCTTGTGAAATTTTTTCAATCAATAATTTAACTGTTAATTCTCTCTCTGTCTTTTTTTGAGAAACTAATTGTGCAATTTCATAGTATTTATCAGGATGCAAGTACCTTAATGATAAATCTTCAAGTTCAGCTTTTATTTTTCCAATCCCCAAGCGATTTGCAAGCGGGGCAAAAATATCCAAAGTTTCCTGTGCTATCTTTTGTTGTTTATTTGCTGACATAAAATTCAAAGTCCGCATATTATGAAGCCTGTCAGCAAGTTTCAAAAAAATTATTCTTATGTCTTTTGCCATAGCAATAAACATTCGCCGAAAATTTTCAGCTTGACGCTCTTCTGTTGACTTAAACTTTATCTTTCCTAATTTTGTAACACCTTGAACAAGGTTTAGAACATCGGTCGAAAACTTTTCTTCAATTTCTTCCGGCTTTGTTTCAGTATCTTCTAAAATATCGTGCAAAAATGCTGCAACAATCGTATTTGTATCAGCTTTTAAATCAATTAAAATTTTTGCAACTTCAACAGGGTGTACAATGTAAGGCTCTTCTGAAACTCGATACTGCCCGTCATGTAATTTTTTGGCAAACAAATAAGCCTGCTCAATTCTGTCAATCTCTTCATTAGAACGGGTTTGATTAACTAATTCTTTTTTAATTTCGGAAAAAATAGGTTCTTCTGCCATGTTTATAATTATAACAGGTGAAAGAGAAAAAGGAAAGAGGAATAAGTTAACATTAAACGGTAAACAGTGAACAGAAAAAGGTAGGTCAGGCAGGGATAAACGCATTTCGCCTGATAACATAATTGAAAGGTGGGTAGTAGGTTGGGTTTTTAACTCAACATCAAAAATTATTACATATTCAAAAAAGATGCAGAAAGCTGTCCCCTATAGTTTGATTTTTTACCCGATATAAAAAATTATTATAATTTATCATTGAAAAGCTTTTTTTATTGAATTTTTAAAATCGGATTTTAAAATTCCAACTTCGGTAATGATCCCTGTTATTAATTCATGAGGAGTTATATCGAACCCAGGGTTAATGACCTTTACTCCTTCTGCACAAATGCTTTTCCCATTTATATGAGTTACTTCTTCGTGAGAACGTTCTTCGATAGGTATTTCAGCTCCCATTTTTATGTTTGTATCAATTGTAGATAAAGGTGCTGCAACATAAAACGGAATATTATGGTACTTTGCTGCAATTGCAACAGTATAAGTTCCTATTTTATTTGCGGTATCACCGTTTGAAGCAATTCTGTCAGCACCGACTACAACCAGATCAATCATTCCTTTATTCATAAAATATGAACACATTCCGTCAGTAATTAGAGTTACCGGAATTTTGTCCATAACAAGTTCAAGTGTTGTAATTCTTGCTCCTTGTTGCCTTGGGCGGGTTTCATCAGCAAAAACCTGAACTGTATTATCTTTTGCATAAGCAGAACGGACAACTCCTAGTGCGGTTCCGTACCCGACGGTTGCAAGTGCACCTGCATTACAGTGGGTTAAAATCGTTGCACCTTTTGGTACAGCCTCTGCACCAAAATTACCTATTTTTTTATTAATTTTAATATCTTCGTTTTCAAGCTTAATTCCGTTTTTAATTAATTCTTTAACAATTTTTTTTATATCAAATTTGGGATTTTTTGCGATTTCAATTTGTTTATCAATAGCCCAGTGTAAATTAACCGCTGTTGGACGCGAACTTACAAGATAATTTGATTTTTCAATTAATCTTGAAACAAATTCTTCTTTTGATAAATTTTCTTTTTCTAATTCTAAAGCATAAAGAGCTACTCCATGGGCGCCTGCAATTCCGATTGCAGGCGCCCCGCGCACTACCATCGTTTGAATTGCATCGTGCATTTGTTGACCTGTTTTTATGTCAACATATTTGAATTCATAAGGGACAACGGTTTGATCTACCATTCTTGAGATATTATTTGTCCATTGAATCGTTCTTATATTTGATTTAAATCCTTTGAGCATTTATTTTTAACCTCTTAAGCACTATTAATCTTTTATTTCAAAATCTATATTTTCGTTTTGTTCTTTTTTTAATCCCGTCAGAACTTCATATACATAAGCTGTTACAAGCCCCGAAAAAGCATTCATCAACGCACTTAATCCGCCTAAAAATATTACAAGCATTATTAGAACAAAAAACCCTGAAGCTTTTAACAGATAAGTTATTCCAAAAGTATAATAGCCTTTAAAAATAAGTCCAACAATTACAACAAGAGGAACAAACACTGCAGAAAAAGCTATAAATGAAACAAAACCTACGATAGCGCCTAATATAGCACCTTCTTTTATGTCAATAATTCCTAATAAATTATTCTTTTTCATATAAACAATAACAACAGAAGAAAGGCATAGAATTAATATAAGAAACGAAAAATTCCTTATAAACGGGATAAGGGTCAATACTCCTAAAATTCCGCCTAAAATGGCACTCAATATTGCTATTTGTTTTATTAATAATTGGTTCATTATTTGTTACCTCTTTTTTTGGTTTAAAGCTGAGAGATGAAAATTTGAAAAAGTATACATTTATTTTATATTAATTTTTCAAACTTCACACTTTACTTTTAATCTATCACAATTATGATTTCTTGTATGACATATAGCAATTGCCATAGCATCCACCGTATCGTCTAAACAAGGTAAAATTTCGCAATTTAGTGCAATTTTGACCATTTGTTCAACTTCTTTTTTATCTGCCCTGCCGTATCCTGTAAGTGTCTGCTTAACTTCCATGGGAGTATATTCAAAAGCAGGTATAGAGCATTTTTCCAATGCCATCATAATTACTCCCCGAGCAGCAGCTACAGGCATAACGGTTTTTTGATTTTTAAAGAAAAATAATTTTTCAATCGATGCAATATCAGGTTTGTATTTTTCGATTAAAATAGTTATGTCCTCAAAAATTTCCAAAAGTCTTTGGGATTCGGTATTTTTTTTGGAAGTTTTAATTGAGCCTGAATTAAGTAAAGCAATGTTATCACCGTCAAAATCAATGACGCTATAACCAACTATTGCCATGCCTGGATCTATTCCCAAAATTTTCATAAAGCAATTATATCAATAATTGATAAATAGGCAAAAACTTAATATAAATAAATAGCAAATAGAAGCAAAAATCTGATTGCCATTTACTAGCTTTACTTACGTATTTTTGCGGACTTTTATTTGTTTTATAAAGTGACATAATAAAAAAGTGTAATAAAAACGAGAGGAAAAATAATGGCAGTAACATTAACAACTTTTGTTCCGGGGACAAAGGCAAAAGCAGATGAAATTAATGCAAATTTTGCGGTTCTTAAAGATGCAATCAATGAAAAAGCATCAATAAGCGGAGACGATTCTCAGGTTTTTTCTGTAGCTTCTGCTACAGAAAATTCGCATGCCGTAAATAAAAGTCAATTAAGTGAGTTATCTGACGGTTTAATTTCAGAGCTGAATAAAACCGGCAATAAATTTTGTGTAAAATCAGGAAATACAACAAATGGTAAAGGGGATTTGTTTAGTTATAATGAACTTGTCATAACTGCAAAAATAGGTGGAACTTACCCTGATTTGGTTTTTTCAGATTATCAAGGAACTCAAACAATCATTTCCTCAGTTGCTAATATTAGTATGAATGGAAAAGCTGATGGAGCTTACAACATTTTTATTAAATCGGATGGTACTTTTTATACACTAAATAACACAATTTACAGGCAATCAGCATGTCCTGCAATGCTTGTGGGGGATATTTGGTTTAATACAAGCGTAGAGCCTTTTAATTGTGTTAAATATGACGGCACTAACTATGTTGAATTTTTTGATATGCCTTTGGGTAAAGTAACTATTACAGACAATTCTATAACAGCGATTGAAACTTTTCCTTTCAATCAAAACGGTTATAATATTAACATAAATTCGTTTTCTGACAAAAAATTTGATTATGCAAATCCGATAAGTAAATCATCAGGGGTAAATTATACCGCGGATTCAGATGGTTTATTATTTTGTTACAGCGGGGATATAAGTTCTACAAGCGGTATTTATTTAGAAGGAGTATTGTACCTTGTAAATGGTGCTGACAGTTCAGGTGTATATGGCGGAGGGGCTTTACCTGTTTCAAAAAATCAAATGTATAATTTTTACAGTTGTTCAACCTGTTATTTTATACCCCAAATAGCTTCTTTGTGAAAAATAACATATAATTTAAAACTCTATTGAAAAACAATAGAGTTTTCCTTATACTAAAGAAATGGCAATAGGAGTTGATATTGAAGAAATAAACAGATTTGAAAATAAAACGCAAAATTTTTTGAATCGAATTTATACAAAACAAGAACAGGATTATTGCCTGTCAAAAATAAATCCTGCAAGTCATTTTGCGGTTAGGTTCTGCGCTAAAGAAGCAGTAGTTAAAGCTCTAAATTCAATAAATATAAAACATCCTCAGCTCAATAAAATAGAAATTTATCATGATGAAAATAAATGTCCTAAAATAAAACTGCCTGAAACAGAGGAGTATAATAATCTAAAAATTGAAGTTAGTTTATCACATGATGAAACAAAAGCAATCGCTTTTGTGGTTGTAAATAAACAGTAATCGGTAAATAGTAAAGTAAATTTATCAGTTTATTGTTTACCGTTCATCTGTTTTATGCTAAAATTATTAATAACAGGAGTTGAGCGCATGCCTTTTGAATTCGAAAAATTTAGAATAGAAGGTTTGGTTTTGATTAAACCTAAAGTTTTTGGGGATAATCGCGGATTTTTTATGGAAAGCTATAAAAAATCTGATTTTATAGAAAATGGCATTGATTGTGATTTTGTACAGGATAATCATTCAAAATCAACCAAAGGGGTGCTTAGGGGGCTTCATTATCAAACAAAACCGAAAGAGCAGGCTAAATTAATAAGATGTATAAAAGGTAAAGTATATGATGTTGCGGTTGACCTTAGAAAAGATTCAAAAACTTTTGGTGGGTGGTTAAAAGTGGAACTATCCGAAGAAAATAATCATATGTTTTTTCTGCCGGCAGGATTTGCTCATGGATTTGTTGTTCTATCTAATGAAGCTGAATTATTATACAAAACGAATGAGGAATTCTCACCCGGGCATGATAGAGGAATTTTATGGAATGATAAGGATATAAATATTGTCTGGGATATTGATTTTGAACCTATTCTAAGTGAAAAAGATAAATTACAGCCTACACTTAAAGAAATTAAAACAGAGGAGTTATTATGAAGAAATTACTTGTTACAGGCGGAGCAGGGTTCATAGGAAGCTGCTTTATAAGGCATATTTTAAATAAATATTCTGACTATAAAGTAATCAATCTTGATATTTTAACCTATGCAGGAAATCTTGAAAATCTTAATGACATTGAAAATTCTCCAAATTATACTTTTGTACACGGTAATATCTGCGACAAAAGGCTTGTAAGGGATTTAATTTCACAAGCAGACTGGGTTGTAAATTTTGCTGCAGAAAGCCATGTTGATAGAAGTATTACGGGCCCTGAAATTTTTATTGAAACAAATGTTCAGGGAACTTTAAATTTGCTTCAGGCCTGTAAAGAAGTAGGAATCGAAAAATATCTGCAAGTTTCAACCGATGAAGTTTACGGTACACTGGGTAAAACAGGATATTTTACAGAAACAACGCCTATTGAACCAAATTCACCTTATTCTGCATCAAAAGCAGGTGCGGATTTATTGGTGCGTGCATATTATGAAACTTATAAACTCCCTGCTTTAATAACACGCTGTTCAAACAATTACGGTCCTTATCAATATCCTGAAAAATTAGTTCCGTTTTTTATTTCACAGCTTTTAAAAGGTGAAAAAGTTCCTGTGTACGGTGACGGATTAAACGTCCGTGACTGGTTATATGTCTATGACCATTGCGAAGCAATTGATACAGTATTGCATAAAGGAAAAATCGGAGAGGTTTATAACATAGGCGGGCATAATGAAAAAACAAACATTGAAATTACTAAAATAGTTTTAAAAGCAATGGGTAAGGATGAAAGCTCAATCAAATATGTTGAGGACAGACTCGGGCATGATAAGCGTTATGCAATTGATAATACAAAAATACAAACAGAACTTGGATGGAAGCCTTCTTTAACTTTTGAAGAAGGAATAAAATTAACTATTGATTGGTATTTAAAGAATCAAGCTTGGATGAAATCGATAGAAGACAAGAAGCGTATCTTATCTTATAAATAAAATTAAAGGAGTTTCAAAATGAAAGGAATAGTCCTCGCGGGGGGTGCAGGAACAAGGTTATATCCTACAACCGTAGTTGTTTCAAAACAATTACTGCCTGTATATGATAAACCTATGATTTACTACCCTATTTCGGTTTTAATGCTTGCAGGAATTAAAGATATTCTGATAATTTCAACACCGCAAGATTTACCTAACTTTAAAAAGCTTTTAGGTACAGGAGAACAATTCGGAGTAAACTTTTCTTACGTTGAACAGCCGAGTCCTGATGGTTTGGCGCAAGCTTTCATTCTTGGAGAAAAATTTATAGGAGATGATAATGTTGCTCTTGTTTTAGGAGATAATATTTTCTTTGGACAACATTTTTCCGAAACTTTAAATGAAGTTGTAAAAAAAACACAAATAAACGGAGGAGCTACGGTTTTTGGCTATCATGTCAAAGATCCGACAAGATTCGGTGTTGTTGAATTTAATGAAAACGGGAAAGTAGTTTCTCTTGAAGAAAAACCGATCAATCCAAGGTCAAATTATGCTGTTACGGGACTTTATTTTTATGATAATAAAGTGGTTGAATATGCTAAAAATATTAAACCTTCAGCAAGAGGAGAGCTTGAAATTACAGATTTAAATAATATGTATCTTCAGAAAAATCAATTAGGAGTTGAGATTTTAGGCAGAGGTTTTGCCTGGCTTGATACAGGCACTCATAATTCGCTTCTGCAGGCAAGCCAGTATGTTCAGACTATTGAAGAAAATCAGGGAATAAAAATTGCATGTCTTGAAGAAATTGCTTGCCGCATGGGATTTTTAAGCAGAGAAGATTTAATTGAAATATCAAAGAAATATAAGAGCAATGAGTATTATCAATACATTACAAGATTTGCAAATGAATTAGGGGTTGCAGGTGAATTGCTGGTTTGATCCGCCTACCCGGCAATCAGGACTTAAAAAAATTTTAGATTCCAAAAAATGTTTTAAGTTAATTTGTGGGGCAGGGAATCAAAATTTAAAAGAAATTGAAAGACTTGTTGCACTTTATGCTAAGGCAGGATGTTATTTTTTTGATTTATCTGCAAATGAAGAAGTTTTAAAAGCCGCACAGCGCGGGCTTGATTTTTCTATCCCCAAAAATGAACAAAAAGATTATCATTTTTGTGTGAGTATCGGTACAAAAAACGATCAACATGTTCAAAAAGCAATTATAGATTCTGAAAAATGTGTCGGGTGCGCTAAATGTATTGAAGTTTGTCCGCAGAAAGCCATAAGGAAAAAAGAAAGCAACAAGCGGGAAACGGAAATTATTGAAAAAAATTGTATCGGCTGTATGAAATGCCAATTTGTTTGTCAACATAATGCCATTTCTTTTAATTTTTCACCTTTCAGTTTTCACTCCCGCTTACAGTTTGCCGTTAACCGTTCACTTGCCTGCATTGAACTTCATGCTTCAGACACAGACGAAAAAGAAGTTGATGAAATTTGGGATTTTTTAAATAAAAATTTTGACGGCATGCTAAGCTTGTGTATCGGACGTGAAAAATTAAGCAATGAGCAGATTTTAAATAGAATTAAAAGGTTAATAAAAAACAGAGGACCTTATACAACAATAATTCAAGCAGATGGTTCTCCAATGTCAGGAGGGGAAGACAATTTTCAAACAACATTGCAGGCGGTTGCAATGGCAGAATTAATCCAAAATGCTGACTTGCCTGTATATTTAATGTTTTCAGGCGGAACAAACTCAAAGACTGCTGAACTGGCAAAGCTTTGCGGTATAGATTTTCATGGAATAGCTGTTGGTTCTTACGCAAGAAAAATTGTAAAAGAATATATAGAACATGATGATTTTTTAAAAAATAAAGCGATTTTTTGCGCTGCGCAAAAAATCGCTTCGAGGCTAATCGATTCAGCTACATGCGGTTAATCCACTCTTCAAGATGTTCTTCCAAATTTATAATAATAGCTTTGGCATGTCTTTGTACCTGCTCTTCTGTCAAACCATAAATCTTATAAATTACTGTTTTACAGCATTAACATTTAACAGAAAATAATATATCGTATTTAATTATGAACTATAACGGTTTTAAAACGCTTTTTGGAAAAAACTGTAATAATAAACTTTTAGTTAAGGAGAAAGAATGAATTATGAAAAAATATTAGAATTAGAAGAATTATTTTTAGAACTGGAAACAAACTTATGTATTTTAAAAAGTGCAGTAATATGTTATGATGAAGATTTACAAGTATCAGACTTAGTTAATTTTGTAAAAGGTATTTACGAAAAATCAGAAGAAATAAGAAAGATATTTTCTAATTATTAAATATTTTAATCAGAAAAGCAGGGTGGCGATTTACATTTAATTCAGGTTTTCTACAATAAATTAACGCATTTCTCCACGCGGAAATGATTGTGAAATAAAAGGTGCAGAAAACTGCACTCTACCTAGCTCACGTCATCCTGAGTTTATTTCAGGATTTATCCAATGCACTACCCGGTAAGATGCTGCGAGTGACTCTGTCCTACGCGTAGCATCTCATAAGTGAGCGGCTTTGCGACCAAAACCGCATCCTGCAATCTCGCATTTTTTAATTAACATCCTTCAAAAATTAGCCCTATAGACCTGCTCTTGTTGAGAATAATAAAAATTGTCATTTAAGTTTTAATTATTATATCAATTCAAATAATTTGAGGGATTTGATTTGTTTAAAATTGAAAAAAAATGTTTAAAAACAATAGGAATATTTTTTTTAATTTTAATGCTTGGTTCTTTTATTTTTAAATCATTAAAAAAAACTCAAATGTCATTTATCGTTCAATACGATGATTCCCCACCGATAAATGACAGTCTTTTTTTTAAAATAGATGTTCGTTTTCGCGGATATGACGTTGGTGATGTTACCAAGGTGAAACTTTCAGAGGACCAGTCACATATTGAATTTTTTATAGATATTCATTATAAAAACCTAAAAATTCCGGAAAATTCTTTAATAATTTTTAAAAGAAAAAATATTTACGGCCCAAGATATGTAGATATTGAGCCTCCGGAAAAACCTTGCGGAACTTTTATTGAAAACGGTTATATTGTAAAAGGTACAGAAGTTTTTCAACAATTTGACGAATATTTGATAGAAGAACTGAAAAAAGGCAAAATCAGGAAAATCTTGGATAATTTATATGAAATATCTGAGGGTTTAAAAATAGGATTAGGAGGAAAAGACACTAAGAAAGTATTAAACAGATCAGCAAAAGATTTTTCTGTTATTCTTAAAAATTTGAGAATAATAACCGAAGAGCCTTCTTTTAGCAAAGATATCAGATTTGCTATAAAATCAGCTCCCGGTACTTTAAAGACTGTTGAAACAATAGACAAAAGTATAAATAGAGTAAATAAAACTATCTCGAAAGTAACAAAAAATATAGCAACCGCAAATATTTTAATCTCGGGTACAAATGAAAATTTAGATTCTATAAATACAAAAGTTCCTCCGATACCGCTGTCTCTTGTTAAAAATACCGAAAAATTAGTAATAAAAACGGATTGTTTTGAAAGTGAAATAAGTAAATTATTAAGCAAAAGAGCTGTGTTTTTAAGGTTAATATTTGGAAGTCCCGGAAAATCTTTTAAGAATTGTGTGAAGAAAGAATGTAATTAATATAAATCTTAAAATTGAAAGTAAATAAGCTCTATTCAACTTTTTACTCCCTTTTACCCTCTTGACAGGCAAATCAAGAATTGTGGCTAATTTCAGCATTTTAGAGTCATAAAAAACTTAAATTGTAACAAATTATTAAGCTTAATTTTAAATTAATGTTTTTTTCCTTGACTATAATCTTTGACGTAGTACGATTGTATAACATGCTTGTAAATAAAATGGGCATAATTAGCCAAATATAAATAGCAAAATTTTTATAGTACTACACCACAAAATTTGACGAGGTGAATTAATGTCGACAACAAAATATGCAAAAAGAGTAACTCCTATGGGTATTCCAAATACCAGATTGGATGATTTACCGGACCTGATTGAAGTGCAAAAAAAATCTTTTGAATGGTTTTTAAAAGAGGGTTTAAAAGAAGAACTTCTTTCTTTTTCCCCTATCAAAGACTATACAGGAAGGTTAGAGCTGCATTTTTTACAAAATTATACGTTTGATAACCCTAAGTACACTGTTGAAGAAGCAAGAATTCATGATGCGACTTATGCAAAGCAGCTTCGCGTGATGATAAGACTTGTGAACCGTGATAGCGGTGAAATCAAGGAGCAGGAAGTTTACATAGGTGATATCCCTACAATGACGGATAAAGGGACATTTATCGTAAACGGCGCAGAGCGTGTTATAGTTTCTCAAATAGTACGTTCTCCAGGGGTTTACTTTAAAAAAGAAGTTTCTCCGACCGGAAAAAGATTGTATAACGCAACATTGATTCCTAACCGCGGAGCATGGTTAAAAATCGAAACTGATTCTAACGACTTAGTTTACGTTAAAATAGATAAAAACAGAAAAATTCTTGCTACAACACTATTAAAAGCAGTGGGTATAACTGTTTCTGAAATGGAAACATTGTTTACTCACAGTGAATTTTTAAAGAAAACTCTTGAAAAAGATACAACCGAAACAACGGATGATGCTTTAGTAGAAGTTTATAAAAAGCTTAGACCGGGCGATCCGGCTTCTCCTCAAGGGGGACGTTCAATATTAGAAGCAAGATTTTTTGATGAAAAGAAATATGACATTGGCAGAGTGGGACGTTATAAATTAAATAAAAAGCTTAATTTAAATGTTCAGGAATCTCAAAGAACTTTAACTGTTCAAGATATTGTAGCCGCAGTAGAATATTTAATTAATTTAACTTATGATGAAGGCGCAATTGATGATATAGACCATTTGGGTAACAGAAGAATCCGTTCAGTAGGCGAGTTGCTTCAAAACCAATTTAGAGTGGGTTTATCAAGAATTGAGAGAATTGTTAAAGAAAGAATGACTCTTCAGGATTCTGAAACTTTAACCCCGCTTAACCTTTTAAATACAAAACCTTTAATTGCTTCTTTAAAAGAATTTTTTGGATCATCTCAATTATCCCAGTTTATGGATCAGACAAATCCTCTTGCTGAATTAACTCACAAAAGAAGGGTTTCAGCTTTAGGACCGGGCGGTTTAATGAGAGAGAGAGCAGGTTTTGCTGTTCGTGATATTCACCCGTCGCATTATGGAAGAATTTGTCCCGTAGAAACACCTGAAGGACCAAATGCAGGCTTGATAGGTTCTTTGGCAACACACGCTAAAGTTAATGAATATGGCTTTATTGAATCTCCTTTCTTCGTTGTAAAAGATGGAATTGTAACGGATGACGTTCATTATTTATCAGCTGATGAAGAAGAAAATTATCGTATTGCTCCTTCCGATATTCAGTTAAATAAAAATAGAAGTATAAAACATGAATATGTTCCTATCCGTTATCGTTCGGAATTTACACTGAGCGAATCGGAAAAAGTTGACTATATGGGTGTTTCACCAATCCAAATTATCTCTGTTGCAACATCTTTAATACCATTTATTGAACATGATGATGCGAACAGAGCATTAATGGGATCAAACATGCAACGTCAGGCTGTACCTTTGTTTATTACTCAAAGACCGGTTGTAGGAACTGGGCTTGAGGCAAGAGCTGCAAAGGATTCAGGAATGGTATGTGTTACTTTGATTGACGGTACGGTTGAAAGAGTTACCGGTGAAGAAATTACTATTAAAGATAAATCCGGTCAGCTTCATGTTTATCAATTGATGAAATACTTAAGAAGTAATCAGGATACTTGTATTAATCAAAGACCTATCGTTAGAGAAGGAGACAAGGTTAAAGCCGGAGATGTAATTGCAGATGGTGCATCTACAAATTGCGGTGAGCTTTCTTTAGGCAAAAATGTTCTTGTTGCTTATATGCCTTGGGAAGGATATAACTTTGAGGATGCGATTTTGCTTTCTGAAAGATGTGTGCATGACGATGTATTTACTTCAATTCACATTGAAAAATTGGAAATAGACGCGAGACAAACAAAACTTGGACCGGAAGAAATTACAAGAGAAATACCTAATGTTTCAGAAGAGTCTTTGAGACATTTGGATGAAAGAGGAATTGTAAGAATAGGGGCAAGAGTTTATGCAGACGATATTTTGGTAGGTAAAGTTACGCCAAAAGGTGAATCTGAACATCCACCGGAAGAGAAATTATTAAGAGCAATTTTTGCTGAAAAAGCAAGAGACGTTAAAGATAATTCTTTGCGTGTTCCTCACGGAGAAGGCGGAAGAGTCCTTGACGTTAAAGTTTTTGACAGAGAAAAAGGTGATGAGCTTCCTCCTGGTGCAAATACAGTAATCAGAGTTTATATTGCACAAAAACGTAAAGTTTCTGTAGGTGATAAACTTTCAGGACGTCACGGAAATAAAGGTATTGTTTCAAAAATATTACCTGCAAATGATATGCCTTTCTTGCCGGATGGAACTCCTGTTGATATAGTATTGAACCCGCTTGGTGTTCCTTCACGTATGAATGTTGGACAAACATACGAATGTTTATTAGGTTTAGCGTCTTACTTGACAGGAAATTACTATGAAGCACCTCCGTTTGATGAAATGTACGGAGATAATCAATCTGAAATTGCTACAAAAGAAGAACTTTTAAAAGGGATTAAAGAATCGGGTTGTGACTGGGTAAGAGAAAGTGGTAAAGTTATACTTTATGACGGAAGAACCGGCGAACCTTTTGATCAGCCTGTTGCAGTAGGGCTTTCCTATGTATTAAAACTGGTACACCTTGTTGACGATAAGATTCACGCAAGAAGTACCGGACCTTATTCTCTTGTAACTCAACAACCGTTAGGCGGTAAAGCGCAATTCGGCGGTCAAAGATTCGGAGAGATGGAAGTTTGGGCATTAGAAGCATATGGTGCAGCTTATACATTGCAAGAAATGCTTACAATTAAATCAGACGATGTTAACGGAAGAAACAGAGCTTATGAAGCTATTGTTAAAGGTGATAATATTCCAAGACCGGGTATACCTGAATCATTTAAAGTACTTGTAAGAGAATTACAAAGTATTGGTTTGGATATAACGGTTGCTAAAAAAGACGGTATAGAAGTAGATTTGATGAGTGACATGGATGATTTGAGAAAATCGGCTCCGAAAAGAACTCTTTCAGATATTGATTCAGAGTTGTTGAATATCAATTTCTTTGAAACACCGACAACATTTGGCGAATTATAGGATGTTAAGAGCAAAATGTAATTTTCACATTTTACTTTTAACTCACAACAAAGGAGAAAAAAATAAATGTCAACGAGTATAGATTATTTTGATTATATAAGAGTAAGTATAGCTTCACCGGAAAGAGTAATGAAATGGTCTTACGGAGAAGTAACAAAGCCTGAAACTATTAACTACCGTACATTAAAACCGGAAAGAGACGGTTTATTTTGCGAAAAGATTTTTGGACCGTCAAAAGACTGGGAATGTTACTGCGGTAAATATAAACGAGTAAGACATAAAGGTATTATTTGTGAGCGATGCGGCGTTGAAGTTACGGATTCTAAAGTAAGACGGCATCGTATGGGACATATTAAATTGGCAGCTCCTGTAAGCCATATCTGGTTTTTGAAAGGCATTCCAAGTTATTTAGGTTTATTGCTTGACATGTCTTTAAAAGACTTAGAACAAGTTATATATTTCAATAACTATGTTGTAATAAATCAAGGAGAGAGCCCGTTTAAAAAATTCCAGCTTTTAAGCGAGGAAGAATATGAAGATTACTTGATGGAAAATGAAGAATCTGAACTTAAAGTCGGGATTGGAGCAGAAGCAATTAAAGAATTACTCGCCGAATTAAATATAAAAGAGATTGCTGAAGAAATCAGAACAGAGCTTGAAGGTCAAATCAATTCAGTTCAGAGAAAAAGTAAATTAGTTAAAAAGTTAAGACTTCTTGATTCTTTAATTTCAAGCGAAACAAATCCTATCTGGATGGTAATGGATGTTTTACCTGTAACACCTCCTGATTTAAGGCCAATGGTTCAATTAGACGGCGGAAGATTTGCAACATCTGATTTAAATGATTTATACAGACGTGTAATTAACAGAAATAACCGTTTGGCTAGATTGCTTGAAATGGGAGCGCCTGAAATTATTGTAAGAAATGAAAAAAGAATGCTTCAAGAAGCAGTTGATGCTCTTATTGATAACGGCAGACGTGGAAGAACAGTTGTAGGTCCTAACAACAGACCTTTAAAATCCTTATCAAATATTATTGAAGGTAAACAAGGACGTTTCAGACAAAACCTGTTGGGAAAACGTGTTGACTATTCAGGTCGTTCAGTTATTGTTGTAGGTCCTCAATTAAGTTTAAATCAATGCGGATTACCAAAAGAGATGGCAATAGAATTATTCAAGCCGTTTGTTGTAAATAAATTAATTGAGCGCGGATATGTTCAAAATATTAAATCTGCTAAAAAGAAAATAGAACGTTCTGAACCAATTGTTTGGGATATATTGGAAGAAGTGATTGACGGACACCCTGTTTTGCTTAATCGTGCTCCAACCCTACACAGATTAGGTATTCAAGCATTTGAGCCCGTACTTGTTGAAGGCAGGGCAATTCAGCTTCACCCTCTTGTTTGTACAGCATTCAATGCTGACTTTGATGGTGACCAGATGGCTGTCCACGTTCCTTTATCAATTGAAGCGCAAACAGAAGCAAGAATGTTAATGCTTGCAACTAACAATATCCTTGCTCCTGCAACAGGCAAGCCTGTTATTACTCCTTCTCAGGATATGGTTTTAGGTATGTATTACCTTACAATATTGAAAAATGAAGAAGCTCCTATAAAAGGATATTTCTTTAATTTCAAAGATGCTATATCGGCATTGGAAGTAGGTGTAATCAAGCTTCACGATAAAATAATTGTGAGAGATGAAAAAGGTGAAAGAATTGAAACTACAGTAGGTAGAATTCTTTTCAATGAAGCAGTTAGAGAAGCAGTATTGAGTTAATAAGCAGGGTCAAATAATTAAGATTAAGCCCAAAAATAAAATGTAGAGGTAGGAAATGACAAATACAACGTATAAAAATGTTAAAAAATCTTTAGATTATATCAATAAAGTTATGGATAAAAAATCTTTAAATGCTTTATTATTACAGATATATCTTGAGTTTGGCGGTGCAAAAACAGCAATATTGGCTAACAGCCTTAAAAATTTGGGATACAGATATGGAACAAAGGCAGGTACAACTATTTCTATTGCTGATTTAGAAGTTCCGTCTGATAAAAAAGATTTATTAAAACAAGCTGAAGCTGAAATAGATAAATCAACTCATAGATATTTAAAAGGAGAAATAACAGAAGTTGAAAGATATACAAAAGTTATTGATACATGGTCAGAAACAACTTCCAAACTTACGGAATGTGTGGTTAAAAATTTTGATAGATTAAATCCTGTATATATGATGGCATTTTCAGGTGCAAGAGGTAACGTATCTCAGGTTTCACAATTGGTTGGAATGCGTGGTTTAATGGCTGATGCACAGGGTCAAATTATTGACTTACCTATCAAATCAAACTTTAAGGAAGGTCTTTCTGTTACTGAATATATTATTTCGTCATACGGAGCGAGAAAAGGACTTGTTGATACAGCATTAAAAACGGCCGATTCAGGTTATTTGACAAGACGTTTGGTTGACGTTGCTCAAGATGTAATTATAAGGGATGCAGATTGCCACACTGATAAATGTATCAGAATGAAATCTATATCAGATGGTGAAAAGAACATAGTTTCTCTTGCTGATAGACTTCTTGGAAGAACAATAGCGGAAAATATATTAGATGAAGACGGAAAAGTTTTAATACCTTCAGGAACAACCTTAAATAGAGAAGATGTTAAAAAAGTTGCTAAACTTGATTTACAAGAGTTAAATGTTCGTTCAGCATTAACTTGCGGTTTAGAATATGGCGTTTGCCAAAAATGTTACGGTTGGGCAATGACAACTCAGAAAATGGTTGATGTAGGGGAAGCAATAGGTATTATAGCTGCTCAGTCAATCGGTGAGCCCGGAACACAATTAACAATGAGAACATTCCATACAGGTGGTGTATTTAAGGGTTCAGGAGCGCTAAGGGAAATTATAGCAAAAGAAGCAGGCGAAGTTGTTTCTAAAATTAAAACTCGTGAGCTAAGAACAAGACATGGTGATGTTGTACAAGTTGCAACTTATGAAACAGATATTGAAATTAAAACAGCAAAAGGATCAACAAAATACCATATTCCTGCAGGTTCAACTATATTGGTTGTTAATGGAATGACTGTTAAAAAAGGTGATAAGCTTGCTGAATTTGAACTTGGAAGCCAGGGTGACGGCAGCCGCTTAACAGAAAAAGCAACAAAAGATATTAATTCTGATTTGTCAGGAGAAGTTTTGTTTGAAGATTTTATTGCAGATGAAAGAAAAGACAGACAGGGTAATATTTCAAGAACTGCCAATAAAAATGGTATAGTTTGGGTTTTAGGCGGAGATGTATATAATTTGCCTGGAGGATCAAAAGTTCTTGTAAAAGATGAACAAAAGATTTCAAAAGATGAAAAATTGGCTGAAACTCTAACAATTTCTGAGCATGGTGGTGAAGTTAGGGTTGGTGATAATTTAGTTATAGAAGAAGTTGAATTTGAAGGTAAAAAAATTAAGAAAATTGTTCAAGGAAAAGAACTTACAATTGTAATAGCTTCTTTATTCCCTTTAAATGCAGTTTTTGAGCAAACTAAGAAAGAACAAATTTGGACCGTTGATAAAACAGGTGAAAAATATATTGTAAAAGCTCCTGTAGACACAACTGTTGAAAACGGAATGATTATAGCAGAATTGATTGATGATGAATGTTCAGTTCAATCAAGCGGTGAAATCAGATATGTTGATGTTGAAGTAGACGATAATCAAATTATTACAAAACCCGGTGAGGTTATATTTATTCCTGAAGAAATTCACCAAATAAGTAAGGATTCGGCTTTAAAAATGGTAGAATCCGGTACGTTTGTTACTGCAGGAACAGAAATTGTTAAAGATATTTATTGTCATATTGACGGTATTGTTGAAATAAAAGAATGTAATGATATTATACATGAAATTACTATAAGACCTGGCGAAATTCATTCTTTATCAAGCGTCAATGAATTAAAAGTTGAAGAAGGCGAAATTATTAAAAAAGGAACATTAATTGCTTCTGGAATTAAAGCAAAAGAAACTTCGATAGTAACTATTATGGAATCAGATGTTGATGATTTAGACATTGATGATTTAGATGAAGAATTGGATACAGGATTAAATGTAGATGAAGAAAATATAGCAAATCAACCAATT
Source organism: uncultured bacterium (assembly GCA_963839525.1). Lineage (GTDB taxonomy): Bacteria > Cyanobacteriota > Vampirovibrionia > Gastranaerophilales > Gastranaerophilaceae > CAWIVJ01. The sequence continues at coordinate 535,162 of CAWIVJ010000005.1, read as the reverse complement.
CAAATTTTGGTCAGAGCTGTCCAGATTTTAAATGTAAAGCAAAAAGATGTTTCAATTAAGTTTGATACAACAGATGAATTAATTGACATTGTTCCCGTAACCCAGCTTCAATATAAAGATGGAGCAAGGGTTAGGAATCTTGATGGAGCAACTTTAACAAGAACAAGTTTAGTGCTTCAAATGCAGGGTTATTTATCACATTTAAAAGGAATGGTTGAATTAGACAGTAAAAACAATCTTAAAGTTGTTGTATTGGAAACATTAATTGTTCGTCGTGAAGTTGAAGGCAGTTCAAAATTAACCTCTTCTTTACAAACTGAATTGTTAGTAAAACATGGACAGACAATAAAACCTAAAATACCTGTTGCAAAAACACAAGTTCTTGCGGTAAATGACGGTGTTGCTTCTATTAAGCATAAAAAAGAAGATGCAAGAAGATTATTGTTGATTTGTGATAATTATGAGGCAGAGTTACCTATTAAAACAAAATCTTGTGTTAAAGAAGGCGATTTTATCAAATTGGATTCGATTATTTCTGAAAGTGGTGAAAAATCAACTGTTTCAGGAAAAGTGATAAAAGTTTCTAAAACAGGAATAGTTGTAAGAACAGGACGGCCTTATTTAATCTCTCCTGGAACAATGCTTCAAGTAGAAGCAGGAGCACTCGTATTAAGAGGTGATATTCTTGCTACACTGGTATTTGAAAGACAAAAAACGGGCGATATAGTCCAAGGTTTGCCACGGGTTGAAGAACTTTTAGAAGGCAGAAAACCTAAAGATTGTACAATTTTGGCTGAAGAAGACGGTGTTGCTGAAGTTGAAATTGAAGATGATATGCCTAGGTTGTATTTGGCTAACGAAAATGGCAGAGTCGAAATAAAATACACAATTGATTCAAATATTATTGTTTTGGATAAACAAGAAATTAAAAAAGGTCAACCTTTGACAAGCGGTCCTTTAAATCCGCATGATGTAATAAGGTTAAACGGTCCTGAGGCCGCACAACAATATCTTGTAGATGAAGTTCAAAGAGTATATCGTTCTCAAGGTGTTGAAATTGCGGATAAACACGTTGAAATTATTGTTAGGCAGATGACTAAAAAAGTTAAAGTTCTTGATTCTGGTGATACAAAACTATTACAGGGTGAACTTATTGAAGTTCAACAGTTTGAACATGAAAATAAACTCGCGAAAAATGCTGGCGGTCAAGAAGCAGTTTGCGAACATTTGTTGCTTGGTATAACAAAAGCAAGTTTGAATACTGAAAGCTTTATTTCAGCTGCTTCATTCCAAGAAACAACAAGAATTTTGACAGAAGCTGCTGTTGAAGGCAAGAAAGACTTGTTAAGAGGTTTAAAAGAAAACGTTATTATTGGACGTTTAATCCCTGCAGGTACGGGTTATTATCACCTTACACATGCAAGCGAAGAAAAAGATAAAGAAGCGCAAAGACGTATGGCTGCAAGAAATCAAGCAAGAAAACCTTCTGCAATTTTGGAAGAGATTGAAGGAATGTTCGGAACTCCTGAATTTACAATTGATGAAGAGTAGTTTATTGCGCAAAAATATAAATTTTTTACAAAAACAAGGGCACTGCAGTGCCCTTGTTTTTAGTTTAGTCGGGGGTTCTACTCTAACGTTATTATATTTGTTGAACATTCAGGCCAATTACATTTTCACGTCATCCTGAATTTATTTCAGGATCTATCCAGTGCTGTATATTGATAAGATGCTGCGTGTAGGACAGGGTTACACGCTTCGAATACACTCAGCGGTTCCCTTTGTCAAACAAGTTTAGCATGACGTTTATTTTTTATTTCTTCCTAACAATCAAGTCATAGCCTAAAATATTAAAAATCTCTATCACTTCAGATAATTTTATTGTTTTAGTTCTTAATTTTTTAGTCAGGTTAGCTAAATCATCTTCTTTATGAAATTTATGGTTAATCAATATTTTTAACTTTGTTTTTTATATTTGAGAGATAAAATAATGCATAATATTAAAGATATTAATGAATTAAAGCAAAAGAATTGGTAAAAATAACGAAAAAATCGGCAAAATCTTAGGCTGTTAATTAAAAATGTTTCAAAAGAAATTTAGTCTAAATTTCTTTTGAATGTCCAGCTGGCTGCAGATAAGGTAAAAATAGCTATGTAAAATAAAGGAATTACGTTTTGAAAAACATATTCAGCCGGTATATTTTTTAGACACAATCCTTTCATAATTAAAAGAAAAAATCTTACAGGATTTATCATGGTTAAATGTTGAAAAAATATTGGCATGTCTTCAATTGGTGAAATGTAACCTGATAAGAGAATTGCAGGCATTTGAAAAGTAAAAGCTCCCAGAATTGCTTGTTGCTGTGTTTTACAAATTGATGAAATAAAAAGACCAACACCGAGAACTGATAATAAGTATATTATCATTGAGAAAAAGTATAAATAAATTGAACCTACAAATGGAATTTTAAAGAATAAAAGCGCAAAACTACCCATTAAAGTTGTTAAAAGAATAGAGATAATTAATGGGGGAACAGTTTTTCCAATTAAAATTTCAAATGAGCTTAAGGGAGATACAATTAATTGATCAAAAGTTCCCATTTCTCTTTCTCGTGCGATAGATAATGCTGTTAAAATTAAAGCAATTGATGTAGCTAAAATTGTAATCAATGATACTACTGTATACCATAGAAAGATTAAATTTGGATTAAACCAATTTCTGATTTGAAGGTTAATTTTCGGAGTATTTTGCAATCTTTGAGGGAAATGTTCTCTCTCATATTTAGAAATAATAGAAACGGCATAACCGTTAACAATTGCTGCTAAATTAGTTTGGCGCCCGTCTAATATAATTTGAACATTTGTACTCTGATTTCTCATTAATTTTGTTGCAAAATCAGTATTTATTGAAAGAGCAAGCTGAACTTTTCTTGTTCTTATCATTTGCTCGGCTTCCTTTTCATTTTCTGCAATAATTATTTTTTTAAACCATTTTGAATGTTTGAATTCACTTATTAAATTGCGTGATTGAAGAGTTTGACTTTTATCCAAAACAGCCATATCAATATTTCTAACTTCCATTGTAGCAGCGTGTGCAAAAATAAGCAGTTGTAATATTGGAGGAATGAAAATTAATGCTCTGCTGCTTGGATCCTTCCAAATCGTAATGAATTCTTTTTTTATGAGAGAAATAATTCGTCTAAACATTTTTTAACCCTTTATTTTTCCAGTCTCATTTGAGTCTTTTTATAAACTGCAATAAATAAAATAAATCCTAATACTCCTAAGAATATACAATTAGGTATTATAATTTCCGGGACTGTTCCAGCCATAAACTCACTTTGAATACAATCTATAAAATATCTGGAAGGAATTATTGTACTTATCCACTGAAGTATTACAGGCATTGAATTTATCGGAAAAACAAGTCCTGAAAGCATCATTGCAGGCAGAAAACCGGCAATCAAAGCTGCCTGACTTGCTGTAAATTGATTTTTTAAAACAGTTGAAATTAAAAGACCTTGCCCCATTGCTGTGAATAAAAATAATGCAGAAAAACTGAATAACACCCATAATTCACCTCTAAAAGGAATTTTAAAGACAATAATACACATAAAAACATTAAAACACATAGATAACATTCCCAAAATAAAATAAGGGATATATTTACCAAGAATAAATTGAAGCTTATTGACTTTAGTTGTTAAGATAGCTTCCATTGTACCTCTTTCCCACTCTCTTGCAATCACAAGGGCCGTAAGCAGCATTCCTATAAGAGTCATTGTAATAGATAATGAGCCCGGCAAAATAAAATAGTGGCTGTTTATGTTTTGATTGTACCAGTATCTGGAATCAACATCTATTAAGGGAGGTAAAGTTTTTTTCTTATATTTGCTTGAATTATTGAGCCATTGCACTAAAATTGCCCGGGAATAATTCTGAACGTAATTTGCCAAATTAGTTTCAGAACCATCAGTTATAACCTGTACTTCAGCTTCTTCATTTCTGTCAAGTTTAGTTGAGAAATCATTTGGAATAACTATAAGTCCTCTTAATTTTGAACCGGTTAAATCATCGTACATTTTATTAGGATTGTCATAGACATAAGGTTTTATGAATCTATTATTTTTAAAAGAGTCAACAAGTGTTGTGACTTGTTGTGAAGGATCCTCAATTTTTATGCCTAGAGCCAGTTTTACTGTATCAAGATTAATCCCATACATATAAATTATAAGAAGCATTAAAGGAAGTACAAAGGCAATTAAGATACTGCTGGGATCCCTTAATATTTGATAAAATTCTTTGATAATTAGTGCTTTTAAAATTTTCATCCTTTTAATTTTTACCTTCTATTTTTTCACTTTGTTCAATTAAGCCTATAAATGCTTCTTCCATGGTTGCTGCATTAACCATGCCTTTTAACTCATCAGGCGTTCCTGTTGCAATAATTTCACCATGGTAGAACAAGCTTATTCTGTCGCAAAATTCTGCTTCATCCATAAAATGGGTTGTTATTAGTACAGTTACTCCTTTTTGAGCTAATGATTTGATGTGATGCCAAAATTCACGTCTTGTAATAGGGTCCACACCTGATGTAGGCTCATCTAAAAATAAAACGGGCGGATTATGCATAACTGCACAAGCAAGAGACAATCTTTGCTTGTAACCCAAAGGCAATTCTTTTGCATTGTGTTCAAGAAATTTCTCAAAATGAAAAATTTCAACAATTTCATTAATTTTTTCTCTTCTTTTAAAAATATTAAGTCCATAAACACCTGAAAAAAATCTTAAATTTTGGACAACGCTTAAATCTCCGTAAAGAGAAAATTTCTGAGCCATATAACCAAGGTAAGAACGTGCCTTGGAAGGGTTTTTTAAAATATCTTGTCCCATAATTTTTGCGGTTCCCTCGGTTGGAGTTGTAAGCCCGCACATCATTTTAAAAGAAGTCGATTTTCCTGCGCCGTTAGGTCCCAGAAGCCCAAAAATTTCTCCTCTTTTTATGTGAAAAGTGTTGTTTTTTACTGCATAAAAATTTCCATATTTTTTAACTAAATCAAGTGCTTCAACAACAAATTCTCCATTGTCTTCTCCTTGCTCAAATTTTTCTGCTAATAAAGAAGGTTCCGGTTTAAAGCCACCCATTATTTCAATAATTTTGTCTTCAAATTCCTTAGTGTTTTCACTTACATCTTTCGGGTTGCCGTTAAATATTATTTTCCCTTCATTAATTACAAGACAGGAATCAAAGCTGTAAGCTTCATCCAGATAAGCGGTGGACCAGAGAATAGTCATGCCTTCTGTTGCAAGCTCTTTTACCATTTTTAACAATTCTCTTCGCGAAATCGGATCTACACCTACCGATGGTTCATCAAGCAAAAGCAGTTCAGGAGTTCCCAAAAGAGTACAAGCTAATCCTAATTTTTGCTTCATTCCGCCTGATAAATCTCCTGCGAGTCTTTGGCGAAATTTATTTAAGTCGGTCATTGTAAGCAATTTCTCAAAAATTTCTTCTTTTTTTGATTGGTTGATACCTTTTAAATCAGCATATAAGTTAAGATTTTCAATTACGTTTAAGTCTTCATAAAGTCCAAATTTTTGCGGCATATAACCGATTTTCGCATTTATTAGTTCTCTTTGGGCAGCAGGATTGAGATCAAGAGTTTTAATTTCACCTTTGGTTGAGATTAAAAGTCCGGCAATAAGCCTTATTAAAGTTGTTTTTCCAGAACCGTCAGGTCCGATAAGTCCTGTAATTTCTCCCCTTTTAATATTTAATGTTAAATTATCAATAGCAGATTCTTCACCTGCAAATTTTTTTGTTAAATTTTTGATTTCAATCGCGAGATTTTCAACCATTGACTATTTAACCTTCCAAATTAATTTTAATAGTTACCGGCATGCCCTGACGTAAATATTCATCAAGGTCATAAATATAAACTCTTATCCTATAAACCAAATCAGTTCTTAAATCTTCAGTTTGAACAGTTTTAGGAGTAAATTCAGCAACCGGAGAAATATAACCGACCTGTCCTACATATTCACGGGGGGTTCCTGTTTGCGGATTAAGGGTATCGGTTAAAACTTTTGTTTTCATTCCGTATTTTACATTTGCCAGATTAGGTTCGGGGATATAGGCTCTAACCCAGACAGGTTTATTTTTTGCCATTGTATAAATAGGCTGTGAAGGTTCAACAACAGCTCCGGGTTCTTGAATCCTTGTCATAATAATTCCGTCTTCCGGAGCATAAACTCTTGTATCGTCAAGGTTTTTTTTAGCACCTTTACTGGCAGCAATGGAAGAATCTAATGCTGCTTTGGTACTGTTTTTTAAATTTAATAAGTCATCACAATCCTGTTTTGAAGTTGTACCATCAGCACAAAGAGGAATATGGCGTTCATATTTTTCACTTGAGTTTTTGCTTAAGGCCTTATACATTTCAATATCCGCAAGGTTTTTTTCGTAAGAGGATTTGTAAGTGGTATCTTCTAAATATCCCAGAAGCTGACCTTTTTTAACAGCATCACCCTCTTCTACAAGCATTTTAGCAATTTTACCTTCTACCCTGAAGCTTAAATCAACCTGCCTGATTTCAATGTTTCCAAATAGAGTGAGTTCATTAGGATTAGGTTTATTTCTATTTCTATACATAGAAATCCCAATTAAAATACCAATTATTAAAAGTAAAATAACAATTATCTTTTTCATTTATAATTTTCCTCCAACTGCCTTATAAAGGGTTATATAGTCTATTAATCTTGAGGTTTTTGAATTAACCCGGTTTTGCTTCATGCTTAAAAGAGTTTCGTTTTCAGCAAGCAACTCTGTATAAGAAACAATTCCGTTATCATAGCTTTTTACGGCTCTTTTATAATTGTCAAATTGAAGTGCTAAATTTGCATTTGTATTTCTGTCTGTTTTTGTGTCTTCTTTAATCATCAACATACTATCGTTAACTTCTTTCAGCGCATTTAAATCAGCTTGCTTGTAGGCTTCAAAAAGCTGTTCATATTTACTTTTACTGATTCTTAAGTTAGCTATTTTCATTCCGCCTTTAAAAATATCTTGGGTAAGTCCTGCTACAATTGCTGCAAAAGTATCATCCCAGCTAAAAAAGCTTGAACCTATATTACTAAACGCGTAAATTCCAAATATATTAATTTTGGGTAAAAATTCTTTTCTTGCAATGCGAATATCAATTTTAGCTTTTTTTAAGTCTGCTTCGGCAGCCATAATATCCGGTCTTGAGAAAACAACATCGGATGATATTTCTTGAGGAATTGTACTTGTATATTCAAATTTATCAAAAGAACCTCTTTTAAATTCAGTAATATTTTGAGGAGATTCTCCTATTAATACAGCTAATTGGGTCAAAGTTTTATCCCGGGATTTAATCAAGTCGTTTAAATCATTATTAGTTGATTTATACTCTTTTTTTACATCGTTAAATTTCGGAATAGATGTTACTCCCCTTTCATAACGGGCTTTTTCTCTTTCTAAAGCTTCTTTTTTAATAGCAACGATTTTTTTTTGAAGGCAAATTTGTTTATCAAGTTTTATAACATTTATATAAGCAGTTGCAACATCTGATGCAAGTGAAATATAAATGCTTTTTTCTCGAAATTTTTCTGATTCATATTCTTTTTTCTTTGATCTTGTTTTGTCTCGATTTTTCAAGAAAATATCGGCCTCATAACTTGTCGTAAAAGGAACTGCAAAAATATTATTTCCTGTTCCAATCCTTACGCTTTGAGGGAAATGGACACCTATATAATCTCCACCGACAGCAAAAGAAGGTAATTCTTGTGCAAGCTGGTACCTAACAAATTGCCTGTATTCTTCAACTTTCCAGGAAGCTTTTTTGGCATCGTGATTGTTTTTTATTGCTTGAAGAATATAACATTTTAAATAATCATCAGAAAAATTATTCCACCAATTAATATTTAAATATTCAACTTTTTCTTTAAAATCTAAAGGATTTTTTTTAGGTTTACCCCAAAATGCCAAACAAGCAGGAGATAAGAACAAATTTAAAATTAAAAAAAGAATTAATATTTTATTTAATTGCTTCATTGCCGTTCCTCAAGTCCTTTCAAAATAGATTCTACTTGGCTTATTATAATAAGTTTTAACATTTGAACATCTTCTTTACTATAGCCTGATTGGTTCATCATACTTAACGAAAATTGTTTGAACATTTTGGCAGAATGTATTTGCCCTATAATTGTAATACATCTAAATATAACTTCTTTATCATTTTCTTCTTTTTCAAGTATTGATGCAAAAAGTTTTTTAAAAATGTTATAACCCATAGCATTAAGCACAACAGTAGAAGTAATTTGCTCTCTATAAAAAATCATTAATTCGCTGTTTGAAATTTTTTCAGAATACAAATAATTAATCATAAAATTAATTGCTTTGAAGAGAAAATCGATTTTTTCCGATTTTGTAAGAAAGTCAAAATTCTTTGGCAATTCTTTAAACCCTAAATTTAATTTCATATAATTAATTATTTTTCCAATTATATTTGCAACAATTTTTTCATATAATTCTTTTTTACTCCCGAAATAGTATGAAATAAGACTGATATTTACACCGGCCTGCTTGCAAATTTCACGTGTACTTGTGCCTTCAAAACCATTTTTTGCAAATAGTTCTGTTGCTACTTCAATAATTTTTTGCTCAGTTTTTTTGTTTATTTTTCCCTTTATCATTAAATCCTTTGTCAAATTTTCAATCAAACGTTTGATTGAAATCATAAGCTGTAAAAATTTAAAAGTCAAGCAAATAAAATAATCTTTATAAAATCTTTCCTTGACTTTAGTCCGTTAAAGACTAGAATTATTTTATAGTTTGGAATATAATATAGACAGTAGGTGGGGAGAAAAAAAATGAATATTTTGAATAATACTTTTATTAACGAAGGTAAAATTAATGATTTAATAAGTAAAAAAGCTGAATCACAAGAAAAAATTAACGAAATTTTAAATAAGGCACTTAATGCAAAAGGACTTACTTTAGAAGAATCCGCTGCATTATTGAATATTGAAGATGATGAAATTCTTGAAAAATTATTTAAAACAGCAAAAATAGTAAAGGAAAAAATTTATGGAAAAAGAATAGTTCTTTTTGCGCCTTTATACGCAGCAAATGTTTGTACAAACAATTGTGTTTACTGTGCTTTTCGCAGAGATAACAAAAATATTGAAAGAAGAATTTTAACTCCTGCGGAGGTTGTTGAAGAAGCAAAAGCTATTATGAGAATGGGACATAAGAGAATACTTTTGCTTACGGGAGAGGATTATAAAGACACAGGCTTGGAGTATATTCAAGAAATAATGGAAAGAATTTATAAAACAAAAGAATTAAACGGGGAAATCAGAAGAATTAATATTAATATTGCTCCTTTAAATGTTGAAGATTTTAAACGTTTAAATACTTTTGGCATAGGAACATATCAGTTGTTTCAAGAGACATATCATAAAGAAACATATGTAAAAGTACATCCTGCAGGTAAAAAAGCAAACTATGAGTGGCGTGTTGAAGCTATGGACAGGGCGCTTGAGGCAGGAATTAACGATTTGGGTATTGGTCCTTTATTCGGTCTTGCGGATTACAAATTTGAAACCATTGCTACTCTTATGCATGCAGAACATCTAGACAAAAAATACGGTGTTGGACCGCATACCATTTCAATACCGAGAATTGAACCAGCTGAGGGGGTTGATTTTTCAGAAAATCCTCCTGTTGAAATTAGTGATAAAGAATTCAAAAAAATTGTTGCTATACTTAGATTAGCGGTGCCTTATACCGGAATGGTGCTTTCGACCAGAGAAACTCCTCAAATGAGACGGGAAATAATTGAACTGGGAATATCACAAATTAGTGCTGCTTCTCAGACAAACCCCGGCGGTTACTATGTGCATAAGGAGACCACAAGCCAATTTACTTCAAGCGATACCAGAAGTCTTGAAGAAATGGTTGTTGAGCTTTGCGAGCATGATTTCTTGCCGAGTTTTTGTACAAGCTGTTATAGGGTTGGTCGAGTAGGCAAAAAATTCATCGAGCATGCCAAAACAGGGCATATCCATACATATTGCCAGCCTAACGCTCTTTCAACTTTTAAAGAATATTTGGAAGATTACGGTAGTGAAAAAACCAAAGCTGCCGGGCAAAAACTCATTGAAAAACATTTGCAAGAAATGCCCGAAGATAAAATGAAAGAGCTTGCAAAAAAACAAATTAAGGAAATTACCGAAGGTAAAAGGGATTTGCATGTGTAGATTACTTGTGAATACCAAAAATATATTGACATAAAAGAAAGCAGGTTAGGGATTTTCCTACAACCTGCTTTTTAAATTTTAATGTAAAAAAGTGCAGATTTCTGCATTCTGCGGTTTATGGTTTTTTTAAATAATCACGAAGTAGGCGGGATTGCTATACCGTCTTTAGAATTTTTGGCATATAAATGCTGACCTAAGAAACCTTCATTGTGAACGAAGTGAAGCAATCATTTTTTTTGGGTTGCTGCTTGTTATTGCTCCTCGCAATGACGTGAAAGATTTTAGTGTAAGTAAAACATTTGCCCCTTCGCAATAATTAGAATATTTTTTTATAAAAATTATTTAACATAAAATAATATTTGTTTATTTTTTCTTGAAGTTTAAAATATTAGTTGTTAGAATAAATTTGCAGACGGATAATTTTGGAAAGGATAGTGAAATGGTTTTAGAAATGACTTTTCCTCAGGTTGAAAAAGCAATTAACCCTACACACGATATCAAGCTTTTTGCCGGGCGTTCAAATCTTACTTTAGCAAGGGAAATAGCAAATTATCTTGGAACAACAGTAGGTCCAATGATTATAAAAAATTTTGCTGATGGTGAAATTTATGTTCAGGTTCAAGAAAGTGTGAGAGGAGATGATGTTTTTATTGTTCAACCGTTATGCAATCCCGTTAACGAAAATTTAATGGAATTACTTATTATAATTGATGCTTTTAAGCGTGCAAGTGCTAAAACAATTACCGCAGTTATTCCTTACTACGGGTATGCAAGGCAGGACAGAAAAACTTCCGGACGTGAAGCTATTACTGCGAAATTAGTTGCGGATTTGTTAACAACAGCCGGAACAGACAGAGTTTTAGCCATGGATTTGCATACAGGTCAAATTCAGGGCTTTTTTAATATTCTTGTGGATCATATATTTGCAACTCCTATTTTGGTTGATTATATTAAAAATTTAAAAATCAATCCGAAAGAGATGGTTGCAGTAAGTCCTGACACAGGTGGTGTTGCAAGAACAAGATATTTTGCAAAAGAATTAGAATGTTCTCTTGCTATTATTGATAAACGCCGTGATAAGCACAATGAAGCAATAGCTTCACATGTAATCGGTGAAGTGAAAGACAAAGTTTGTATCATGTTTGATGATATGATTGATACTGCCGGAACAATTTGTGAAGCTTCCAAGCTGCTTATTTCAAAAGGAGCAAAAGATGTTTATGTATGTGCAGCTCATCCTATTTTTTCGGGTCCTGCAGTAGAAAGACTTGAAAATTCTCCTATTAAAGAAGTAATCGTGACAAACACAATTCCTCTTGATATGTCTAAAATGCCGGAGAAAATTAAACAGCTTTCCGTTGCTCCTCTTTTAGGCGAAGCTATTTCAAGAATTTCATGACGATGAATCAGTTAGTTCGCTCTTTGGTTTTGAGAAAGAAATTAAAATATAGTTTAGTTGATAAGTTATAGGTTTACAAGCAGAATATAATAAGTATGAGTTTTTATACAATTTTTTATTTTTCAATTTAAACCATTAACCTCTCAGCTTCTCAGCTTATATTCGTATAAACTCTCTTTACTTTTTCGCTGTTTTCATGTATCATATTGTCATAGTAATTAATAGGAGCGGACATGTTTGAACGTTTTACGGAAAAAGCTATAAAAGTTATAATGCTAGCGCAGGAAGAAGCCAGAAGACTCGGGCACAACTTTGTGGGAACCGAACAGGTTTTGCTTGGTCTCATCGGAGAAGGGACCGGTATTGCTGCTAAAACGTTTAAATCGATGGGAGTAACACTAAAAGATGCCCGTGTTGAAGTAGAGAAAATTATCGGCAGAGGTTCGGGTTTTGTTGCAGTAGAAATACCGTTTACGCCTCGTGCAAAAAGAGTTTTGGAACTTTCTTGGGATGAAGCAAGGCAACTAGGGCATAACTATATCGGTACAGAACATCTTTTACTTGGTTTGATAAGAGAAGGTGAAGGTGTTGCTGCACGAGTTTTGGAAAATTTAGGTGTTGATTTAAATAAAGTAAGAAGCAATGTAGTTAAAATGCTTGGTGAAACTAAACCCCAGACAGTTTCTTCAGGTGCAGGCGCAGGTTCATCTTCCAAAGCTAAAACTCCAAGTCTTGATGAATTTGGAATGGATTTGACTTTGGCTGCTCAAGAATTAAGATTAGATCCTGTTATTGGCAGAGAAAAAGAGATTGAACGTGTTATTCAAATTCTTGCCAGAAGAACAAAAAACAACCCTGTTTTATTAGGTGAACCGGGAGTTGGTAAATCAGCTGTAGCAGAAGGACTTGCAATAAGAATTGTTAACGCTGAAGTTCCTGATATTTTGGAAGGTAAAAAAGTAATTCAGCTTGATATGGGACTTTTAGTTGCAGGAACAAAATACAGAGGTGAATTTGAAGAGCGACTTAAAAAAATTATGGATGAAATCAGACAGGCAGGAAATGTAATTCTTGTTATTGATGAAATGCATACTTTGATTGGAGCAGGTGCTGCGGAAGGTGCTATTGATGCTGCGAATATCCTTAAACCGGCATTATCCAGAGGAGAAATACAGGTTATAGGTGCAACAACACTTGATGAATATAGAAAATATGTTGAAAAAGACTCAGCTCTTGAAAGACGATTTCAGCCTATTATAGTTGAAGAACCTTCTGTAAATGAAACTATTGAAATTATAAAAGGGTTAAGTCCTAAATATGAAGAACATCATAAATTAAATATTTCTGATGAAGCAATTGTTGCTGCAACAAAATTTCTCATAAGTATATTACCGATAGATTTTTACCTGATAAAGCTATAGATGTGCTTGATGAAGCAAGTTCAAAAGTAAGACTTCAGGTTAGTTCACTTTCTCCTGAAGGTAAAGAGCTTGATAAAGAACTTCGGGTATTGATTAAAGAAAAAGAAGAAGCAATTAGAAACCAGGAATTTGAGCGTGCTTCTCAGCTTAGAGACGAAGAAGCTGAAATGAAAGATAAAATAAGAGAATTATCAAATCAATGGCGAGAAGAGCATGAAGCAAATAAACCGACTGTTAATGAAGAACAAATTGCAGAAGTAATTTCTACAATGACGGGTGTTCCTGTAACTAAATTAACAGAGGGTGAAAGCGACAGGCTTTTAAAATTGGAAGATACTCTTCATGAAAGGGTAATTGGACAAAGCGAAGCTGTTATTTCCATATCAAAAGCAATAAGACGTGCAAGAGTAGGATTAAAAAGTCCTAACAGACCTATTGGAAGTTTTATTTTCTCAGGACCTACAGGTGTTGGTAAAACAGAATTGGCAAAAGCACTTGCAGAATCAATGTTCGGCTCTGAAGATAACATGGTAAGAGTTGATATGTCAGAATTTATGGAAAAACATTCAACTTCAAAACTTATCGGTTCACCTCCAGGATATGTTGGATACGACGAAGGCGGTCATCTATCAGAAATAATTCGTAAAAAACCTTATTCGGTTGTTCTTTTTGATGAAATAGAAAAAGCTCACCCTGATGTGTTTAATATTATGCTTCAAATTTTGGACGATGGAAGATTAACTGATTCTAAAGGCCGTCATGTTAATTTTAAAAATACTGTTATAATAATGACTTCAAATGTAGGTGCAAGCATGATAGCTTCTCAATCTAAGCTTGGCTTCTCAACAGCACAAGATGAGAAAAAAGATAAATATGAAAAATTAAAAGATACAGTAATGGAAGAAATGAAAAAAGCTTTCCGTCCGGAGTTTTTAAACAGGATTGATGACATAATCGTATTTGCTCACCTTTCTAAAGAAGAACTAAGACAAATTGTTGATTTAATGTTGAAAGATTTATTTATGCGTTTAAAAGAGCGTGATTTATCAATAGAAATTAATGATGAAGTTAAAGATTTTCTGGCAAAAGACGGATATTCCGAAGCTTATGGTGCAAGACCGTTGAGAAGATTGATTCAAAAAAGAATAGAAGACGTTTTAGCGGAAGAAATTCTTACAAATAAATATTCTTCAGGAGATATTATTCTTCTAAAAATGGAAGAAGACAAAATTGCTTTTGAAAAAGCAAAAAACTCTAAGAAGAAAGAAGAAGTTACAAAATAGAGTTAAAAAGGGAGCCTGACAGGCTCCCTTTTTAACTCTATTTTGCAAATTTTTAGTTACAATTTTATTATATTTTACTTTTTAGGCTATAATTAATTTATCTAAAGGGAGAGTGGGATAAATGAAAAAAAATATAATAATAATTTCGGGAATCATATTAATTGCTATTGCTGCGAGGTTTATTTTTGCAACATACGGGCAAATTATGCAGGGAATTATGATGAAAAAAGGAGCTATGCCTGAAGTAACTGTGGGAGACGTTCAAGATGCCGATGTTATTAAACAAATGGAAGCTCCGGGAAGAATTTTGTCCAAGCATAGAGTTGAAATCGTTGCAAGAATTCCCGGATACTTAACAAAGAGCTATTTTAAAGAAGGTGATTTTGTTAAAAAAGGTCAGGTTTTATTTGAAATAGAACCTCAGGAATATCTTTATAATGTCCAAAAAGTTAAGGCAAGTATTGAAAATACAAAAGCTCAGCTGGTTTATGCAGAAAAGCAGTTAAAGCGTTCTGCTGTTTTAGTTAAAAAAGATTATATCTCAAAAGCAGCTTATGATGAGGTTTTGTCAAATAGAGACGCACTTCGAAGCCAGTTAGCAATGTATCAGGCAGAATTAAGGGATGCAAGAAGAAATTATGGATACACGAAAGTAAAAGCTCCTGTTGATGGTCAAGTAGGGATGATAACAGTCACTGTAGGAAATTATGTTAATCAGTCTGCAGGATCGCTAACAACAATATACAGTACAAATCCTATTTATGTAACATTTCCTATGGATTCAGAAGAATTTTTAAAATTTACAAAAATTGATGACAAAAGTAACAAGCGGAAGGTGGAATTAATATTTCAGACGGGTGAAAAGTACGAATACTCAGGAATCCAAGATTTTCAAGATAATAAAGTTGATGAAACAACAGGAACTATAACTATGAGGGCAACGTTTCCAAACCCAAAAGGAAAATTAATTAATGGTGAATATGTTAAAGTTATAGTTTATTCAAGTAAGACAGTTAAGGTTCCGATTGTTTCTCAAACGGTAGTAATGGAAAATCCTCAGGGAAAATATGTTTACAAGCTGAATGATAAAAATATTCCTGAAATTAAGGCTATTAAAACGGCAGGACAATATAAGGACAATTGGATTGTTGAAAGCGGTCTTAAAAAAGGAGATAAAATTATTACAGGAGGAATGCAGAAAATTATTCCGAATGTTCCGGTGAAAGTAATTGAAGAAGAAAAACTTAAAACAAAAAATAAAGAAAATGAAAACGGAAATTAAGATAACAAATGGCAAACAATTTATTTATAAAAAGACCTAAATTTGCAATAGTAATTTCTCTGGCAATTATTTTGGCAGGTTTTATTGCTATGAAATCTTTGCCTTTGGAGGAATATCCAAATATTACACCTCCTCAAGTTGTAGTTAGTGCACAGTATCCGGGTGCGAGTTCAGATGTTATTGCTTCAACTATTGCTGCTCCGCTTGAAACACAAATAAATGGTGTTGAAGATATGATTTATATGACATCTTCAAGCCAAAATAATTCTTACACGCTTAATTTGTATTTTGAAATAGGCTCTGACCCTGATATGGATGTGATTAATGTCCAAAACAGGTTGCAGCTGGCTTTGCCAAGATTGCCCGAAGATGTCACAAGATATGGACTTACTGTTAGAAAGTCGACCGGTGGTCCAGGAATTTTACTGATAAATGTAGATTCTCCTAATAACACTTATGATCCGCTTTATATTTCTAATTATGCTTCTATTTATATAAAAGACGAGCTTGCACGTATTAAAGGGGTTGCTAACGTAAGTGTTTTTGGTTCAGAAGATTATTCAATGAGAATTTGGCTTAATGCAAATAAAATGGCTGCTTTAGGAATATCAACAAATGAAGTGCGTTCTGCTGTATCAAGCCAAAATACTCAGGTCCCGGTAGGGGATATTGGTGTTGAACCTATGGTGAATAAACAAATGATAAAATTAACTTTGAGGATGAAAGGACGTTTGAAAAATGTTTCAGAGTTTGAAAATATAATTGTACGTTCAAAATCTGACGGTTCTCAAGTGAAATTAAAAGATATAGCAAGAGTAGAATTAGGAGCAGAAAGCTATTCGTTTTTCTCACGAATTCAAGGAAAAAATACTGCTATTATAGCAGTAAAACAACTTCCTGAGGCAAATGCTATAGATTTAACAAAAAAAGTCAGAAAGAGATTAGAAGAATTAAGCAAAGGATTTCCTCCCGGTCTTGAATACCACATAATAAGAGATGAAACAGAATTTGTAAAAGAATCTATAAACGAAGTCGTACGTGCAATTTTGCTGGCAATAATTCTTGTAGTTATTGTATGTTATATGTTTTTAGGTAGTATGAGAGCTTCTCTTATACCATTTTTTGCAATACCTGTATCTTTAATAGGAACTTTTGTTTTTATAAATTTATTTGGATTTTCCATTAATTTATTAATGCTTTTTGGCATGGTTCTTGCCGTGGGATTAGTTGTAGATGATGCTATAGTTGTGCTTGAAAATGTTCAAAGACACATTCAAGCCGGAACTAAACCTAAAGAAGCTACAGAGATAACAATGAAGGAAGTAACAGGCGCTGTTGTTGCTACTTCTCTTGTTTTAATGGCGGTATTTGTTCCTGTTTGTTTTATGCCCGGAATCACAGGGAGGATGTATCAACAGTTTGCGCTTTGTATTTCTGTATCAATAGCTTTCTCAACTCTTGTTGCTCTGACTTTAGCACCCGCTTTATGCTCTACTGTTTTGAAAACAAAAGAAGAATTCAAAGAGCTGGAATTTTTAATTAAATTTGATAATTGGTTTAACTCTGTAAAAGAAAAATATCTTACAGGAGCAAAGTATTTTGTTTATAATTCAAAACAAACATTAACACTTCTCGGGTTATTGCTTTTATTAACATTGATTTTATTTAAATTAATCCCCACAAGCTTCTTACCGGAGGAAGATAGAGGGGCTGTTTTTACTCAAATTCAATTACCGGATGGTTCTTCTGCTTCAAGAACAGATATTGTAGCAAAGGATGTAGAACAAAAAATACAAAAAATTAAAGGTATTAAAAGTAATCTTTTACTTGTAGGATTTTCCGGAGAAAATACCTGTTTAATTGTGTCAATACTGGATGATTGGTCTAAGCGCCATAATCCTAAATTTTCAGCACAAAGTATTTTAGGTCAATTGAGAAAAGAACTTGGGAATTATCCTGATGCTATTGTTGTATCTTTTTCTCCTCCTGCTATTCCTGGTTTGGGTATGTTTGGCGGTTTTGAATATCAATTGTTGGACAAAGGAAATAGAACACCTCAAGAACTTTATAATGAAGCTATGAAGTTTATATCTGCGACAAGAACAAATCCTAATTTACAAAGTGTTTATACCCAATATAGTGCCAATTTGCCTCAATTAATGATTGATGTTAACGTATCAAAAGCAATGGCTCAAGGAGTTGATATTTCTGAAATATATTATACTATGGCATCACAATTCGGAACAGGTTACGTGAATGATTTTAATAAGTACGGGCGTGTTTATCGTGTTTTAATGCAATCTGACGAAGATTTTAGGAGTAAACCGGAAGATATCAGTAAAATATTTGTTAAAAACAAAAATGGCAAAATGGTTCCTTTAACCGCTGTTGTAAATGTAAAAGAAGTTACAGGTCCTTATACTTTAACCAGATTTAATATGTATCCTGCTGTTACAATAAACGGAAATGCGGCTAAAGGAATAAGTTCCGGTGAAGCAATGAAAGTAATGGAGAAATTATCTAATAAAGTATTACCAAAAGATATGGGATATGCATGGTCAGGAATATCACTGCAAGAACAGGAATCAACTGGCAAAGTAGGCGGTATTTTATCTATGGCATTGGTTTTTGTATATTTATTTCTTGTTGCATTATATGAAAGTTGGACATTACCTATGGCTGTTATGTTAATTTCTCCGGTAGCAATAGTAGGAGGATTATTCTTCCAATATGTATTTGGCTACTCTCTCAATATTTATGCACAAATAGGATTGGTAATGCTGATTGGAATGAGTACAAAACAGGCCATTTTGATTATAGAATTTGCAAAAGAAGCAAGAGAAAAGCTGAATCTAGGCATTCAGGATGCGGCTATGGAAGCAGCAAGGTTGAGATTTAGGGCAGTTATGATGACGGCAATATCATTTATACTGGGCGTTATGCCTCTGGTAATGGCCTCAGGAGCAGGGTGTGCCGGCCGTCATTCTATTGGCATGACTGTATTTGGTGGTATGATTGCCGTTGCTTTTGTGGGAACACTTTTTGTTCCTGCGTTTTATGTTGTAATTGAAAAAATGAAGTTGAAATTTAAGAATAAATTTAGTAATTAATTTAAATGTTACGAACTATAATATAATTGCCATTGAGTTATGTAAAAAATATAATGAGTTTATGAAAAAAGGGTTATTGATTTTTGGAATAATTTTATTTATTTTTGTTCTTGAAAGAGTGTTATATTTTACAGGTTTTTTCAAACAACTGGAATTGATAACTTATGATATTAGGGCGAAAATAGCTACTGACCTTGGTCCTTTTAACAAGCAATTTAAACATGCAGATAAAAATATAGTAATAGTTACGGTCGATGACTATTCAAGAAAAGAAATTGCTAGAAATCCTCAGTTAAAGCTCGGTTCTTTCCCATGGGCAAGAAATGTTTGGGCGGATGTGTTAAATTTTATTGAGAAAGGCAAGCCCAAGGCGGTATTATTTGATTTAATTTTTAATGAACTTAACGAAAATCCTAAAAACGACTTAAAATTTGCTCAGGAATTAAAGAAGTATGATAACGTTGTTCTTGCTACCTCTCTAAATGATCCTAAATATTTGGTGGATAGAATTCCCAGAGCTTCCGTTCAAAACAGTGACTATTTGCCTGCTCCAAAATCTCTTGATGTTGAGATTGGTAATAAAAAGCTTGAAAATACAATAACTTATTATTCTCATGCCCCAATACATAATTATTATACATCTCATACTACTATGGGTGTTGTAAATAAAGCTGTAGGTTCTGATGCTGTTATAAGAAATATACAGCCGATATTCAAGCTGATTAAAAATGATAAAGTTTATTATATGCCTTCTCTGGCTTTTGCCGGATTTTTAAAATATATGGGTAAAGAAGAAAAAATTGTAATAAAAAACAATAAAATATTTTATAAAGGAAGAATAATTCCCGTTGATAATAATGGAGAGACAATTATCAGCTGGCATGGAAAAGGTTATGATTATAATTATATTCCCGTTTCTAAAATCCTTTTAAAGGATAAATATAAGGACTCTTTAAAGCCGGATTATTTTAAAGATAAAATAATAATAATAGGGAGAACCGAAGCAGGTACAGATATTCATGCAAGCGCAGTAAGCCCTTCTTATGCCGGACCTGAGTCTAATGCGGCTGTTGTTGACAATTTTATAAATGACTCCTTGGCTGGAAATAAATTCTCAAGAAAATTTATTTCCAGAATGCATCCGGCCGCAGCTCTATTGTTAATAGTCTTAGTATGCTTTTGTATTGCTCTTATCGGTTTAATTTCAAGAAATGCAATGTTATGTCTTTTAAATAGTGTTGGTTTTATAATTTTATATTTATTGTTTTGTGCCTGGATGTTTGCCAGTCCTAATATTAGGATTTGGATTCCGGTAATTGTACCTTTATATTATTTAATAATGACTTCTTCCACTGTTTTTGCTTACAGATTTCAAAAAGAACTGGCAAAAAAAGCAAACATTATGAATATGTTTGGAAAATTTGTTTCTCCTAAGGTCCTTACTACTTTGTTAAAAAACCAAAATAACTTAATTTTAAAAAGTACAAGAAAACGTATAACCGTAATGTTTTGTGATATTAAAAATTTCACAACCTTATCGGAAAAATGTAATCCGGAACAATTAGTCGATAATTTAAACGAATTATTTAATGAAATTGTAAATATAGTTTTTGAAAATAACGGAACAGTTGATAAATTTATCGGAGATTGTATTATGGCTTACTGGGGTGACCCTATAGCCCATAAAGATGACGCTTTTATGGCTGTTAAAACAGCCCTGGAAATTAAACAAAAGATTAGAGATTTAGGATTAAAGAATGCTAAAGAAGGTAAAATAGTTTTTGATGTAAAAATAGGTATTAATACAGGAGAAGCACTTTTAGGACTTTCAGGTTCCAATAAAATAATGAGCTATACTGCAATGGGCGATGCAGTAAATGTTGCTTCCCGTTTGGAATCCAGTTGTTCAACTCTTAAACGGGATTTATTAATTTCCAAATCTACATATGAAGATTCAAAATCAAAAATAGTAGCTCTTGAGGCGGGGAAAATAAGCGTTAAAGGCAGAGATGAGCAGATTGAAGTTTATGAGCCTATAAGTATTGTAAATGAATGTAATTAAAGTTAAGTAACAAAAAATTAACAAAATATTTTAAACTAGCAAAAAAAACTTGCTTGTTTTTTTATAGTAACTGTATAATTAAAGAGGTTAGACTATGAAAAACATGGAGAAATTTTTGTTGATAGATAAATCAAGGCTTAAAAGACTCAGTATAAAAGATATTTCAATTGAGCTTCCTGATTTAAAGAATACTTTTGAATCAAAATCTATTATTATTTCAAATTGGCTTATTGATTGGATTGAAGCAGATTTTAAATCAGGAAAAATTAAAGAAACGGATTTGTTGCCGGGTAAGCCTGAATTAGCTTACCATTTGGGTGTAAGTATAGGTACAATGCAAAATGCTTTAAGGTATGTTGAAGATAAAGGATATGTTGAATCAAAACAGCGTATCGGAACTATGGTTAAGAATTGGAAATCAACATCTACTGTCAGAAAATTAACTTCTAAGCGAAGTATTTGTATTGATTTGATTAAAAAATATATTATTGATAATAAAATTAAAATCGGTCAAAAACTTCCTTCTTCAAGAATTTTAGCAAGCTTGATAGAAGCGTCCCCAAATACAACAAGATTAGCATTAGAATATCTATGTTCATGTGGAATTCTTGAGCATAAATTTAAATCTTCAAGCGAAGTTAATTGGGTGCTTAAAAATAATGAATTTTCCTTACCAAAAATTAGTTTGAATATTTATGATAAAGCTACTCTCGTTCAAAAAGTTGAAAAAGATTTGGAAAGATATATTGCAAAAAAATTAAAAGTAGGCGATAAATTACCTGCTCATGAAAAATTATCTGTGGAATTTAAAGTAAGTATAAAAACCATTCATGATGCACTCAAAATTTTGATTAAAAAAGGAATTTTACTTGCTCGTAGAGGTAGATACGGAACAACTGTTATAAGAATTCCAGGTGAAGAATTAAATTTATCTAAAAAAGAAAGCTCAATTTTTGCTTCAGCACAAGAAACAGCTTTTTACAATTATGAAAAAACGCAAAGCCATATAAAATCTTTAATTGCTCAAAATTATAAAATTGGTTCTAAGTTGCCTGCAATAATAGATTTATCAAAAGAACTTGATTTAAGCCCTAACACTATTAGAAAAGCATTAAACAATTTGGCTGAAGAAGGTTATTTAAGATTTGTCAGAGGACGCTATGGCGGAACTTTTGTTATGGATATTCCTGATATGTCTTCTCAATCTTTTAAGTGGCTTGCAGTTAACCCCAAGTATGTAGAAGTTTATAAGTAGTAAGCATAAAAACGATCAAAAAGGGCGGATTTTTGTTTTAACAAAAATCCGCCCTTTTTGTATTTAAATGTTTAATTTTTTTTAATTGGCATGCCCCGCTGTGCCTAAAACTTGCATTTTGTGTTTTACAAGTTCCTTAACCGCAGTTCTTCCGGGTCCTAAGTATTCTCTAGGATCAAACTTGGAAGGTTCATTAACAAAAAATTCTCTTATTGTTGAAGTCATTGCTAATCTTAAATCTGTATCAATATTAATTTTAGCAACACCGTTTTTAGAGGCATAGGCCAACATTTCTTCAGGGACACCTTTAGCATTTGGAAGAGTTCCTCCATATTTGTTGCATTTTTCAACAAGTTCTTGAGGGACAGAGGATGCTCCATGAAGTACAATCGGGAAATCATATCCCACAGCTTCATTAACAGCTTTTTTAATTTCAGCAAGTCTTTGGAAGTCTAATTTTGCTTCACCTGAAAACTTATAAGCTCCATGGCTTGTTCCAATAGCAATTGCAAGGGAATCACAACCTGTTTCTGTAACGAATTTAACGGCTTCAGCAACATTTGTGAATTTTGCATCAGCAGCAGAAACATTTACATCATCTTCAATACCTGCTAATTTACCGAGTTCGGCTTCAACAGAAACTCCTCTCTCGTGAGCATAGTCAACTACCTGTTTTGTTACTGCAATATTTTCTTCAAGCGAGAATCTTGAACCGTCAATCATCACCGAAGAAAAACCGCCGTCAATACAAGCTTTACAGATTTCAAAATCTGCTCCGTGGTCAAGGTGCAGTGCTATAGGAACTGTTGTTGTAGCTAAAGCAGCTTCAACCAATTTTATTAAATAAGTTTGGTTAGCGTATTTTCTTGCTCCGGCAGAAACTTGTAAAATAATTGGTGAGCGTGTTTCTTCAGCAGCTTCTGCAATAGCTTGAAGAATTTCCATATTATTAACATTATATGCCCCGACGGCATATTTGCCTTCAAGGGCTTTTTTGAACATTTCACCTGTTCCAACTAATTTTCTCTCACTCATTTCAGGTCTCCTTTTTTAATAAGTATACGTAAATTAATCTACATCAAAGATGATAATTTTACAATAGAGTAAAAGGCAAGAATTAAAAGGTGAAGCAATTCTCTATTTTCTTTACTTTGCTTTTCCTTTTCCGATAATTTCACCGTTTTCATCGTAAATAATCCCATTAACTGAATGAGCAAGAAGATTACCGTTAGGGCTAAAACGAAACATTTCGTTTTTAGATACGGTTAAACTTGTTAGTATAAGTTTTCCGTCCATATTATAACGATATCCTCTGTGAGGGTAAATGTTGACAGGTTTATCATAATAATCAATGTATATTAATTTGTTATTTTTATTATAAATATAAGCTTTCTTCGGCTCCCCCTTGTATTGAACAGTTATTCCAACGGTGTCACCCGAATTATTATATGAATAAACAATTTTTTTAGTATTATTTTTTTGAAATTGGTAATAAGATTTTGAAATACTAACATTATCTGGTTGACCTTCTTGTACATAATTTCTTGCTGAATCAACAGTAAATGAAACCCCACCTTGAAGTTCTGTTGCAAAAACAACAGCAGTTAAAGCCCAAAATAACATTAGTAAAGAAATTATTTTTTTCATATTTTACCCCTTTGTAATTTGGCATGAATTTATTATATCATAATGGCGGGATTGCTATCCCATCTACTTTATAACAAGACTTCTGGTTACCTCCGTAACCTTTATTTTTATTATGAACAATTGTAGTTATTTTTATGTAGAATTATCATCAACCTTTATCTACAAAATCATAGTAAATTTCTTCGTAAGTTTGCTTCAACGTTTTTTCTGTGTTGTAAGCAGGGGCATTATTACAACAACTTTTTTACCGTTAATCAATTTCTTCCGCTATTGCCTCGGTTGTTTCTTCAATTTCTTCTTCGATTTCTTCAGGTTTTTCTGTTCTTATTGAAGCGGATTTATCTTTAGAAGAAAGAAGTTTATCTTTATGTTTTTTCACTTGTCTGTCAAGTTTATCTGCCAATAAATCAATACTTGCATACATTGATTCAGCTAATTCTTCGCAGTGGATTGAGCCCGAATTAAATTTACAAAGAACCTCGGCTCTGTGTTTTTTAGAGGCAGAAGGATTTTTTATCACGGATAAAACAACTTCTATTGCTTGAATTTGATCATAATGATGAGTTACTTTGCCTATTTTTTCTTTGACATAAGTTTTAATTGCATCTGTGATTTCTATATTTCTTCCATTTACATGAATGTACATAAATACCTCCGTTTAATTGATACTTTTTTATTATATAACAAAACAAAAAATTTTAAAGAGGAAAAAATGAGTAAACAGAACCGGTAAGCGATAAAAAGATTTTTCCGTTTTTTGGGGGTTTACAGCTTCCTAAAGAAAAAAGGCGGAACTTCCCCAAGACCGCCTAATCAAATGTTTTTTCATACTTTAGTGCTAACTAATTATTCTTGAAGCACTTGTTGCAACTCCACATCTGGAGTTCCTATCACTCTTACCAGCTCTAAAACTGCGGCTTTCATTTGACATTTTTGTGCAGTACCGCTAAAAAAGTCATTATAAAAACATCCTTCGCAGTTACATCCTCTCTTATAACAATCTATTGCAGTCGGTGTCCATCTTCTGACTGCTACAGCTCTACCCATATCGCGACTTCTAAACAAAATTTTTCCTCCAAGTCTTTTAACTTTTTTACAACACATTTTTAAAGAAAACTTTGGTTCTTTTCATTAAAAACGCATATTAATAATACAACTACCCCAAGAGGCTCACTGAGCCTTGTTTTAATTCTATTATAAGAGGTAAGAATGTTTTTGCAAGAGGGATTTAAGCACAATATTACATTTTGAAACAATCAACTCAATCATGCATTAATGCTATATTTCAAGTATATTAATCATGATATATTGCAAGCTATGTCATGATTCGAGGTATTTGCAATCATGAAACATGCTCAGAGCATGGTTTTCATGATTGCAAACAGGATGATTTTTCATTAAGAAATGTAAAACTTCCTGAAAAAGGCATGCTTTTGAGGCATGCCAGATAAAAATGTTATAAAAAATTTACTAAATATATCTAAACAATAATTTGTGTATCCATTATATTTAAGATAAAATTCTAATGTAGTTAATAAAAGAGATAAATTTAATGGACGAAAAAGGTTTTGTTGATAACGGTTTTATAATTGATTTAGGCAATGCAAAAAATGCTTCAGATGTTATTTATGATTTAAGTAATATATTGGAGATGCCCGAAGCAAAGGATAAAAAAATTTGCTTGAAGTTAGGCGTTATTGATTTAACCCAGTCCCAATTATTAAGTATAAAGTCACTAATAACATCAATGAATTCAGAATTGGCGTTTGTTGATACAAACTCTGAAAAAACAGAACTTTCAGCTTTAAATTTAGGAATAATTGTTTCCGAGCTTGAAAATGAAATAGAAGTTCAAGAACTTGAACCGGAACAAGTTGAAATTCTTGAAACGGAAGAAAAAAAACCTGAAAAAGCATCAAGTTATGAGTTAATTGAACATGAGCCCGCAAAAGAAGAAAAAATAGAAGTGGTTGAAAAAAGTGAAGAAGAACTTGAAGCAGAAGAAAAACTTGAAGAATTTATTGATGAAAATGATTTGCCAAGTAAAAAAGGGGTTTGTGAACACGAATTAAAAAAATTGCCTACTTTATATTTGCAGCAAACACTTCGTTCAGGGCAAACGATGTCTTACGACGGAAATGTAGTTTTAATAGGTGATGTAAACCCGGGAAGTGAAATAATTGCCAAAGGCGATATTACAATTTGGGGAATTCTTGGCGGAATTGCACATGCAGGAGCAAGAGGCAATAATTTTGCAAAAATTCGGGCATTAAAAATAAATGCAATTCAATTAAGAATTTCCGGATTTTACGCAAGACGTCCTGATTCAATAAACATACCTTTTATACAAAGGTCAAATCAATTTACTCCTGAAGAAGCAAGAGTAAAAAATAATGAAATAGCTATATATAAAATGAGTGAAATTTGAGAGGCGGAGGGATTAGGTATCTTTTAACTCTTCACCTGATAAAGGAGAAAAAATGAGCGGTCGAGTAATAGTGATAACATCAGGAAAAGGCGGGGTAGGTAAAACAACTACCAGCGCTAATATAGGTACAGCACTTGCAAAAGCAGGACAAAAAGTTGTTTTAATTGATACAGATATCGGATTGAGAAATTTAGACTTGCTTTTAGGACTTGAAAATAGAATAGTTTATACAATAATTGACGTTGTAGAAGAACGTTGCAAGCTTAAACAAGCTTTAGTTAAAGATAAGAAAAATCCTAATCTTTGCTTGCTTGCAGCAGCGCAGACGCGCGATAAGAGTGCGCTTTCACAAGAACAATTAAAATTAATTTGTGAAGAATTAAAGGAATATAATGATTTTATAATTGTAGATTGTCCTGCAGGTATTGAACAAGGATTTCAAAATGCAGTTGCCGGTGCAAATGAGGCTATTGTAGTTACTACCCCTGAAATGTCTGCTGTTCGTGATGCAGACAGGATTATAGGTCTTTTAGAATCAAAAGAAGGAATGGAATCTTACAGATTACTTTTAAATAGAGTTCGCCCAAGTCTTATACGGTCAAATGATATGATGAGTGTAGAAGATGTTGTAGATATTTTGTCTTGTCCTTTAATTGGTATAGTTCCTGAAGATACAGGAGTTATAACTTCTACAAACAAAGGTGAGCCAATTGTTAACGATGAAAAATCTTTAGCTGGAAAAGCCTATCAGAATGTGGCAAGAAGAATTATGGGAGAAGAAGTCGATTTTCTTGATTTAGATGAGCCTAAAGGAGTTGTTGACAAAGTAAAAAAGTTCTTTGCAGGGATTTTTGGTAAGGAGCAAAAAGCATGATAGAAATATTTAGCGAATTATATAAAAAAGTTTTAGGATTTTTCCAGACCCAAGAAAAAGAAAATGACTCTAAGAATCTGGCTTGTAATCGCCTCAAACTTGTTTTAATGCAAGACAGGACCAATTTAACGCCGCTTCTTTTGGAAAGAATGAAAGGTGAAATGATTGAATTGCTTTCAAAATATGTTGAGATGGATAAAGAAGCTCTTGAACTTAATTTTGAGCAAGAAGGCGATTCTATGGCTTTAATGCTTTCTATACCTGTTTTAAGAGCTAAGGATGAAGAAGAGATTCAGGCAAATTTTGATGCTGAAGATAAAGCAAAAGTTGAAGAAGAAGAAACACAGAATCTTGAGCAGGAAAAGGAAAATATTGAGGAGACTAAAGAACAGGAGCCTGAGGAAGTAATTGAGGAAATAGAGGGCGAGGAGCAGGAAAAGGAAGAAATAGCTGAAGAGTCAAAAAAAGATATTGAAGAATCTCCTAAAAAGAAAACAAAAAAGATTAAATCTTAATAATGATAATTGAAAAACCGCAATATTAAAAATTGTAAAGTTAAATTTTAGGCTTAAAACCCTTATTAATAGGTGGTTTTGTAAAATAATATAAAAACTTTTCTATTTTAGAGGGCAATTTTTAATCTTCACCTCTATTAAATAATTATAAAAACAAAGAATTACCCCCAAAAAATACATTAATATACCAAATAAACCAAAAAATAACCAACCTTGACCCCCTTAAAATACGGGGTCTTTTTTTTTGTGAATTAAAGCATAAAATTATTGCTAAACCACAAAACCTGAGTTTTGCATGATTCCCTTTGCAATAAGTTTAGGATTATGTAGATAGTTAAGATTGTAAACATTTTTTATAAGCTGATAATATTTATTTTTTAGCGACTTATAATTATTGGTAGTGAATATTGACAAAAATTATGAAAAAAACTTTTTTATTAATAAACCATCCGCAATCCCCGTATAATGAATATTATAAAAAACGAAATAAAAGTTTGAGACAAACCTTTATTTGTTCAAATAATAATATTTTAAATAATGATTTATCTATCAAAAATTTTAGAAATATTTCATTTGCAGGAAAGAACCAATCAAAAAAATTTCAAAAATTATTGTATACGATCTTAAAAGACAGGCTTTTATTTGGATTACAACTAAGCACGGCAAGATTAAAATTTAATAAAAGAGGGAAAAAATTTTGGCAAAAAGTTGCAAGAATTAAGCAAAAAATGTTAATCTTAAACTCTCATGAGGGAATAAAAAATACTTTAGATCTTTTGAAGAAGGGTTTTGCGGATGAAGGTAGTTTGAAAGCAATGCTTGAGTATTTGAAAAGATTAAAACTCTCAACCAAATCTATAGTAACACCTTTTGAAAAAGAAAAAATAAAAATTAATACCTGCTTAGCATTGGGGCATTTTTCAGAAGTATGCGAAAATTCAGAAAAACCAATTCCGACATGGGTAAAGAACAGGTTTAATAAAGAAATGGACTCTCTTATTGATTATTACTTTGGTCAGAAGCCGATTGATTTAACAGAAAATATTAGCACAACAAAAGCTATGGAAAAATATGATGACGGAAACATTTGTATTACAACGGAAATTCGAGCTGAATTAAAAGAAAACATCAAAATTTTTGGCGGTAATCTTTTTGAGGCTGTATGTAATTTATCTGAAGAATATTTAGCAAAAACTTCCAGAGATATAAGGACTTTTGGGATTCTTACTCCTGGAGCTAAAAAACAACTTTATATAGGAAAATTTTTTAATAAAAAAGGTATAGAATTGGCAAGAAAATTCGGAGTTCCTTCTGATGATTTTAGTTCTGTTCTGAATTGTTCTTTGATAGGGAATGCCGAACGAATTTTATATTATGAAAAAGGAAAATTAATTCCGTCTCAGGTACAATATGAAAAGATGTTTTTAGGAAGAGAAAATCCCGATGTTTTTCTTATAAAAGAAAATAACGAATTAACAAAAGCTTTTAATCTTTTTAGAAAATACGGAGAGGATTTAGGTAATTTAACTAAATTAAAAAAAGAAGGATTGACTAATGCTTATAGAAGATTAGTTAAAAAAAATCATCCTGATGTAAGTGAAGCTGATAAAACTGAAGCCGATGAAATATTTAAAGACATACAAGAGGCTTATCAAACTTTGCAATTTATATTATAATGAATTAGTTATTAGTAGTTTTTTAACATAAAAATATTCTTAAATAAGTATGTATAGATTACATTTAATTAAGATTGGTTTTTATTATTGAATTTTAAAAAATTGATTTATTCCGACTTAGAAGTTAAAATTATTTAGAAGGTGCAATTAAAAAGAGATAAGAATGAAATTTACTTTAGAGGAAATATTAAAAGCAACAGGAGCTGAGTTATTAAAAAGCGAAGGCATTAAGGCAGACGATAAATTCACCTTTTCAACTGATACCAGAACAATTAATAAAGGTGAAATATATTTACCGCTTAAAGGTGAGAATTTTGACGGGGAAAAATTTATTGATAAAGCAATTGAAGCTGGTGCAACAGGGTATTTTTGCACAAGTGAAGTAAAAAATAAAAGCTCTAAACTTGTTCTTAAAGTTGAAAATATTTTAACAGCTTATTTGCAACTGGCGCAGTTTTATAAAAGAAAAATAAATCCTATGACTGTTGCAATTACCGGAAGCAGCGGGAAAACAACAACAAAAGAAATGGCATATTGTGTTGCAAGTGAAAAATTTAAAACTCACAAATCAGAATTAAATTTTAATAATGAAATAGGCCTTTGTAAAACAATTTTATCCATGCCGGAAGATACTGAAGTTTTGATTTTAGAAATGGGAATGCGGGGTTTAGGCGAAATTGAATTACTTTCTAAATATTCGGAACCGGATATTTCAATTATTGTGAATGTAGGAATAGCACATATCGGACGTTTGGGGTCACTGGAAAATATTGTAAAAGCAAAATGTGAAGTTGTAAAATATATGAAAAAAAGCGGAACAATTATAGCACATGATAATAAGCTGATAAAAAAAGTTCTTTTAACTAACTGTTTTTCACTGCCTGTTCCTTATAAATACTTTTCGCTAAGAGACACAAAAATTGCAGAACATAGAATTGGTTATTCTAAGTTTGAATATAAAAATCATGACTACGAACTTAATGTTGAGGGGGATTATAATATCCAAAATTCGCTTGCAGTAATAGAAATGGGACTTATTCTCGGTCTTAATGAGATTGAGATTGCAGCCGGTTTAAAAAAATACTTGCCTATAGAAAAAAGATGGGAGCTTCAAGAAGTAAAAGGCTATAAAATAATAAACGATAGCTATAATGCAAATCCTGATTCAATGAAAGTTGCAATAAAAACTTTTATAGAGCTTTATTCTCCTCCATTGGTCTTGATTTTGGGTGATATGGCTGAATTAGGGGAGAAAGAGCTTGAATATCACAATGAAATTGGCGAATTTTTATTAAAATACATTAAAAAAGATGTAAGCGTAATTACGGTAGGTAAATTGGCAAATGAAATAACTAAAAAGCTTAACGAAAAAGGTATTTCATCATTAAATTTTGAAAATAATTTACAAATATCACGTTACATTCTTGATAATGTAAAATTTGGTACTACAATAATCTTAAAGGCTTCACGCTCAATGAAATTTGAGGAAATAATTGAAATAGTGAACGATAAACAGTGAACAGAAAACCCTCGTTTACTATTTACTGAAAAAGAAAAGTATTAAATATAGGCAAGGAGCATACAACATGATAATGATAACAGTAGCTTTTTTATTAGGACTTATTTTGTGCCTTTTATTAGGTACTCCTTATATTGAATTCCTTAAAAAAAATCTTTTTGGTCAATACATAAAGGACGTAGCTCCAGAAACCCATGCGAAAAAGCAGGGTACTCCGACCACGGGGGGTGTTTTTATTGTTGGGGCAATTATTATTTCATCAATTATTACACTTCTGTTAGCACAAAAACTTACCACGACTGCTACTATAATCTTGTTCACCTTATTTTTCTATACGCTTGCAGGTTTTCAAGATGATATTTTGAAAATAAAAGGAAAAGCCAATAAAGGACTATCAGCTAAAGGAAAATTTTTAAGACAGGTAGGAATAGCTCTTTTACCTGCTTTATTTGTTACACTGGGTCATGCTACAAATGTAAGAATTGGTTATGATTATTTAAATTTGGGCTGGTTTTATCCTATTTTGGCTGTTTTTATAATTACGGGAGCATCTAATGCATATAATTTGACAGATGGTCTTGATGGCTTAGCTGCTTCAACCGGAGTTCCTGTATTTTTGGCTTGTACTATGATTGCTGAATTATCAGGTTCTCATGAAGCTGCTATCATTTCCGCAACTGTTGCAGGAGCATTATTAGGCTTTTTAAAATATAATAAATCAAAGGCTCAGGTGTTTATGGGCGATACCGGATCGCTTGCAATAGGTGGATTATTAGGAACACTTGCTGTAGTAGGTAAATTTGAGTTTTGGTTGATTATTATAGCGGGCATATTTATAATCGAAACAATATCTGTGATTATTCAAATAATAAGCTTTAAGACAACAGGAAAGAGAGTGTTTAAAATGGCTCCTCTTCATCATCACTACGAACTGGAAGGTTGGAGCGAAAAGAAAATTGTTTCTTTCTTTACGTTTTTATCTTTTTTATTTTCACTTCTTGCTTTTCTTGTTTTCTGGACTTTCCGTTTAGGCTTGGCTTAAGTTAAATTTAGGAGCTGTTCAGTGAATTGGTTTAATAAAAAAATATTAATACTGGGTTTATCAAAAAGCGGTATTTCTGCAGCAAAACACCTTAATAAACATGGTGCAGAAGTTTTTATAACAGAAATCAAAGAAAAAAATGATGAGGATATTATAAAAATAGAAGAATTAAATTCTTTGGGAATAAAAGTTGAAACAGGCGGGCATTCTCAGGAATTTATTAAAGACTCCTATCTTGCTGTTACCAGTCCTGGAATACCTCCCGGCAGTGAAATATTTAAACGTTTAAAAAAAGAAAATATTGAAGTTATTTCAGAAATTGAACTTGCTTATCAAGAAACCCGAAAACCTTTTATTGCCATAACAGGTACAAACGGGAAAACAACAACAACAGCTTTGATTTCTCATATATTAAGCGAAGAATACAAAGCTCCGGCATGCGGAAATATAGGCAAACCATCCTGTAATTTTTTAGATGAGGAAATTGATTATTTTGTTTGTGAAATGAGTTCTTACCAAATAGCTTTTAGCAATTCTTTTCAAGCCCAAATAGCTTGCTGGCTTAATTTTGCGCCTGATCATCTTGACTGGCATGACGGATTGGAAAATTACTTTGAGGCAAAAGCAAAATTATTTAAAGCGCCGTTAAATCCTGCTTTTGCTGTATTTAACGGCGCAGATGAAAAACTTTTTGAATTTTCAAAAACAGTTGAGAGCGAAGTTTTTTTATTTGCTAAAGAGATTGAAGATAATTGCTGTTATGTAAAAAATGGAGCAATTTACTTTAAAAGAAATAAAAAAGAAGAGAAAATTATTGATATAAAAGATTATCCGTTAGTAGGTGAACATAACTGGCAAAACCTCATGTGTGCAATTATTGTAGCAAAACTTGTGGGATTGGATACTGAAAAAATAAAATCAACGATTAAAAATTTTAAAGCACCGGCGCATAGATTGGAATTTGTTAGGAATTATGAGGGAATAGATTTTTATAATGATTCAAAAGCTACAAATCCTGAAGCAGCGATTGTTGCAATAAAATCATTTAAAAATGATAATATTGTTTTAATTGCTGGGGGAAAAGACAAAAACACTGATTTAACTGAGTTTTGCAAAGAAATTAAAGAAAAGATAAAAACAGTTATATTAATCGGAGAAGCTTCACAAAGGTTTAAAGAAAACTTGAAGAAAAACAGTTTTAATAATATAATTCTTGAAGAGACACTCGAAAATGCTGTGGATAAAGCAATAGAATTGAAACCGCAGGTTATACTTTTATCACCTGCTTGCGCAAGTTTTGATATGTTTAAAAGTTACGAACACAGAGGGGAAGTTTTTAAAGATTATGTCTTATCCAAGAATTAATAAAAGACCACATTATGAGCCTCAAATGGGTGTTATAATTTCTTCGCCTGATAGAACTTTGTTGGTTCTCGTAGCTTTTTTGGTTATATTAGGTGTAATGTCGATTTTTTCGGCAAGTGCTCCAAAAAGTATGGAAATGGGGCTAAATCCTGCAAGATTTGTTCTTAACCAAATGGTATTTGTAGTTTTAGGTTTTTTAGGAATGAAATTTTTATCAAATTATGATTACAAAAACCTTATTATTTGGGCAATACCCTTAATGATTACTGTTGTTGTCTTGTTAGGATTAGTAAATTATACTACTTTTGGAGTTACAGTAAATGAAGCAAAAAGATGGATTAATATAGGTATATTTCAATTTCAGCCTTCTGAATTTGCTAAACCTGCTGTAGTTATGCTTTTAGCAAGTGCTTTTTACAAAAATCATAAAATTTTTGATAATAATAAAATGATTTATTTTATTCCGATTTTACTTATGGTTTTTATGATTTATAAACAGCCTAATTTAAGTATGGTTATATTGCTTTTGGCAACGTCGCTTGTAATGTTTTTAAGTGCCGGAGGACCGATGAAAGTTTTTTTAATTGGTTTGGTAACCGGATTTTTAGGAATTTTAACAGCGGGATTTACACATCTTATAAAACCGTATCAAATGTCAAGAATTATAACCTGGCTTAATCCTGAAGCGGATCCTCTGGGTGCCGGATATAATGTTATTCAGTCGCTTGTAGCTTTTGCCACAGGGGGATTTTGGGGTGTAGGTTATGGGAGTTCAAAACAAAAATTAGCCTGGCTTCCAGAAGCACACACCGACTTTATTTTTTCAGTAATAGGAGAAGAGTTAGGTTTTATTGGTTGCCTTTTAGTTATTGGGTTATTTTGGACATTTATACACAGGGGATTACTTATTGCTTCAAGATGTCCTGATATGTACGGAAAACTCTTGGCTGTAGGAATTACTTTTTCCATTGGTTTTCAGGCATTTTTGAATATGAGTGTAGCAAGTTCATTTTTACCTGCTACGGGGGTTCCTTTGCCTTTCATAAGCTATGGAGGTTCATCATTAATGGTTTCTATGTGGATGGTTGGAATTTTGTTAAATATTTCCAAGAAGAGAGTGAAAAAAATCAGGGTTCAGTCTAATGTTAGATATTTATGATAGCCACAAAAAATATACTTATCTTATAACCGGAGGAGGTACAGGCGGGCATATTTATCCTGCAATAGCTGTATATGAAGAACTTAAAAAAGATCCTGAAACAAAAACAATTTATTATGTCGGAAATCCGAATAATCTAGAATTTGAAATAACTAAAAATTTAAATTGTGTATTTTTGCCTGTAAAAATTTCAGGGATGCCAAGAAAATTTAATTTTAAATTAATAAAATGGTTTTTTGAATTTCAATTTGCTATTTTGAAGGCACTTTATTATTTAAAAAAATACAAACCTGACGCAATTTTTGGAACAGGCGGCTATGTTTCTGCACCTGCATTGTTCGCAGCAGGACTTGATGGAACTCCTTTTATGATTCATGATTCTGATGCTCAGCCAGGGATTGTTTCAAAATATCTTGCACCAAATGCAATGAGTGTTTCACTGGCATTTGAAGATTCAAAGAAATTTATTAAATCAAATAATACTCATATAAACGGGAATCCTATAAGAAAAGAATTTAAAACACTTACAAAAGACGAAGCAAGAACAAATTTAGGTTTAAAAGATAAAACAACGCTTTGTATAATGGGCGGTTCTCAAGGTGCAAAATCAGTAAATAGTGCCACTATTGAGATTTTAAAAAAGCTTTCTTTAGAATATAATTTACAAATAATTTTTCAAACAGGAAAGAAAAATTATGAAAAAGTATATTTTAAGTTAAAAGAATTTTATCCGGAGTTTGAAAGAGATAAAAATATTCTTCTCAAGCCTTATTTTGATAATATGGTAGAAATTTTAAAAGCAAGCGATATAGCTGTTTCAAGAGCAGGTTCGTTAAGTATTTCCGAGCTTTGTGCCTGTGGAATAGCTTCAATTTTGATTCCTTATCCGCATGCGGCAGCAGATCATCAAAGAAAAAATGCTAAATATATGGTTGAAAAAGATGCTGCGCTTTATTTGGAAGATGCTGATACAACAAAAGAAAATCTTTTAAAAATAATTGAAAAACTTTTAAGTGATACAGACAAACTTAAAAAAATTCAGAAAAATGCTTTTGCTTTAGCAAAACTTGATGCAACAAAAGACATTGTAACTCAGCTTAAGAGTATAATAAGATGATAGTAGAAAATAAAGGGTTTATACTTTGTTATAGAGGATTTTATGGATATTTTGGGAAGTAACAAAGTAGGAATTTTAGAATATAAAAATAAACCAACATATCAAGAAGCAATTGATGTTTTGACTTCGCAAGGGAAATTTTATATAAACTTAGGGCTTTGCAGAATTCAGGCTATGCTGAGTTTTATAGAGAATCCTCAAAAGAAATTAAAATATATACATGTTGCGGGAACAAACGGAAAAGGTTCTGTTTGTGCAATGCTTAGTGCAATTTTGGTACAGGAAACAGTAATTCAATCATCTTTATCCGGTAGTATTGAAGCGAAGCCCCTTAAAATAGGATTATTCACCAGTCCACATGTTTTTGAATATACAGAAAGAATTAAAATTAATGATGTTGAAATCCCTAAAGAAGTTTTTGCCCAAAAAATACTTGATATTGTTGAATTTGCGCAAAAAAAAGAAATTCATTTGACTGAATTTGAAATTTTGACTGTTCTGGCATTTCAATATTTTGCTGAAAATAATGTTGATATTGTAATTTTGGAAACAGGTTTGGGTGGAAGACTTGATGCAACAAATATAATTGAAAATAACATTTGTTCAATTATAACTCAAATTGATTTTGACCATACAGAGCGTCTTGGGAATTCAATTGAAGAAATAGCCTATGAAAAGGCAGGTATTATTAAACAAAATTGTTCTATTGTGATTAATAATGAAAATGCGGGATTTGAGATTGTAAAAAAAATTGCACAAGAAAAAAATGCTGAAATTTTTGAATTAAAGGAAGGGCAAAATTTTCCCATGGACAATTTTGCCCTTAAAGGAGTTTATCAAAAAGAGAATTTATCACTTACATTGACTGCAATTGGAATTTTAAGAAAAAGGGGATTTAAAATTTCTCAAGAAGCAATTACAAAAGGATTACATAATGTAAAACACCCTTGCCGTTTTGAATACATAAAAGAAGAAAATATTTTAATTGACGGGGCACATAATTCTAATGGAATAAAAGCATTAAGAGAAAGCTTGGATTATTATTTCCCCAATCAAAAAATCAAATTTATTTTTGGATGTTTAAAAAATAAAGAATACTCCGAAATGATTAATAATTTATTTACTCCGCATGATGAAATTTACTTTTATCATTTTAATAATAAAAATGCCTGTACATATGAAGAATTGGAAAGTGTTTGCCAATTCATTTCAAAACCTTTCAGTGAATTTAGAAAAGATAATTATACCTTAACTGTTATATGCGGCTCATTTTATATGATAAAAGAATTATTGTTTAAAATGGGCATAAAGTAGAATTGTTCTAATCATTTTGTCCAATGTTTTAAAAAAATTAGGCATTTATCATAGAGTTGTAAATCCTCAACTCTTCTGATTGCTTAGTGCTCACCTCTCATATTTTTATGAGAGGTTTTTTTTATTTTTTCCAGGGTTAAAATATACAAAAAACTTAATGTAATATTTCTTAATAATTAGTATGAAAAAGAGCAATTATTTATAAAATAAATACTTTATATATACATAAGGGATATTTAACTTAAGGGAATTTAAATCAATTATTTCATCAAAAGATGAATAGTTAATTAAGGGAATTATACAATTTTATAGGGAGGAAAATATTATGGCTATTGGAGCACAAGATTACATCGATCAATTATTAGTTAAAAAGTACGCACAAGAAAAAGTAGACAATCATGATGCAATGGTATCAATGGTTCAACCTGAAAAAATGATGACAGCTATGAATGATTATTCATCTGTAAGCAGAAATATGTTTGCTTTAAATCAAAAATTAAAAGCTGCTTGTTCTTCAATCAATGCGATGAGTGCACAATACAGAAAAGCTGCAACCCTCGAATCTTAGGTCTTAGGGGTAGTACACCCTAAAATAAGTGTGACTTGTACACCAGTTCTTCCTGCAAAATTTATTCCTGAAAAATATTCCTTATAAAATATCTCTTAATCCTCCCTCCCTTGTCTTCCAATTTAATTGTATATAATGTTTTAGAATAAAATTAGAATTTTTAGAGGTCGGGCAAATACGCCAGGCCTTCTTTTGTTTAAATATTCTTACCTCTTTACAAATTTGCCAAAAGCACAGAATTATTGGAAAATGGTTTAATGAAAATTACTTTTGATAAAAATTCTTTAATAGTTGATGATAAAAGAGTATTTATAAGGAGCGGTGCTTTTCATTATTTTAGAACACCCGGTGCAGAACTTGCAAAAGACAGGTTCATGAAGCTGAAAGCAGCCGGTTACAATACGGTTGATATTTATTTTAATTGGAATTATCATTCAAAATCCGAAGGAGAATATGATTTTGAAGGAATTAAAAATGTCAGGAAAGTCCTTGAAGTTGCAAAAGAAATCGGACTTTTTGTAATTGCGCGTCCGGGACCTTTTATTAATGCAGAAGTGAATGCCGGTGGGCTTCCTTTTTGGCTTTTAAAGAATAAAAACGTAATTCCCAGAAACAGAATAGGCTCGCAATATTATTATTCGCCTGAATACATGACATTTGTCTCTCAATGGTATGATCAAATTATATCTGTTATAAAAGATTTTGATAATGTAATCGCGTTTCAAATAGAAAATGAATATGCGACGGATGAAATGGAAGAGCAATATATGCAGGAGCTTTACCAAATGGCACGAAAAAGAGGAATTACTTGTCCTATTTTCCATAATGATGCTTATAATGCAGGTCTCTGGGCTGAGGTCGTAGATATTTATGCTTGTGATATTTATCCTTACATAAATCCTAACCAAAATTGGAAACAAGATCATTTTTGTTTTGATATAATTGATAATCTTGAGGATATGGTTCGCTCAGCTAAAGAAGATGCTCCTATTTTTGTTGCAGAAATGCAAGCAGGATGGTTTGACAAGTGGGATGGTGTAGGTTACAAGGTTATGCGTAAGGCACTTGGCGATGAGCACATAAATATAATGACTAAAACAGCAATATCGCAGGGTTGTACGATGTTTAACCACTATATGGCAGTAGGTGGAACTTCCTGGAATGATTTAGCATGTGATGAAGTCTATACAAGTTATGAGTTTTGTGCAGGAATAGATGAATTTGGGAATATTCATCCTAATTTTTATAAAGCTAAAGAGATAAATTATTTCCTTCAGTCCTTTGGTTTAGATAATACCGGTGAGCGGGAGAATTTAGATTTAGGTGAAAATATTTATGCAGTAAAACGCAAAGATTACAATAATAATTGTAATTGGCTTTTTGTTAGAAATATGCAACCAACTGATGCAAAAATTTCTCTTTATTCTTCTCCTTTTATTTTTCGCTCTTACGATATGAAAATAATTCCTGAAAAATTTCAATTAAAGGCCTGTAAAATGGAGTTTTCAGATGTAGACATTTTTGCTCGCCTTAAAAATGAAAATGACGAAGTTTTATTTATGATTGCGGATGAAAAAGCAAACATTAAAGTTATTAATGCTAGTGGTGAAAAAATATTAATTTCGGGCAGTAAAAAAGATTATGATAATTTAAAATATGAAAAAGACGGGAAAACAACACAATTTGTGTTTATTTCTCGTGAACTTGCAAACAAAACTTGGATTATAGATGATAAAGTAATTTTTAATGCGGATTTTGTTTATTCTAATGGCAGGATTGCTCTTTCAAAAACAACGGAGGTTGCTTATTTTGACCTTAAAAACGGGTTTTCTAAAAAATATTTTAAGTTTCAGGAAAAGCCAAAGCTGCTTGAATTAAAAGATTTTGAAATTAGTTTTTGTTCACCGGAAATAGATAAAGATTATGATTACCGTAATTGGGAAAAAATTTCGGGTGATTTAGATATTCTTTCTGTAGGAATGTATGATGAATTTATCTGGTATAAAGCTGAAATTCCGAATTTTTTAGAAGAAATTACCTTAAGCGCAAGACATTTGTTTGCGGTTTATATCAATGGAAAAGAAGTTTTAAACAGAAACAGTTATAAATATGAAAAACTTCAGCAGATTGAAGAAACTATTTCAATTCCGCTTGATGAGAATATTCTAAACAAAGAAAACAGTGAATTAACAATTTTGGTTCAAAATTTAGGTTTTGATAAGGGCTTTTCAGGAGAAACAAATAATCCCAGAGGTCTTGTTGAATTTAGTGTAAAACCTGAATGTGATATTAAATTTTATGTAAAAGAAGGGCTTTCACTTTCAGGCACTGAAAGTGAAAGCCCTTACCTGGTAAAGCTTTCAACAAGTTTTGATGTAGAATTTAAAGAAAATGTTGTTAAATCCCTGTATTTATCAATGGAAAAGTTTCCTTATGACAGAGCTACAATATTTTTAAACGGGATTAAAATCGGAAGATATTTAAAAAATAGCATGGATAAGTCTTTGCAAGAAAAATTTTTCTTGATTAATACATTTTTAAAGGCTCAAAATACCCTTGATATAGTAATTTGGGAACGTGAAACAAACATAAAAACCCCATGGGGCTTTAAAAATGAGTTAAGACATGTTATAATACAAGTAGGTGATGAAAAAGTTCACCAATTATATTAAGAAATCCGGCTGGTTAAAGTTAAGGAGCATTTTATGAGCATTTTACCCGAGTTTTTGATTAAACGTATCTACAAAAAAGGTTCGTTAAAGCAAACAGAAGAAGGGGTGTGTTTTGATTTAAAAAATGTTTTAGGACCGGGATTTATAAGCGGATTTAACTTTGTTAAAATTAACGATGCTGTTTTTAGTGCAGATAAAGTAAAATTTATTACTCAAGGAACAGAAATTTCTGCTGAATCAGTTTCTGAAGAAAATCCTATCGGTTTTAGACTAGGTCAAGAAGGAACTTTAATTTTAAAAGGTGCAAGATGCTTGAAAGAGGGAATTAATCAGATAATTATTGAGTTAATGAATCCTGAAGCCGGTAAAGTTAAGTTATCTTTAATGGATAATTTTCAGGTCGCATAGATTTAAATTTTTTGTTTAATCTTCTTTTAAAGTTATTCCATTTAATTGGCAAAAAGATTTTAAAACATTTTTCGATTTTTCAACTTTTGTAATAAGATAATTATTTTTTATGCCCTGCGATATTAGAGCAGCTTTTTTATACATTTTTAAAGCTCCTGAAACATAATCTTGCCGAGCCTCAGTTTTTATAATAGAAATATCTTGAAGGTATTTCCCATATAATAGGTAGAGACCCGCCAGTATATTTAATAATTCAAATTTTCTTGCTATCAATATGGCTTTTTCTATATGTACTTTTGCCAATTCATATTCGCTTTGAGCCATATAGGCTTCAGCAACAATTTTATTATATAGAATTATAAATAAATAATTGTTTATTTTAGGATTTTGAGCTACATCTAAAGCTTTCAGGGATACCTCAAGCGATTTTTCAGGTCCTTCAACTATTAACTTGGCTTCGGCTATTAGGTACCAGCTTAAAAGAGCTCCTATAGCATTTTTTTCTTTTGAAAAATAAGCTATTTGTTCGCTGTAAATTTCCAGAGCACGTTTAGCATTTTCTTCGTCTTTAAATAATTTTCCAAGGAGTGTTTTTAATATATTTTTAGTAAAATTATCATTAATATTATTTGCAAAGGTAACAACCTGGAATAATTCTTCTTTTAAACCGCTGTATTTTTTGTGGATAAAATTATTTAATATATTTATTAAATTCCATCGGGAAATTGCCTCATTGTCCATAATATCTGTTTTGTAAATTTTAATAATTTCTTCAAGAATTTTTTCAGAAGCTTCAATGTCTCCTTTCATTGTATTTGCAAAAGCAAGAGCAAGTTTGGTTTTGCAAATGAATAGTTTATTATCAAAATTATTTTTCTGCAAAATGTCAAATAAAGTTGATAAGACTTCAAAAGAACGGTTATTTCCCTGAAAAACAAGAGCATTTGCCAGAATTAAATAAGTTTGCAGCCATGCTTTATATAAAGATTTTATAGAAATATTTTTATGCGGTTTTGCATTTATGTATTTATCGAATACCGGTAAAATTTCATTATCTGCAAGGTTAATTATCTCTCCGCTGTTTCCTATATTTAAAAGAGCATTAAGCTTTCTTGATTTAAGCATTGCTATTTCAAGATCTAAGCTGCTGTCAAGTTTTTCGATTACAGAGTTTATGCATTCAATTGTTCCATAGTAATTTCCTAGATTTATACAACAATTTGCCAAATAACCCATAAGCTCAATTTCTTTTAAAATATTACCCAGATTTTTTGCATTTAGTATTGCATTTGGCAGATACTCTATTGCTTCTTTTGAATTTGAATTTGATAATAATTTTCCTAATCTTTCATAAATATTGTTTTTTACAATAGAACTGTCAATATTTTCTAATTTGTCAACCAAAATTAAAGATTGTTTTTGGGATATTGCGTATAGATTTGTATCACCTATATATGAAGCCAGTTTAGTATTATCTGTCCAAAAATTTAAAGCACTTAAATTTTGGTTTATATTTTGAGCTATTATTGCAAGCATTGAATTTGAAGATAAAGTATAAGTTGAATAAATGCCAAATAAATTTTGGTTAAAAGCTTCAAAATTTTCATCTTGTTTTACATATTCAAAAATTCCTGCCCAAAGAGCAGAATTTTTAAAAGTATAAAAGTTTTCATTGATAGGAATTATAAAGTTAATGTTTTGTAAAAGATTTAATATCTCTGTAAATTCATTTTCTTCAATTTTAAGAATCATATTAATCATTAGGGGAGAAAATTTTATGCCCTGAATTGCTGCTAAGGATAATGTTTTATATGCGGTTGGATTTTCTTTAAGAAAATCCAACCGCATTTTTAATGCACTGTGAAGTGTTGTTGGAAATTTTATATCAAAGGAATTATTTACGGTTTTAAAATCATTTAAAAGGTTTACGAATTGTTCCAGAGTTGCAGGGTTTCCTCCGGAAAGTTTGAATAGTTGTTCTTTAATAGAGTTAGGACATTTTTCCTGCGAAAAAAATTGTTCAATGAAAGAATTCATCTGAGCTTTATCAAAAGAACTTAGTAAAATATCAAAATATTCATTGTCATTTAATTTATTATTGTATAAATAGCCTCTGACAGGTCTTATTTCGTCATATGTAAGTAAAAATTTTAATGATTTTGCATTGAATTCGGAATTCAATAAACTGTGCAAAAATTCGTAAGAAAATCCGTCAATAAAATCGAAATTTTCAATAACAAAAATAGTTTTATTATTTTCAATTATTGTTTTAAAGATTTTTTTAAGCAGAATAAAAGTTTTTGCTTTGTTTTTTAAGATATTTTCAAAAAAATCAGTACTTGTAGGATATAAAAGGTTTAAAAGATTAAAAATTTCTTCATTTGTTAAAATAGGGAATTCTGATTGAAAAAACTTTTGTGATTCTTTTTTAAGTTTTAAATTATCAATGCAAAAGTTTGGAACATTGAAAAGTGTAAGCAAAATATCTTGAATAAGTCCGCAGGGGCTAAGTTGGGTTATAGCGGAGCATTCCCCTGAAAGCCAGATTATTCCGCTTTTTTTAAGTTCTTGCATTGAGGATTTTAATACAATTGTTTTTCCAATCCCTTTTTGTCCGCTTAAAGATATTACTTTTTTGCTATCATCTAAAAGGCTTTTAACCAGAATTTCTTTTGCTTTCTGTTGAGAATGTAATTCATGACTGTAATTTAAATTTAAAGGTTCAATTACTTCTTCTTTAGGCTTTTCTGGGACCTGTTCCATGTCGATTTCTTCAGCTTTTACCTCTTTTTTCTCTATTTCTTCGCTTATGTCTTTTTTAATTTTTTCATCAGATAAAAACTTATTTCCGCATTTTCTGCATTCGGCAACATTTGGAAAATTTACAGCTTTGCAAGAGGGACAAATTTTGAGAAGTTCATTATTGCAGTTAACGCAATTCAGGTTGTAAATTGAATTATAAGCATTACATTTTTTACAAAATGTAGCAATTTTTGCACTGCAGTGATTACACTTTAAAGTTTTTTCAGGTATTTGTTCTTTACACTTTGGACATCTCATAATTTTAACCACACCATCAGTTATTATTGAATGCAGCTTTAACTTCTTCCATGAGCTCCAATAAACGTTTTGAAACTTCACTTTGTGATAAATTAAGCTCT
Organism: uncultured bacterium; assembly: GCA_963839525.1. Taxonomy (GTDB): domain Bacteria; phylum Cyanobacteriota; class Vampirovibrionia; order Gastranaerophilales; family Gastranaerophilaceae; genus CAWIVJ01. Next base: position 491,601 of record CAWIVJ010000005.1, on the reverse strand, counting down.
TGAGCAATTTGTTTTTGTTTCAGTCCTTTAACGTAGCGAAGTTGGTATAATTCCATGTATTGTTTTGTTGGATTATTGCTGTGAGCAATAGATACGGCATCAAATAACTTTTGTTGAATTTCTTTTTTAATTATAACTTCTTCAGGACCATCGCTTAAATCTACTATATCATAGTTTATATGTACATTAGAATACTTATTTTTAGCGGGTGAAACAAAATCATCAAGAGATTTTTCTTCTACAGGAATAAAACCTTCTTGAGTTCGTCTAATTCTGCCTGAAGTTTTTAACACATTTATTATAGAAGTACTTACTACTTTTCTCAAATAAGTTTCAAGAGAAGATTCGTTTTTAATAGTTTTTAGTATTAAAAACGAACGTTTGTAAGTCTCATTAAAAAAATCTTCAAACAAATCTTCATTGCTTGTATATTTTTTATCAGAAATAATTATTTTTTTTATTAAATCAACTTTTTTTTGTTCTAATGTTGCTTCCACTTATTAATCTTTCCGAATGATACAAATACTCCAATATAATTATATCATATTTAAAAATTAATGATAAGAGTCGCATTTATAGAGCTTCCATTGAGTTCACTGGAGGGCATTTTAAGATACATCAAAGTTTCTTTAACACTTTGTAACACTATTTTATCAATTTGTTTTGACTTGCTGGAGCTTACTATGTTTTGTGATTGTAAAGCCCCGTTTGGAGAGATATTTAAGTTAACTACAACTTTATTTGAATAAGCCATTTCTGTAGCTAGCAATAAATTATTTTGTAGATTTAATTTTAAGTTTTTGCCTGCAATTTGAAGGTATTTTCTGAATCCGTCATTATAAACAAATTCTTCAGGAACTTCCCAGGCAATTTTTGAAATTTCTGCATTAATCGGCTCGGATACAAATGCATCTGAAACAGCTTTACCCATATCCCTGCCTGACATATCTATTTGCTCTTCTGATGTATTCATATGTTGTTCGGGCAAAATCTGAGATTGTTCGTTAGGTGCTTGATCTGTATCTGAAATATTTTCCGGGAATATTTGATCTTCAGTCGCTATTCGAGCAGGAGGCGAAGGATTTGGAATTTGTTCTATTCTGTTTTTATTACTGTTTAGAAGAGTTCCTCCGATTACAAAAGAAACAAGGACTACACTTGCTGCAGATGCAGCTATAATCATTTTTTTATCTTTGCTTATAGAAGGCAATACCGGTTTTTCCTGATTTGGATTATCGGAGCTGATATCATCTGAAATTCCTTCTTTCTTAAATAAAACTTGCAATGGATCATTATCTTCTTTAATTTCTGGAATATCAGAAAATGTCTCAAAGGTCTTTTCAGGTTCATTAGAAACTTCTGTTTGATAAGAAACTTTCGAACTTTCTTGCGAATGGACTTCAATATTTTCTTCTTTTTCTTCAAAAGAACTTAATGTTTCTTCTAAATATTTTTTTTGGTTATCGGATAAATCCGCATTTTTTAATAATTCGTCAACTTCTGCAATTAAAGCCTCTGAATTTTCTTTAATAGTTTTATCCTTAACTTCGTTTTCTAATTTTTCATCCATTTCATTTTTAACAAATTCTGGTTCGTTTTTTTCTTCTTGTGAAAAATCTTTGGTAAAATTTTGATTAAGTTCTTCATTTTGAGCAATAAAGGATTCTAAAGAACTTTTTTCTTCATCAAATGATTCTTGATAAATAGGCTCTTCTTCATTTAATGCATTGGAATCAAGAGAATCTAAATCTAAAACATTTTCTTGATTTTCAACCTGAGGTTTATCATCTTTTACTTCTAAGTTACCAAAATATTTTTCTTTAATTTTAGATTTAGGTTCACCTTCTTCTAAATCATCAAAATCAATATTTAATTCAGGTAATTCAAATAATTCTTCTTCCTGTGATGTTTCTAAATTTTCATTAAGATGATTTTGGGTTTCTATATTCGATAAATCAAGAGTTTCTTCCCGTTTTTCATCATTGGTCGATAAGTCAAGTTCTTCGGTAAAATCGGGTTCTTTTTCAGTTAAATCTTCTAAATTTAAATCTTCTTCAAACTCGGGTAAGTCATTTATAATTTCCAGTTCTTCTTCCTCTGTTGCTATGGTTACTGCCTCAGATTCTTCTTCTTGAATAGCTTTATTTTCGTCAGCCGAAATATTTTCATCAAGGAAATCATTAAAAATTTCTTCACCGGCTTGAATTTCAGGCAGGATTTCATTTTCTATAATAGGAGCTATAGAATCTTCCAGAAGAACTTCTTCTATAACTTTTGATTTAAAGGTGGTTTCATAGGGACTTATATTGTCATCTTCAAATACTTGTTGAGCACCTATAATACTTAGTACATCATCATTTAAAATATCGTCGTTTTTTGCAATTTCTTTTGATATAATTTCAAAATTTTCAAACTCTACCATTTTTTCCCTTAATTCAAAGCTGTTTGCTAAATTGTTTAATAAGAGATGTTTGTCTTTTTTAGATATTTCTTTATCAACTAAAGATAAAAACAGATCTTCAATATCTTCTTGAAGTCCTTGGGATAAGTCTTTAATATTAGTTTTTACAAAATCACTAAGAAATTTTTTAAGTTTATCAGGTTTTTGTAATTTTTCATATTCATAAAAATAAAAATCTTTATTTGAGTTATCTTTATTTAAGTCTTTAGGCTCAAAGAGACCAAGAAATGTTGCATTAGAAAAATCTTTGCTTAATTCTAAGGCAAAATAAAGATCCGGTAATAAATTATATTCAAAGTGAGACTTAGGAATAAATATTTCTTCTTTATTAAAAACCAATCGAACATCTATTTTTAAATCATTAAAATAAATATCTGCGATATCAAGTTCTTCAAGAACACTATGAAGAGTATAAAGGCTGTAAACATTATTTGCTTCAATCTTTTGTGAAAAAAGCATTTTCATCGCCAATCTTGCACCGAGGACATTAATAAAAGCCCGTTTTTTTGTATGTTCATCGGTAAAATCTGCAGATGATAATTTTGCATCATCCAAATCTTCATTAATTATTTTAATTAAATCTTTTTTGTCAAAAGTTTTTACAAGCTCTTCTTTTCCCATTTTATAAACCTTTTTATAAGTAAATTTTTCTTCTAATATATAAGAGTACATTAGGTTAAAAAATATTCCAAAATATTAAGAAATACTACAAACAGATGAGAGAAATTAAGTGAAATTATTTTTTTTAATACGGTAAGTTAATAATTTATAAATACCAAAAAACATTACAGGTATTGCAGTTAAAAAAATCATTTTGGCAACACCCAGAATCTCTGCTCCCCAGGCTGTAACCAAAACAGGCAAAGTAGAAGCCGTACTTAAAAGAGTAAATAAAATACCGAAGACTTTACCTCTTACTTTAGGGTCAATTTCCTTATGCAGAATTGTTTGAGTCGGAATTGCTATAAATGCGGTAGAAATCCCTATTAACGTTGCTATAATATAGCTGTAAAGCATAGGGTAAGTTAAATCAAATTGTTCCAGATAAAAAATTAAAATAGAACGGGTTTTAAAATGAAAAACACTTAATTGAGGTATAAATGGCAGCATAGAAAACATTAATAGAGAAATTCCGCAAATAAGAATTCCTATATACCCAAGAAGATGTTTTTCTAATCTTCTAAAATAATGTCCGACACAAAAAGCACCTAAAACCATACCAATACCGCAAAAAACTACTATATAAGCAAATTTTTGGGCTCCCATAGCTGGATTATCAGGATAAAGATATTTTTGGCTTAATCCGATAGACATAATTGAAAGCATTACAATGATTGAAAATAAAACAGCCAATTTTAACATTGCTGAGCGAACAATAGGAGTATTCTTTATATAAATTAAACCGTCTTTGATGTCATTTAAAAAATTAGATTTATTTTTTTTAAGTGTTTTTAAAGGCTTATACCTTACAAAAGTTAAAAGGAAAGCTGAAATAAAGAAGAAAAAGCCAATACCCCAATGAACATGATTTATTCCAAAAATATTTATCATAGGATCTCCCAGGGCAAATCCAAAAATTAAAGATCCCATCATTGTTGTTGCAAAAAGTGAATTAGCAGTTAACAATTGATATTTATTTGCTACAGAAGGAATTATAGAAGCTTCTGCAGGTACAAAAAACTGTGTTACGGAAGAAAGTAAAAATGCTAGAATGTAAAGCGAAATAAGTGTTGTATCAAAAAGCGGTAAAAATAATATAATAATTCCTCTAAGAATATTTGTAATTATCATAACTGCTTTTTTGTTCCAGATATCAATAAAAACTCCTGCAATAGCGGTTAAAAGAATTGCAGGTATTGTAAAAGCTATGTAGAGCCAGCTTTGTAAGCTGGTTGATTTTCCGCTTGGATCGAAATTAATTGCAATTAAAGTTACAAATACTACAAAAATTATCCTATCTGCAAATTGCGAAAAGATTTGAGCCAGCCATAACAAGCAAAAATCTTTGTTAGCAAATAATGCACCATATCCTCGTGCTTTTTCAAATATAGATTCTTTACTTTCTAATTCCATATTTTAGTTATTATAACGGAACAGATGAAACCTGTTTTGCTGTTTGTTGTTTCTTACTCCCCGTTCCCTTTTTACCTTCATATTTGTTTTCACGCCAAACATCTATTGCCATACTTGCAAAGAAAATACTTGAATAGGTTCCGATTGCAATACCCAGAATCATAGCAAGAACAAAATCTCTTGTTGTAACTCCGCCAAAGAAATACAAAGCACTCAATGTTATTAATGTTGTTAAAGATGTATTTATACTTCTTACAAAAGTTTGATTTACGCTCACATTAACAATTTCCCCAAAGGACATTTTCTTTGAGTAATATCTTAGATTTTCTCTGATTCTATCAAAAACAACAATAGTATCATGTACTGAAAAACCTATTACCGTAAGTATTGCTGTAACAAATAATCCATCAATTTGAACATTAAAAAATAATCCTAAAATTGAAAAACATCCGATTACAAACAAAGAATCGTGAAAAAGTGCTAAAATTGCCGCTATTGCAAAATCCAATTGAAACCTTATCGTAAGATAAATTACAATTCCTAAAGAGGCTAATGCAAGAGCAAAAAGCGAATTTTTGAGAAGTTCTTTTCCAAGAGTCGGACCTATTGAACTTACCTGAATTAATTGTGAACCCGGGTACTCAGCACTCATAACTCCTGAAATTTTATTGAGTTCTTTTGTATCTTTTTCTCCGATAAATTTTGTTCTTACGGAAACAATTGATTTAATAGTACTTTTTTTATCTGCAGAATTAGCATGTATTATTTGTAAAAATGGATTTTCAATTCCAGTCGTTTTTAATTTCTCACTTACTGAGGTAATTTCTTTTCCACTAACCGGTTTATCAATAGAATATTGCAAAATAGTTCCGCCTGTGTAATCTATACCGACTTTGAGAGGTGCATGTGTAGGATAAGTGATGCTTGAATAAATCATCGCAACAATTCCCGGTAAAATTAAAATGGCAGATAACGTAAACCACCAAAATTTGTATTTTACTATATCTATTAAAGGTTTGTTGCTCATTGTCTCTGAACTGCTCATTTTTATCTCCTTATAATGTGAAGCGTGAAGTATGAAGCGTGAAAGGGAGTTTCTCTTCACCCTTCACTCAAGAACTCCAAACTTTGCTTTTTCACGTTTGGTCTCTTTAACTTCAAAAGCTTTTCCTATCTCATCTTTTCTTAAGCCGAATAATTGAGGATATTTTAAATCTCCTGTACCGAATACAAGGTGCATAATATTTTTTGTTACAGTAATTGCACTAAACATAGAAACGGTTACCCCTAAAGCAAGAGTAAGCGCAAAACCTTTTACTACACTTGTTCCAAGTATATAAAGGATTGTACATGTAATTATTGTTGACATATTTGAATCAAAAATACTTGTAAAAGCTCTGTCAAAACCGGCATTTATTGCTGTAAATAATGTTCTGCCGGCACGTAATTCTTCTTTTGTTCTTTCGAAAATTAAAATATTAGCATCAACCGCCATACCTATACTTAAAATAAATCCGGCAATTCCTGCGAGTGTCAATGTAACAGGAATTGTTTTAAATAACGCGAAAAGGATTATGCTGTAGCAGATTAAAGCTAAATCAGCAATTATTCCCGGCAATCTGTAAAATGCAATCATAAAAAACATAACGATTCCAAGTCCGATAATCCCTGCAATTTTTGATTTTTCAATACTGTCAGCACCAAGAGTCGGTCCGACTGTGTTTTCTTCAATAATTTTAGCAGGAACAGGTAAGGCTCCAGCATTAAGCAAATCAACCATTTTTTTTGCTTCTTCGTACTCAAATCCGGTATCTCCGCCTGAAATTTGAGCATTGCCACCAAGAATAGGCTCTCTTATAACAGGTGCTGATTGTAATTCACCGTTAAAAAATATTGCCATTGGTTTGCCCACCATTTTGCTTGTTAAATCTGCAAATTTTCTTGTTCCTTTATCGTTAAACTGTAAATCAACAACCCATTGACCATTTTGAGAAGTACTTAAAATAGCTTTGCTTAGATCTTTTCCGCTTAAACCGGTTGATGTCCAAGTTTGCTCCCCGTCAATAACAGGTCCTTCTTTTTTGAAATCAAGTTCTGCCGTTTCACCCAGAAATTCTTTTGCTTTGGATAAATCTGAAATATTGGGAATTTCTATAAGAAGTCTTTTTTCCCCGACTTGTTGAACAACTGTTTCTGCAACACCGAGTTTATTTACACGGTTTTCAATAGCAAAACGTAAGCTATCCATCATTTCAGGGGTAATTTTAGCGACTGTACTTGTAGTTTGGGCTTCAAGAACAAGTCTTGAGCCTCCGACTAAATCCAAACCTAACTTTGTAGGTTTAATTGCTATAATTACTGCACAAATTGCTACTATTGCAAATATCACCCAGAACATTATTTTTTTGTTTTTCATTTTTTTATCCTCTTTGGTGAGATGTAACCCACTATGCTGCTTTGCCCCTGGTATTTTTGATGTTTATTTATTTTCTAATATTAATATTTATTCTATCAAAAAAACAATAAGACCTATACGCCAATACGGCTAATCCTTATTGAAAGAATCTAAAACACTGTATAACTCTGCTTTTTCTTCTGTTGTAAGTTCTACAAGCGGAAGTCTCACATAGTCTTCTATTAAACCTGCTCTTTGTAAAGCTGCTTTAATCGGAACAGGGTTTGGCGCCATAAATATTTTTTTGAAAATAGGATAAAGTTTTAAGTGCATATTTTTTGCGGCATGCAATTGGCATAACTTAAAATTATGTATCATAGATTTAATTTCATTGCCCCAAAGATGTGATGCAACTGAAACTACACCCTCTGCTCCCATGGCAAGCATTGGTAAAGTTAAACTGTCGTCCCCGGAGTAGATTACAAAATCTTCAGGGCAGTTAAGTTTTAATTCAGAAACGGCATCCATATCAGGAGAGCTTTGTTTTATTGCAACTATATTTGAATATTTTTCTGCAAGGATTTTAACTGTGTCAACAGCCATATTAACTCCGGTTCGACCGGGAATATTATAAAGAATTATCGGCAAAGAAGTGCTTTCTGCTACCGCAGAAAAATGAGCAATCATACCGGCTTGTGATGGTTTATTATAATAAGGAACAACGGAAAGAATTGCATCAGCACCTTCTTTTTCTACTAATTTTGACATTTTAACAGCTGTTTCGGTAGAATTTGAACCCGCACCTATAATAACTTTTGCTTTGTTTGCCACAGCTCTTTTTACGGTGGAAAGGACTTCCAGCTCTTCTTCATGAACCAGCGTAGGAGACTCACCGGTTGTTCCTGCGACTAAAATTGCATCAGAGCCGTTTTTAATCAAATGTTTTGCCAGTTCTTCAACTTTATCATAATGGACTTCTCTATTTTTGTTAAATGGAGTTACCATTGCGGTAATTACTTCACCTGCATCATATCTTTTTGGCATAAATTATCCTCCTGTATTTTTTAGATTTTAGCTGTAGTAATAAATATATACTAACTTTCCATACGTTTGATTATATTACAAAAAAAATGGAAATTGAAATATAAAGAGTAAACATGTAACATTAAGAACAAAAGGCGCTTTTGCGAAGCAAAAGCGCCTTTTGTTCTTAATGTTTGAATTAAACAGCTTTATTAACTTTTCCTGCTTTAATGCAAGAAGTGCAAACTTTAACAGTTTTTACTGTACCGTTTATATTAGCTTTAACTGATTGTAAGTTAGGTGCTTGACGGTGAACATTTTGTTTATGCGAAAAAGATAATTTTGCTGCTTTTAAAGGTTTTTTACCGCATATTTCACATTCTCTTGACATTATTTTATTCCTTTTAAAAATTACTAGTGCTTTTTAAGCATATTTCAAAAAAAGATTATTTACAAGTATTTTTAGATTTTTATGTTAAGTTCCTTTAAAAAATTTTTATTTAAACAAGGTGTAAAACGGACTAGGTAAATCTCAAACAGAGAATTTTAGTAAAAATTGGCATAAAAAAGCAGAGAATTTATATTAAATAAATTCTCTTTTAATTATATCTAGCCCTAAAGCCCGCCAAGTGAGGCATTCCTCAAAATAGAAAACGGACTAGTCTCTGTTTTTATGAAAAAATGGTGGTGGATGTAGTACAGACAGCAAAAGTCTCTGAATATTTTATTACAAGATGCTTTTTGGATATTCTAATTCAAACGGAATGTGATATTAAAATATTCTATTTTGTTTGTTGTTTGGAATTTTAACGATAATTCTTTTATTTGTTGTTTTTTAGAAATTACAAGCAATCCGACTATTGTCTGCTTTGGCATTAATAAGGTATTTTTTAAGGCTTTTTTGTCAGCTGACTGATAGTATGTTTCCAGATATTTTGCTTGTTCGTTAATGTTTCCAGAAACCGCGTAAGGGTCTGCTATAAAAATTACCCCCATTGAAAAAAAGGTCAGCGGAATCAGCCTGTATAAACTTGTATTTATGATTTGATTTCCGGCTTTCCCTATTTGCAAAACGTTGTTACTTATCTTTATTTTTTGTTCTAAAGCGTTAATTCCTCTGGTCTCGGAAGCTAAAAAAATCACAGGAGTTTGAGAATCATTTGTAATGGAAACAAAAATAATGTCACCTGAAGGTGTTTTTTCAAAATAATTTTTAAGATCTTGTCTGGATAGTTTTTTAGCATACAAGACAACTTCTTTTTTTTTGATGTGACCAACATACAAAGAAGTTTTTTTAGAAGAAAGTTCTTTCAAAGTTTTTTGCGATTGTTTATAAATGCGGGTTGTACAGCCCGATAAGCCTACAGATATTATAAAAATAGTTATAATTAGAAATATTTTTTTAAACATTATTCACTTTCATTTCTTTGCCGTTTAGCAACAATAATTTTATCACTTCTTCAATTCCCTGCTGAATTGTTGAGCGTGCAATTTCTCCTGTTTGTTGTTTATTCAAAGCCCCTTTTGATGCAAATTCGACGTTTTTCTTGTCTATCTCATCTGTCCAAATAAGATAATTCGATTTTAAATAAACCAATTGGGCAAGAATATCAAGCTCAACCGTTATTTCCATTCCTGAAGTTATTTCTCTGTAATTTACTGTGGACGAAATATTTTTCATTTCATCTTCTGTCATGCCCCGTATCATATTAAAATTGTTTAAATCTATGAGTAAAATAGCGTCAATATTATATTTTTCCTGCAGAGCAAGGTTTTTATCTTTATTGAAAGGAAAAACATCATTCGCATCAATCAGTTTGACTTCATCAAAAATTCCCGATGCTCGGATTTCGTTTAAAAGATTTTTTTGCAGTGCATCTGTAATATTTTCTTTGAAAAAATCATCTTTTGAATGGTAAAAAGGCATGACTCTGACATCTCTTATTGGTGCAATACCGAGCTTTAGAGGATATTTTTTATAACTTATTTGAGAATAATCATTAACACTGTCAGATTCTAATGAAGGTTTGTTAAATATTGCGGGAGCAGGTGTTTTTATTGCATATGCAGTATTTGAAAAAAGCAATATTGATATAAAAATAATTAAAATTTTTCTTGTCATTTTATTTTTTTCTCCTGCGGTCAAGTCCCTGTAAATATAACTTCACCTGTGTCGTAATTATATCTTACATTATTTTCTTTTTCGAATCTTTTGATTTCTTCATAAAGAGCTTTTATCTTTTGTGCTGTCGGAATACATGATTCATACCGCGCATAAGGCCACTGCCCCTGTTCTTCAGCATAGAAGTAGTTACCTTTTTTTAATTTTCCCACAGATTTTGATACATCAGACAAACTTCCCAATACTTGCTCGTCTATTCTTTTACCTTTAAGATATTCCCTTTCTTTGGCCGTTTCTGTTTCGTCCATTTTTCTTTGTTCTTTTGTGAGCTGTGATATCAAAAGAGCTTTTTGCTTGTACATATTTCTTAATTTTGTTTCTATTTGTTCTTTTCTGGTATCTTTTGCACTTTTTTTGTACTGTTCAGGGTCATACAAAGTTTTATCTTCAGCGATAGGCACATTTGTACTTACTTTAGTGCTACTTGCACTTTGACTTGGTGTGGTATATGCTGGTCGTGCTGATTGTGCTCTATTGTATTGTGCCTGAATGGCATTGTACTGTTTTTTAAGTTCCTGTTGTTGTTTTTTGAAATCGGCGTCTGCTTTGGATGTTGCCTGATAATAAGTTGAGACCGCCTGTTGCAGTTGCGGCTGCACCTGCTGCATGCTTTGCCCCAACGCAACTCTGGCTGCCTGTTGAGCTGCTATATTGGAAGTTCTTTGAGATGTTTGCGCAGAACTTTGGCTTGAGGTTGATTGCTTTTGAATTTCCAGTTGTTTTTTGCTCTCACGAACAATCGCTTGCTTGTTATTTTTAATAGTTTCGGGACTTTTTTCTTCAAAACTTACTTCATCATTTATGGACTCCACCCACCTGTTTGTCAAAGTCGCCATCATATCTTTGTTTTCCGATAGAGGATGGGTATCGAAACGGTCGTCAAGGTTATTGAAATATTTTATTAATTTATCTCTTTCGTTTGCTTTTTTCTCATCATAACCGTTTTGCTTAAGATCTTTAATGAGCGAAATCAGTTCTTTGTGTTTTTTTGAATTGAAAGTGATAAATTTTTTGTTCATCACAGTGTAGTTTTTATCGGCTTCTTCCAAGTCCGATTTTGAAGAAAGATTGCCCAAAAATTGCCCCACATCGCTTGGCGTTTTGAATATTTCTTCTACCAGTGCCTCCGACAAATCGCTTGCCGTTTGGAAAGTTGCCGTAATAATATTATTATCTTTGCTGTTTTTCTTAAATGTTTTTGCGATGGTAGGAATTCCGCTAAAATCGACGCAAGCATAGGCTGTGGCTTTAGCCCAAGTCTTAACAGCGCTATCATCTTTTTGCTCTTCATCAAGCGCTTTATTCACACCTTTTGAGGTACTTTCCAGCAAATCTTTCACATTCAGCGCTCCCATATATCCGTTAAATGCTTTTGCTGAAGTTTTTACTGCTTTGGATTCAGAGCCCAGGGAAGAAAATTCAACATCAAGTACGTTGTCTATTTTGTCCTTTTCTTGTATATTTTCAATCCTTTCAACCCTTATCATGTGTCTTTTATTTTCGCTGGAGTTTTTTGCCATAACAGTGGTTGTTATTGACAACATTAAAATTAATATAATTAAAGCAGTTTTTTTAATCATAATTGTCCCAGCAATTTAGCGGCGTAGTCTTTATTTTCTTTATCCACGTCTTTTCTTGACAAAAGGAACTTTAAATAATGTTTTGCCTGCTTATTCTGATTTGAATTTTTCAAAAGCACGGCAAGAGATAAAACAAGGTAGTCGGGTGAATTTTTGCCTTTTTTGATTAAATATTCGTAAAACTTACACCCGTCTTTTATCCTGCCCGAGAAGACATAAGAAGTATTGAGCAGAGAAATTGTTTTTGCATCAGCATTTAAATTATTTAGTTTGACAAAATTTTCAAAATAATCCGTCGCCCAGTAATATTGACCTTTTTGAAACAAAGTCAATGCTATATATTCATTTAATTTGGCATCGTCCGGCTTTAGCTGTGTCGCTTTTTCAAAAGCTTCGTGAGCCAAAACATTGTAATCCGGGATTTTTGAGGATTCAAGGTAAATATTTCCAAGCAGAATGTATTTTTGATAATCTTCATTATCTAATTCAATTGAGGATTTTGTATATGCAAGAGCTATTGTCAGGGAATTGGGCTTTTTTTCAAATTTATAGACTTTATAAGCATCTTGTGCAAGCTTAAATCTTTCACTTGAAAGTGCAACATTTTTATCTGGTCTTTGGGTTGCGAAAGAAGAAAGCATTAGAAAACTTGATAAAAAGACACTTATTAAAACTAAATTAATCGATTTATTTTTTATAAACATGTACCCCTTTTTTTAAAATACCATATCTTCCTATAAAAGTCAAAATTACCTATGAATTTTAAAAAATAGAATATGGTGGAGACGGTGGCAACAAAGCTAAATTCATTACGCTTGTGCTATGAATTTGCATTTTGCATAAACTTCCCTAAGACTCGCAACGCTCGTCAAGGGTAAGCATAGCAGTCTCACCCACTGACGAAACGAAGTTTCGTGTGGCTTCGACGTCCCACAATTCTTAAATTTTTTAAATTATGACCTAAAGGTCAAATTGAAAAAATGGTGGTGGATGTAGTCCAGACAGCAATAGTCTCCATTTTAGCATTTTACTTCCAACCATAGTAAAGCTTTTTTCAATATATACAATCTTAACCTCTTACAAGACAGGAATTTAGTGAATTTGTCTTCTTAACCTAATACTAATAACATTTCCAATATTTTTAAAGTTATTATAACTCATAATTTCAAGTCTGTCCTCAAATAAATTATTGACATCATCCCATTTTAATTCAGCTAACACATATTCGTTTTGGCTTTAATGCTTGGATTCTTGGACCAATAATTATCCCCAGTTCCCGAAAAAAGCAGATGCACCAGATTATTAATAAATTATTTTGGAGATCATAAAAAGATTGTAAGTGAAGTATCAAGCTAGATTGAAATTTGGTTCCGCATTCGGATTTATTACACCGAAACTTGATAATGTTCATTGTTCTCCTTATAAATGGTGGTTCAAGTCAACACTTCAAAAGATATTGAAAAGGCAAAAAATATACTTAAGAATGGAGAAACTTACAATGAAAAATTTATGACATACAGTAGATTTAGAAAAATATTTAGTAAATGATTTATAGTCCTAAGTTGATAGTAAAGTTAACTTGAATTCAAGTTAAAAGTATTATCTGGATGATGACAGATTTTAATTCATCTTATCGAGCATTGGAGATTGTCAAAGCAAAAGATACAGTTTCAGGTTTCGCAATACAAACTTAGTATTTATTAAAATATGCCCTAAAGGGCAAAATTTAATAAATGGAGACAATGTCCTAACAATCGAACTTTTATGTATCAGAATTTTTAAAATGCCTGCCTGACATCTCACAAAAACTAAACTTTTTACTAGGTAATATATAAATAATATTTTTGTGATAGTATTAAAAAAAAGGTTAGGGAAAAGATGGTTACAACAGTAAATGCTGGCTTTGAAATTTTAAAATCAAATTTAGAAATTACAAATTTACAACAAAGTGCTGGATCTAATAGACAAAAAAACATTAGAGATTTAATTGCTAAAGATTGATTGTCTTCGACACCTTTTTAACTGGCTCCTACGCATGGGTCTACAATGATAGCTCCGTTGAAATATGCCGACATTGACATTTTTATTGTTCTTGAGCCAAAATATTATAATTCACAACATCCTGAACTTATTTTAGATAAAATAAGGACTATTCTTTTAAAAACATATTCTAATTCAAAAATTAGTATAAAGGGCACAAGCTATATATGATGTATTATCTTTCAGTCGATTTTATTGTGGATGTGGTGCCAGCCTTCAATAGAATAAGGAGGATGATTTAATTCCTAATTCATATGATAGAAAATTTAATAACCCTAAAATACATGCTGAAAAAATACAAAGCTAATAAGTGGAATAAATTAAGCTAATTCCTTGGTAAAAATGATTAAGTATTGGTAAAAGTTAAAATAATTACCCTTTCTAATTCCTTTTATCTTGAATTATTAACTTTGGATCATTTTGAATAAAATTACAATAACGGATTATCCAAGTGGAATGAGATAATTTTTTCAATAAGGCACAGGAAAAATCAAGTTTAAGATGGTTGACCCTGCAGGTTTAGGAAACAACCAAGTTGCAGGTTTAAATAATATAAAAACAGTAAATTATGTTGTCAAATTGATGAAAATACTCTTATAATACACATTAAATGCAGAAAAAGCAAAAAATGTTTATGCAAACTTTGCTATAGTGAATGGCAAAAAATATTTGGATATAATTTCCCAAGTTACGGATAATTTAGGAGGATACAATAATGGATGAAAAATTAAGACAAAACATAATTATAGCCGCAAAACGTATTAAAGAAAATTCTTTATATGCGTTTAAATCACACTATAATTCCTCAGAATTTGGGCTTCAATATATTTTTCTCTGACTGTTGGGATTATAATTTCATCTAGCATTATCATTGCTTATACTTTTTCAGATGATAATTTTTATTTGATTCGCATTTTAGCTGTTATTTCATTTATTTTGTCTATTATTTCAATTTTTCTTAATGCTGGAGATAAAATACGCATACATAAAGAAGCCGGCGATAGTTATAGTTGTTTACATTCCAAAGCTCAAACATTCTTAGATATTGAAATAAATGTCCTAGATGAAATAGATATTAAATCTAAAATATTTAAATTAAGAGATGAAAGAGATGAATTAAATTCGAAATATACCCAACCTCTACTTTTAGGTTATCTTGGGGCAAAATTTGGCATTTGGCTAGGTGAAGCAACTAATAAAGTTGACAAAGAGTAACTTATGGAAAATAAAACACCTAAAATAAAAAAAGAAATAGTTTCGTCATTCAGATTTAGCGATCAAAAAGTATCTCCTGAAGAAACTAAACTAATGCGAGCAAAATATATTTGCAAGCTTATTGAATGGAGAACAAAACAAATAAAAAAAGACTACGGGAATCGAACTCTAAAAAGCCTTTATTTTAAAGGCTTTTTTAATGTTTTGTATTTTAGTCATAAGAAATAAATTTTAAAATAGAACTCCCTCAAATATCTATAAATAGTAACATGCAGGAGTAAAACTTTAAAATTATAAAAAAAATGGAGACGGTGGCACGCACATTGATTAACTAAGATTCGTAAACTCATCTAAGTTAATCTAATTGGCTGCATCCGAAAAACTACGCACCGCTGTTGCTTGTGCTTGTTTCTCTGGAGCAGTCTCACCCACTGACGAAACTTCGTTTCGTGTGGCTTCGACGTCCCATAATTCTTAAATTTTTTAAATTATGACCTAAAGGTCAAATTGAAAAAATGGTGGAGACGGTGGGAGTCGAACCCACGTCCAAAATGGATTAAAGCAAACCTCTACGAGTGTAGATTTTATTTATCTCAACAACCCCCAGGGAAAACCAAACCTGTTAGAATTGTTAAAGCAGTTTTAAGTGATACGCACCTCGGGAAAAATCTTGATATGCTTAATTCCCATCAGCATACTGCATCTTGCATAGTTGTCCCTATTAATCGGCAAGCTGGATTAATAGAGAGGATGCCTGCTTAAATTAAGCAGCAGCTAATTCGCTATTTCTAGCGAAAGCATTTGTTGCATCTACGATATTGCTAGTTTCAGCATTTATCTTTTTGCTCGTTGATAACCCGGAACAGCGCCGGAACTCGCAATTTACTTTCACCGAACATTCTGTCAAATCCAGAGCGTCCCCATATTCTTAACTTCAAAGTACATATTTTGGTGTAGTTTACTGCACCCACATTGTAACTATTATTATAACAGCGTTTTGTATTAATTTCAAGTGACATAAAGGCGGATTTTGCAAAGCAAAATCCGCCTTTATAAATATTTATTAATCCGCTCTCCGCAACTGTGTATAAATTTGATAATCTTTTTTGTCTTTTGTATTAATTTCAATAACTTTATAATTGTGAGGGTTTTCAACAAGAGCCGGTGTATTTACATGGTAAACTCCGTTTACCATCTTTTCTGCATTTGCGTGATAGTGACCTGAAAAAATAGCTATTACATTGAAATGCTTGGCAAGAATTTTTTGATAATCTTCTTTGTTATAAGTTCTGTGAGTACGGTTATAATAAGGCTCTTCTATCGGAAAATGCTGGAAAATAACTACTTTACTATTATGATATTTTGTTAATTTTTTATCAAGCCATTTTAAAGTATCCTTTTTATAATACCCTGCCGGTCCGGGGATAATTTCTTTTGCACCGTCTACAACTAGAAAAACAATACCCTTTTTCTTAAAAACATAATTCGCATTTTTAGGTTTGCAGCTTTTTGAGTACTTACGGACAACTTTCATGTATTCTTTTTTATTTAAATTTTGAGACTTAAAAACTTCGTGATTACCTATTACAACATAGTACGGGCGCTTAAGTTTATTAGCTATGGTTAAAAATTTCTTTAAATCAACCTCTTTAGCTTGGTCTATATTATCTCCGGTAAAAATTATAAAATCCACGTTAGAAATAGAATTTATATCTTGAATTGTTTTTTCAAGGACACTTTTTGAATTTTCTACTTCTCTTTGAGTATAATCTTCTTTTGTTGAAGCAAAGTGAGTATCTGTAATTTGTACAAATTTTATCTCTTGGGAATAAATTTTTTGCCCTGTTAATACAATTGTTGCCAAAAATATGAAGATTATTTTATTTATAAATTTCATGCAAATCCTTTTCGTGTTAGAATACTCTTATTAAAATTTTAACATGAAAGAAAGTTTCAAATTAGTTTGTAAAGGAGTATTTATGAAAAAGTTTTTACAAAAAGCTTCTTCGTTCAAGTTAGAAGATAATTTTGTTAACTTTAAAGAAAAAGGTTTAAATTTTATAAATACTCATAGCGAAATATTTTGTTTGAGTGTATTGGCAGTTTCTTGTTTAATATTTTTATTTTTAGGATTATGGGCTTACCCTCTTTTGGATGTTGATGAAACAAGATATGCTATTATGTCAAGAGATTTGATTAATTCTACCGACTGGAACAGTTTAATGCTTAATGGTGTTCCTTTTTTGGAAAAGCCTCCGCTGTATTTTTGGTTGACAGGTGCTTCTATCAAATTATTTGGAGTTTTTAGCCCTTTTGCAGTAAGATTTCCGATAGCCTTGATTACTTCATTTTTAATTTTCTTTACTTATTATGTCGGGAAAAAAATCATATCAAAAAAGTTTGGAGTAATCAGTGCTTTAATTTTGTTATCAAGTGCTTTTTTCTTAATTTTATCTCATATAGCTATTCTGGATATGGTTTTGACTGTCTTTATGACAAGTTCTATTTATTGCGGCTTATTAACACATTTTTGTAAAGAAAAAAATAAAAAGTACTGGTGGTTTTTGTTTTATTTATTTATAGGTTTGGGGTTTTTGGCAAAGGGTATTCTGTCTCTGGCGATTCCGGTTATTGTCCTTTTTATTTATAACTTATGGACCAGAACATTAAAAGATATGTTTAAGCCGGTTAATATTGTTCCCGGAGTGTTAATATTTTTAGTATTAATTACACCATGGCATTTTGTAATGTATCAAAAATACGGTTATAAATTTATAAAAGAATATTTTTTATTACATCATTTTGCCAGATTTATAAACTCTGTAAATATAGGCAGAGAAAGACCTTTGCTTTATTTCGTTCCTGTGTTTTTACTGGGATTTATGCCCTGGGCGTTTGTTTTTATTGACTTTTTGTATAAAGGAATAAAAAAATTAGTTTCAAAATATAAAACAACAGAGGGGAATATAAAGGAAAAAATTTTAGCTTTGGTTGAAGCAAATACAAATGAACAAAAATTAGTTTTGTTTTCTTTAATTTGTTTTGCTGTTATTTTTGCAGTATTCAGCAGTTCCAGCACAAAACTGCCTACATATATTCTCCCCGCTTTTCCTTTCGCGGCACTGTTAACAGGTTATTATTGGTTTGTAAGTGATGAAAGAGGAGAAAATGAAAAACTGATATATAATTCGACATTGCTTTTTTCTGCAATATTTATTTTAGCAGCAACAGTTGCTTTTATCGGGTATTATATTTTACCTTTTGATTTACAGTATAAATTAGTTGATTTTAAAGATATAACAATTATTTCAACTTATTTATTAGCAGTTTTTTTAGTTTTAAGATTATATACTAAAAGAGCATTATCAATATTTTCAGGGTATGTTTTTACAATGTTTTTTGTAATAACACTTGCTTCGTTTAAAATTTTTAATTTTGTTTATTCGACAGGGGAAAATGAACTTGTTGCTTATTCAAATATTAGTGCAAATAATGTTAAGGCTTCGCAGCTTGTAACTTTTGATTTTTCTGTGAAACCGAGTGTTTTGATAAATCCTAAAAATAAAATTACTTTTATAACAAATCCTGATTTTGAAGCATTAGACGAACTTTTAGGTAATAAATGCAAAACAACATTTGTAATTGTTAAGAATAAGAATTTTAAAAATAATCAAGAATATGTTGAAAAGATTTCAAAAAGATTAAAATTAGGCTTGACAGGAGAAAAATATTCTTTGTATGTTAAAGCTTTAAATAAGAAATATAGTTCAGATTGTTTTGAACTTATAAAATAATTACAAAAAACGAGTTAAAAAATTAACTCGTTTTAGTTGTTTTTATCAGTATTCTTCAATTTTAATTGCATTAACAGGGCATGCAAGAGCTGCATCGATGCAATCGTCTTCATTCCCTTCCACATATTCCAGGTTTACTGTTGCAAAATTATTATGAATTTCAAATACTTCAGGATTAATTGCAGAACAAGCACCGCAACCGGTACAATTACTTGAAATTGTTACTATCATAAACTTTCCCTCACTAATTATTTGGTACATTTTTAATGATTACATATTTTCAAGTATAAATAATTAGTAAAATCGGCAGTTTAAAGTTAGACAAAGTAACTATTTAAAACAAAGATAAGTTAAATTTTATGCTTCTACAAAGAGCCTTTGTCCTACAATATTGGCTTTGCCGTTGTGATATCCTGCAAAGTAGCCCCCTTGAACGGGATTATTTTTTGCATATGAAAAATAATTATTTCTGCTGTTGGTTGTAACAAAAGGATTTGCAAAAGGATTGGATGAAACAGAGGTAACAGCTGTTTTTGTCTGTACATTATTTGCTACAAATGCTTTTGATAATAGGTTTACAATATTGGTGACCATAATAATCCTTTCACTGTACTTTCCATTGTATTATTTTTTTAATGAATATTTTTAATAAGTCAATTATATTATTTAATCGGATGAAATTAAATTTTATTTATTAAAATCATATATTTTGCGTATGAGTATGGGAAAAATTCTAAAATATACGATTTTTAGAATTTTCCGTGCCCTCTATGTTATTTATAGTATAATCATTCTATGGAAAATAAAATCGGTAAAAAAGTTTTAATAATAGGTTCTTCAGCCAGCGAATACACATTCGCTAGAAAACTATCCCAACAGCAAGAAGTTTCGGAAGTATTCGTTGCGCCCGGCAACGATGCAATGAAAGAATCTTGTACCGTTATTGATATTAGAGAAAATAATGTTAAAGAACTTCTTGAATTTGTATTAGAAAACGCAATTGATATTACAATAGCTTCAAGCGAGCAGGCTATAAAAAAAGATATAGCTGCAATTTTTCAGCATAATAATCAGATGATATTCGCTCCGGTTAAGGAAAGTGCAGATATGTGTTTGTACAAATCCAATGGCAAAAAATTTATGTATAAAAACAGAATTCCTTGTCCTAAATTTGGTATTTTTGATAAAGCATCTTTGGCTGTTGAGTATGTTAGAAAATCAAATTTACCCGTGGTTGTTAAAACTGATGAACACCAAAAAAAAGGTGTTTTGCTTTGCAATTCTTTTTCAATTGCAAAATTATTCATTGAAGAACTCTTTGATAAAGGAGAAAAGAAAGTTATTATTGAGGACTATATTTTGGGTCATGAATTTTCTTTTTATGTAATTACTGACGGATATCATGCTCTGCCATTGGGGTGTGTCGCAACATATAAATATGAATCCGAGGGTAATGGAGGATTAATAACTTCAGGAATGGGTGCATTTGCTCCGAATTATAAAATTTCTAAGATTGTTGAGAAAAAAATTATGCATCAAATAATTTCTCCGGCTTTGAATACTCTTGCAAAACAGCAAATACCTTACGTTGGAATTTTAGGTGTAGATTTAGTAATTAATGACATGGAAAATCTTTTTGCATTAGAATTTAATTCGTTTTTAAATGCTCCTGATTGTCAGGTAGTTCTACCTCTTTTAAAAGAAAATATTTATAATTTGCTTCAAGCATGCGTAATCGGTTCTTTTGCAGATGATTATGATCAAATTGATATTTCTGATATGTCAGCAGTTTCGTGTGTGATTTCTGGCAAGAAGAAAGATGCTATTATATACGGGCTTGATGATTTGGATGAAAATACTCAAGTTGCACATTTTAATACGAGAAGAAATAAATATCTGGAATATGAAGTAAATGGAGGTAGAACTTTAGCTGTTACACGAACTGCTAACATTTTATCAAAAGCAATTAATGACGTATATGACGAAATTTCAACAATCAAATTTGAAGGAATGAAATACAGGCGAGATATTGGAACGATATATTAATAAAAACTTATTAAGCCGCTTGCCCCTTGATTTCTGTAATAAGATATTTAGCAACCCATTCAAAATCTTTATTTTTTCTTGCTGCTTCTTTAAGGCATTCAACCGAATCATCACCTATTCTAATAAGAGTCATTGCAACAACACCTCTTTTTACTCCCTGAACTACTTGAAGCTGATTTACAAGTTCCCCTACAGCTGTTTTTCCAATATCAACTAACATATTTTCGATTTCATTTTTAGCTATATTATCAGCATTTTCCAATTTTGATAAAAAATATTGTATTGAATTTGTTGCATTATCTATTTTATTAAGAACTGCTTGCATGATATCTCCAATTTTTCTTCTTTTACTTATTGTTATTATAGAGTAAAAAATAAGCAAATAAGATTTTCCTTACATAATCTTTATATGGTATTAAATAATTAAAATATTTTATGTTATGCGAACCTTCAGTTTTTCAACTTTTTGCCCATGCAATACTACCCGATTATCTGATGTGGTTATAGTCTAAAAGGGGATTTTTTACCATAAAAAAACATTTAAACTTATCACTGAAGGAGAAATAAATTCAAAAACAAGCTGTGGGGTTTGTAAAACAAATTTCACAGTAAAAAACAAACGTATTTATTTCAATCGTACTCAATACATTGGGAGTGATAGTTATGTTAATGGAAAATTGTCAAGCTGACTGTAGTAAGTACGGTCATATGGAATTAAAAAACGTTAATAAGGAGATTATTTCATGGCTTGAAGATGTAATTGAAGAAAATAATAGCAGAATAGAAAGGAAAGAATGGAAAAGTAAATATAACAGCTATGTTGTTTACGACTACGAACCTTTCTGTGCAGACGGTTTTGAAATAAACTTGCTTATAAGTTCATATGACTATTCTTACTTAAATTTTATTAAATATTTATATGAAGAAAAAATAAATACGATAGAGTATTTAAATAATTGTATAAGTGTTTAATGATGAAGAAAGGAAAGCCGCTTAAATTTTTTAAGCGGCTTTCCTTTTTGTAATATTTATAAAGCATGGCATTATGCTTTTGATGAATAAATATTTTAATTGTCAATCAAAATATTTATTCATTTTTACTTAAATTCATTAAATTTTCTTCATTAAGATTTTAGAACTTTAATTTTTTTAATGATAACGAAGGGCATGGTCAATTGTAAAAATTATTTATTTTTTTGTTACTTGTTAATAGATTTCCAGAAAGATAAAATTAAAAAAGATTAGGAAGTACAAGTATAAAAATATAAGAATAAGAAAAGGGGTGATGGCACTAGGCTTTGTATAAGAAATTAATCTTAGGTGAGGATTGAAGTTATAAATTATTTTTTTTAAATTAGAAGACGTTAAGTAAAAAACAAGATTTAAGAAATACAAAGCTATATAGAATTGAGGAAGAGGTTTTAATAAAAAGTAGCCTGAGGGCTGGTACTTTATTTAATTGGGGGTTTGGGATTGTAAAAACGTCAGCGAAAAGTTGGCGTTTTTATCGTAAAATTTAAATAAGTTTTATTTTTAGAAGATAATTTTGTAAGAAAAATATTTGTTTTATAATTATTTAATGGAAGAATTAGAAACAAAAAAGGTTATAGCTTTAATGTCCGGTACTTCCTGTGATTCAATCGATGCAGGTTTGTGTGAAGTAATGCCTGATTTAAGTTGTAAATTAATTGAGGGCATGAATTTTAAGTACCCGCAGCATGTCCGCGAAAAACTTTTTAAATTTTTTGAGCAAGAAGCAACCTTAAAAGAGATTTGTCAAATGAATTTTGTTGTAGGCAAATGTTTTGCGGAGGCGGCTAATCAACTAATAAAAAAATGTGGCAAACCCGATTTTGTTTCTTCGCATGGACAAACGGTTTTTCACTACCCATTTGACGATACTTTGGATGGAATCAGCTTAAAAAGCACTTTGCAAATAGGTGAATCATGTGTCATTTCACAAGAAACAGGGTGTATGACAATTTCTAATTTTAGAGAGGCGGATATTGCACAGGGCGGGCATGGTGCTCCTTTAGTTTGTTTTGCGGATGAAAAATGGGGAGTAAATGTTATGGGAGGCAATGTTGCTATCCAAAACATCGGTGGAATTTCTAATGTAACAGTTGTCTCAGAAGGGCATGAAACATTCGGTTTTGATACAGGACCGGGGAATGTAATGATAGATTATTGCTGCAATAAGTTTTTTGATATGCCTTATGATAAAGACGGAAAAATTGCTGCAGAAGGTACAATATCAGAAAGCTGGCTTAATTGTCTTTTACAAGATGAATATTATTTTAAATCTCCCCCAAAAACAACAGGAAGAGAATATTTTTCCCGTAATTATATTGAAAAGGCACTAAAATCCGCTCCTGAAGATTCTAAAGATATTATTGCGACTCTAACTGCTTTAAGTGCAAAATCTATAACAGATTCTTATAGCCGGTATGTTTTTCCGGATGTAAGTTTAAAAAAAGTTGTAATAGGCGGCGGAGGTGCTTACAATCCGACATTAATGAGGTTTTTACGTACTTATTTGCCTAAGCATATTGAGTTAAAAACCCATGAAGATTATGGAATTTCTAATAATTTTAAAGAAGTGATGGCTTTTGCTTTGCTGGGATATTGTACTTTTTATGGTATTCCAAGCAATATTCCTTCATGTACCGGTGCAAGAAAAAGAGTTGTTCTGGGCAAAATTTCTCCTGTGTAAAATCAAATTAGCTCAGCAGGATTTTTTCAATGCCTGTTCAATATCTTCTATTATGTCTTCAATATCTTCAAGCCCTATACTTAATCTTATAAA
Organism: uncultured bacterium; assembly: GCA_963839525.1. Lineage (GTDB taxonomy): Bacteria > Cyanobacteriota > Vampirovibrionia > Gastranaerophilales > Gastranaerophilaceae > CAWIVJ01. Next base: position 467,986 of record CAWIVJ010000005.1, on the reverse strand, counting down.
ATCGTCTGTAATCCCGGATTCTAATCTTGCTTGTCGGCTTAATTGAGCATGAGTTGTGCTTGCAGGGTGAATAACAAGTGATTTTGCGTCACCGATATTTGCAAGGTGTGAGAATAATTTTACATTGTTAATAAACTCAGCTCCTGCTTCTTTATTGCTTTTGCCTTCGCCTTTAATCCCAAATCCGATAATAGCACTTTGACCTTTTGGCATATATTTCTGAGCTAGTTCGTAATTTCTATCAGACTCAAGTCCCGGATAATTTACCCAGCTTACATTTTTGTTGCTGTGCAAAAATTTTGCAACTTCAAGAGCATTTTTAGAGTGTTCTTTCATCCTTAAAGGCAAAGTTTCTATCCCCTGAAGAATTAAAAATGAATTAAAAGGACTTATGCAAGCGCCCATATCTCTTAAAAGCTGGCATCTGGCTTTTGCGATATATGCTGCATTTTTGAAAGTTTCTGTGTATTTAATACCGTTATAACTTAAATCAGGTTCTGAAAAATCAGGAAATTTTCCTGATCTTTCCCAATCAAAATTGCCGGAATCGACAATTACACCGCCTAAAGATGTTCCATGCCCGCCTAAGAATTTTGTAGCGGAATGAACAACTATATCTGCTCCGAATTCAAACGGGCGAAGCAGGTAAGGAGTTGGAATTGTATTGTCAACTATTAAAGGAATGTTGTGTATATGGGCAACTTTTGCTAAATTTTCTATATCTAAAACTTCCAGTTTGGGGTTTCCGACTGTTTCTGCGAAAATGAGTTTTGTTTTATCCGTAATCATTTTTTCATAATCAATAGGTTTGTTTGAGCTGACAAAAATAGTTTTTATTCCAAATTTTTCAAGGATATGTTCAAAAAGATTATGTGTGCCGCCGTATAATGCACTTGAGGAAATAATCTCATCGCCGGCTTTTGCGATATTTAATACGGCGTAAGTAATCGCTGCGGAGCCTGATGCAACAGCTAGAGCGCCTACTCCTCCTTCAAGCATCGCTACTCGCTTTTCTAAAACTTCGGTAGTTGGATTCCCCAGCCTTGTGTAAATATTTCCTTCTTCTTTAAGGGCAAAAATATCGGCAGCATGTTCGCTGCTCTCAAAAACATAAGAAGTAGTCTGATAAATAGGCAATGCCCTTGAATGAGTTTCAGAATCAGGCTTTTGTCCGCCATGTAATGTCATTGTGTTGAATTTCATATTCGCAAATCCCATTTTTATTAATATTTTAATAGTGAAAACTAAAGCTTGCTAAATGTCAAGTATAAGATTTGTAACACCATATTCTGAATAAGTAGGGTGCAGAAATACGTTAAAAGTTAGTTAGGGTAGGGTGCGTAATACATTAATCATGGCGATTTAAGATTATTTTACGCATATACGCACCGGCAGGAATTTCCAAACAGGCAAAAAATGAAAATGTAATGTCATTGGTGCAAATAATTGCACCCTACAGTCTTTTTAACGTAATGATTATTGAGGAACCAGAACAGAAACAATAGGCAATCCTCTTTCTTGTTCTTTTATAATTTTAATATCCTTATTTTGCATAAACAATCCGCCTTCAGTGTTATCTTTTATATCGGATATTATATTTATTTTAATATTGGATCGTGTCTTTTTAGTTTCTGCTTTTAAATATTTATTGATTAATTCTTCTAATGAGAAATTGTTGCGCTTCCACAATTGAGGGTTTCCATTAATAAATCTGTCAATTGCGGCTATTATTTTTCCTGATAGGAAAACTTTATCTAGTTTTTCACCGTCGTCTACGGTTTTTAGTTTAATACAATGCGCCAAAGCTTCAGCATATTTATCTATAGTTTCTTTTGAAGCTTCGTTTACAAAATTTATACTGTATTGAGGATTTTTTATAATTTCATTAAGAAAATCAGGATCTTCTGAAGTAATGAGTCTGGCATCTCCTGCATGTTCGTATTTTGCAATAGTACTTTGAGCAAAACCGAATTCTTTACAAAAATTTCTTATTAAGGCTCGCACAGAAGCTGCATATTTTTCCATACGGTGTCCATTAATTTCTCGGTTTCCATCCCTTGATTCAGAGATTTTTATATAAGGAATACCATTTTTAGTTACTTTTTTGAAATAAGAAGTTCCGAATCCTCCGCCGGTTGTAATAACTAAACCGCTATTAGGTATCTTTTTATATTTTATTCTTTTTAAAACAGCACCCGCAGCACCAATCATATCGTTTAAAATTGTAATCTTTGTATCTTTAAATTTCTCTTGGATTGGTGAATAATCAATATTTTTCAACTCTTCGTTTGTATGCGTGGACAGGGTACTGAATCTTTTAAGGAAATAAGTACCTTTCTCAGTAGGATATGGTCTGCCTGTTGTGAAAATTATTATTTCTTCACAAGCTTGTTTTAGTTTTGGAAGCAAGTTAATTTTATCAATACATTTTTCTTTGCATGCTTTAATTACCGAAATAATTTGTTCAACAAAATGTTTTGAACTTTCTATTCCATCCGGACATAATTTACCGGAAAGTCTATGTAAAATTTCATTGCCTTCTCTAATAACTAATTTAATAGTTCCTTTCGTGGGGTCGCTTGAACCAATGTCTAAATAACAACGATACCCAAAATTAACCTGTTTTTTAGACAGATTATAATTTTTTGAAATAAACATTAAACCTCCGACTTCAATACTTAACTTTCATAATAAAGCCGTTAAAAGAAATTTTTTGCTAGTTGAATATATGGAAAAAGTTTGTGAATTTTTGCAAAATTGTTTAATAACAAGGATTTTGACGCTTAAAAATTTGCCTTTACAAATCTTAATACTTGACATTTAGACTGTAGGGTGGGTTTACTAACCCACCGAAAGTAGCAGGTAGGGTGCAATTTTTGCCTTCTTTTGCTGAAATCTCTGATTTCGTGCAAAATGGCCTCACGAAGGTACAATGATTTTTAGAAGTTAACATAACTATTTAAATAGTGAGTTGCATCGGTTTATATAAGACCTAAATCACTTAACAGCGTTTTTAATTCTTTTTAAGACTTTTTCTTTGCCCAAGATGGAAAGCACAGAGCAAATATCGGCACCTTTTACTCTGCCGGTAACAGCCGCTCTTATAGCCCACATTGTTTCTTTTGGTTTGATTCCTTTTGCTTTAAACGAATTTCTGAGCTCTTCCAAAGTATGATGAAGAGCTTCTTCGTCATTAAAATTCCAATTTTCAGCTAATTTTCCAACCTCTTTCAGAACCATTTGGGAGGCTTCCGTACTTAAAACATCTTTTTGAACGTCATGTTCTATATCACATTTACCTGCGCCAAAGAAATAAGACACAGCGTCGGTAATATCCGAAAGAATAACCAAAGGCTCACGTGTAACTTCAATCATTCTTAACAATTTTTCTTCACTTAATTGCGATAAATCATATTTTGTCAAAAACGGTAATAATTTTTCTTTTAATTCTTCTGTTGAAAGTTTTTTAATATATTGAGAATTCATCCAGTTTAATTTATCGTACTCAAAGATTGAATTAGAAGATGAAATTTCACGGATCCTGAAATCCTGGGCAATTTCATCAACAGTTTTAATCTCAACTCCGTCGGAGGGAGACCAGCCTAAAAGCGCAACAAAATTTACCAGAGCTTCTATTAAATATCCTCTTTCAACGAACTCACTTACACCTGTTGCCCCGTGGCGTTTTGAGAGCTTACTTCTATCAGGTGCTAAAATCATTCCTAAGTGTCCGAATTTGGGAACTTCTTCCCCAAGTGCTTCGTAAAGCAAAATCTGTTTCGGCGTATTGGAAATATGATCTTCACCTCTTATAACATAGTTAATTTTCATTAATATGTCATCAACTACAACCGCAAAATTATATGTAGGAGCTCCGTTTGATTTCATAATGACAAAATCACCGATTAGATTTGTATCAAATTTTAATTCTCCTTTTACAAGGTCATCAAAAACTAACTCTTTAGGTTCAACGGCGAATCTTATCGCAGGTTTTCTTCCCTGTTTTCTTAATTCTTCTTTTTCCGCTTCATTAAGGCTTCTGCATTTGCCCGAGTAAACATGTGCTTTCTTTTCTTTTAGAGAAAGCATTTTCTCAGCCTCTAATTCTTCAGGTGTACAGAAACATTCATAAGCATGACCGCTTTCAAGCAATTTTTGTGAATATTTAGGATAAATATCAAATCTTTCTGATTGGTTGTAAGGACCATAAGGACCTCCCACATCAGGACCTTCATCCCAGATTAATCCAAGTGCTTTTAAGCTATCAAAGATATTTTTAATATATTCATTGCTGGAACGTTCCAAATCAGTATCTTCAATTCTTAAAACAAAAGTTCCCCCGTGTTTTTTTGCAAATAAATAATTAAATAAAGCTGTTCTTGCTGTTCCTATATGTAAATTTCCGCTAGGTGACGGTGCTATTCGTACTCTGATATTGTCTGTCATGATAGTTCTCTTTTTATTTGTGTTAACTTTTTGCCATAATGAAAACAAGTCAATATAACAGTATTAATTATAACCCGAACAAAAAAATTATAATTTATTTTATTAGTTATTTTTCTATTTATCTTTTTCCAAGGCTGATTGCAAGGCTTTTTCAAGCACTTTGATTTTTGCTTCTAAAACATCAACTTTTGAACTGTCCTCAGATGATTGAACTGAGGTTTTTTCAAGTTTTCGTTTGTATTCTTTAAGTTTTTTATTTGAACGTATATAGAAAAATGACATAAAAAGCATTCCGATTGCAAAACCTATAAATGCTGCTGCCAATAATGTAAAATCCATAATGAGTCCTTTTTATTTTAAGTTTTCCAAATATTTCAGAACCTTTTTTATTTTTTCGTCGGGTTCAATTTCAAGTTCAATTATATCATTGGAAAAAGGTTTTGTAAACGAAAGTTTATAAGCTTGTAAAACTTGTTCCTGAGTTTTTACTTTAAAACTTCCGGCACTATAAAGAGTATCATTTATAATCGGATGTCCCAAATAGCTTAGATGAACTCTTATTTGATGGGTTCTGCCTGTTTTTAAATCGATTTCTAAATAAGTACAATTTTTAAAGCGTTTTAATACTTTGAATTCTGTTATACTTGGTTTTCCCCCGTATTCTTCTTCAACAACCGACATTTTGCAGGGTTGGTGGGGACTTCTTCCTATAGGGAGATTAATTGTTCCTTTATCTTCTTTTAAAATACCTTTTACAATTGTAAGATATTTTTTTGTTAATGATCTGCAAGTTTTGTTTTCTTCCTGACAGAAAAGATTATTTAAACCCGAGTTAGAAATGTTATTTTTAAACTGTTCCGCTAAAAATTCGTGTGTTTCATTATTTTTGGCAATCATTAAAAGTCCGGATGTGTTTCTGTCAAGCCTGTGTACAATTCCGCGTCTAAAATATCCGTTAATATCAGATAAATTTTCATCATATTTATATAAAAGCGCATTCACAAGAGTGTTTTCAACTTCAAATTCGGTAGGGTGAGTCAGCATTCCCGAAGGCTTATTTATAACAGCCATGTTTTCATCTTCCCAAGCAACTTCTAAAGGAATATTTTGGGGGTAAATGTTTTTTTGTTTTTCTTCTGTTTGTTCGACTTCTATCTTGTCGCCCAACTTAACCTTGAATGAAGGTTTTTTAATCTCGCCGTTAACCAAAATTTTGCCTGTTTTTATCATTCTCTTAAAATGTGAGCGCGAAAAATTTTCAAAAAGCTCTGACAAATAATTGTCAAGCCTTGTGTTTTCATCATTTTCATCTGTTATAAACCAAAAGTTATTCATAATATTTTAGCAGGTTTCTTGGAGAGTAAAATAAAAATTATTATACCAAATACGCCGATATTAATAAAAATATCAGAAATATTAAAAATAGGGAAATTAATAAATGCCAAATCAAAAAAATCTCTTACATATCCAAGTAAAATTCTTTCAAAAAGATTTCCTGCAATACCTGCAGTCAAAAAGGATATAAAGAAAAGTTCTTTCATTTTAGTTTTTCCCAGATTTTTTATTACGTAGTAAAAAATAGCCAAAAGAGCTATTATAGATAAAATTATCAAAACATTTGTTGAATTTTGCATTATACTGAAAGATGCACCTGTATTTTTTGCATAAACTACATTAATTAACGAATTTGAAAAATGCCAGCCTTGAGAAAGTTTGTAACTAATTAAACTAGAAAAGTAAAGATTGGAAAAAGTAAAAAATAAAAAAGTTATAAAAAAGTATATAAAATTACTCGTCTTCTTCATTTTTTGCAACCTTTATAAAGTCATTTTTTGGAATAACATTAACTCTTAACATTATAAAACCAAGACCTGTTACATAAATTTTAATTTCTTTGCTGTCTTTAATTTCCGCTTTTGTTATTCCAAATGAAGCAACAGCATATTCGTTTATATTTTTGTTATTGGATTTAAATATCCTCTCCAGAGTTCCGCTTTCGGGAAGTTTTCTAAAAACTTCGTCCGCAATGGATTGAGGATAAGTTATATTTTCCCTTCCGATAGAAGCTATTACAATGGTATCTTTAGGGGCATCAATTTTCAAGGAAGAAGTGTATTCAGTGTTTGCCGGTATTTGGCAGGGTGCAGTTAAATTAACTCCTAAATCTTTTGCACAGCCGTACCTAAGAAATGTTTTCTCAAATAATATATAATCTGAAGTTAATAACCATTCGTTATTGAATTTTTCAAAGTAATAAACACTGTCAGAAATACTTTCTAATGTTCCTTTTTCATCTACAATTCCCGATTTTGAAATTGTTGTTGCCGTCGCCTTCTCGTTAACCTGAACGACAGCTATATTATCATTAATCTCAATGTTTTTAATGTCTATTTTATATTTTATATCAGGATAAGAATCCCATGTTTTTTTTATTAAATCAAAATAAAGCTCTTTGTTTAATCCGTCAGCATTCGTATATTTTTCTGAATATAATGACTTTAAGCCTTCCAAATTGTAACTGTTGGCATATTTAAGGTGCAGATAAAGAGTTTTCTTTATTTTTTCGCAGGGCTTTAAAAAAGAATATCGGTGACAACATTTAAAAAAGCCCTTTTTAGTTAATAATGCCATATTATCTTCTTCTGCGGCATGGCTTTTGGGGCAGATTATCAATAATGCTGTTAATATTAAAAGAAATTTTTTCATAAAGCCTCAACTGTTACTTTTATATTTAAACCAGAGAGTTATATCCGCAAGAACCAATAAACCGTTTGCAATATATAACCAAATTACATAATCAAAATTATATATTACCTTATGAACAGTTCCGAATACATACCCTAAAAGTATTAAAAATAAGAATAAAATACTTTTTCCTTTAACGGATTTTGATTTGTAGGTTTTTATTACAGCTACAGGCCAGCTTATGCCAAAGCATACTAACATTAAAATTTCGTAGTAACTAAAGTTAGGGTTTGAAAAAAGATGTAACATGAGGAACCTTTTTGAAATAACTTCTTTTATTTAAAATTGTACTTCAAAAAGAGAGAAGTTTTAACTTTAATAAATACTTTATGTTATTGCATGCGAAGCAATCCAAAAAATTAATATATCATAGTAATTCTGCCGGACAAAAGCTTTTCTTTTTTAAATATCTATATTTGCCATCATAGAAATTAAAGTTTGAATAGTTTCATCCATATTTACACTTTCAGCAGTTTTTTGCTGTAAAAAAGCGTTAATTTTCGGCATCATTTCTATAGCAATATCAAGTTTTGGATTTGTCCCCTGCTGGTACATTCCAACATCAATTAAATCTTTATTTTCTCTATACATCGCAAGAATTTTTCGCATTTTAGCGGCAGCTTCCTGCTGTTCGGGGGTTGTAATTTCTGTAGCTAACCTTGAAATACTTCCCAAAATATCAATTGCCGGATAATGGTTCATCTCGGCTACTTTTCTTGACAGAAAAATGTGTCCGTCTACAATTCCTCGAACAGTGTCTACAACAGGATCATTAATATCATCACCTTCCATTAGCACGGTATAAAGGGCTGTGATAGAACCTTTAGGGCTATTTCCTGTTCTTTCAAGAGCTTTTTGAAGCCAAGAGAAAATAGATGGCGGATAACCTTTCATTGTAGGCGGTTCACCGATTGATAACCCGACTTCACGTCCTGCCATTGCACAACGGGTTATGGTATCTGTCATTAAAAAAACTTTTTTTCCTTGATCTCTAAAATATTCGCATACAGCTGTCGCAGTTAGCAGACATTTTTGACGGATTAATGGCGGCTGGTCTCCTGTAGAGCAAACCAGAACAGATTTTTTCATACCTTCGGTACCAAGAGAATTTTCAATAAATTCTTTTACTTCTCTTCCGCGTTCTCCGATTAGTGCCATAACATTTACATCAGCATCTGAATTTCTTGCAATCATCCCAAGCATGGTACTTTTCCCGACTCCTGAGCCGGCAAATAGTCCCATACGCTGTCCACAGCCTAGAGTTAGGCAAGAATCTATTGCTCTTACACCTGTTGAAAACATTGTATCAATTAACGGTCTTTCAAAAGCATCAGGCGGAGAACTCTCAACAGAAACCCATCTTGCCCCCATTGTATCAAGTGGGCGCCCGTCAATAGGCTCACCTAAAGGATTTACAAGTCTGCCCAGCAAAAAATCTCCGACTGGAACTTTTATGGGTTGCCCAGTGCTTTGTACCAGGCTTCCTTGCCCTATTCCGGCTCCGTCATATAAAAGTAAAAGCTGAGCAGCATCGCCTTTAAAAGCAACAACTTCTGCCGGTTTTTTTTGTCCGTCATAGGTTTCAATATAACATAAATCCCCTATTTTTAGTCTGGGTAACTTAACTTCAACAGTTAAACCCAATAATTTTGATACGGATCCTTTGTATTGATGTAAATTTGTTGAATTCAAAATCTTTTTTGCATGAGCTTTTATATCGGATATGTTTTTGTTACTGTTTTCACTAAACATTAAAGACCTTTCTTTTAACCTTATTTTAACATATTTTTCGTAAAAGTCCTACTTTTTGCGCTGTATTTTTGTTTAAGATTTATGTTAGAATATTAAAAGAGGAAGGGATATGAAAAAAAGCACTTTAATATTTACTGTATTAATTTTTATCTGTTTTTCCGCAAGTTGTTATGGCAGTTCTGCCAGGTTTAAAAGAAAACTTGAAGAAATAAATCTTGATTCTACTCCGGCATCTATTTCAGCTAAAGCAAATAAAAAACAGATTTTTACTCCTTCACCCTATTCGGAAGCTGAGCAAAATCCTTTTGTAAATGGTATGGTTGATAGCTATTCTAATATTATGCGAGGTATGACCGGTTGTCCGTATAATGTTAGAGAACAACAGAAACAGCAATTAGACTACGCAAAACAGCAAATTGAAAATTTTGAAGATTAGTATGGAAACAATTAAAACTTTTATGTTAAAATATAAATTAGGGATAAAATTAAAACAGGAAGTATAAAAATGAGCATAAAACCTTGGATGGAGTATTTCTTAGATTTGGCAAAAACTTGTTCAACGCGTTCAAATTGCCTTAGGGCAAGTGTTGGTGCAGTTATTGTAGGAGAAGACAAAAAAATTAAAGCAACCGGTTACAACGGAACACCTTCAAAGGTTGAATCCTGTGCTGAACGCGGAGAGTGCTTCAGGGTAAAAAATAATATTCCTTCGGGAACCCGTTATGAAACATGCCGGTCTATTCATGCCGAGCAAAATGCTATAATTCAGGCAGGACAAGACCGTTGTCAGGGAGCTACAATGTATATTTACGGGCATGATTTTATTTGTATTCTCTGTAAAAGATTTATTGTTCAGTCAGGGATTAAAGAAGTTTATCTGAGAAAAAGTGAAAATGCACCTATTTTAAGAGTTTCCGTAGAAGATTTAAGAAAAGAACTTGAAGAACAGCTTCAGTTGGCTTAATATACGTCATGCTGAACTTGTTTGACAAAGGAAACAGCTGAGCGAAGTCGAAGCTCGTGACCCTGTCCTACACGTAGCATCTTACTCGAGTACTATGTTGGGTAGATCCTGAAATAAATTCAGCATGACGTGAAAAAATTTAAGGAGAATAAATGAAAACAATTTTAGTTGCAGGTGGAGCAGGTTATATAGGCTCTCATACAGTAAAGCATTTATTAAAAAATAATTATAACGTTATTGTTCTTGATAATTTATCTTCGGGTCACAAAGAAGCTGTTTTGACTAAAAATTTCGAACATGTTGATTTATCCGACAAAGTTGCTCTTGATAAAGTTTTTAAAAAATATAAAATAGATGCGGTAATTCATTTTGCAGCTTATACATATGTAGGAGAAAGTGTTTTAAATCCTAAAAAATATTATTGGAATAATGTTGTAAATACTTTGAATCTTTTGGATACTATGATAGAAAATAATGTTAAAAACATTGTTTTCTCAAGTACATGTGCAACTTATGGAAACCCTAAATATGCACCTATAGATGAAAAACATCCTCAAAATCCTATTAGCCCTTACGGTAAAACAAAATTTATGATAGAACAAATTATGGTCGATTATAAAACTGCGTACGGGCTTAAATATACTGCCTTAAGGTATTTCAATGCATCAGGCGCAGATTCTGAAGGAGAGTTAGGTGAAAGCCACAATCCGGAGACACATTTAATACCTCTTGTTCTTAAAGCAATTAAAGGTGAAATTCCTGAAATAACGGTTTTTGGGACAGATTACGATACTCCTGACGGAACATGCATAAGAGATTACATACATGTTGATGATTTGGCACAAGCTCACATGCTTGCTGCCGAAAAATTACTTAACGGAAATGAAAGCCAATGTATAAATCTTGGAACAGGTATCGGGAATTCTGTTAAAAAGATTATCAATCAAGCCGAGGGAATTGTTGGGAAAAAAGTTCCGGTTTCATATGGTGAACGCCGTGCCGGCGACCCTGCAATATTGTTTGCCTCTAATCAAAAGGCGAAGGACGTCTTAAATTGGAATCCAAAATATACAGACATTAAAGAAATAATTAAAACAGCCTGGAATTGGGAGCAAAATAAGAGATTTTAAAATAAATACTCTTATTAGCTTACTAATGCTTTATCCAGCATTGTCTGGTAAAAGTCTGTATTAATATTTAATTTTTGACCTATTTCCAATAAACTTTTGACAAATTTTTTATCTGTAGAACTGCTTGATTTGTTGATATTCTCAATAATATTATCGAATTCATGGAATATTTTAGTGAAAAAGATATTTTGTGCTTCTGCTATATCAACATTAAGTTCAAGCTTTTCAATATTATCAAAAAGCTCTAAAACAGCTTCTGCTTGTTGAATTTCAAAACTTTGTACAAGTCTGGAAATATTTTGAGAAATTTTTTGACTAAAAATTTTATTGGTGGGAATTTTATCAATTTTTATTCCGATTTTTTTTACTTCAAAATTTATGTCCATAGCTTGTTGAACAAGATTATTATCCAAAAATCCTTTTGTATTAATAACCAAATCATTAAATTGTTTGCTTAAGGTGTATCCTGCTGAAATTTTAAACTCATCAGGAATACTAAGACCTAAGCTTTGCATATGGTAAATGGAGCTCTTACCTTCTGTATACATTTCATGATACATTTGGGCAAATTTTTGCATTTTGCCTTTGAGCATTGTTTGAAGAATTTTTCTTCTTTCTTCAATAAAAATATCCTTTAGGGTAAAGTATTCTCTGCCAAAATATTCATCCAAAGCTCTTATAATTTCAGTTAAAGGATTTAGCATAAAAATTCTAAATAATTCTTTTTGAATATTTATATATTCATTTTCATCACTGAATTCTTTTATTGCACAATGGAAATCTCCTCCGGAATATTGCACAAGTGCAAACATTACGTTTGATTTTTGCAGTGTAATTTTAGACTGAACTTCTATATGACCTATAACAAGTTTTGATGTTCCTTTCTGAACATTCTTATAGGAATGTTTTTTTATTTTATAACAATAAACATCTTCTTCATCTTCAAGGTTTTTATACAAAGAGGAAACAGCCCATAAACTGCCTATTTGTTTTGTAGTAACCACTGAGGGTTTAACAAATTTTTCAAAAATATCTTTTCCTGTACCAAATTCATTGAAATTGCTTTTTGCTTCGGACAAAATTTCTAGAAAATGTTTTTCTAAATCTTTTTTACTGAAAATTTGAGCCAATTGCATTGCACGAGCTGCATATTTCATAATTTGGGTAGTTTCAATACCGGAAATTTCTGAGAAAAACCAGCCGCAACTTGTATACATCAACATTGCCTGACGCTGCATTTCCAAAAGTTCCATTGCATGAACTTTTTTTTCTTCGGATAAATCTTTAACAAAAATTTCTTTTTGAAAATTTTTAATTGTCAATTCACTTCTGTCCAAAATTACGTCAATATATTTATTTCGTGCATCCCAAGGGTTTTTAAAATAATTTTTGCTTTCTTTCTCAAATATTACTATAAGTTCATTTCTTAAATAATCAAGGGCTTCTCTAAGTGGTTTTCGCCATTTTTGGTTCCACCCCGGATGACCGCCGGTTGAACATCCGCAATCTTCTTTCCAGCGGGCTACACCATGAAAACAGCTCCAGGAAGATGCCTGCTTAATATCAACTTCCATTTCCGGCTGATTTTTTTCCAAAAATTGAGCATAGTTTACGATTTTAAAACCTTCTTCTTTTGCCCGGACTTTTAAAACATAAGAAAGAGCCATATCTCCAAATTTTGTATGATGACCGTAGCTTTCTCCATCAGTCGCGATATTTATAAGCTGTAAGTAACTACGGTTATTAGAGATTCCTTCTTTAAGTCTTCTTATAAATTTATTCCCGTCTTTTAATATTTCATCAAATGCAACGGATTTTGATATTGCTCCGTCATAGAAAAATAAATCAATATATTTTCCCGGTGCGGATTTTATATAATACCTGTAAGCTCTCGCAGGATCGATATTTCCCCAGCTTACATCAGACCAATTTTTATCTTTTATTCTTTTAAATTTTAAAGCCTGATAAGGAGATAAAATTGTAAATTTAATTCCGTTTTCGACTAAAACTCTAAGAGAATCGTCATCAACAGCTGTTTCTGCAAGCCACATACCTTCGGGTTTTCTGCCAAAACGGGTTTCAAAATCTTTTATACCCCAAATAACTTGTGTTTGTTTGTCTTTTTCATTTGCTAAAGGCATTATCATGTGATTATAAACCTGTGCAATTGCATTTCCGTGTCCATCGTGTTCTTGAACACTCTTTATATCAGCTTTTATAATACGTTCATAAGCTAAGGGAGCATATTCTTCCATCCAGGAAAGCAAAGTTGGACCGAAATTAAAACTGATTGAAGAATAATTATTCACTACGTCTAAAATTTTGTTTTTGCTGTCTACTATTTTTGAAACAGAATTGGGATTATAACATTCACTGTTTATTCTTTCATTCCAATCATGAAAAGGTGATGCACTATCTTGAAGTTCAACAGCTTCAAGCCACGGATTTTCTCTCGGTGGTTGGTAAAAATGTCCGTGTATTGTTAAAAAAACTTCTTTTTGACTCATCCTTAATCTCCGAAACATTAATGTATATTATAATTTTATATCATATTTTTCGAAATTCATCTACTTTTTAATTGATTTTTCTTCTTTTTTTGGTTGATTTAATATTGTAAACTCAACAACATCAATCCAGACATCGCCTAAAGCATTTGAAAAAACAATTCCGCTATATTCTATTGAATCTCCTGTTGCCAGATCAACATATTTTTCAGCTGTTTTTCTGTCAAGGAAATTTTTCATTTCAGAAAGTGGAATTACATGACCTACAACATCATCTCTTTTAATCAAAAAAGTAATATATTTTTCTGAACTTCTGTATGCCGGTTTATAATCTAAGCCTAAAGTAGAAAATTTATCAAACTTAGCTTTTATTTTAACTCCTTTATTGAGATATTTTGCAGGGTTTGCAACAATATCAAGAGAACTTGCAGGTGTGTATACAACATTTTTTGTTTTTTGGATACTTGACGGTGCTTTAACCGGATATTTAGTATTTTTTAGTGCAGCATTTGTATTTAAGCTTAATCCAAGGGAAATTATTAATGTAAATACAATTAATCTTATTTTATTTTTCATTTTTTTCTCCTAAACTTCTCTACCTTGTATTTTTTTTGATTATATCATAAGAAAATTAAAAAGTTATTGTCATGTTCGCTAGTGTTTTAAAGAAAATACTTTTGTTAACAAAAGTAATATCTTTTACTAAAAGTATTTAAAATGTTAAAATTCCAAGAAGGATTAAACGTATATTTGAAGTATAAATTTGAATAAAATCCATTGAATAAAGGATACTTTATAGAGAAGTCAATTATACAATAATAAATATTTCTATATTGTCAGGGTGTTACTAATGATTAGCGGATCTAAAAAAAAAGAAAAATTAATTTTTGCAAAAAATAAGCAGCAAGCTATCAGTGCTGTTGTTGCTGTTATAGTTTTTATTATAAGCATATCCTATACTATTAATAAAGTAAAAAGTCCCAATCCGGGATCGCCTGAAGTATCAACTTTAAAAGAACAATTACCGGATGTTGCAAATAATATTGAAAATAACAGTAATAACGAGGTTCTTTCTGAAGAGCCCGAAGAAGAAAATTTATTGCAAGATGCTGATAATATCTATTCTCAAACCATAAGTTTAAAAGAAGATTTATCTCCTCAAAAAACTAAAATGAAATTAGGGTTATTTTCCCCTTCTTCGGAAGAAGTTGAAATTATACCCAAAAATACACTAAACAAAAGCAATGGAAAAACAATAATGGTTACTTTGGAAGAATTTGCCAGGGCAAATCCTTTTTTACCTGAAAAAGAAAATTATAATAAAAACAATCTGGCTCCGTTTTTAACCGTACCTCCGGAAACACTTCCTGTGAGTACTGATGCAACTAAAGTTATTACAACAACTGTTTCAGGTATTTTGTATGATAAGTACAGTCCTTCTGCTATTTTAAATATAGAAGGTGCAGATTATCTGGTGAAGAAAGGTGATGTTATAAATCATTATAAAGTTTTATCAATATCTCAAAATCAGGTCACTGTACAACTTGGAAAAAATATTTATAAAGCAGGTGTTGGTCAGCTTTTATCAAAAACTGATTTGAACCATAATACTATTGCAAACTTAAATAAAAAGTTTGGTGGAAATAATAATATAGAAATAAATGTTAAAAAGAAAGGTTATTAACCGGGAGTAATAAATGAAAAGTAGAAATATGAAAAAAATTTTATCCGGCATTGCAATAGCAACTTATTTAATTGTTAATATTGCCCCTATCGGTTTATGTGTTGCTTCTATGCCTAAAATAGAAACAGGAATACAAAAACCCGCTTTAAGAGATTCGGCAAAACCTTCTTCACTCAAATTGGAAGGCGATATATCTCTTACAAAAGGAAATCCTAAAATAAGTTTAAGTTTGAGAGATTCTGATGTAAGGCAGGTTTTAAGAATGTTTGCTGATAAAGCAGGCTTAAATATTATTTTTCATGATTCTGCCAGTGGAAAAGTTACGCTTGACTTAGTTGATGTACCTTTAAATGATGCCTTTAGGATGGTATTACAGGTTACAGATTTAACATATTATATTGATAATAATACCATGGTGGTAATTTCAGCTAATGCTTCTCAATTATTAAATCTTTCAAAACAAGAAATGATGACTATTCCTGTAAAATATGTTGATGCTGCTGTTTTGGCTGATTTTATGAATAAAAATATTTTTTCAACAAATAAACCAGGACTTTCTAATGCACTTGTAGCTATTACAAATCCGAGTACAAATGAAATTTTGATTTTTGGAACAAAAAATGATTATTTGATGGCAAAAAAAATTGTTAATCAATTTGACGTAAAACCGAGGGAAGAAAATTTTATAGTAAACCATACAACTCCAAAAGAAATGTCTGAATTGCTATGCAGCCTTTTATTTAGAGAATTTAAAGGACAGACAGCCAGTCAGGGTAGATTGAATGGCACAAATGGCAGTGAAAATTCTGCTAACGCTAGTAATGCAGGTGTTAGTTCTGCGAATACAAGTACAACAACTGCAAATAGTACTCAAGGAACAGGTAATAATCAAGCCTCTGTTTCCCCGCTTACTTTAGGCGGCGGAATAACTCAATGCAGTTATAAAAGCAGTGTTGTTGCAGGCAACCTTACTTCTCTGGATATTCCAAGCATGTCAATTTCTTACTTCCCGCAAAGAGGAACTATTCAGGTCATTGGCGGTTCTGTACAACAAATGGAAATGATTAGAGAATTTATTGCTAAAAATGATAAAAAGCAGCCGCAGGCATATTTAGAGCTTTCTATTATAGAATTAAATGAATCAGGCTCAAGAGAGTTTAATAATACCTGGAATGTATACAGTAAATTTTTCTCAGGAACTTTTGATGGCTCAAACTTGCAACCAATCCTCTTTATCCAAATATTATTGGCGAAAATTATTATACACTCAATACGATCCAACATCTTGATTGACAAATTCTATTTCCGGTATAACAATGAAGTACTTACTGGCGCAAAATCAAAAAATATCCGGTCTTGATAACTTATGCTATGAATTACTTAATAAAGAATGGAAAAGGACGCGTACTTGCCAATCCTAAAATTATGATTACAAACGGAGAAATTTCTAAAATAGATTTATCCTCAGATTATGTAAAACAAGTTACATCTCAAATTGTTACGAATTACAATGTCTGAAACACCTACTGTTGAAAAAACATATACTATAGGAGATGATGAAGGTATTGTAATAGAAATGGTTCCTTTCATTAGCCCGGAAGGTTATGTGACTTTAAATATTAAACCTAATTATTCAACAGTTAAGCAAGAAGTTAAAGAGAGAAACCCGGCTACAAGCGAAATAGACTTAGTTGCAACACTTTTGCAGAGAAGAAATCTGGATTTGAAAAATGTTAGAATAAAAGATGGTGAAACTCTTGCTATCGGAGGTATGATTAGAGAAGACGAAAATAAGTCTGTATCTAAAATTCCCTCTTTTAGGTGATTTACCCGGAGTTGGAATGTTTTTTAGAAATACATCCTCAACAAAAGAGAAGCAGGAACTTGTCATAATGATTACTCCTAAAATCATTAAGGATTCGGAAGACGTAGTTAATAATTCAAGTGTGACGTTATAAATGGAAAATATTTTAAGTAAGTTAAAAGGTAGTCTTAATAAGGACTTAATTCAAAAATTTAATCATTCTTTACTGGAACAAATGAAATTTGTTCCAGTAAGTACTAAAGAAAATATTATATACATAGCAATTAATCCCCTTGCGGATAAAGAAGATATAACTTCTCTTTTTAAAACCAAAAAGTTAGATGTTAAATTTATTCAAATTTCAGACGAAGAGTTAGAAGAGCTTTTTGATTTTATTTTAACTAATTTTTGTTCAAATGAATCTTCTAATGAACCAGAAAAAGAAGGCAAACAAAAAAATAAAAAAGAACAAAAAAAAAGACTGGGTGAAATTTTAACTGAAGCAGGAGTAATATCAGAAGCACAATTGGTAGAAGCTCTTTCTGAAAGTAAACGCTTTGGGATGCCGCTTGGTTCAACTTTATATAAATTAGGGTTTATTACTCTTACTCAACTTAAAGAAACTTTACAGCAACAGCAAGGATATGAGATTGTAAATGTAGATCAGTTAAAAATTCAGGAAAAAGTTATAAATATTTTGCCTGAAGATTTTATTAAAACAAACAAAGTTATGCCTATTTCTTCGGATGGCAGAAATCTTGTTTTGGGTATGGTTAACCCTAATGACACAAAAGTTTTAAAAGACATAGTATATTTAACCGGACAAAATCCGAGAGTAATGATTATTACTCACTGTGAATTCGAAAACTTTATAGAAACTACTTATACCAATTCAAAAAAAGAAACTAAAGAGATTATACAAAAAATAGAAGAAGAAACCCTTGAAATAAATATTGAAGAATCTTTATGGGAACAAGTTGAAAGAGATTTACAAGATAATACAGGAACTGTAGCAAGATTTGTTAATAAAATTATAACAGATGCGATAGATACTAAAGCAAGTGATATTCATATAGAGCCGAGGCTTAAGAATTATGTTGTAAGATACCGGGTAGACGGTATTTTAAAGCATGTATTGGATTTGCCTGTTAAAGTTGAACAAGCCGTTCTAACCCGTTTTAAAGTTCTTGCGAGAATGAATATTGCGGAACACAGACGTTCCCAAGACGGAACTTTTTCTACCAAATATAAAGGTAATTCTTACGATTTTAGGATAAATACTTTACCGGTTACCGGTAAAGAAAAATTGGTAATAAGAATTCTTTCACCGGCTGTAAGCTTAAGTGCTGAAGATAAAAATATTCAACTGATAGGAACAACAGAGGAAGATATTGAAAAAATAACAAAAATGGTTTCTTGCCCTAATGGTATAATATTAACCTCAGGACCAACCGGCTCGGGAAAAACAACTACTCTGTATTCTATTTTAAAAAGTTTAAATACAGAACGAGTTAATATAACTACTATTGAAGACCCTGTAGAAATAAAACTTGAAGGAATTAACCAATCTCAAGTTAATGTTAAAGCCGGTATTACTTTTGCATCTTGTATGAGAGCAATTTTAAGACAAGACCCGGATATTATGCTTATAGGTGAAATAAGAGACTATGAAACACTGGAAGTTGCTGTTTCTGCTGCTCTTACAGGTCATTTGGTCTTAAGTACAGTTCATACCAATTCTGCTGCTGCGACAATAACCCGATTAATAGAAATGGGAGCAAAAAAATATCTTGTAGCTTCAACGCTTTCCGGAGTAATAGCCCAAAGACTTGTCAGAAAACTTTGTAATGAATGCAAAGAAGAGTATTATCCGACAAAAGAAGATGCTCAAAAAATATTGGTTGATGAAGATGAAATAGAAAAATTTATGAAAACAAAAATCTACAGAACAAAAGGTTGCAAAGAATGCGATTTTTCAGGATATGACGGTAGGTTAGGTGTTTTTGAAGTTATGCCTGTCACTAAAGAAATCAGAAAACTTATTGCTGCCGGTGCACATGATATTGAAATAGAAGAATCAGCAATTGCTTGTGGTATGAAAACTCTTAATCAAGCTTGTTTAAACCATATTTTAAACGGTGAAACTACAGTTGATGAATTTGTCAGAGTTCTTGGCATGGTTAACGAATAAAGGGTAATTTAATGACAGTATATAATTATGTAGCATTAAAAGATAATAAGAATGTTGTAAAAGGCAAAATAGAAGCCGCTACTCTTAGAGAAGCACGTGAAAACGTAAGAAAGCTTGGCTTTTTGCCTACAAAAATATATGAAGAAACTAAAGGTGCAACGGAAAATAAAATTGAAGCTAAGAAAATCCAAAGATTAAATCTTCAAGAAAAAATAGATTTTACATCAACTTTTCAAATCCTTGCCCAATCCGGAATTCCTGTTATTGAGGCATTGGTTTTTATAGAGAATGATGCTGCTAAATTAAAAATCCGGATGGTCGCAAAGGAACTTCGCAGGCAAATCATGGCAGGTTCAACATTTGCTGACACAATTGCAAAATATCCGGATATTTTTGGACAAATTTATATTGGTCTTGTAAAGGCAGGAGAAGATTCAGGAGAATTGGAAAAAACTCTTGAGCGGTTATTAGAATTATTAAAAAAAGATGCCGCAATCAAATCAAAAGTTACAGGAACATTAATGTACCCTGCATTTGTAATAATTTTGGCAATGGCTATTGTTACTATAATGCTTGTATTCGTGTTCCCGGCGTTTAAAGAAATGTTTCAAAATCAAGGTAAAGAACTCCCCTGGATTACTTCAACTTTAATGTCCATCGGGGAATTTCTAAAAATCTATTGGGTTTTAATCCCAATTATTTTTGGTATTGTTATTTTTGGTACAACTTTTTTATTCAGGTGGACTCCGAGCAAAAGAATAATAGATGAATATGTTTTAAAGATTCCTTTAATAACAGATTTAGTACAGTTTTCTAATTTTTCCAATTTTATTGCGGTTATGCAGGTTGCTTACGATGCCGGAGTTCCCATTGTAGATTGTCTGTATTTATCCAACCTTACATTGACTAATTTTACACTTCGGGATAAAATATCTTTAGCAACAAATAAGGTTCAGCAAGGTCAGCATTTATCAATGGCTTTAAAATCAACTCACGTTATGCCCAAAATGATTTTATTTATGATTGCAACAGGCGAACAATCCGGACGTTTAGGAGATATGTTGTTGCAAGCAACTATATTTATTGATAAAAAATTAGATACCATCATTGATATAATGACAAAAATGGTAGAGCCTCTCATGTTGCTAGTTATAGGAAGTATAGTATTGGTTTTGGCATTAGCTCTTTATTTGCCACTGTTCCAATCTTATACTACAAGTTAAAAGGGTTAAAGAATGGTAAAAAAAATTGAAGAAAACAAAAAGGATGATTTTATAACCGGGGTATGGTCAGAAAGAGTTTTGGTTGTAACTCAGGATTATGAAATTAAAGGATATGTTTTTATGCCAAAAACCGGAAGGAAAAACCGGGTTTTGTCGGACATCTTAAATGGTTTGAAACGTTTTGTTGCAATAAAAGATTGCGAAATTACCCACAGACTTAATCCTAACAGAAGAACAGAATACCATAATTTTTTACAGCTTAATTTAAATTCTATTATTTTGCTTCGTCCAACGTTAGATGATGAGTAATTTCAAATTATCAGTTTAATTAGCAAGCTGAATAATCCGGTTCTTTTATTTTCTCTTGTATAGTCCTATTAATTCTGCTTTCTCTATTATATGATTTTTTATAGCACTTTCCACTTCAGATTTTTTTGCTCCGGCAGGTAAATCTAAAATTCTGTCAATTGCATAAAGCTTAAAGAAATATCTATGTGTACCATAAGGCGGACAAGGTCCGCCCCAGCCTGCTCTTCTGAAATCAGTCATTCCTTGTTTTACTTCAGGAGGAAGGTTCTTATTGTTGATTTTGGCAGTGTTTGCCGGAATATTGTACAAAACCCAATGAACAAAAGTTCCTACAGGTGCATCGGGATCATCAACAATTAAAACAAGTTCTTTTGCGTCCGAAGGTACTTCAGAAATAATTAATTCCGGAGCTAAATCTTCACCATCGCAAGTATACATTGACGGGATATTACAATTATGTTCAAAACCACTTGTTAATTTCATACCGCCTCCTTTTATTTTTTTATTAAAATCTGACCTCAGTATAACACTAAGGCTCCAAAAAACAATTATTAAGGTGATTATTAAAATAGATTTCTTCATGTTATTAATTTTACAACAAACTTTACTATTTGTTTACATTGTATTTGCATTTTATTTTTTTTATTTTATGATGTTTATGGATAAAAGCCGATTTTTTGGAGTGCCTATAGGTTAACGCTACTAGAGCATTCTATAATTTTATCAGGAAATTTACTTAATAAAAAAGGATTAATAACAAATGGGAATCAAAGGTAGAGTAGACAAAATGGTAGTTCTGGCTTGCGAAGATTGCAAAGAAAGAAACTATACAACTGTTAAAAATAAAAAAATTCACAAGGAAAGAATGGAACTTAAAAAGTATTGTTCAAATTGTAAAAAGCACACCGCACATAAGGAAACAAAATAGTTTATAAGGTGGACAGGTGAACAGTTTAGTTAAAAATTAACTTATAACCTTATCACCCATAGGCGTCCTTAGTTCAGTTGGTAGAACGTCGGTCTCCAAAACCGGATGTCGAGGGTTCGAGTCCTTCAGGGCGCGATTTAATTAAAAGGATAAAAGATGAACGAATTAGTAAATTCTGTTAAAATATACTTGAAAGGCGTTAGAGCTGAATGGGGCAAAATTACCTGGCCTGAAAGACGCCAAGTTTTTGCGGAGACACTTTTTGTTGTAGTTATCATTTTTGTATTCACTGTTGCAGTATACTTAATGGATGTTATATTTAAATGGGGATTAAGTTTTATCCCAAATAGATAAGAGAAAGATAAAAAAATGGCTAAAAAGAAATTAGAAGAAAATTTAGAAGAAAACGTTACTGCTGAAGAAACTGTAGAAATAACAAAAGTTGCAGCGGTTGAAAGTGGGCAGGAAAAACCGACTAAGAAAAAACAAAAACGCTGGTATATAGTCCATACTTATTCCGGTCATGAAAACAAGGTTAAAGTTAACCTTGAAAAACGTATTGAATATATGAATATGGGTGAAAAAATCTTTAGGGTAGAAGTTCCTCAAAAGACAGTTACTCAAGTTAAAGGCGGGAAAAAACAAGAAAAAGAAGAAAAAATTTTCCCGGGCTATGTATTAGTTGAAATGATAATGGATGATGACAGTTGGTATGTAGTTAGGCATACTGCCGGTGTTACAAAGTTTGTTGGCTCAGCGAAAAAACCTGTTGCAGCAAAAGACAGTGAAATTAAAAAAATTATTCACCATGCGCAAACTCAAACTCAAAAAATTCAGCTTGATGTTAAAGCAGGTGATAAAGTTAGAATTATTTCCGGTCCATTTGCAGATTTTATTGGAGATATTACAGAAGTTTATCCTGACAAATCTAAATTAAGAGCAAATGTCTCAATTTTTGGACGTGAAACACCTGTTGAATTGGAATATAAACAAATTCAAAAATTATAGATAAAAAATTAAACCAGAAGTAGCAAAAAAGTGGAAGAGGTGACTCGTTATTACCACGAAAGGAGAATAAAACAATGGCACCAAAGAAAAAAGTAATCGGGAAAATTAAGCTTCAGATAGAAGCAGGAAAGGCAAATCCGTCACCGCCGGTTGGTCCTGCATTAGGTCAACATGGTGTTAATATTATGGATTTTTGCAAACAATTTAATGCAAAGACAGAATCGCAAGCAGGTTTCATTATTCCTGTGGTTATAGATGTTTATGAAGACAGAAGTTTTTCATTCGTAACAAAATCTCCGCCGGCAGCTGTTTTAATCAAAAAAGCAATCAATCTTCCAAAAGGTTCTGCTGTACCCAACAAAGATAAAGTAGGGCAAGTAACACAGACACAGCTGGAAGAAATTGCAAAAACAAAAATGGAAGATTTAAATGCAACTTCACTTGAAAGTGCTGTTAATATGATTAAAGGTTCGGCACGTTCTATGGGTGTTACTGTTGCGGAATAATAAGCAAAAAGCAAAAGTAGGTTGAAGCATACTGCTTCAACAATATAAAATTTGGGAGCTTCGCTTGAAGCGTTACCACCAAGAAAGGAATATAACATGGCTAAATTAACTAAAAAACAAAAGAAAATCCAAGAATTGCTTGAAGGATTTGAACAACCGTCTAATGCGTCGGCTGCAATTAAAAAATTACAGGAAATTGCAAAAGAAACATCAAAATTTAACGAAACAGTTGAAGCTCACTTCAGACTGGGTATTGACGTAAAACATGCTGATCAGCAAATTCGTTCAACCACGGTTTTGCCTGCGGGTTTAGGAAAAGATATCAGAGTTTGTGTTATAGCTAAAGGTCCTAAAATAGCTGAAGCTAAAGATGCAGGAGCTGATGAGACAGGCGCTGAAGAAATTCTTGAAAAAATTGAAAAGGGCTGGTTTGAGTTTGATACTTTAATAGCAACACCTGACTGTATGGGGATGCTGGGTAAATTAGGACGTGTTTTGGGTCCTAAAGGTCTGATGCCAAATCCTAAAACAGGAACTGTTACCATGGATATAGCAAATGCTGTTAAAGAGGCTAAGGCAGGTAAAGTTGAATTTAGAGCAGACAAACAAGGAATGATACACTGTCCTGTAGGTAAAATTAAATTTAAAGAAGCTGATTTGCTTAAAAACTTTGCAACTCTTGCAGATGCAATTTTAAGAGCAAAACCTTCTTCTGCAAAAGGAACTTACGTTAAATCTTTGTATTTGGCTACAACAATGGGACCAGGTATTAAGTTAGACGCTAAGAATTTAGCAACTGAAGTTAAAGAAATTATATAAGGTTATAAGATTATAAGGTGATAAGGTGATAAGATACAGTTAATATAACTGATAAACTTATCACCTTATGCTCTTATAACCTATTCAAAGGAGTTTTAAATGACAGGTTTATTTATAACGTTTGAAGGTATTGATGGTTGCGGAAAAAGCACGCAGTTGAATCTTTTAGCTGAACATTTAAAATCAAAAGGTTTTGAAGTTATTATAACAAGAGAGCCGGGTGCTAAAGGCTTAGGCGAAAAACTTCGAGAAATTTTATTAAATTATGACGGAGACGTTTCGTCAAATTGCGAAGCCTTTTTGTTTTTAGCAGATAGAGCGCAGCATATTGATAACCTTGTAAAACCGGCAGTTAAAGCAGGCAAAATAATTTTATGCGACAGACATACTGATTCGACAGTTGCTTATCAAGGATATGGCAGAGGTGTCGACTTAAAACAAATTAAAATGTTAAATGAACTTGCTACAAACGGTTTAAAACCTGATTTAACTTTTATTTTTGACGTTGATGTTAAAACAGGATTAGGCAGAATCAGCAAAAGCAAAGACAGAATGGAATCTGCCGGCATTGAATTTTTTGAAAAAACACGCAGAGGTTATTTAGAAATTGCTGAACAAGAACCTGAAAGAGTAAAAGTTATTAATTCAAACGACAGTATTGAAAATATTTTTGAACAGGTAAAAAAAATAGTAGACGAGTTACGAACTTAAAACAATCACGTCGCCCTGAATTTATTTCAGGGTCGCAAGGCCGCTCGCTTGTGATATTCTGAAACAAGTTCAGGATGACGTATTTGGTGGTAAAAAAATGAAGAAATTTGAAGAAAAAACATTATCAGAAGAAAAAAAATTTGACGGAAAGTTTATACAAGTTTCCAGCTATGATGTTGAACTTTCAACGGGAAGAAAAGCTATTCGTGAAGTTGTAAATCATCCGGGCGGTGTTGTTGTAGTTGCATTAAAAGATGAAAATACTATTTTAATGGTTAAACAATACCGTTATCCAATAAAACAAGCTTTGTTGGAGCTTCCTGCAGGACGTTTGGAAAAAGACGATAATCCTGATGAAAGAATAAAAAAAGAACTGGAAGAAGAAACAGGATTTATTGCAAAAACCTGGAAATCTCTGGGTTATATTTATACAACGCCCGGAATTTGTGATGAAAAATTATATCTTTATTTTGCTGCGGATTTGGAATTTAAAAATCAGAATCCGGAAGACGATGAAATTATAGAATTTTTTGAGTATAATCTTAATGAAGTCTTTGAAATGATAAAATCTGGTGAAATTAATGATGCAAAGACAATATGTGCATTAACGAGAGTGTTTAAATTATGATTAAACTTGTAGCAACTGATATTGACGGAACTATTTTAAAACACAATTTTGAATTTAATCAGGAAGTCAAAGATTGTATCAAGAAGTTGACTAAAGACGGGATTAAAGTGGTTCTTGTTACAGGAAGAATGCATGCTGCAACAATTCATATAGCGAAAGAATTGGGTTTAGAAACGCCTATAATTTCTTATCAGGGCGGAATGGTAAAATTTCGGGAAGAAACTTTGTATGAAAGAAATCTTGAACCAAAATATGCAAAAGAAATTATACACTGGGCAAAGAAAAATGAAATTCATTTGAATTTATATATGAATGATAAGCTTCATGTTGAAATCGAAAGTGAAACAATCAAGCGATATACAGATGAACGCATGGCTGAATTTGTTATAAAACCCTTTAATGAACTTAAGTTCGAGCGAATTAACAAAATGCTTGCTATAAATTTTGAAGATGAAAACAGAGTTACGACGTGGAAAGATTATCTTGATGTTAAATACCCTGATTTGCATGTTGTAAAATCAACACCGCATTTTTGTGAGATTTGCCATAAAGAAGCGACAAAAGCTTGTGCGCTAAATTTTTTGAAAGATTATTGGGGTATTTCAACGAAAGAAGTTTTAACAATAGGTGATCAAAATAATGATATTGAACTTTTATCTGCAGGCGGAATAAAAGTTGCAATGGGTAACGCAACCAAAGAACTAAAAGCAGTTGCTGATTATATAACAGGGACAGTTAATAATAACGGTTTTGTAAGTGCTGTAGAAAGGTTCGTTTATGACAATATCAGATTATAGAATTGGTATAGGTTATGATATTCATAAATTGGAAGAGAATCGCAACCTGATAATCGGCGGGGTTAAAATCCCTTATAAAAAAGGACTTTGGGGACATTCTGATGCAGATGTTTTAATACACTCAATAATTGATGCTATGCTTGGTGCTCTCGCGCTTCCTGATATAGGAACACTTTTTCCAGATGATAAAAAAGAGTTTAAAGATATTTCAAGTGTAATTTTACTAGAAAAAGTTTATAAACTTATTTTGGAAAAAGGTTATGAAATTAATAATATCGATTCTAATATAATTGCACAAGAGCCTAAAATGATGCCTTACATTCCAGAGATGAAAAAAGTTTTGTCTAAGGTGCTTAAAATTAATGAAGATATAATTTCTATAAAAGCAAAGACGAATGAAAAAATGGATGCGGTTGGCGAATTGCTTGCGATTGAAACAAATGCTGTAGTTTTATTAAAAAAAAGATAATATATAACATTAAATAGCAAAATTAATTGTTATTTCGCAAAAAAATGGAGAATAAACTATGAAGCTTCTACATACAATGATTAGAGTAAAAGACGTTAAAAAATCTTTAGATTTTTATCAAAAATTAATCGGATTAAAACTTGTTAAAGAAAAGCGGTTAAAAGATTGTAAATTATACTTTTTAGCAGATGAATACGGACAAGTTCAAATTGAATTGACTTATAATGATAAAACTCCTGAAAAAGGTTATCAATTAGGTACAGGCTTTGGACATTTTGCTTTTGAAGTTGATTCAATGGAAGAGCTTACAAAAAAATTGAGTGAAATGGGATATAAGTACCTTTATGAACCTTTTAAATTATCAGAAATAGGTACAACTATAGCTTTTGTAGAAGATCCTGACGGATACCAAATTGAATTTATAGAAATTTAAAAAAAGGCGGACTGTTTTGCAAAGCAAAACAGTCCGCCTTTTTTTAAATAATTATTGTTGTGCAGCCAGATTTTTCTTAACTTCTTTTTTGTATATTTCGACATTTGGCTGTATTACTTCAGGCAAAGGCTTATCTGCAGGAATAACTCTGCCTGCTTTTTGACCTAACATATTACCTGTATATAAAGTTTCAAAGTGTTTAAGTTCAATGAATCTCGCAATAGATTCAGGAGATAAATCTTTTAAAACAATTTCTGATACAGGATGCTGAGCTTTATAAGCCTTCATTGCTCCGCCCATAAGAGCATTTGTAGGTTTATCATCAGTTTTTACATAGACAAATGTATAGAAAGAATCTTTGTTATTCGGGTCTAAATCAGATTCAGCATTGTAATGCAAATACCCAGGTCCAACATTCGTATCTGTTGAAATTTGAGACTTTAAAGATTCGTTTTTCATTTGTTTTTCCCATAAAGTTGCTCCAGAGAAAGCATCTCCGAAGTATTCGACAAAATGAGTCTTTTTACCGTTTAATTTTGCATTTGTATTAAATGCAGCAAGTTTTAAAGCTTCATTTTTATTAATGTCAGGATTTAAGAACTCTTTTTGTGCTGCAAGCGAAGCTTCAAGCATTTTTTTCATATCAGATTTACTTACATCCGTATATGCCATTGTGAACAGAGTAGCATCATCAAGAATTGAAAATCTTCCGCCTACATCGTCATGAACAAGTCCTGATAATCTTATATCTCCTTTATTCACTACTTGTCTCAGTTTACTTTTTTCGCTTGATTTATCAGTCATTGCAACAAATCTGTCTGAGACATCAGTTAAGCCGAGTTTTTCTTGCACGAATTTTTTAGCATTTTGATAAGCTACTGTTGTTTCAAGTGTTCCACCGGATTTAGATACAACAAGAAACTTTGTTTTATTTAAATCTAATCCATTAGCAAAGCGTTTGAAACTTTCAGGGTCAATTCCCGAATAAAAATGCACTTGAGAATCTTTTCCCAGCATTTTTATCATAGATTCTGTTGTATGGCGTGAGCCGCCGATACCTAAAATTGCTAAGTCTGTGAACCCGCCTTTTTTGGATTCATTTGCCATTTCATAAATAGCATCCAGATTTTTAAGCTGATTTTCAGGTAAAACCCCAACCCAGTTTAAGAATTGACCGGGCTGCCCTGCTCTTGATCGAATATCATTAACCGCTTTCTTTCCTATTTCAGAATAATTTTGCAAATTTGTATCTCCTATTTGTACAATAACTTCTTTATTTTTGTTTATAATAATTCCCTGATATGCAGAAGAAAGTAAATTTGAATCAGGGTAAGTTTTAACCGATTCATTTTTATTTACTATAGCTTCTTGAGCTTGCTTTACAGCAGGAACTGCTGTAACAGGTGAATTAATTGCAGTATTTAAATCTATGCTCATATAACCTCCTTTATCACGACTCTTTATCAGTCTAATACTTAGTATTGGAAATTTCAATATTATATTTAAAATTTTTATTCAAACTTAATATATTATTTTAAAAATATTTTAGGTATAATTGGGAATAAATTCACGATTGGGGGTGAATATGAAAGAACGTCGAAATAAAAAGATTTTTTCTGATAAAGCAATAAACAGATTGACTTTATATCACTGCATTTTAACAGACTATATTAACAAAAATATAGAGTTTATTTCGAGTCCGCAGATTGCAAATTTGTTAAAAATTGATGATTCTCAGGTCAGAAAAGATATAAGTTTGCTAAATAATGTTGGTAAATGCCGGGTGGGGTATATTGTAAAAGAATTGAAAAACAGCATAGAAAGAACTCTGGGTTTTGAAAAACCTAAAGAAGCATTTATTATCGGAGCAGGAAATTTAGGTTCTGCACTCGCTAAATACAATAATTTTGCCAATTATGGTTTAAAAATTTTGGCATTATTCGATAATGATCTTAAAAAGGTCGGAGCAAAAATTAATAATAAAGAAGTTTTTCATGTTTCAAGGTTACCTGATTTGGTGCAAAAGCTTTCTGTCGAAATAGCTATTTTAACAGTTCCAGCGGAATTTGCCCAAAAAACGGTAGACTTTCTAGTAAAATCAAACATAAAATACATCTGGAATTTTACTCCGACAGTTTTATCTGTTCCTCAAAATATTCAGGTGTGGAATGAAAACTTAATGGGGAATTTCTTGCAGTTTACTTATCAAAAATAAAACTTAGTCTTAAGACTAAGTTTTAAACAGTATTTTCTTTTTTATTTATTTTTACTTCTTTTCCTTAGTTTTAGCAGGTGTAAAAAGACCTCCTAATCCTGTTAGACCTCCTGCTATAGAACCTAAAGTTCCAATAGTTTTCTCAGAATCTTCCAGAGAACTGTTTGCCTGTACTGCAGTTATATCAGCAGTTATTTTAGTACCGGCAGCTATTCCTCCTGCAATAGTACATGTAGTTCCTACAACTGGTGCTGCAGCTGCGGTAACAGGATTAGATGCACATGCCGGAGCTACTACTGTTTTTCCGAAAGTTGCAACTTGGCCTGTAATACCTGCTGCTGCACTAACAGTCTGTGCTGTCTCTATTGTTTTTGCTTCTTCTTCTTTTTGTTCTTTAATTTTAGCAGCATCTTGTTTTATTTTTTCGATAGCACTTTTAATATTTCTTGAATTGTATTTAATTTCTTTTGAAATGTGTTGAGTGTAATTTCCTCTTTTAGCAGAAAGCTCAGCTATTATTCCTTCATTTTTTGTGCTTGTTGTATTTGTACTTCTTGTATTTTTATTTTCATTATCATTGCATTTCTCTTTATCTGTAGAGAAAACCAGAGAATAAGCACTGTTTTCGCCTTCACCTGTTCCGTCATTAGTATTTTGTTCTTTATATAGAGTTTCTATCTGAGAATCTATTTTATTTATTTCTTGATTCCAAATACTTATATTCTTTTGGCTTTTTTTTACGCCTTTTTCTATTTTTTCTTGAGATTTTTTAGCATTGTTTCCTTTTGCAATAGCCCAAATTGATTGTTCTTTTAATTTTTCTGTTAAAGAACCACATTCGGATTTGCTACCTTTAAGTTCGTTTCCACCTGTTGTAACTTTTTTAATAAAATCAAAAGGGTTTTTTGCTTCAGTAATTGTCATTTTTAACTCTCCTTTGTTTTTGAACTCATATATATATAAAGTAGTATATACTTTTAAAATTGCTTTTTTAGAGATTAATATATACTTTTCGTTACAAAAGTTTACATATACGCCTTTAAGTCAATAATATAAAGAATTTATTTTTTGAAAACTAGTATATACTTTTTAAAAGCCAATAAAAATTTATTAAGAAATATTAAAATTTAAATTTGTTGAACTTTTGTTAGTAATATTGTATAATTCTCAAGGGGGGTGTTGCTTGGATAAATTCTTTGTTAACAAAAAGCTTGGTATTGTACATAATCCGATAGTAAAGAATTCATCGGAGGTTTTAAAATCTTTGGAAGAACTTTTTATTTCCAAAAATTTGTCTTTCGAAAAATTTACAATAGATTCAATGAAGGGTGGAGTTGATTTCGTTTTTGTAGTGGGAGGGGATGGAACTTTACTGAAAACGGCAAGATTTTATGCAAAAGAATTTACTCCTGTTTTCGGGATTAATTTAGGTCGTTTGGGGTTTTTATCGCAAACAAAAGAAATTGACCTTGCAAGCTCTGTTGAAAAAATTTTAGAGGGTAAATATAAAATTGAAGACAGATTAATGTTAATTTCAAACAATAACGTTCTTGCTTTAAATGATTTTGTTATAAAAGGAGCTTCTACTTCTCGGACTTCAAGGTTTTATCTTAATATTAACGATAAATTTGTGTGTGATTACTTAGCGGATGGACTAATTGTTTCAACTCCCACCGGTTCTACCGCGTACGGTCTTTCTGCAGGCGGACCGGTTTTATCACCGAGATTGGATGCGGTTGTAATTGTACCGATTTGTCCGCATACACTTACTGCAAGACCTCTTGTTATACCTTCTGACGAAAAAATTACTATTTCAACTTGTGATGCATGTACAAAATTTATTGTAGTTGCAGATGGCCAGGATGCCTTTGAAGTAACTACAAAAATAGAAATAGAAAAAGCTAAGTTCAGCGCAAAACTTGTTTTGTTAGATGATAATGAATTTTATTCCGTTCTCAGAAACAAACTGCACTGGGGAGTCGCACCTAAAAGATAG
Organism: uncultured bacterium; assembly: GCA_963839525.1. Taxonomy (GTDB): domain Bacteria; phylum Cyanobacteriota; class Vampirovibrionia; order Gastranaerophilales; family Gastranaerophilaceae; genus CAWIVJ01. The sequence continues at coordinate 436,724 of CAWIVJ010000005.1, read as the reverse complement.
TCCATGAAATAAGTTAGAATTAAAAAAATTATTAATTACAATATTACATAAGTTTAATTTACAAAATTGCAATGTAAATAAAAATGATTTATACTAACAAAGAGAAATTAAGGGGATTTATAATTAGATTTACTCAAATAAAAACAGGGTTAAAATTCAATCCGTTTTGATATGAGGTGAAGTATATGATTAAACAAATTTTAATCAAAAATTACATTTTAATAGACGAATTGCTTGTAGAGTTTGCTAGGGGACTGAACGTAATTACCGGAGAGACCGGAGCAGGAAAAAGTATTGTAATAAATGCTATTGATGTAGTTTTTGCGCCCCGCGTAAGCAAAGAAATTATTAAATCAGGCTGTGAAAAAGCTTCAATTGAGCTGGTATTAAATTATCAAAAAAATGATTTGGCTGAAATTTTTGAACAAAACGGTATAGATAGTTTTGGAGATGAAATTGTTATCTCAAAAGAAATTACTCAAAACGGTGTCCGTTCAAGAGTTAACGGAACCCTTGTTAATCAGGAGTTTATTAAGGTTTTGAAAGATAAATTTTTAGATATTCATTCTCAGAACCAGACTTATGTATTTTTACAGCCCAAGTCTCATATAAACTTGCTCGACAGCTACGCAAAAGAAGCTTATGGAGATCTTTTGGAGGAATATAAAGCTCTTTTTGGTTATTACAAAGGACTTTGTTCGGAACTTGAACAGGCTCAATCGCTTTCCAGTGCAACAGAAAATCAGATTGAGTTTTTAAAATTTCAGATTAATGAAATTGATGAAGCTCAAATTAGTGATGTAAATGAATATGACAATTTAAAAAATGAATTAAGTATTTTGGAAAATATTGAGAAACTAAAAGAGCTTACAGGAACTTCTTACTGGGCTATGAGCGGAGATGATGGTTCATTGCTAGGTGCAATAGGGCTTATTAAAGCAAACCTTTCAAAAGCGGTTCAAATGGATGAAAGTCTGTTACAAACAGAAGAAAATTTAGTTATTGCAGCAGAAACATTGCAAGAAGTTTCAGCAGCATTAAGAAATTATTCCCAAAATCTTTACAATGATGAAGAAAAATTAAATTTAATACAAGAAAGAATTTTTTTGCTTGATAAATTAAAACGTAAATACGGCGCTACATTAACAGACGTTATGCAAACTTTTGAAAACTTAAAAGCTGAGTATGAGCAGGTAGAATTTTCTACTCAAAATATTGAAGAATTAGAGCAAAAAATAAGCACGGTTTTGGAAGAGTTAAATAAAAAAGCAGACTTGATTTCCGAACAAAGACAATATTATGCCAAAGCTTTGTCGGATTTAATTATTGAAAAACTTGAAAAATTGGAACTTCCAAGGACTCAATTTAAAGTTGATATTAGACCTTCTGAATTAAATGTTAATGGTAAAGATATGGTTGAATTTTTAATTTCGACAAATGTTTCCGAGGATTTAAAACCGCTTGCAAAAGTTGCGTCAGGCGGAGAAATTTCTCGTGTGATGTTGGCAATTAAAACTATTTTTGCTCAAAACGATGATATTGATACAGTAATCTTTGATGAGATTGATACAGGAATTTCGGGTAAAACTTCGCAAAGTGTTGCAGATGAAATTATGGAATTATCAAAATATCATCAAATAATTTTAATTACGCATCAAGCAATTATTGCATCTAAAGCCATAAAGCATTTTTATGTGACAAAATCTCAGGATTTTGAACAAACTCAAGTAGGAATCTATATATTAGATGGTGAAAACAGAGTAAAAGCTCTGGCAGAGCTTGCAAGCGGAGAAATTAACGAACAATCTTTAGACTTTGCCCGTTCTTTGATTTCAGAAGAAGTTGCGGTTTAAAAAATACAATGATTTAAATTTCTAAAAAAAATTATACTTTCCTCTAATGTTTTTTAGTGAAAATAATCGTACTATTAATGGTAAGTATGGAAATTTTCTGGAGGCTGAAAATATGAAAAAGGTTTTTGCCGCTTCGTTATTTTTATGTATGACTTTTTGTGTGATGCCGGTTTTGGGCTGTAAACAAGAAACAACAGGAATAATAACGGGTGGAGCTTGTTCAATTAAAGAATTAAACAAGTTGGAAGAAAATAAAAATATACAAAAAAGATTTAAATCCGAGCTTAACGGAGAAAGAGATTTAAGACCGGTAAGGGCTAAATCCGAAACAGAAATATTCGAAGTAAGTGACGGTTGCCTTTTTGTACCGTGTCTTTATAAAATTATTTTTAAATTTTAAATAATAAGTATGAAAAAGTAATTAAAAATTTAATCAACCCTGAATTTTGGGGAGGGTATGCGGGTTACCCTCCTCCTTTTTTATTGCTTATTTTTTTCCTTACTAGGAATGCAATCACGAATCAACCCAAAAAAGGTTAGGGTTTCTACCCTAACCTACTGATTGCTGACTTTTTTGTTGCGATGCAAAAAATTATTCTGCGCGCTCAAAAAACCCTGCAATTTGTTTATGTGGGATTAACTTTGCAATCGGGCGACCATGTGGACAAGTGTAGGGCTTTTCACAGGCGCGCCAATTTCTTATAATTTCCTGCATCTGCCAGATATTTAATCTTTGCCCTGCTTTTACAGAAGCTTTACATGCTGTTGTTATAAGGATTTTTTCTTCAAGTCCGCCAAAATCTCCTGATAAATTTTCTAAAATATCGGATAAAAGTTCTTTGGGATTAATTTTTGCAAGCATTTGAGGAATTTTTTTGAAAATAAGCTGATTTTCTTTTAGAAATTCTATTTCATAGCCGAATTTTTCAAATTTTTCTTTGTTTTCTTTTAAAACTTCTGCCTCCGTAGCTGAAACATCCAGAATGTCAGATATAAAGAGCAATTGAGAAATAGGCTGCTTTTGAGACTTTAACTTTTCATAAATAAACCTCTCCTCGGCTATATGTTGATCAACGATTTCCAACCCCTCTTCTTTTTCGATTAGAATGTAGGTATTTTTATATTGACCTAGAATGTTGGGTGAGTCGTGAGAAGTGAGAGGCGAGATGTCTTGTGAAGAGTTAAGGGTGAAGGATGAAGAGGGTGTAAATGAGTTTGATTGTTGTTTTTCTTCCTCGTCTCTTGAGGTAGAGGAAGAAAGTAAACCAACTTGTACTAAATCTTCGTCTTTTATATAAATGTCATCATTTTCCTCCGGCTTCATTGACGGTAAGGCGCAAACATTGTAGCGCAATGTTTGCGCCTCATTATTTTGAGCAAAAATATTACTCAAGGCCATATCAATAGAAGAATATACAAAATTAAACACCTGGTTTGCGTTCTTATACCTGACTTCTTTTTTTGTCGGATGAACGTTAACATCAATTTCGGCAGACGGAATTTCCAAATTTAAAACTATAAAGGGATATTTTCCGCTTCCTGTAAGGTTTTTATACACTGTATCTATAGATTTTTGAAATACGGCACATTTTACAGGTCTTGAGTTTATATAAATATGATAATTTTTCTTGCTGGAACGCGTATAATCAGGTGTGCTTACAAAACCTGAAATTTTCAGGTTCGAAAGCTTATCAGTTTTTAAAACTTCTTTTAAATTATCTACAACCTCCTGTGAATAAATTTCTTTTATTGCCAGCTTTAAATCACCGAATCCGGTTGTTTTTAGAATTGTTTTACCGTTATTTTTAAGCTCAAAGGAAATTTTCGGATTAGCAATTGCTAAAGATTGCATTAACTCTTGAATGTAAGAAAATTCTGTTTTAGGGTTTTTCAAAAATTTTAAACGTGCAGGGAGATTAAAAAATAAGTTTTTCACTTCCATAATTGTTCCGACAGCGCAACCTGTTTGGACTTTTTTAACCTGAGAATTTTCACATTCGACTCTAGTTCCGTAATCAAAATCTTTAGTTCTGGTAGTACAGGTTAATTTTGCAATGGAAATTACGCTTGAAAGAGCTTCTCCTCTGAAGCCCAGTGTTGAAATTGCAAACAAATCTTCATCCGTTTCGATTTTACTTGTAGCATGCTTTGAAAATGCCAGCATAATATCATCAGGGTGGATTCCTGAACCGTTATCCGCTATTCTGAGATTACGGCACTCATTCGCAATTTCAACAGAGATTCTTATTGCTCCGGCATCAATAGAATTTTCAACAAGCTCTTTAACAACAGAAGCAGGACGCTCAATTACCTCTCCCGCAGCAATTTGGTTTATAAGATGTTTTGATAATTGTTTTATTCTTTTCATTATTACCGGATTACCTCATGCATATATTGTACTCTAATGAGCCTGATTTTTTCAAATATACATTAAATTAATGATTACAATCTTAACATAATTTTTTATACTTAAAGAGCTAAAGTAAGTTGGGTTTGACAAAGGGAAACGTTGAGCCAATGGTAAACGAGTGGACCTGCCCTTTCAGGAAGCAAGCTTAACAGCAAAGGTTAGAAGGATTAATGGCAAGATTAGGTGCGAAAACAAATTTAAAATATAAAAAGACCGAAAAAAAAGCAAATTTAAAGCTGGTTGATGAGCGTGCCGTTAAAACAACCGCTTATAGTGATATTAACCTTAAGCAATGGCGTGATTATGAGCATGTGAAAACTGATACACTTTGGGAATTTCCGGCAAGATTAAGAGAAAACGGTCATTCTAACGAGTATCACGGAAATTATATTCCTCAAATTGCCCAACAACTTTATGAAAGATTTACAAAAAACGGAGATATAGTGCTTGACTTATTTTTCGGGTCAGGGACTTCAGGTATCGAAGCTGTAAATATGCAAAGACGCTGCATTGGTGTTGAATTAAAAGAAGATTTGGCAAAAACAGTGTCAAAAAAATTTATCCCCAAACAGTTAGTCACAGATATAAATATTATCTGTGACGATTCTACAACTAAAAATGCAAAAGAAAAAATTCAGGCAAGACTTGAAGTTATGGGTAGAAAAAAGGCTCAATTTTTAGTCCTTCACCCACCTTACGATGATATTATTAAATTTTCCGACAAAAAAGAAGATTTATCTAACTGTTCAAGTACCGAAGAGTTTTATGACTTGTTTGAAAAGGTGGCAAAAAATGGTTATGATTTACTTGAGAAAGGTCGTTTTGCAGCTTTGATAATTGGTGATAAGTATTCTGATTCCCAGATTCAGCCGCTTGGTTTTGAATGTATGAGACGCATGAATAATCTGGGTTTTATAACAAAATCAATTATTGTAAAAGATATTCAAGGCAATGAAAAGGCAAAAGGCAAAACCGCTAATTTATGGCGATACCGTGCATTAGCCGGTGGGTTTTATATCTTTAAACATGAATATATTATGATTATGCAAAAGATTTAGGGGAGAAATATAAAAACGGGATGTAGATATGCATTACTGAGGTTCAACCTGTTTCAAAGAAATTTCCATTTTAATTCTATTTATATTTGCAATTTTTTCGATTAAGTCAATAATCCCTTTTAGATTAAGAGCAGGGACGTTCATTTCAACACAACTTTCAAAGGGGTTCCTTCCTATCACAACATCACCTAAGTTATGTTTTTTAATAATTCCGCTGATATAAATGGCTATGTTTCCGGCTTCTTTTGGCGGTTTATCAATTTTAAGCGCAAACTTGGTGTAATTTATTCCGAAGTTTAATTGCTTGTTTGATTTATTTTGTCTGATTATTCTTGAAGTATTTTTTTTGTTAAAAGCTGTTATTTTCATTTTTTTACCCCCGCTTTTTTATTAATTTAAAAATTGTCAAAATTTTTTTTGTTAGCTCTAGCGAAAAATCTAAATAATTCTTTACATTAATGCCCTAAAAGAACAGGTAAGCAGAAAAATAATAAACAAATCCTGTCATCCCACACCGCGTAGATTTCAGTGTTTTACATTAGTTGTTTCTTTGATGCGAGATCTTTAAGCGACAAACGTAAAAACAACAGATCCCGCATATTCTCAATTAACGCAAATTTACTTTGTCTCATGTTGCGGGATGACAATAAGCATGCTGACCCGTTACATTTTAAACAAATTTTAGGTAATAAAGTAAACAGATGTACAGACTACATTTTCGCTGTTTACTAATTTATGCTACGATATAAATTATGAAAATTTTTGATGAAGTTGAAGTAAGTATTGAAAAATTATCTAATTTGGGATTGGGAATTGCCAGACATGAAGATTTGGTTATTTTTGTTGAAAATGCTTGTCCGGGTGATAAATTAAAAGTAAAAATCACAAAATTAAATAAAAATTGGGCGGATGCCCAAACCATTGAAATTATTGAGGGCTCGATGCGCCGTACTGAGCCTTTTTGCGCTATGCATAAAATTTGCGGCGGCTGTCAACTACAATTTATAGATTATGATTATCAATTACAATTAAAAAAAGAAATTATAGAAGACGCGCTAAAAAATATCGGAAATCTTGAGGTTGAAGTCAGAAATCCTGTTCCAAGTCCTAAGAATATTCATTATAGGCACAAAGTCCAGTATCCGGTTTCTCAAACCAAAGTTTCAAAGAGGATTTTGGCAGGTTATTATAAACCTAAATCACATGAAATCATAAATATTAAACATTGTCCTATCCAACCTGAGATTTGTGATGAAATTATTGAATTTATAAGAAATTCTGCTTTTGATTATGCAATCTCGGGTTATAATGAAAAAAAACATTTAGGAGATTTGCGGCATGTTGTATTAAGGGTTTCAGAGGCTACGGGAAAAGTTCTTGTGACTCTTGTTGTTAATTGTACAAAAGTATTTGATAAACTTAAGGATTTTGCTCAAAATATTTATGATAATTTCAAAGAAGTTACCGGCGTTTGTGTTAATTTTAACTCAAAGAAAACGAATGTTATTTTGGGAGATAAAACAGAGCTTATTGTCGGAAAAGATTTTGTAAAAGAACGAATTTTAGATAAAACTTTTAGAATAGGACCGAAAACTTTTTTTCAGATTAACCCGAAAAGTGCAGAAAATATTTTTGCTTTTGTAAGAGATTATATTAAAAACAATTTTGGGGGTAAATGTTTATCAAGTCAAGGTAAAAGAACAACAATGGATTGTGAGGGCAAGTTACCGACAGTTTTAGATGCTTATGCCGGTGTAACTTCTTTTGGGATAAGCATTTCAGATATTTGTAAAAAAGTGGTAAGTGTTGAAGAAAATAAAGAAGCAGTGAATTTAGCCGCAGAAACAATCGCTTTAAATAAGATTAAAAATATTGAACTTCATAATATGGATACTCAAAAGTTTTTTGAAAAAGAATTAAGCACAAAAAAACGTAAATTCGATGTGATAATTCTGGATCCCCCAAGAAAAGGATGTGCAGAAGGATGTTTAGATTCAGCTTTAAAGCTTTGTAAGGGTAAGATTATTTATATAAGCTGCAATCCTGCAACTTTAGCCCGTGATTTGAAATATTTGACGGAAAAAGGAGCAAAGGCTGAGTTTATACAGCCTTTTGATATGTTCTGTCATACCTATCATATTGAAAGTGTAGCAGTAATTAACATAAATTAACTAACTTAGCAAAAATCTCGACTTTTTTTTATGTTTTTAGTAATATTACTTTACTAGCTAAAGTGGATTGTGAGCTGAGGCTGAAGGAGCTTTCTTTGGAAGGGTAAAGCCCTGAAAAGAAAGTCTGTAATGCCGTTAATCGCAAGCAAACAAGAAATAAAGGAGAATTAAAATGCAGGTAATATTAAAAAAAGATGTACAAAACCTTGGTGAAGCAGGGGATTTAATAAATGTAAAAGACGGTTATGCGAGAAATTTTTTGTTGCCTCAAAAAGTGGCCGAAGTTGCAACTGAAGGTGCTTTAAAAAAACGTGAGCAAAATCTGGTTAGAATTAAGTCTAAACAAGAAAAATTACACCAGCAAGCACTTGAAACAGCTAAGAAAATTGAAGAATATGCTAAACTTGAGTTATGTGCCAAAGCCGGTGAAAGCGGAAAATTATTCGGTACTATTACAACTAAAAAATTAAGTGAAGAACTTGCTTTTAAAACAGGTATTGAAGTTGACAGAAAAAATATTTCTTTAAGTTCTCCAATTAATAAAATTGGTGAATATAAAATGCTTATTAAATTAACATCTAAAGTTAAAACGGAACTGGCAGTTGTTATCACAGCTTCTGAAGTTATTAAAGAAGAAATTAAAGAAGAAGAAGCAACTGTAGAAGAATAAGCTCGCGAAATAATGTAATGTTGGAGATTTAGCGTGTGACAGTAAAACTTGCAATTACAGGAAAAAGCGGAAGCGGTAAAACTACGGTTACAAAAGCATTCTTAAAAATATTTCAAGAACTTTATCCTGAAAAATCTGTTTTATTAATTGATAATGACCTTTCAAGTGAATTAGGGCATAGTTTTGGGCTTGATATAAGAAATACCATTTATGGTATAAGAAGCGGAAAACACGAGTATAAGACCGGAATCCCAGAAAACATGACCAAGCAGGAATATGTTGAATGGGCTTTAGAAGATATTCTGGTTTCTTTAAGCGAAAATGCTGATATAATTGTTTCGTGGTTTGTAGGCTCAAAAGATTGCAGATGTCCTATTACAAAGCAATTAAATGATGCTCTGATAAAATTAATTGAAAGATATGACGTAGTAATTTTTGATTGTGAGTTTGACTTAAAATATTTAAATCAACTTGTTGATATAGATATTGATACGGTATTAATTATTGCAAACCCGACGGATGAATCTGCTCATCTGGCAAAAAGAATAGAAGAATTTTCCGCAAAATACGCAGCAGGAGGGCAAATCGGTGTTGTATTGAATAAAGTTGAGAACAGAGAAATTACTTCTGTTTACGAACTACTTAAAAAATATGACCTCGATATATTGGGTGTAATACCTCTGGATGAAGGGCTTTCGATAAAAAAAGAATCAAAAGTTGTTCAAGATGCAATAAGGCAGTTTTATTTCAGGTTAAATTTACCTCAGGGATGAATTAAAAATCGGCTGCTACCGCAATAAAAAGCGTGTCATCATTGCAAATTCTGTGGAGCCAACTTAATGTCTCAAGATATTTCGTACTCATCTTTTGTATAAAAAATACAATAATATTAACGTCAAAAGCTCCTGCTAAAGCACTTCTTTCCTCTTTCCCTACAATACAGGAGGATTTATATTTTAGAGTTTTTTGAATTTTAATATTCATTTCTCTTTCAATAAACGCAATATTTTTAAGTAAAAATCCATACAAATCTTTTGTGCCGCTAAAAGTTTGTTTGAGTTTAAAAGTTTTAATTTTGGTCATTTTTATTTCTTTCTTTGCGTAATATTCATTATACACAAAGGACGTTCTAATAGAACGTATACGTAATAAAATTTTACGTTTAAACTGTACATATGAGTAAAAACTTTTATAAAAAACTTGGTTTAAATATTAAACAATTAAGAAAAGAAAAAAACTTAACACAACAACAACTTGCGGATAAAATAGGTAAAGGCTTAAATTTTATGGGAAAAATTGAAATTGCTTTTTCAAAGCCCAGCCTAGATACATTAATACATATAGCAGACGCACTAGAAGTTACAGTATCTGAATTAACTGATTTTAAGCAAATAAAATGAAACGGTAATTTACTTTTTTAGGACGTTTGTTTTTTTTAACATCAAAACAGCAATTGCACTTATAAAAATAATCAAGCCGCTTACGATTTGTGCGATGGGAATACCGAAAATATTTAAAACACTGTCAATTCTAATTTGTTCAATTATAAATCTGGCAGCAGAATATAAAATAAGGTAAGAGAAAAACACAATTCCATCAATATTTTTGGCAAATTTTCTTATAACAAAAAATAAAATTAAAAATATAAATATATCTAAAATACTTTCATACAAAAAAGTAGGGTGAAAATAGTTATATTGCATATATTCTAAAGGTCTTTTATAGATAGGAATATAAAGTTTTAAAAAATTTTCGGTCGGGCGTCCAAAAGCTTCGGAGTTAAAAAAGTTACCCCATCTGCCTATTGCTTGGCCTAAAATTAATCCGTAGGAAAATATATCGCAAAATTTTAATATATGTAATTTATGTCTTTTAGCATAAATTATTCCGCTGATAATTCCGCCCAGAATAGCACCGTGTATTGAAAGACCGCCATGCCAGAGTTCTAAAGATTCCAATAAATTATGCGAATAATATTCATAGCTGAGCAGACAATAGTAAATTCTTGCACCTAAAATAGCTCCTATTATTATGTGGGGAGATATATCGTAAATAATTTCAGGATTTATTTCAGGGTAATTTTTTTTTGTGATAAAGTGCGCTGTTAAAACACCTGCAGAAAGTGAAACAGCCATTATTATTCCATAATAATATACGGAAACGGAACCTATACTAAATGCAATATCTCCGGGCGAAACAAACATTATTGTACCTTATTTAGAAGGATTTTCAGAAGAATATTTTAGTACCTGATTTTTTAAATATTCAATTTTTTCCTCAACATCTTGCTTATCTTCTACATTGCTTCCTTTTTTAAGATAAGCTTCATAAGAAGATATTGAGTCATTTAATAATTGAACTACTTGAGCTTTTTCTTCTTTTGTTAATTCTTTTTTCTTATTGGAATCGTTATTTTCTTCAATATCTTTTTTATCATTATCTTTTTTCTCTTTTAAAGATCCGTCGATAATTCCTTTTGCATAATTTTCCTGTGCAACGGCAAGCGAGTAATAAGTATCTGCAAAGTTTGGCTTAAGTTTTATAGCATTTTGAAATGTTTCAACCGCTTCAGGGTATTTTTCCGCCTGAGTGTAAGCTATTCCCAAATTATAATGGGTTTCAAAAATTGTGCTGTCCAAGTCAATACTTGATTTTAAACGGCTTATTGCGTTTTCAAAATCACCTTTATCCAGGTAATCTTTTGCTTTGTTGTTAAGTTCTTGTACTGCAAAATTGTTGATGCAGGCAGTTGAAATGACAGATACAAAGAGTATAACTACTAATAAAAAAGCTTTTTTCATAAACAATCCCTTACTAATTCTGATAAAAGTAATCTTATACTAAAATAAATAATTTGGCAATATTAAAAATTTAAGTTAAAATAATAAAGCAAAAGGCAAAAAGTTAAAAGCGAAAAAATACCTTTTGCGTTTTACATTTTGTTTAACAAGGAGAGTTTTATGTCAGACGATAAAGTTGTAAGACTGAGTTCAAAAAAATCAAAAAAAGAGGTTAAAGAACAGGAAAAAGAACAAGAGCAGGAACAGCAGGAAGAAGTTATTTATTGCAGTTTTTGCAAACGTCCTAATACACAGGTTATTAAAATGGTTAAAGGACCGGACGTAAATATTTGTTCGGAATGCACTATGATTGCTGTGCAATATTTAATATTAAACGACAGAATGTTATCAGCGGAAGCTCAAATGATATTAGATGCTTTTTGGGGGAAATCCAGACAATGATGCAGCTTAACAAGCTTCAAATTAAAGCGGAAATATTAACGGTTTTATCTAAGCTTCAGGCTAATCTTGAAGCTTCAGATGTTGATAAAGCTCTGGAAACATTGATTAAGCAAGAAGATAAAAAGTCAATTTTAGAAATTTTAATAAAAGAATTAATCAAAGCCGGGGAACAAAAAGCTGTTTTGATTGTTTTTTTATTGGTTAAACTCTGTGACAAAAAAGATTTGGAAAATTCCCTTTGGGATATTTTGAAAAATCATTCAGTTTCAGATTCAACAAAGACAATAGTTTTGAATGTTCTTAAAGATATGGGAAATAAAGTAGATTACGAAAAATTGGAAGAATATTTTGAAAACCCGAATGATGTTATTGATGCTGATACTAAAAGACTTTTACAGACAGCTATTATTAATCCCGAAGCCCAAATCGATTTTTTAGATTTTCTTAATTCTTTGTCAGAGGCTGATAAAGAAGTTCTCGTTCAATCTCTTGGAGAAGATTATTCTTCCGATAGTTTGGCAAATATTCTGAGCCCTATTGTATTGTATATGCCGGATACGGAATTAGGTAAAATTTCAATAAACATACTTGGAGAAACAAAATCCCAGCTGGCTTTGCATACCCTTTTAGAAATTCTTGAATTTGTTGATGATGAAGAAACAGTTGCATTGACAAAAAGAAATATTTCAAAGTTGAAAATTTCAGGAGTCAGGGAAGATAATGCAATTGAGTTTTATAAAGGTATTTTATCTTCAAAACCTTACCAGTCTTACGCAAGTTATCCTGACGGGCATGGAAATCAGGCAGTTATTTTTTCAAGAGAAAAAGAAAATGAAACAATTCAAATGGTTGCTGTTGTTATAAATGATGCTTATGGACTTATTGATTGTTTTGGGTTTAATGAAATTTCCAAGTCTGAGTTTGAGAGAATAATAGATAAATTTTATAATAATGATGAACGGGTTTATCTTAATGCTCAGGTTTTAAAAACCATTTTAATTAACGCAGAAAAATTAACTCGCAAAGCCGGTTCTAAATTGTCTTACGAATATATTTGCTGGAAAACACTTTTATCTGACATAGAAATTGAGCATGTGCCGATAGAACTTATCTTAAAAAGCCAACTGGAGAAAAAAGCTTTATCTGAGGATGATTTAGAAAAAATTTATATACTTGATTTTATACAAAAATGGTTTTTTGACACAGATTACAATAAAGACTTTAAGTTTCTTATTGCGGATTTAAATATTAGGATAGGAGCAAATGATTTTAAAATAGATTTTGAATCAATTGTTAAGCAAAATTTGAACAATATTTTTTCGGTTGAACAAAAAACTATTCTTGATAAAAGAATTTTAATGAGCGCATACTTAAAATATTTGGCGGGAAATAAAGAAGAAGCTCAGCTTTTGTATTCACTTTATTTTGATGAAGATAAGAAATCTGAGTTGTCGGAAAATATTATCAGAAAAAGTATTTATGAATATTATGTTGCTCTTAAATCTAAATATAAAGAAGAACACAAGATGACAAATATTTTTGCTATGAAAAATAAATCAAAAACAACTGAATTAACTCAAAAACAGATTGATTCAGCTATTTCTTTGATAGAAAATTTATGGGTTAAAAATTAACTTATTAATTATTTATTTTTTCTCACGGTAAAGGGAAGAATTTTTAAATCAAGTATATGAGGCAAAATGAACAAAATTATGGCGTTAGATGTAGGAAAAAAGAGAATAGGAGTTGCTCTTAGCGACTTTTTGCATATTCTTGCAAACGGGCATTCATGCCTTGATAGAAACCCTGAAAGCAAAACTATTGAAAAAATAGGACAAATTGCGCTTGAAAATAAAGTTAATAAAATTGTTATAGGAATTCCTTTTAATATGGACGGAACTCAAGGAGAACAGGCAAAGGACTGCATAGATTTTTCAAGAAATTTCGAAAATGATTTTGAAGTTATTTTAGAAGATGAAAGATTGACTTCAGAACAGGCAGAAGAGAATTTAAAAGCAAAAAAAATTGACTTTAGAAAAGACAAAGGACTGGTTGATATTGAAAGTGCTTGTATTATACTGGAACAATATATGAGTAGAAAAAAATAAAATATAGGTTATAGTTTATTGCATTGGTAAAAAAGAAGAAAGCGAGTAAAAAAATGACAAAAGAAAAAGAACCTGAAAAACAGATAATTGAGACAGTTGACGACGAAGGAAAAGTTGTTAATTTTGAATTATTTGACATTGTTGATTACAAAGAAAAAGAATATGCTCTTTTGCTTCCTGTAGGAGATGAAAATAGAGAAGAGGAAGAAGTAGTTCTTATGAGATTGACGAAAGAGGGTGAAGATTACCTTTTTGAAGCAATAGAAGATGATGGTGAGTTTGCCGAAGTATCAGAATATATTGAAAATATGGAAGCAGATGAAGAATAAATATGTTTGAGAAGTTTACCGAAAATTCTATAAATGTTATAACAGAGGCTCAAGCTCAGGCAAAATCAATGCATAATGCGAGTGTACAGCCTGAACATCTTTTACTTGCAATCAATAAAAAGGCAAAGGGTGTTCCGCTTAAACTTTTTAGAATATACGGAGTCGGTTTTGAAGAACTTAAAAAAGAAGTTGAAAATAAGCTTCGCTTTGAAAAATCAGAAAAAAAGCTTGAGTCTGTGCCATTTAGTAAAGAATTTAAAAATTTACTCAAAAATACTTTAGATTTGGCTAACAAATCAGGAAACAGCTATGTTTTATTTGAGCATTTGTTTATTGCAGCTATTGAGGATAAATCTTCTTACAACGAGAGAATTTTAGAGCACTTTAATTTTAATTTTGATAATGCAGAAGAAATTCTTTTCAGGCTTGTTCAAAAAAAGTCTAAAAAAGTTTCACATCCGGAAATTGATGATACAAAAGAACAGGAAGGACCGGATTTAAGTACGGAATATCTTTTTGAAGATGAGAGCGCCTCAATAATTTTTAAAAATGCTATGAATAAACTTGCTAATTCAGGTTATGAAGTATTAGGTACAGAACAAATTATTTCCGCTATTTTGGATTGCAGAGATTTTGAAGTATCTAAAATTTTAGAAGAAAATGGAATAAATACAAGTAATTTTCACGAAAAACTTTTACAACAGACATCAAGACAGTCAGAATATGATAATAATAGAGTTGTGTTTACTCCAAGTGCTTTTTTAACAATGGATTTAGCTTCTCAAATTGCAAAAGAGCTGGGTTCGCCTGTAGTTAAACCCGAACACATTGTCTTGGGCTTGTTAAAAGCCAAAAAGGGTGTAGCATATGACGTACTTAAATCTTTAAATTTAAATGAAGATAATTTGGCTAATGAAATACTAAAGCCGATAGAAAAACAGATGCCTCAAGCTCTTACAATTTTGCGTCTGGCAAAACAGGAAGCTCGCAGATTGGGCAGAAATGTGGTTGGAACGGAAATGATTTTACTTGGTATTATAAATGAAGGAACAGGTATAGGCTTTAAAGTACTTAGTAATTTAGAAATAACATTGAAAGAAGTAAGACAAGTTATTGAAAATATTATAGGGTATGGTGATGAATATTATGATACTGAAACAATTTTTACCAAACGTGCAAAAAGAATTCTTGAAGTTGCCTGGCAAAAAGCTAAAAAGTATAAAAGACCTAGGATTATGTCCGAACATTTACTTTACGCAATAACAACAGAATCTTCATCAGTTGCAATGAAAGCTCTTGAGCAGTTAGGTGTAGATGCTGTTGAAATCCGGCAGGGGATTTTAAAAGAAATTGAGGAATAAGAGTAAATATTTTTTATTCATTTAAAAGCTCTGTAATTCGAATAAAGTAAAGCGAAAAATTAAATTTTATTTGAATTTATTTTGTAACAAAATATTGCTCTATTTTTAAATTTTTGTTTAAAAACGAGTTTTTGTTGTTTATAATTTAAACATATTAAAAAAAAGGGGCATTATTATGGAATTACTTTATGAAGGGAAAGCAAAAGAGATTTACGAGAGCGAGAATTCTGATGAAATTCTAATCAAGTACAAAGACAGTGCAACTGCGTTCAATGGTGTCAAAAAAGAAACAATAGAAGGAAAAGGACGATTAAACTTAATGTTTGCTCGTCATTTTTTTACTCTTCTGGAAGGTTCAGGGATTAAAACGCACACAGTCAAATATTTAGACGATTTGAGCATGATTGCTAAAAGAGTTGAAATTGTTCTGCTTGAAGTGGTAATTAGAAATTATGCTGCCGGATCAATTTGTAAAAGAGAAGGTTATGAAAAAGGATTCAAGTTTAATCCTCCGGTTTTTGAGATTTTTTATAAAGATGATGCAATGAATGATCCGTTAATTTCGGAGGAAGTTGCAATCCAAAATAATATTGCAACGAAAGCAGAAATTGAAAAGATTAAAAATGAAGCGCTTAAAATTAATGAAATTTTAAGCGCTTATTTGCTAAAAAAAGATGTTATATTAGTTGATTTTAAGCTTGAATTCGGTCGATTACCAAACGGAGAAATAATTTTAGCAGACGAAATTTCACCTGATACGTGCCGTTTTTGGAGAGAAGGTACAATGGATTCGCTTGATAAGGATGTATTCAGGGAAGAAAAAGGCAGCTTAATTGAAAGCTATTCAAAATTAGCAGAAATTATAGGAGTTAAATTATGAGATATAAGGCAAATGTTGTAGTTACGCTGAAAAATGGAGTACGTGACCCTCAGGGAAGCGCAATTGCTACTATTTTAAAACGAACAAAAATAGAAAATGAGCCTAACGTCGGAGTAGGAAAGTTTTTCACAATTGAAGTTGAAGAAAATACGGAGCAGGCAGCAAAAAGTAAGTTAGAGCACATTGCACAGGAAGTTTTATCTAATCCTATTTTAGAAAAGTATGAAATAACAAGATTTGAGGCATTATGAAAGCAGGAGTTGTAGTTTTTCCCGGAACAAATTGTGATAGAGATACATTTATGGCATGTGAAGAATTTGGCTGGGAAACCAATTATATTTGGCATTTTGATACTAATTTAAAAGAGTATGATGTAATTTTTTTACCCGGAGGTTTTTCTTACGGGGATTACATTCGCTCTGGCAGGTTGGCAAAGTTTAGTCCTGTAATGCAAGCCGTAAAGGAATTTATTGACAAAAAACAAGGTTTTGTGGTTGGTATTTGTAATGGATTTCAAATTCTTTGCGAGAGCGGTCTCTTACCCGGTGTTTTAACGGATAATTGGGGTACAAGATTTATTTGTAAAACACAAGAATTAAACCTCAAGAGCAGGTTAGGCTTTCCAGCCCAAAAAATTAAGCTTCCTATTGCACATGGAGAAGGGCGTTATCTTGCAGAACCCGAAGTTATTGAGAAATTAAAAAAAGAAGACATGATTTTTCTTACTTATAAAAATAATCCAAACGGCTCGGTTGAGGATATTGCAGGGCTTTATGATAAAAAACGCAAAATAATCGGCATGATGCCGCATCCTGAACGTGCATTTTTTAATGAAACAGGAAACGTAGACGGTAAAGAAGTTTTTAGAATAATTACGGAAGGTTTGAATAATGTTAACTAAAGAATTATATTCCCAACTTGGTTTAACGGAGCGTGAGTACAGAGAAATAATAAAACAGCTTGGCCGTATTCCAAATTTAACAGAAACATATTTATTTTCGGCAATGTGGTCGGAACACTGCGGTTATAGCCACTCCCGGAAATATTTGTCGCGTTTCCCAAAAGACGGTTCTATGCATGCGGAAGAAAACGCAGGAGGTGTAAGAATTGGAAATCAGGTAGTGTTTTTTAAAGCAGAAAGCCACAATCATCCATCGGCAGTTGAACCTTTTCAAGGTGCTGCAACCGGAATCGGCGGGATAATACGTGATGTTTTGGCACTTGGTGCAAGACCGGTTGCTCTTTTAAATTCTTTAAAATTCGGGAAAATTAATGAAGGTGAAAAATCAAACCATACAAAACATCTTTTTGACGGTGTTGTTAAAGGAATTTCAGCATATGGGAATTCAATAGGAGTTCCTACTGTTGCCGGAGAAGTCGGTTTTGATACATGCTATAAAACCTCTCCGCTGGTGAATGTTATGGCTGTAGGCTTTATGGATGTAAATGATATTAAATTGTCTGCAGCTCCTGCAAATAGTCATGTTATTCTGGTAGGTTCACATACCGGCCGTGACGGAATCCATGGTGCGAGTTTCGCGTCAAAAGAATTAAGTGAAAATTCAAACGAAGACAGACCTTCTGTTCAGGTTGGCGACCCTTTTATAAAGAAAATTTTAATTGAAGCAACATTAGAAATTTTAAAACTTGATAATGTCCTTGCATGCCAGGATTGCGGAGCCGCCGGACTTTTAAGTTCAACCAGTGAAATGTCGTATAAAGGCAATTGCGGTATGGAGCTTTACCTTGATAAGGTACATTTACGCGAAAAAGATATGCAGCCATGGGAGATTATGCTTTCTGAAAGTCAGGAGCGTATGATTTTTATTACTAACGAAAAAGGTGTTCAAGAAGTTTTAGATATTGCCAAAAAATATGAGATTCCTGCCCGCGAAATAGGAAGAACCATAGGTGAAAAAGAATACAGATTATTTTGGTATGAAAAACAGGTTGCAAATGTTTCGCCGGCTATTTTAAATAATGGTATTTTATATGATTTATGTGAAGATGAACCTAGATATATTCAAGAATATTCAAATAAAATTTGTAATGACAAAATCAGTGTAGAAGAAGCTGTTGAAAAGCTTGTATCAGACCCGAATTATGCTTCAAAAAACTGGGTTTATACACAATATGACCATATGGTAGGAAACAGAACTTCCATTGTTCCTTCAAAAGCAGGTGCTGCAGGTATTTGGCTTAGAGAAGAAGGTGGGGTGGTAGGTTTAACAATAGATTCAAACGGCAGACAAGTATTTTTAAATCCTTATGAGGGAAGTAAAAACACTGTTTATGAAAGCTACAGAAACCTTGTTTCATCAGGGTTTAAGCCACTTGGAATAACCGATTGTTTAAATTACGGGAACCCTGAAAAAGATGAAGTAGGTTATCAATTTGTTAAATCAATTGACGGAATTGCAGATGCTTGCCGTGAACTTTCAATTCCTGTTGTTTCCGGAAATGTTTCTTTCTATAACGAATGTGAAGAAATCAGAGTTTATCCTACTCCGACAATCGGAATGGTAGGTTATGCAAAAGACGTAAAAGATATTATTCAAGCAAGGTTTGAACAAAATGAAACAGTTTATTTGGCAGGAAAACAAATTAATGATGTTTCAAAAATCGGTTCTTCTCTATATCAAATGATTTGCTTTAATTTTTTAGGCGGTGAAGTAGATGATATTGATTTGAATCTGGAGAAAAATCTTGAAAAAACTATTTTTGAACTTCGTGATAAAAAAGTTTTAAAAGGCGCAGTAGATGTTTCTGAAGGCGGACTTTTAGGAGCTTTGTTGGAAGGTCTATTTAATGCTAATTCAGGATTTGAAGGTAATTTAATAACAACCCGAAGATCCTCTTATTTCGCTTTTTGGAGAAGTAACAGGACGTTATTTGGTATCAACTGATAATGAAAAAGAATTTGAAAAAATTTGTATTAACAATAATGTTTCTTTCTCAAAGCTTGGGAAAACTCAAAATTCGAACGAAATTTCATTTAACGGGTACAGCTTTGACCTCAAAAAATTAAAGAACACTTATTTAACAATAATTGAGAAGGAAATAGAAAATGTTTGATGATAAATTAATCGAAGGCAGTAGGTTGGGCTTTCCAACCCGACAACATAAGGAGGTATCTGATAAACTAGGAGAAGAGTGCGGAATTTTTGGCGGTTATTGTAAAGAAGGACATGTTGCGTCATATATTCAAGGCGGATTATTTAAACTTCAGCACCGCGGGCAGGAAAGTGCGGGAATAAGTTCAGGGGATATTAATCAAACTCTTCATAAGGCAAAAGGTCTTGTGATGGAAGTATTTGATGCAAATGCAATACAGAAATTAACAGGAAAATTCGGTATAGGACATGTTCGTTATTCCACTCAGGGAGGTTCAAATTCACTTAATGCACAGCCGTATTTGATAAATTACTTAGGCGGACAAGTTTCACTTGCACATAACGGAAATATCCAAAAAGCAATGAGAATTCGAGAAAAATTTGAGAAAATAGGTGAAGTTTTTATAACAAGTTCTGATTCTGAAGTAATATTTAAAAGAATTGTTTACGGTCTTAAAAAACCGCCTTCGCAGTGGACTTTTGAAGGAATAGGAGAGTGTATTAATAAAGATTTTTCTGAGGGAGCTTTTTCTCTTGTTCTTTGTTTGCCGAAAAAAGTTGTAGCTTACCGTGATGCTCTTGGTTATCGTCCTTTAATGTTTTGTAATGCAGAAGAAGGTTATTTTGTAGCAAGTGAAGATGTTGCGTTTGGTGCGCTTAAAGTTAAAGAAATCGTTGAAATTAAACCCGGTTGGGGAGTTGAAATTACTTCACAAGGGTATGAAATTAAACAATTTGCAAAATCTGTTGAAGAAAAAAAATGTGTTTTTGAGCATATTTATTTTGCGAACCCTGCTTCAAATATTTTTGAAAGGAACGTTTATCAATCAAGAATTGACCTTGGCAGGATTTTAGCAAAGAATGATAACACCAAAGCAGATATAGTTGTTCCTGTTATGGAGAGCGGTTTTGTTTCGGCAGTAGGCTATTCCAGAGAATCCGGAATACCTTTTGAAATGGGACTTTTAAGAAATCACTGGATTGGACGTTCTTTTATTCAGCCTACACAGCAATCAAGAATTCAAAAAGTTAAAGCGAAATTGACACCCATAAAATCTGTTGTAAATAATAAAAGAATTATATTAATTGATGACAGTCTTGTTCGCGGAACAACATCAAGAGAAATTATAAAAATGCTTAAGGCTGCAGGTGCAAAAGAAATTCATTTTCGTCTTGCAAGTCCTATGCTTTTAAATAGTTGCTTGTGGGGTGTCGATATTCCGACACAGGAAGAGCTTATTGCAACGGTTTATAAAAATGAATCTGATATAGCAAAACAAATAGGAGCTGATAGTGTAAGATATCTGCCTTTTGAAGGATTAAAAGAATATTTTGGAGAAAAAGGCTGGTGTTATAAATGTTTTATAGCGAATTTAAAAAATTGTGGAGGATCAAAGTGCGTACAACATATGAAGACGCCGGCGTTAACATAGAAGCCGGAAATATGTTAACAGACATATTAAATAAAGAAATTAAAAACGATAACATCGGTAATTTTGCAGGGCTTTACGAACATCCTTATATTCCGGAATATTTTTTAGCCGGCTGCACTGACGGTGTTGGTACAAAAGTAATTCCGCTTGCAAAAAGAGGACTTGTAGATACTATTGCAACCGATCTTATAGCAATGAATTTAAATGATTTGATATGTACCGGGGCAAAACCGCTTTTCTTTTTAGATTATTTTGCAACAAACAAATTAGATGTAGAGGTTACTTCAAAATTTGTAATAGCTTTAAAAAATGAGCTTACAAAATATAATTGTACTCTGCTTGGCGGTGAAACAGCAGAACTCGGAAACTTAATAAAGGAAGGACATTTTGATGTTGGCGGATTTATGGTCGGAATTGTTAAAAAAGACGCTGTATTAAAACGCGATAATGTTCGAGAAGGTGATGTTGTTATTGCTTTAAAATCATCGGGACCACACTCAAACGGCTATTCTTTAATAAGATCTTTAAACGATAGCGGGCAGTTGAAAAATGATTTATTTGAAGCTGCTTTAAAACCAACTTACATTTACGCTAAAGAGATTAATGAAATTGTTGAAAAAGATCTTGCTCATGCCTGTGCAAATATTACGGGCGGAGGTATTGAAGACAATTTAAGCCGTTCAATTCCGGGGGGTAAATGTGCTGTTATTGATAAAAGTAAAATTATAAAGCAGCCCCTTTTTGAAGAACTTGAACGTTTGGTCGGTGAAGACGAAGCTTACAGAACTTTTAACATGGGTGTAGGTTTTTGTATTATAGCTCCTGAGAAAAAATTTGAAGAAATTTCAAGAATTTGTAATAAATATGAACCGGCAATAATCGGCAAAATTGAGTTAAGTAATGGCAGAAGCAAAATATATTTTAAATAATTTGAAGGTCGGTGTACTTGCCCGGCAAAATGAGGTAATAAAATGGAAAAATATAATGTTTTAGTTTACGGTTCAGGCGCAAGAGAGCACGCGCTTGCTTTTAAAATATCGCAATCCTCTTCTTTGAAAAAACTTTTTTTGGCATTACCGAATGACGGG
Source organism: uncultured bacterium (assembly GCA_963839525.1). Taxonomy (GTDB): domain Bacteria; phylum Cyanobacteriota; class Vampirovibrionia; order Gastranaerophilales; family Gastranaerophilaceae; genus CAWIVJ01. Next base: position 415,008 of record CAWIVJ010000005.1, on the reverse strand, counting down.
TTTAAAAATCTTGGTGAAGAAATTATTTTTTCTGATTTTGAAGATTTAGCCAAAAAATGCAAGGAAAAAGGAATATATTTAGTTGTAATAGGTCCGGAAGAACCCATCTCTAAAGGAATTGTAGATACTTTAGAAAATTATGGCATTAAATGTATCGGTGCAAATAAGAAATGGGCTCAACTTGAAAGTTCTAAAAAATATGCAAAAGAATTTATGTACAAACATGGAATTCCGACCGCAAAATATGTAGTAGTAAATTCTGAAGATGATATTGAGAATATTCTTGTACAATTTTCAGAACCGCCTGTTTTAAAAGCAGATGGTCTCGCTGCGGGTAAAGGCGTTCATTTAAGCTGCAGCTTTGAGGATGCTAATACCACTTTAAAAGAATTTTTAGGTGGCAAATACGGGCAAGCTTCTTCTTCTGTAGTCATTGAGGAGAGGCTTGAAGGTGAGGAGCTTTCTGTTATTTCAATTTTTGATGGAGAAACCTTATTGCCTTTTATTTCCGCCAGAGATTATAAACGTTTAAAAGAAGGTCAGATAGGTCCAAATACCGGAGGGATGGGAGCTTATTGTCCTGTAGTTCTTACAGAAGAACAAAAAACGGATTTAGAAAAGTACCTGATTAAGCTTGAATGTGCTTTAAAATCAGAAAAAGCTGGTTTTATCGGAATTATTTATTCCGGTTTGATGCTTACTTCCAGCGGCATTAAGGTACTTGAATACAATATGCGTTTTGGTGATCCTGAGACTCAGCCTTTAATGTGCCACATGGATTGTGATCTTTTGGAAATTTTTATAAAAGCAGCAGAAAAAAAACTTTCTGAAGTAGATTTAAAATGGAAAAACGGAACAACTATTGCTGTAGTTGTTGCATCTCAGGGATATCCTGAAAATCCTAAAAAAGGCTGTGAAATAAGAGGAATAAAAGATGCGGCTGAAAAGTATGATACAGAGGTATTTTATGCGGGTGTAAAACTTGAAGGCGAAAAATTATTTTCAAATGGCGGCAGAGTTCTTACTTTAGCAATAAATGGAGAAGAAATTGAAAAAATTCGTGATAAAATATATAGAACAATTGATGAAATAGATTTTTCTGATAAAATTTTTAGAAAGGATATTGGAAAAAAGCAATTGGTAAACAACAAATGATGAATAAAAAAGCAGGAAAACAATGAAAGAATTAGTAATAATAGCAGGTTCAAAAAGTGACGAAAAATTCGTAGAACAGGGTTTAAAAATTTGTGAGGACCTAAAGATTGAAGCAGAGTTCAAAATATATTCTGCTCACAGAAATTTAAACGAACTTCTTGAATATCTTGAAACTGTTGAAAAAAAAGGAAAAACAAAAGTTATTATTGCAGTTGCAGGTTTAGCCGCAGCTTTACCCGGTGTTGTTGCAGCCAAAGTAAAGCTCCCCGTCATAGGTGTTCCGGTTGATTGCGGACCTTTGAAAGGTGTTGATGCTTTGCTTTCAATTGCACAAATGCCAAAAGGAGTTCCAGTTGCAACTATGGCAATAGGAAATGCAGGCATTATAAATTCAGTTTATTTTGCTAAAAGAATTTTGGATTTAGAGTCTAAATAACCCCTTCCAAAATTATTTATAAATATAAAATTATGGAGTGTTTAAACGGACTTAGCATGGCATAATTAATAAAATTATACAAAAATATAGGAGAAAAAAATGGTAGATATAAAAGAAATAAAAGAAGGTTTAACGTTTGATGATGTTTTACTAATGCCTCAAGAATCATATGTTTTACCGGCGGAAACGGATTTAACCACATTTTTAACCAGAAATATAAAACTAAACATCCCAATAATTTCTGCAGCGATGGATAGTGTAACTGAAAGTGCTATGGCAATTGCAATGGCAAGACAGGGAGGAATAGGAATAATTCACAAGAATTTATCTATTGAAGAACAGGCAAATGAAGTCAATATAGTAAAAAAATCTGAAAGCGGCATGATTTCCAATCCTATTACAATAAATCCGGAACAGAATTTGCAGGAAGTTTTAGAAATTATGGCAAAATATAAAATTTCAGGGCTCCCTGTAACGGTTGAAAATAAACTTGTAGGTATTTTAACTAATCGTGATTTAAGATTTGAAACAAATTTCGATTTAAAAGTTAAAGATATCATGACTAAAGAAAATCTTATAACCGCACAAGAAGGTATTTCAATTGATAATGCAAAGTCTCTTTTACACAAATATAGAATTGAAAAGCTGCCAATTCTTAATTTAAAAGGTGATTTGGTTGGATTGATTACAATTAAAGACATAAAAAAAGCTATAGAATACCCCGATGCGGCTAAAGACAATAAAGGGAGGTTAAGAGTAGGTGCTGCAATTGGTGCAACAGGAGATAAATTTGAAAGACTTGAAGCATTAATTGCTGCCGGTGTTGATGTTGTAACAATAGATACGGCTCATGGTCATTCTAAAAATGTTATTGAGTCTATTAAAGAAATTAAAAAATGTTACCCTAATTTAGAACTAATCGCCGGGAATATTGCTACTGCAGATGCTTGTGAAGTTTTAATTAAAGCAGGTGTAGATGCTGTTAAAGTTGGTATAGGACCTGGTTCAATTTGTACAACAAGAATAGTTACGGGTATAGGCGTTCCTCAATTAACAGCAATAAGTAATGTTGTAAGTGTTGCGGATAAATATGATATTCCTGTTATTGCAGATGGCGGAATCAAATATTCCGGTGATATGGTAAAAGCACTTGCTTTTGGTGCTAGTACAATAATGTTAGGCTCTCTTTTAGCTGGAGTTGAAGAATCCCCCGGTGAAACAATTTTATATCAGGGACGAACATACAAAATGTACCGCGGTATGGGTTCTATCAGTGCCATGAAATGCGGTTCCAAGGACAGGTATTTTCAATCCGATGTTAAAATTGATGAAAAATTTGTACCGGAGGGAATTGAAGGCAGAGTCCCATACAGAGGTTCTTTGGCTTCAAATATTTACCAGATGGTCGGCGGAATAAAATCCGGTATGGGATATGTTGGCGCAAGTAGTATTTCTGAGCTTCAAAAAAGAGCAAAATTTGTTAAGATTTCAGCTAACGGATTAAAAGAAAGCCATGTACATGATGTTATTATTACAAAAGAAGCCCCAAATTATAGGATAGAGAGTTGATTATAAACGTCAAAAAATAATTTTATAAAGCAGATGGGTTTACTAACCCGGCAAAATAAAATATGTAATTTTATTTTGTAATTATTTTTTACATTTAGGTTTAAAAGAAATAGGATGAATGAAAAATATGAATAATGAGTTAAATAAGGTTTTAATATTAGATTTTGGATCACAGTACACCCAGTTAATTGCAAGAAAGATTCGAGAGATAGGTGTTTATTGTGAAATTCATCCGTTTAATGTTTCTTTTGATTTTATAAAAAATTTTGATGCAAAAGCCATAATTCTTTCAGGCGGTCCAAATAGTGTTTACGAAGAAGATTCTCCCACAATTTCAAAAGAAATTTTTGAGCTTGACTTGCCTATTTTAGGAATTTGTTACGGTATGCAGCTTATTTGTCACCTTTTTGGAGGAAAAGTTCAAAAAGCTGCTAAAAAAGAATTTGGACAACATTCAATGGAAATAATGAAAGCTTGTTCTCTTTTTAGCGAAATTACAAATCCGACAATAGTTTTAATGAGCCATGGAGATAGTGTTGTAGGGATTCCTGAATGCTATACTACTACTGCAAAATCTGATAATACTCCTTTTTGTGCAATAAGGCATGATGAAAAACCTATATATGGTATTCAATTTCATCCTGAGGTTGTTCATACAGTTGAAGGCGTTCAAATTTTGAAAAACTTTTTATTCAAAATTGCTAAAATTGAAGCAAATTGGAACATGGAAAATTTTATAAAATTGAAAATAGAAGAAATTAAAAAACAAGTCGGTAAAGATAATGTCGTTTTGGGTTTGTCCGGAGGAGTAGACAGTTCTGTGGCCGCTGTGTTGATAAATAAAGCTATAGGCAAGCAACTTAAGTGTATTTTTGTAAATAACGGAGTTTTAAGGCTTAACGAAGGTCAAAAAGTTCAAGACTTATTTCGCGGACACTATAATATTGACTTAACTTACATTGATGCTACGGACGAATTTTTAAATGATTTAAAAGATGTTGAAAATCCTGAGAAAAAACGTAAAATTATAGGATATAAATTTATTGATGTCTTTGATAGAGAAGCGAAAAAAATTGGCGGAGTTAAATTTTTAGCTCAAGGAACACTTTATCCTGATGTAATCGAAAGTGTTTCTTTCAAAGGACCTTCGGATGTTATAAAAAGTCACCATAATGTGGGCGGATTGCCTGAAAAAATGAATTTGAAGCTTTTAGAACCGTTTAGAGAACTTTTTAAAGACGAAGTTAGAGAAATCGGACGTAAACTTGAAATGCCTGACGAGATAATTAATCGTCAGCCTTTCCCCGGACCCGGACTTGCTGTTAGAATTATCAGTGATGTGACAAAAGAAAAAATTGAAATTTTACAAAAAGCTGATGATATTGTTGTTGGTGAAATCAAAAATGCTGGCTTATATAATAAATTATGGCAAGCTTTTGCGGTATTATTACCGATTAAAACAGTAGGTGTAATGGGTGATGAAAGAACTTATGAAAGCGTTTGTGCAATCAGAGCGGTAAAATCACAGGATGCAATGACCGCAGATTGGGCAAAAATCCCTTACGAAGTTTTAGAAAAAATGTCATCAAGAATAATCAATGAAGTTCGTGGAATAAATCGCGTAGTTTATGATATTTCATCAAAACCTCCTTCTACAATTGAATGGGAATAAAGCTGTATATAAGTGTTTTTTAATCATCTGGTTTGAATTTTTTTTTTATGATATCTTAAAGGAAGGTATTTATAAACTAAATAAGCATTTTAAAAATATAAAATAAGGATTTAATAAGTGACAAAAATATTACAAGATTTACCTACTGTTTATGATGCAAAAACAACAGAAGAAGAAATTTATAAATTTTGGGAAGATAATCAATATTTCAAAGCTGATGCAAAAAGTTCTAAACCTCCTTATTCAATAGTAATTCCGCCACCGAATGTTACCGGAGTTCTTCATATGGGACACGCCCTTGACGGAACTCTCCAAGATATTTTAACCCGTTATCACAGAATGTCGGGTTATGAAGCACTTTGGCTTCCTGGTGCAGACCATGCGGGGATTGCAACTCAAAATGTTGTTGAAAAAAACTTAAGAGAAAAGGGTACAGACAGGCATGAATTGGGTAGAGAGAAGTTTCTTGAAAAAACATGGGAATGGACAAATGAGCATAAATCCGCTATCTTAAATCAATTTAAGCGTCTGGGTGCTTCATTTGATCTTTCAAGAGAGCGTTTTACTCTGGATAAAGGCTGTTCAGAAGCTGTAAAAGAAGTTTTCGTTACATTGTATAACAAAGAATTAATTTATAAAGGTGCTTATATTGTAAACTGGTGTCCTCGTTGTCAAAGCGCAATTTCTGATATTGAGACAGAGTATGAAACAGAAAACGGGCATCTATGGGAAATATCTTATCCTTTAAAAGACGAACATGGAGCTATTGTTATTGCAACAACCCGTCCTGAGACAATGTTTGGCGATGTAGCAGTTGCGGTCAATCCAAATGACTTTAAATATAAGGATTTAATAGGAAAAACCGTTTGTATGCCATTGACAGGAAGGGCGATTCCTATTATTGCAGATGATTATGTTGATAAGTATTTTGGGACAGGGGCTTTAAAAATTACGCCTGCACATGATTCTAACGATTATGAAATAGGTAAACGCCATAATCTTAAGCCAATTTGGGTAATTGATGAAGAAGGTAAAATGAAATCTTGTCCTGAAGTTCCTCCTGAAATTCAAGGTCTAGACAGATATGAAGCCCGTAAAAAAACTGTTGAAATGCTTGAAATACAGCAAGCATTGGTTAAAATTACAGAGCATGTTCATAATGTCGGCAAATGCCAAAGATGTCATACAACAATTGAGCCGCTTTTGTCAGAACAATGGTTTGTAAAAATGGAACCGCTTGCGAAAGAGGCTATTGCGGCAGTTAAGAATGGAAGCATTAAATTTATTCCCGAACGTTGGGAAAAAAATTATTTAGGATGGATGGAAAACATTCGTGATTGGTGTATTTCACGTCAGCTTTGGTGGGGGCATCAAATACCTGCATATTATCACAATGTGACAGGTGAAATGATTGTAGCAAAAGAAAATCCTGATCCTGAGAATTATACACAGGATTCAGATGTTCTTGATACATGGTTTTCTTCCGGTTTATGGCCATTTTCGACAATGGGGTTTCCTGATACGGAAAGTGAAGATTTTAAAAAGTTTTATCCGACAAGCGTTTTGGTAACAGCATTTGACATAATCTTCTTTTGGGTGGCAAGAATGATTACAATGGGGCTTGAATTTACAGGCAAAGCTCCGTTTTCGACAGTTTATATTCATGGTCTTATAAGAGATGAGCATGGGCAAAAAATGTCTAAATCAAAAGGAAATACGATTAACCCTGTTGAAATTATTGACAAATACGGATGTGACGCCTTGAGATTTACGTTAACATCGCTTTGTACATACGGTGCACAGGATATAAAATTAAGCGATGAAAGATTTGAATATGGAAGAAATTTTGCAAATAAAATCTGGAATGCTTCTCGTTTTGTGCTTATGAACCTTGAAGGCGTTGATGATAAAGAAATTGATTTTGCAAATCTTACAATTGCCGATAAGTGGATTTTGGATAAACTAAATAAAACATCTAAAGAAATTAATGAAAATATTAAAAACTATAGAATAGGTGAAACCGCTCATATATTGTATGATTTTTTCTGGAGTTCTTACTGTGACTGGTATGTGGAAATTGCAAAAATTCAATTAACGGATGAAAAATTAAAATTAAATACTCAAAGAGTACTTAAATACGTTCTTGACATGTCTTTAAGGCTGTTACATCCAATTATGCCTCATATCACTGAAAAGGTTTATTCTTTAATTCCAAATCGTAAATTTAAAGCAATAATGTTTGCAGATTATCCAATTTACAGTAAAAAATTTAGTTTTGCACGAGAAGCGAAAGAAATGGAACTTGTGTTTGAAACTATAACATCTTTACGAAATGTAAGGCAAAGCTTTAATATTTCTCCATCAATCAAAGTTAATATTCAAATTCGCCCGGAGAAGAGCGAAAAATCTATTTTTGAAAGTGTTTTAGCTTATATTAGACGTCTTGCAAGGGTTGAAGAAATTTCTTTTGCGGATGAGAACTCCCCTGTTCCTAAAAAATCGGCAACAGCAGTTGTAAGTGCTTCAAAAATAATTATTCCGCTTGAAAACTTGATTGATATCAATGCAGAAATTGCACGTCAACAAAAGAAATTAGATAAATTATTGGCTGAAAAAAATTCGCTCTCAGGTCGTTTAAATAACAAAAATTTTGTTGCAAACGCGCCAAAAGAAGTTATTGAAGAAACTCAGTCAAAAGTTGATGAAATTTGTGTTCAACAAGAAATGATTGAAAAATTAATTGAATCTTTGAAGTAAATTGGGCTGGTATAAATTCTCAAAGTAGGTTGGGCTTGCCAGCCCAACAATAAAATCAATTTTTATCAGTGTAACATTTATCTTAAAATATCAAAAACTAAAGTTCTGCATTCTAATGCCCAACATTTGCATTTTTCTTATAGTGTCAAGATTCAATGACCCTGACATTTTAATTATGGTATAGTTGTTGTTAAATTTAGCTTTTTCATACAGTTGATCCATGCCATTCCGCTTATCTCTGACATTTTTATCCTCTTTTCACCCATAAGTGTTGATATTTATTTTTAATCATTTGTTGCTTATACATTATCTATAACTTCTTGATTTATATGATCTATATTCATTATGAATATTGGTATATTTTATAAAATTATCGAAATACTTAAAAAAGGAGTAATTTATGAGTAAAATTAAGAAATTGGATTATTTGCATTCAGAAATTATGGAAACATCACAACAGTTGGAAGTTTTGACGAAAAAGATTTACGAATCCGAAAATAATATTGAAATCATGGTACTTTCAGAATTATCAAATAAACTTGCAAAGAGAATATCCAAACTTAATTGTAAAATAGGACAAATTTTTAGATTATAATTCATTACCCTCTTGATTTTAAAGTTTTTAGATGGTAAATTAAAAATGGTAAGACCGTGATGTTTTTCAGAAGAATATTTTCAAGAGTTCTCACGAAAGCTTACCGAGAAATGAATAACATGGGCTTGTGGCACTCTGCCGAAAAAAACGATTAAATATCGTTTTTAGAGAGGAAGGTAGCGCAAGAGCTACCGCTGAGAGTCCGTTGAAAAATGAATAACAAGGGCTTGTGGCACTCTGCCGAAAAAAACGATTAAGTATCGTTTTTAGAGAGGAAGGTAGCGCAAGAGCTACCGCTGAAAGTCCGTTGAAAAATGAATAACAAGGGCTTGTGGCACTCTGCCGAAAAAAACGATTAAGTATCGTTTTTAGAGAGGAAGGTAGCGCAAGAGCTACCGCTGAAAGTCCGTTGAAAAATGAATAACAAGGGCTTGTGGCGCAGCGGTAGCGCAGAGGACTCATAATCCTTTGGTCGCTGGTTCGAATCCAGCCAGGCCCAATCTTTAAAAAGTAATTATAACAAGCGTTTAAAACACTTGTTATTTTTTTGTATTTGTCGCAATAAATAAAATTGTCGTAAAAATGTCGTAATAAAAAACAAATTTATAGAAAATTTTATATTAATAAATGTAAATTGTATTATTTTTTTAACACGTAATTTTAAGCAAAGTTAAAAAAGTTTTCAGAAAAAACCGGCAGTTTTTATCTTTGTATATGGTAAACTACATTTCTGCTCAAAACTCTTTATAAATCGACTTGTTATCAATCCTTAAAATTAAAATAATTTACATTGCAAATCTTTTTTAGGGTAAAAAACACCTATAATTATAAAAGGGTTTTTCCCTATTTTATGGTATTCTCTCGTAGTTCCCATAAAAAAATACAAATCCTTATTGTTTATAAAATCGTCTTCGTACTTATTTCTAACTTTTTAAAGCAATTTTTTCATCTTTATGCTCGTTTAAACAATTCCAGTATAAACTGCCTATTTCCCAATCCTCAATCATTAAAGTAGCTTCTCTGCCTTCATCATCTTTAAATTTGTAAGAGAATTTATAGGGTAGCTTCCTTGCAATTTCAAAATCTCTTGGTTCTTCAAATAGGGATAACTGTGCTCGTTGGTTCAAAATGGCTTCAACTCTTTTTTCCGAGTATTCTTTCTCAGCATCTTCAATAACAAAACCCAATATCTCTGTTGGTTTAAAAGTCGCTAACGAGGTGCATTTATCCGATTTCGCATCAGCAATCAGTTCAGTTAAATTTGTATAAACTTTATTTTTTAAAATAATGTCTTTGCGTTCCTGCCAATTATTCTCAGTCCCTATTTTTTCTAACGGTTTAATTGCAGTAAATAACCTGTCTTTTAGGCTATAACTTTCAGGGCGGTAATCCGATGTGTTTTTTTCAACGTCAACTTCAATCCACTGGTATTTTTTGTACTGCTGTTCATAATCAAGTTTTCTAAAAGGTATTGGGTAAATTCTTATCCAACTTCCGTCTTCCAATACTCCAGCCGTACAAACTAATTCATCATATTTTTTAGATAAATTAGGATAGGTCTTTACTGTAATTAAAATTTTTGTTAATGTCATTTACAATTCCACAACTTCAAATAAGCCCTCTGCACTTGTTTCAAGTCTATTTTTAATCCTTGTTCTATGGCACATTTTAACATCTTTTCAAAGCATGTTAAGGCTACTCTTTTTTTACTGTTAATCAAGTTTTTAATTTTTAAAAGTTCTTTTTGCTTTGTAGCTAATGTTTTTTCATAGTCTTCAAATAGTTTATTGTAATCATCCAGTGTTTCTAAATGTTGCCGCTTATCGGTTTCAATTCCAAGTTCAGGTATATGTAAATATTCAATACCCAATCTTTCAACCATAAATTTCAATTGTTGTTTCGAAAAACCGTATTTACGGCTTAAAGGGTTTCTCCGCACATCAATAAGTATTTTAATGTTATTTTGTATTAGTTTATTAAGGTATTTTTCAACCGATATCCCCTCATAACCTATAGTAAACAAAGTTTTTTCTTGGTTATTTATATCAAAATTGGCACTCACTTTATTATTAATATTTTTAATTTCCTCCGGCGACAAAATCCGGTCTTTAATTGTACTTTTAATTGTATAGTAAGGGTAGTTCACATAAACGTATTTAATAAGGTTATCATTGTTTATATCTTTAAACTTTTTATGCAAATTAAATAAAATTTTTCTGTCTTCATCAGTTAATAAATCGCTGTATTTTTGTCCCTGTTTCTTGCAAAGCCCAGAGCATTATCTTTTTAAGGTAATCTGCTTCCTGCAAATATCTAAGTCCTTATTAGCCTGAAACGAGTAACAACCATAATGGTATGGTATAAAATCAAAACTTCTTTCCGCCTGTTTTTAGTTTAATAAAAACAAGTATTTTTGCAAATCAGTCTTATTTAAGCAACCATTAAACTTTTCCAGTAATGCAAGTATAATTTTTTGTCTATAATATGACATGTAAGTCTCCAATTTAAACATTGTAGCACTAATAATCATGCAAAACGAATAATCCATATGCACTATATTTTTTACCGAAAGTAAATGTAACTCAACTTGAATCACTAAACTGGCTTCAAAAAATCTGTAATGACGATACTCAATTTATTGTTAGTGAGGTGGATTTTTAAGTTTTACAGTTATGGAGAGTTTGGAAGCTGGGAGGTAGTTTATCATATCTCGAGACAAAAACGGGGGGAATTTCGCCGATTAAAAATAATTCATAAAAAGTACAGAATATACAATCTGTTAAACTCGATTTCTAAAACATTAAAAAACTTGATCTCTGGTCTGCCAAATATATATTTGTGAAGCATCTAAGCTATTTTCATTGCCAAGTTTTATACCGCCCTCAATATCCTGAGCTGTTCCGAATTCCTTTTCAATTTCTTCAGCCGCATTACAAACTTTTTTGAGTAAAGGTTCCCATTGCTCAATATTACTTGCGATTGGGTTATCAATTGAATCAGCATTGATAACTCTAAATTTATCGTCCAAAGTTATCTTACGAGCTTTTCTTCCTACCTGTGCGATTTCGATTTCTTTTTTATCTCTATCATACTTGATTATATACGGGTCAAGTGATTTTGGAGCACGCATTTGGATTAAAAGTTTATTACCGTTGCTACTTTCAGGGTCTTTAGTATAAATCGTAAATCTATAATCAGCATTAACAAAATCTTGAATTATTACAGTTGGTTTAATTAATGCATGGTCAATATTGTTTTCCCTTCGGCTTAAATAAGCTCTGTAATTCCATTTTGAACGCCAAACCGATTTAATTGTATCAAAAACAGATTTAAACCAAAATGATTTATCGTAATATAAATCAGAATCATATAAGCCTGCAGCTGAATAACCTTTTGCATCTTCACCATTGAAAGATGAACGTACCATTGTTAAATTTCCTATCCCCAAATTTTCTTTAAATTTTATTATTTCCTGTTGCGTTTCTTCGGGTATATTAAGAGCATTTTTAGAGTTGGAATAGTCATATATTACATCTCTTAACTCTATCAAACCTTTATTTACCTCAGTTGAATCAGTCATTCCATTTATTTCTTGAATCCTTTTATCAATATCTGTAGCTGTTTCATAGTTTGCAGCTAAAACTCTATCAAAAATACCGCATGGTATTGCAAAAGAGCGTGGAATTTCAACATCTTGCAAACCTCCTCTTATCTTCATTTCTTCTAAACGTCTTAATCTGTATGCTTTATTGCCTACGAGTTCGGGTGTATATTCTTCTGATTTTAACAGTCTATATGTGGTTGTTATTTCTGGTATTTTTATTTCAGGTCGGGCAATGTTTGATGGTTCAAGAGTTGCTGATTTTATTATGCCTCCACCTTAAACCTTGTTGACTAACATTCATATCGATAAATTTACCCGCCATTTTCTGTAATGCCTTAATTTTCTTTTTATCATAAAGTATAGCGGAAGTCGCAACTTGACTTGCAACAAAAGCTGCTTTATGGTCAAGCTACATTTTGAAGGTTTTGTAAAAATAACACTTTTAACATTTGATGGTATATTTCCTAAGCTATCATTTTCACCTTTTTTAGTAAAATCATCGACTACCGCAATTACAGGTTCATCTGATTTTGGTAAAGTTCTTAGTAATTCTGATAAAGTATCGTTAACAACAACTTTTCCTTTAGTTGTTCCCCTGCGTATAATTCTTAATAATGATTGGCTGTGTTCTCCTTTATCAAATGAAATAGCTCTATTTATAACTTTCAATGGCTCAATTTCATAACCTTTGCCATGGTTATTATCCCATTTTTTTGTATCTTTATAAAATATTGCATAACGTAATTTATCATGAAGTTTTGCATATGATGCAACAGCACTAAAAACATCTCCGTCTTTATCCATTTCGTGAATAACGTCCAACCATTTTGCTTTATATGTTTCATCAATGCCAAATTTTTTTGCACATTCTTTTTCTATAATTTGTTCTTCATCTCTATAACTATAACAAATAACGGGCTCTTTACCTAATTTTGAATGTTCTCCGATATTCAAAAAAAGTAAATCTTCACCAGTTAATATGCGATAAATTTTTCTGGCAAGCCCCCCACGTCTTATTGCTAAGGGTGAAGTAACAGGTATTGATCGAATGCCACAAAAAGAGGTCTTATCAAAAACAGCATAAGAAACAGCCGTATTAGAGTTTTGCCGATACTGTTTTTTTAAATGAGTATTACTACTCTTATTTAAGTAGTTTGGTGCTATTCTTTGTATTAACATGTTAATTTTTTAAATCCACTTTAAGCAATTATGTTTAATTAATACCTGTAAATTTAAAAACTTGCAATAATTACAAATATGTTAAGTAAATTTTTACAAATACACTTATAAAATTAAGCTCTATTTATTTTTCAATTCCTGTTCAAGTTATTTTTACAAAGTCTTGTTATTTTTTCTAGATGAAATTTAAACAAATTCCCCCACTTCAAAAAAGTTAATCGAAAGTGATAATTTTACAATACCTGTTCTCCGTGTAAAATTGGGGCAGGAAGAATATCTAAAATTTCTGAAACTAAAATTTCGTTATTATTTTCAAATTTTCTTTCTTTTGTATAAATATCCCTCCTTAATTTAACTCATATTTTACATATCTTTTGTTAAATCATTATATGGAATATTATAAGTTTCATTTGTAAATAAAACGACTAAAACATAGATGCATTAGGTATTTGGAACATATAAAAAATTTATTAGCATAAGAAGTTAATCCAAATGTTCTCTGTGGATGGGTTTTAATGCATATCTTTGTAGAATTTATTAGCATTAGCATTTATTTGAATGCTTTTCAAATATTTACTTAAATCAAAATTCTTTTTGCCAGCTTCGTTAGTTGCGTTTTCATAGGATTTTGTAGAGAATGCATTTACAAAGTCGTTGTAAGCACCTTTATCACGATAAATAACCACGCTGACATCCATATTCCGTTCTTCATCTGCAAATTGTTTAATAGCAGATAATGTAGCTTTCGCAGACTGTTCCGGAGTTAGTTGACCAAGAAGCCCAGAACCAAGTGCAGGAGAAGCAACAGATTTAACACCATTTTCTTCTGCTATTCTTAAAGCATTATAAATTGAAGCTTGTACAGTATCAAATTCATTTGAAGAATCGACAGAAACAGTATGCAACAACTTATCAGAATTACCGCCATAAGCTTTAGTCAAAAGTACAGTTCCAAAATTTTGTTCTCCTTTTTGTGCCACAAATTTAGCAAACTCATCAATACCCTTCGTCCCCCCTGCTCTAGCAACAGCTCCTCCAACTCCGCCATAAGAAGCAAAGCTGTTAAATTGAGGAACAATATATGCATCAGCTTTTATTTTAGTCATATCTCCAAAAGCTATTTTCAAGGTTACATTACGAATTTGCCCTGCTATATGTTCCATTAAAGATGGGAGTTCACATTTAGGTAAACCCGAAAAACTTACTCTGCTCATATTTGATGCACTATTATTCGAATTTATATTATTACCACGATAATTTAACAAACTTACTTTTTGCATTACTAATTTCTCCTTCATACGTTAATAAAACTACACTGTTACTTATATAAAATCCGTGAAAGTAACCCCCCCCCTTTTTTTAAAAAAATATTTACAAAAGTTAGTAAAATACAGACGAAAGTCAATAAATTCAGCACTCAAATATATTAAACATATCTAAAAATGGCTCACTTAATTCACTTTTCAATTGTCCAAAGTGACTCAAATAATTCAAGTTTTAAACCCATATTTTTCTAGATGAAATTTAAACAAATTCCCCACTTCAAAAAAGTTAATCGAAAGTGATAATTTTACAATACCTGTTCTCCGTGTAAAATTGCGGCAGGAAGAATATCTAAAATTTCTGAAACTAAAATTTCGTTATTATTTTCAAATTTTCTTTCTTTTGTATAAATATTCATCCATTTAAAATTAATAAGTTCTTCTGGAAGTATTATTTTTGTACCTTTTAATAATTCTTTTTTTATTTGTAAAGGTTTTTCTTTTGATATCAAATTATGAATTAATCTCGGTACAACGGTTATTATAGCTTGATTATAATGTAATCTTGCAAAAGCAACTATGTTTTCTGCTTTTTCTCCTTCTATTTTTAAAGGAATATATTTGCCAAGTCTGAACAAATTAGATTTTTCGTGTCTAAAATTAAGAGCTGATGATGTATAAAATAATTTTAAAGCTCCTGATTCAAAAGGCAATAATATATCTTCAAAAATATTTTTACTATCAGTTTCAGGATTAAAATTCAATAGAGGTTGTATTTTTTCAAAAACGGATTTTATTAGATGATAATCAACAGGACGTCTGTTATCAGGATCAACAAGACTAAATTTAAATATTTCATTACCCTGATAAAAATCAGGAATTCCCGGTGAAGAAATTTTAAGAACACATTGAGATACGGAATTTAAATATCCTATAACGGCAATTTTTTTCTGAAAATTCAAAAAACTTTCCCAGAAAGGATGTTTATCTGGATAGTTTAAAATCCTTTTAATAAAGCGGCAAATAATTTGCTCATATTCAGGATTTATATTTAACCAGCTTGTATAAATTTTAGCTTCTTTAGATGCTTTTATAATATAATTTTCTAGTCTTTCTCTAAGATTTTCCTTGATTTCATTGTATGGTTTTTCTGTAGGCCATATACCTACAAGAGTTTGGTAAATCAGATATTCATCATTTTTGTCAATCTCGACAGAATTATTACTCTTCTTGCTTTTATTGAAAGAATGCCATTTTTTTACAGCTTTTTGCCATTCATCAGGAAATTCTGAAATTGCGCAAATTCTGGTTCTGACATCTTCAGATCTCTTTGTATCATGTGTTGAGGTGTTTAGCATGCAATTTGGTGTTGTTTCCATTTTGTTTAAGTTATGTTGATGAAATTCATCTACTAATAAACCAAATTTATTGGGATGTCCTCCTACCTCATTTAAAGCTATAAGCCGATTGTACCTATAAAAGCAGGTATCTTCAAAACCTTTTGCCATCAACGGACCCGTATATTGTTGGAATTTTAATGTAAAATCCAATATTTTCTGATATCTCTCTGATTCTAAATCAGGCTCAATTTCAAGTAATAAAATTTTCTCTATATAATCAAAAATCGAAGTATCTGTTATAAGACTGCGTGATTTTGCCAAGCCAACAGCCCATTTTATATAATCTCTGGATTTTGTAATTTCTTCATCTTCCCTTGATATATAAGTTCTATAGACCGGGAAACAAGACATTACATCAATAAGAGCATTTCTCAGGCTGTCTAAAGTATAATCTCTGTAATATAAGTATTGTTCAGATATGTTGCTCAAATAATTTGCCAATACGTTTAATTCCCCTGTAAGAGAGGTATTCATTATTAATTTTTTACATTCAATAACTGTTTCTTCAAAATCTATCTCTTTTTTAATAAACTTATGATAAATATCGCTAAACCGGTCTTTATTTTTAGAGTTTATGAATAAACCGTTAACAGCGTTCAAAAATTCATAACCTACAGTTCCATGGATGGCCCAGTTAGAATGAAGCTTTTCAAACGGTGCAAGAATTTTTTCTGCAATTATGTAAAAAGGAAGTTTTTCTGAACACAAAAGATTTTCTTCATTAGAATCAAAGTCCACTTCAAGTTTATTTGCAATTTCTCCTTGCAGTTCTTTATAAAAGCACGCCGGTTCAAGCAAGCCGTCTGAGTGATCAAGCCTGAGTCCATCGATTTTTTTATCTTTAATTAAATTAATAATAAAGCTATGTGTATTGGAAAAAACATCCGGTTTTTCTACACAAATTGCTGCAAGTTCATTAATGTCAAAAAATCTTCTGTAATTAATTTCATCAAGAGAAACTCTCCAGAAAGCGAGCCTAAAGGCTTGCTGTTCAAGTAAATTATGCACTTTTTGAATAGAAATCGGATTATCTTTAGAACATTTAAAATCAATAAGATTTTCTTCTATGTAACCTTTTATTATGCGGTTGCATTTGCATAATTCCGATAATCTTTGTGATGCAATTTCTTTTTCTCTGCTCCTTTCAGTTATTTTTTCGTATTCTGTAGAAGTATGTTTTGGAAGATTTTTAAATATAGTAATTATACTTAAGTATTCAAGAAAATCTCTGTTTAAGCTCCCTAGCCTTGTCTCAAGAACCTCAATTCTATGTTCAAGAATTATCGGATAAGATGAAGGATTTAAAGGAAATTCCTGATCATAATAAGTTACAAATAATTTTCCTGTATTTTCATTAAATTTAAAAATTAATTGGCCATTTGTAACCACATTTCCATAATAATCCCCTAAA
The DNA here is from genome assembly GCA_963839525.1 of uncultured bacterium. Classification (GTDB taxonomy): domain Bacteria; phylum Cyanobacteriota; class Vampirovibrionia; order Gastranaerophilales; family Gastranaerophilaceae; genus CAWIVJ01. The sequence goes on along the minus strand of CAWIVJ010000005.1, from coordinate 397,968 downwards.
ACTGGTATTAAGACTTTACCATATAATTCTTTTTTAATAGGCTTCCAATCAATGTCAAAATAATGTGCAAATTCAGAGGAAGGTCCATTTTCTAAAACATCCATCCACCATTTGTTTTCTTTACCTATTCCCATATGGTTCGGAACAATGTCCAATATTAGTCCCATTCCATGGTAGTGGAGAGAATCAACAAAAGAATTGAACTCTTCCATAGTTCCTGCTTCCTGATTAATTGAGTTATAATCAACAATATCATATCCATGAGAGCTTCCTGTTCTTGCTCTAAGAAGTGGGGATGCATAAATATGTGAAATACCAAGTTTTTTTAAATAAGGAATTATTTCTTTTGCATCGTTAAAAGTAAAATCTTTACAAAACTGAATTCTATATGTTGAATTAGGTATTTTTGTTATATGCGGAATATCAATATCACGGGTTTGAGGTAAATCAGCAGATATTTGAAGCTTTTGGTCTTTTAAATATTCAAAGTAATCTTTTAACTGATTTTCATCCGAGATTTTTTTAAGTTCAAATTCAGCTTCATCAAATATCCCGAATTTATAAAATAAATTTTTAAATTTATCAGGAACAGATGCCATATCAACAACGATTAAACAGTTATTTCTTTGGCTTTCAAGAGCTAAGATTCCCAGCAAATCTTCGATAGGATAATCAATTTTATAAATATTCTCATTTTCTATTACTTCGTACTCCGAATTTAATAAATAATTAAAATCAAGTAATTTTACAGCTCCGGAATTAATCATATTAGAACGAATAATATCAACAAAATAGGAATATGCTGAATCAATTAATTTTTGAGGAAGCAAGGCAGGACAGCAAATTTTTTGTGGTTCATTATTAACTTTTATTTTTAAAAAGTCTTTTTTAGAAAAATATTCTTCATGAATCCAGGTTTCAGCACCATTGGGGTCAACACATAAGGATAAGTCGGTATAAATTCCTACTCCTAAATTTTTTTCATAAGAAGTTCTACCTACATTTCTCAGTTGTATACCAATTTGCCATTGTAAAAACTTATAAAATTCAACAATTTCAATATTATTTTTTTCAAATTGTTTTACAGCCTCACTATAAGGATTTTGATATGATTTTGGCCATTCTCTCCAATTTGTATATTTAGAGTCTTCTGCCGATAATGAATCCTGTAAAGCTCTAAATAACGCTAATTTTTGAAGTTTTTCACCGCTATTTTGGATATAAGAATAAAATAATTCAGCTTTAGGTGTATTATTATTTATGTGCAATTCTCTAAAAGATTGGTAAAGCAGTTTATATTTTTTGAATTTTATATCAAATATTGCTTTATAATCAGTTACTTCTGCTTGCTCAAGTTCTTGGAATTCCGGAGATAAAAATTTTATCTGAAGTTCTTTATCTTCAATGAATTTAAGCATTTCATCCGTATTGAGAAAAAGAGTGTTAAAAAACATCCTGTCAGAAGGCAAAAAAGGGTTATACAGCTTATTTTCATCAACAGAAGTTTGATTTACAGGACCTATCCCAACTATATCTACGCCATATAATGAAAGTTTTTTAATAAGGTTTATTATATCGTTTACATCTGCAATTTGGGTATTATTTTGAACATTAACACTATAAAAATATACTTTTGGTCCAAATATTTTTTTATGCTTTATAACTTCAGGACGATAGCACTTTTCAGGAACTACTATAAGTTTGGTTTTATATAAATTACCGGAGTTGTCGCTGATTTTCAGATTATGGTAACCCGTTTCGATATTTAAAGGAATATTTAACTTAAGTTGAAAAAAACTTCCATCTTCCGGAAAAGTTTTTAAAGTAATTTTTTCAAGACTTGATGCTAAAAATTTTCCGCTGTCAACCATACCTTTTTCTTTTTCTATAATCCACTCATAAGTAGCATCCATTTTTTCTGCAGGAATATTTATTACTATAAAAGGAACTTCTGATTGTTTTATAACCTGAACACTCGGAAGTACAGAGCACCATTTTTTTAGTTCCATGTCAAAAATAAATTTATCAAGATTTTTTTTCTGAATTGTAGTTATATTAATAAAATTTAAGATTGACTGGATATCTTTTTCATATAATTTTCCTGAATTACGTGCATGTTTGATTTTAATCCTGACTAAATTAGTCAAAGTTTCGAGTTTCATTTTTCTATTCATAAATTAGTGCTCCGTAAAATTACTAGGACAAAAGCCATAAAACTGTTTTAGGCGGCAATACTTTATCCTTTATTAATTTTGCCTTTAATTCAAAATTAGATATAGCAATAATGTTTGTTTCTTTCAAATCTAATTTCAAAGGAACAGGCCGATTATCAAAATTAGCAATAACTGTAAGTTTATTTTGTTTTTTTGAATCTAAATACCAGTTTACTACAAAAGATTTATCATTAATTATTTCAAAAACACTTTTTTTAATGTCTTTAATTATCGGAAGGATTGTTTTTTTTCTTATTTCTATAAGTGATTTATAAAAATTAAACATTTGTCCATATTCTGGATTCTTTAAATCTTCCCAGTTTAATTTTGAAGAAACAAAAGTTTTTTCATCAGAAGGATCAGGAATAGATTCTCTTATTTTAGGATCACTAAATTGTGAAAACTTCGAAAATTCTTTCCTTCTGCCATCCCTAACATTTTTTGAAAGTTCCTCATTAAAATCGCAAAAGAAATAAAAAGGTGTTCTGCACCCCCATTCTTCGCCCATATAAAAAAACGGAACTGAAGGCGAAAGAATATATAAACAAGCTGCTGCTTTTATTAAATCTTTATTAGAAAGTACTGAAATCCTTTCTCCAAAAGCTCTGTTTCCTATCTGATCATGATTTTGAATAAAATTAACAAACTTTAATGGTGACAAATGAGAAGATATCTCACCCCGTGGTTTATTATTTTTATAAGGAGATTTCTCACCCTGATATGCGAAACCTTCCGCCAGAGTTCTTGCCATGTAATATGATGTTGGTTTTGAAGTTTTATGACCTGCATAATCTTCGTAATAACCTTCTTCTTCTCCTGTCACCAATATATGGGCGCAATGATGAAAATCGTCGTTTAATTGAGCCGAATAATCTTTTTGAAGATACTTTGCCTCATTATTATAATTTTCTATAATAATGTGTGTAAATCTATCTTTATTTATTTCTTTTTTTATTCTCATAGCTAACTCTTCAAGAATATTCGGAGAAGAATTATCTTTTATAGCATGAACCGCATCCAATCTTAGACCGTCAAAATGATATTCCTTTAACCAATACACTGCATTATTAATAAAAAACTCTCTAACATGCCTGTTTTTAAAATTTATAGCATCTCCCCAGGATGTTTTATGATAAGGGTCAAAAAATTTTGATTTTGCATAAACGTATAAATAATTACCATCCGGTCCAAAATGATTATACACAACATCTAAAAAAACCATTATTCCTTTTTCATGAGCCGCTTTAATAAAACCTTTTAAATCATCAGGAGTTCCGTAATTGTTATCCGGAGCATAGATTAAAACACCGTCATATCCCCAGTTTCTTTTTCCCGGAAAATCTGCTACCGGCATAAGTTCAATTGCTGTTATACCAAGAGAAACAAAATAATCAAGTTTTTCTTCGAGAGCTTTAAAAGTACCTTCTTTTGTGAAAGTACCTGTATGTACTTCATAAATAACAGTTTCTTCCCATGGTCTGCCTTTCCAATCAATATCACTGCCCCAATTGAATTCTTCAGGATTAATTACTTGACTGGGACCATGGACATCAAAAGGCTGATAACGTGATGCAGGATCCGGAACATTAATACTGTCATTAATCTTATAGTAATATAAAGCTCCGCTTTTCACATTATTTTTAATAACTTCATACAATCCTTCATTATCTCTTTTCATTTGAATTTCTTCAAATTTTTTTTTGTTATCTTTTTGAAGGCATAACTTGACATCTGAAGCATCGGGAGCCCAGATATTAAAAACAATACTTTCATCAGGTAAAATTTCAGCACCGTAAGTCTTAAAAAATTTTTCAGGTTTTTTATTCATTAGCTGGTTTTTCATTTACTTTTGCCTGTATAATTTAAGCTGTCAATAAAAAATATCATATAAAAATATTTAAATTATTTTAAAACTTAATATTTTATATCGTCCTTGTTGGCAACTCAACTACTATAGGATAATATAATCCTCTTTAAAATAATATTAGCTATAGCATTTATCTCTATATTTTTTAACAAAACTTATTGATTTGCTTAAGATTTAGCGTTATTATTATGATTCTTAATTATTTCAAACCAGAAAAATGAATGAGACTGCATCATGAAAACATATCTTTGATGATCAATTGTAGGAAATTCGCCTTTGCCAAAAATGTCTATAAGTCTGTTTCCGTTAAATTTACTCAAATCCAGTTCAAAAAACTCTGCGGTTTTAGCCAAATTAACAATACAAAGAATTTGCTCATCTTCGTATGATCTTACATAAGCTAAAATTTTATGATTTTTAGGTTTCATGAACTCTATAGTTCCTCTTCCGAAAGCTTTATATTTTTTTCTTGCCGCAACCAGTCTTTTCATGAAATTAAGAATAGAAGAAGGCTGTTTTAATTCACTTTCTACGTTTGTTGATTGATACCCGAAAACAGAGTCCTGAATTAAAGGCAAATAAAGCTGATGTGGATTTGCTTCTGAAAATCCTCCGTTTCTATCCGGAGACCACTGCATAGGAGTTCTTACACCGTTTCTGTCCCCGAGGTATATATTATCGCCCATTCTGATTTCATCGCCATAATAAATTACCGGAGAACCCGGAAAAGAAAATAATATTGAATTTAGTATTTCTATTATTCTTCGGTTATTGTCAACCAAAGGAGCAAGTCTTCTTCTTATCCCAAGGTTCAAGCGCATTTTAGGATCTTTCGCGTATTCATTATACATATAGTCACGTTCTTCATTTGTGACCATTTCGAGAGTAAGCTCATCATGATTTCTAAGAAACAAAGCCCACTGACAAAGTTCCGGAATTTCAGGCAAATTTTCCATAATTTCTAAGATAGGTTTTCTTGTTTCTCTTCTTATTGCAATGAAAAGCCGTGGCATTAAAGGAAAATTATATGCCATATGACATTCATCTCCATCACCAAAATATTTTGCTACATCTTCAGGCCATTGATTAGCTTCAGCAAGAAAAATTTTGTCTTCAAAATTACAATCAAGAATTTTTCTCCAATTTTTTATTACTTGATGTGTTTCTTCTAAATTTTCATTATTTGTTCCGTCTTTTACGCAAAGGTAAGGAATCGCATCAAGCCTGAATCCGTCAACACCAAGCTCTCCCCAGTACTTAATAATTTTATTAATTTTTTTAACTACTTTAGGGTTATTGTGATTTAAATCCGGTTGGATTGAAAAAAATCTGTGCCAGTAAAATTTTTTCAAATCTTGCTGCCAGGCCCAATTTGATTTTTCTGTATCACTGAAAATAATTCTTGTTTCTTTAAACCTTTCCTGATTATCGCTCCATATAAAATAATTCCAAAAGCGGCTTTTTGAACCTTTTTCTATAGCATCTTGGAACCAGTAGTGCTGATCAGAAACATGGTTTACAACTAATTCTATAATTGTTCTTATGTTTCTTTTTTTACATTCCCTGATAAATTTTTTAAAATCCTTCATTGTTCCATAATCAGGGTTTATATTGTAGTAATTTGAAATATCATATCCGTCATCTTTTAAAGGAGATTCAAAAAACGGTAAAAGCCATATGGTGTTAATACCCAAATCTGTTAAATAATCCAGTTTTTCGGTTAAGCCTTTAAAGTCTCCCGTACCGTCTTTGTTCTTATCAAAGAAAGACTTTACATGAACTTCATAAATAACTGCATCTTTATACCATAAATCCATTCTTATCCCCTTAAAAATGAAACTTTTACACTCTTATTTTACAACATTTTCTAATTAAAAGAAAGATGCAATATTTTTTAACATAAAAATAGTATTATTTTTTATTGATAGGTGAACGTTGTTAACTTTAAGCCCAAAAATATTTAATAATTTAAAAGGTGATATTTTTGGCGGAATTACTGCCGGGATAATCGCGTTGCCTCTTGCGCTGGCATTTGGTGTTGCAAGCGGTGTAGGTGCTGCTGCAGGTCTGTATGCAGATCATTTGGCGGAACAAAATCCCAAATATCAGGTCCTACAGGACCTATGCAAGAGAACTTAGTGAAAACAATGAAGCCAATTATTAAATAATTATATTCAAGTTTATAAATAAATATTAAATTTATCCTTTATTTGATGGATGGAAGAAACAGAAAAAAAAGAGTACCCTTTTGAGTGTATAAAGTTTATTAGCTAATTAAGAGGGAAATTAATATGGAATCAAATTTTTTATCAAAGGTTTTTAAACCTTCTGTTATTCTTATGAATAATTTAAAGTATCCTGCTAAAATAACTATTTTAAGCTTATTAGTTTTAGCAATGAGCGGAAGTATAATAGGGTTTCTTTTAAATAATTTGCAAACTCAAGCAGATTTTAGCTTAAAAGAACAACAAGGCGTTGAGTATATTAATCCTCTTAAAGATTTACATTTAAAACTTCTGGAATATAAGGATAATAATCCATCCATAAATAAATCCGTATTGCTCCAAGTTGCAAAGGAAGTTGATAAAGAGGACTCAAAGTACAATAAAACAATGCAAGTAGAAAGTAAATGGTCAAACCTTAAGAACGATTTGGCAAATTTAAATAACCAAACACTTGAAAGTTCAATATCACAAACATTAGGCTTAATAGACCATATTACAAATCAATCAAATTTAATTCTTGATCCGGATTTAGATACCTATTATTTAATGGACAGTTATTGTTTGAGATTTTCCAATATTATAGGGAAAATATTCGACCTTAAAAGAAACGGTCTTAATAAAATTCAGAAAAAACCTTACAATCAGCTTCATTTAATGGAAACTTATATCCTTTTAAAAGAACAAAACGATATTTTAAAATCTAATATTGCTGTAATTTATGATTTTAACCCTTCCACTAAAAATATTTTAGACGAAGCTTACAAAAATTGTTTTAAAGCAAATAAAGAAATTTTGGATATAACAAACAAATTGATAAACGGAGCAAATATTTCACCTGCGGTTTATGCTGCAAAGGCAAATAATGCGATTAGTAAAAATAAAAAAGCTGATGAAATTTATGCTGATGAATTACACAAACTTGCAGGAGTGAGAGTCAAGAAATATTTGGATCAAAAACCTTTTGCAATTTTAATAACAATTATATCTTTGTTAACTCTTGCTTACCTAAGTATAGGTTTTTATCTATCACTTGTTGAATCCGTTAATAAAATTTCAAATGATTTATCAAATGTTGCAGATAAAATTGAATCGGCATCTACCGAATTATCGGATTCAAGCCAAAAATTGGCGGAAGGAAATACCGAACAAGCCGCTGCTGTTCAAGAAACAGCTTCAACTCTTGAAGAATCATCTTCTATGGTTAATCAAAATACAGAAAATACTAAAATGGCAGCTCATTTATCAAGACAAGCAAAAGATTTATCTTCAAAGGGTTCTGATGAGATGTCTGAAATGATGCTTTCAATGGACGAACTTAAAAAATCAAGTGATGAAATTTCTAAAATCATTAAAGTTATTGATGAAATAGCTTTCCAAACAAATATTCTATCTTTGAATGCAGCAGTTGAAGCAGCAAGAGCAGGAGATACAGGAAAGGGTTTTGCGGTAGTCGCGGAAGAAGTAAGAAATCTTGCTCAAAGAAGCGCACAAGCTGCGAAAGATACGGCAGTAATTATAGAGGGGAATATTTTACTCTCTGAAAAAGGGGTTCAATCTGCGAAACAAACTAATCATGTTTTAACCGAAATAAATACGCAAATTCAAAAAGTAAATGAAATTATTGATGAAGTTGCTGTGGCTACCGAAGAGCAAAACCAAGGTATAGGACAAATTAACAAAGCTATGTCGCAAATAACTATAGTTACTCAAAATAATTCTTCCGTTGCTGAGACAAATGTTTCTGCGGTTGAGGGTTTGTCCGGGCAAATTCATACAATGAAAAATATAATAAACGGACTTATATCACTCGTGAATTATACAAATTAGCTGATAATATAAGCATTTAAAGGAATAATATTTATGAAAAAGATTTTTTGGGCCTGTACTCTGGCTTTAATGCTAATATACTCAACATCTGCAAAAGCAGAAGAGGTAGATACTAATACCTACGAAAAAACCCAGCTTGATTTAGAAGAAATTGTTTTTGACAAAGACCAAAGTTTTAAACCTTTTCTTAAAGAAAATACTTTTCTGGCAGCAGATTTTCCTGTTGATGAAGAAAAGACCTTAAATAAAGAGATTACATTAGAAGATAAGGAAAACCGAACTGTTGATAAAAAAAACGAAGAAAAAAGTTTTTTCGATATATTCAATTTGAAAGGCGGTATTCAAAAAACAGAATCTTCTCCTGAATCTGAAAAAACAGTTGTACAAAACTGGCTTGAGGGTGATTATGCCACCGCAAAATGGTTTGGTGCAAGACCGTTTTTAGAAGAGCATGGGCTTACAATTAATTCAAGTCTGCTTTACAGCCCCTTTGTAAAAACTCTTGGCGGAGCCAGTGGAGATAGAAACGGCAAAGGTTATAGTCTTTACAACTTAGGAGTTGCTTTAGATACAGAAAAAGCCAGAATGTGGAAGGGTGGAAAATTCTTTATGCTCTACCAAAGAAAAGCCGGTTATGGTATTTCAGGTGCCAATGGCGATAATGGAGCCATGGGTGATTGGATGGGGCTTGACGGTTGGGATTGGCGTCAAATAAACCAAATAAGTGAATACTGGTACCAGCAGACTTTATTTAACGATAAGATACGCTTGAAATTGGGAAGGCAAGATGCTAATTCAGATTTTGGATTCTTAAACAGTGGTTGGGACTTTATAAATACCGCTTTTTCGGTAAATCCTACAGTACCAATGCCAACATATCCTGATCAGGCTTTCGGATTTATGGCTGAAGTCAATCCAAAAGAATGGCTTAGTATAAGAAACGGTATATACAGCAAATTTAATTCTCCGTTTAATATAACTGAAATCGAAATTAAGCCTACGATTAAAAAATTACCAGGAAGATATATAATTGGAGCCTGGGAATGGGGAGAAAGAGACGGTTTTGAAATAGCTTCGGGTTATAATCCAAGCACTGACACAACTTCATATAACAAATATAGCTCAAATTTTGGTGCTTACGCAGGTTTTGAACAAATGCTCTATAAGGAGAAGAAAGACGACGATAATGATATGCAGGGACTTGTTGCTTTTGGACAATTCGGAATTTCTCCTTCAAAAATCAACGATATGTCAAGATATGCCGGTGGAGGTTTGCATTATAAAGGTCCTATTCCAAAACGGGACAATGATATTGCCGGAATAGGGGTTGCAAGCGGAACATTTGCTTCAAGACTGGCAAATATAACAAGTCAAGTCGGGGACGAAACAGCAATAGAAGCATTTTATAGAATACAGTTTACTCCATGGTTTTATTTACAGCCTGATATTCAATTTATAACGAATCCGGGCGGAACTTATGACAATTCTTTTGCATTCGGGTTAAGAACAGTTATTACTTTTTAAGATAATCCTTATTAAATTTTATTTTAAGAATTTACTTACAAAAGGAGAAGACCCGCCTCTTCTTAGAAAATGCCCTGAAGGACCTTCACCTAAAAATTCTGCGAACCAGGATTCGTGTTCTGTTTCTTCATGCAGAATTGATAAAGACAAATCATAAGTCCTGTGGTCTTTGCCCGCCGTTAAATTACAAATTTTATTATATCCTGCCATGGCACAACGTTCAGCTTTGACTAATACTTTCAAAATTTCTTGTACATTATTCCTATCTTCCGGCAAACAGGCATGAGAACAAGATGCATTTTGATAAAAATCAACTAAGTTATCCGGAAGCTTTCCTCCAAGTTCATAAATTCTGGGAACCAGAGCTTCATAATGATTTCTGTCTTCAACTCGAGCTGTTTCAACTATTTCTTTAAGAGTTTCTCCTTCTATTCCGATTAAATTTGAACGCAAAATATTATAATGATAATAAGTTGACAGTTCAGAAGCAGCATTTGTAATAAGCAAATTTAATAATTCATCAATATCAATTCCTGAATCTTTAACGATTTGAATAGCATATTTAGCCATATAACCTCCTTTTTTAAATAATATAACTATACCAATCGATTTTGTATATTGGTAAATTGAGGAGAGTAAAGTTTAATTTTAAATAGGTTTTTATTATTTGTCTTTAATTTTGTAAAATTTTTAAGCAGGTAAAATAATCCCCCTAAATTCATAGTTTTTGGATTGTTTAGCTGCATTCGAGTCCATACAATAACGCTAAAAATCATTATTTTTAAATTTATATTTTTCAAGAGAATCAAAATCAAAAAAATCTGCTAAATTTACTTCTAATGCACGTGAAAGCTTAAAAATAGTGCTTAAGGTTATATCTCTTTTACCCTTTTCTATCATTCCAATATGTGAACGAGAAACCGTTGATTTAAAGTAAAGCTCTTCTTGTGTCAAATCTTTACTTAATCTTAATTCTTTAAGTTTTTTACCAAAAGCTATTTTAAAAGTAGTACTCATTTTTATATTTTGTTATATGCTACTGGTAGCGTCAACCGCTACTAGCGTCATTTATTTTGAAAAAGAAGGAGGACACTAATATTACAAAAATTAAGACATTAAAAATTGAAGAAAAATTTAGCAGAATAAAAGATTTGTATTGGTTTTTACTTAAGAACATGGATTTTGTTGAAGAAGAACTAAATATTAAAATTCAAAAAAATTTAAATTATAGGTCATCTTGTATCATGGCAAAAGAGGAAATTACAGAGCGAAATATTTTATTTTTTGCCTCAAAGAGCGAATTTCCGGAGAATTTAGGTCAATTAGTTGCTTTAGGGGGAGCATTTGATGCAGATATTGTGGTATTTTTTACGCCTAAATCCTGCAAAATTCATCTTGATTCATTAAATTGGCTTCAGAGAATTTCCAATGAAGATACTCTTTTCATTGAGGGAGAAGCGATTTTTTAAGGACAGCATTGTTATAGCAAGTACGGCAGGGTAAGTAAGGTAAAAAAATTAGACAGGTACCTAAAAGATTATTTCATTAGGCTATGCTAAAAATAATATTAGTGTTCAGGTTTGTGTAAATTTCTCTAAGCAATAAAAGGCCGGTAATAATGACATCTCAAGAAATCTTGCCAGATAAACTAAATGATTATATTAATGAATGGAAGAATAAAAAAGGCAGTTTAATTATGATTCTGCATGCAGTTCAGGGGCATTATGGATACGTGCCGCAAGAAATATGTTTTACTCTTGCAAAAGAACTTAAAATACCGCTTGCAAGGATTTATGAAGTTTTAACTTTTTATAATTATTTCAAACTTAAACCGACTGCAAAATACAAGATTTCTGTTTGTATGGGCACGGCATGTTATTTAAAGGGCTCGTTAGATAATCTTCAAACAATAAAAGATGTTTTAAACATTGAAGAAGGAGAAATAAGCGAAGACGGGTTATTTTCTGTTGAAACTATAAGATGCTACGGCTGCTGCGGACTTGCTCCGGTAATAGATATTAACGGAGAAGTCTATGGGAAAGTAGACAAAAATAAAATGCTGGGTATTCTTGAGGAGTATAAAACAAAAGCAAAGGAAGAGTAATTTTATGCCGAAATTAACAAGAGAATTATTGAATAATTATAAAAATACCAAAATAACCGATGAAGGGGATTATATCAAAGTCGGGATGAACACTTGCGGCATATCTTCAGGAGTGAAAAAGGTTTATAATGCCTTGATTGAAGCTGTTAAGAAAAAAAATATTCCGATTAAAATAAAAAAATGCGGCTGCCTTGGGATGTGCCATTGTGAACCGATTATTGAAGTTAAAATGGGAGAAAATCTACCTGTTCTTTATGGAAATATTGATGCAGATAAGGCTTTAAAAATTTTAGAAGGCGAATCTTTAACTGAATGCATAGTTAAAGAAAATCCTTATCAAAAAAAAATAGTTATCAGAAATTGCGGAACACTTGACCCTGAAAATATTGAAGAATATTTAAAAGTTAACGGTTATCAAGCTTTAAGCAAAGTGCTTTTTGAAATTACCCCCGAACAGACTATAAAAGAGATGAAAGCCAGCGGATTGAGAGGAAGAGGCGGAGCAGGTTTTCCTACTTGGTTAAAATGGGAAAATACAAAAAAGGCTGAAAGTTCAAATAATGATAAATTTATAATTTGTAACGGTGATGAAGGTGATCCGGGGGCTTATATGGACAGAAGTGTTCTGGAAGGTGATCCTCACTCTGTGGTAGAAGGCATGATTATTGCAGGACATACAATAGGAGCCTCAAAAGGGTATTTTTATATCAGAGCTGAATACCCCCTTGCACTTGAAAGAATTCAAAAAGCTATAGATCAATGTTATGAATACGGGATTCTTGGAGAAAAAATTCTTGGTTCGGATTTTAATTTTGATATAGAGATAAGAATTGGTGCAGGCGCGTTTGTTTGCGGCGAAGAAACAGCTCTTATTGCCTCTGTAGAAGGTAAAAGAGGGTATCCCAGACCCAGACCGCCGTACCCTGCATACAGCGGAGTATGGGAAAAGCCTACTGTAATCAATAATGTCGAAACTCTTGCAAATGTGCCTTATATAATCTTGCATGGCGGTGAAAATTATTCTCTGATTGGAACTGAAGCTTCAAAAGGAACCAAAGTTTTTGCTCTTACCGGAAAAGTTAAAAATTCTTGTCTTGCAGAGGTCCCAATGGGTACAACGCTTAGAAAGGTAATCGATAATATAGGCGGAGGTATCGCAAATAATAAAAAATTTAAAGCAGTTCAAACCGGCGGCCCATCAGGAGGAATGATACCCGAGAAATATCTTGATACGCCTATAAGTTATGAAAGCCTTCAGGAATTGGGTTCTATAATGGGTTCTGGCGGGATGATAGTTATGGATGAAGACGATTGTGCAGTTGATATTGCAAAATTTTTTATGAAATTTTGCTTTGACGAATCTTGCGGAAAATGCGCTCCTTGCAGAATCGGAACAGCACAAGCATTAAAAATTTTAGAAAAAATAACTGCAGGAGAAGGGGAACTTAAAGATATCGACCTTCTTAAAAAAATTTGTTATGCAATGAAAGAAGCAGCTCTTTGCGGACTCGGACAAACAGCACCTAATCCTTTATTTTCCAGCTTAAGGTATTTTGAAGATGAATACATTGAACATATTGAACAAAAAAAATGCAGAGCAGGTAAATGTAAAATGACATAATTCTTGGCGAGAAACGAGCCTTAGAAGTATATCATTGCGAGGAGAAAACGAAGTTTTCGACGCGGTAATCCAAAAAAAGACAAAAAATAAAAAAAAGATAAACAAAGGCGAAACAACAAGGGTTTCGCGTAAGGATATAAAAAATGATTAATGCAAAAATAAACGGCATAAATATTGAAGTCGAAGAAGGAACGACAATTCTTGAAGCAGCTAAAAAAGTAGACGTAAAAATTCCGACACTCTGTAAGCATTCTGATCTTACAGCTTCTGCCGCATGCGGAATTTGTATAGTAAAAATCAAAGGTGCTCCGAGAATGACCAGATCCTGCTGCACTGAAATAACCGAAGGTATGGAAATTACAACCCATGATTCTGAAATAACAGCCGTAAGAAAAACTGTTTTAGAATTAATCCTTTCAAATCATCCTAATGATTGTTTAATTTGCGGAAGAAATCAAAACTGCGAACTTCAGACTCTCGCAGCAGATTTTGGTATAAAAGAAGAATCTTTTGAAAAAATATTAAAAGATATTGAAGTAGATGAATCAATCAAAACAATTGTTTTAGAGCCGCAAAAGTGTATCAAATGCGGAAGATGTGTTCAAGCCTGCCAGGATATGCAGGATGTATGGGCTTTATCTTTTGTAAACAGGGGAATTAATACAAGAATTGCACCTGCAGCTGATTTTAATCTTGCAGAATCTCCCTGCGTAAGCTGCGGGCAATGTTCAGCATATTGCCCGACAGGAGCGATTTTTGAATATGATGAAACAGGCAAAGTTTTGGAAGCACTTAATAATCCTTCAAAATACTGTGTCGTTCAAATAGCTCCCGCAGTAAGGGTTGCAATAGGAGAATCTTTTGGACTTGAAAGCGGAGATCTTGCAACAGGAAAATTATACACGCTTTTAAAAAGAATGGGATTTAAAGCTGTTTTTGATACTTGTTTTGGAGCCGATATCACAATAATGGAAGAAGCAACAGAATTTGTTAAAAGATTAACAAAAAACGAAGGCGTCTTGCCTCTTATTTCAAGTTGTTGCCCTGCCTGGGTAGATTTTATGGAAAAATTTCATTATGATATAATACCTAATTTTTCAACCTGCAAATCTCCCATGAAATGCTTGCTTCACTTGCTAAAACTTATTACGCACAAAAAATAAATTTACCTCCGGAAGATATTTTTATGGTTTCAATTATGCCATGCATCGCCAAAAAATTTGAAATATACAGAAGCCGCGAAATGTATTCTTCAAATACTCAAGATGTCGATGTATCAATAACCACAAGAGAGCTGGTAAGAATGATAAAGCAAACCGGCATAGATTTTGCCTCTCTTCCTGACAGTGAACCGGATAGTATTCTTGCTGATTATTCTGGAGGCGGTACAATTTTCGGTGTTACCGGAGGTGTTATGGAATCAGGATTGAGAACAATTCATTATATGTTAACAGGCAAAAATCTTGCAAAGGTAGAGCTAAATGATGTAAGAGGCTTAGAAGGTGTTAAGGAAGCCGGTATTAAAATCGGGGATTATGATTTAAAAGTAGCAATAGCACATGGGCTTGGGAATGTTGAATATGTAATAAACAAAATACGGGATGCCAGAGAAAAAGGTGTTGAACCCCCTTATCATTTTGTTGAAGTTATGGCCTGTCCGGGAGGTTGTATAGGCGGTGGCGGCCAGCCTCGAAACATAAATGATATTGTAAGAAAACTAAGAATAAACGGACTTTATTCTGATGATGAAAGCCGTAAATACAGAAATTGCCATGACAATCCCCAAATTAAAAAATTATATGAAGAATTTTTAGGTGAACCCGGCGGAGAAAAAAGGCCATGAGTTACTGCATCTTTATTACAGACATAGAGAGAAATATAAAAGTTACAGAGAAACAGAGTCTTTATAATTAAATTTATTAATTTTAAATGTTATTTAGTCTCTTCATTGATAACAAGTTCAATTAAAAAAGGCTCATTTGAATCAAACATTTTTTCGATAGCAGGTTCTATTTCTTCATAATTTTTAACTCTGATTGCTGAAACACCCATTGATTCAGCAATCAAATCAAACCTAATATCAGGATTTGTTAAATTAAACAGATCAGGATATTCATGGGGTGGAATCTTATTTTCTTTCCAATATTCGTTTATATTCAATTTTAATAATTTATAGCTGCGATTATTACAAATTACGAATTTTGCATTAATGTTATAATGAGCTGCACTCCACAAAGCTTGAATAGTATAAAGACTGCCTCCATCACCGCTAAATCCTATAACGGTTTTATCTTTTGCGGCAAGCTTAATACCTAAAGCACCGGGAATTCCAACTCCTAGTGAACCGCCTCTGGTTAAAAAATAGCTTCCTTGCTTATCAGGCTTAATATATCTGGTTAAATCATCCGAACAGGTTAATGCTTCATCAAATATTATAGCGTCTTGTGGCAGTTGTTTTGCCAATAAAGACATAAAATGCGATTGATGAAGCTTTTCCTTATCTCTTGAGTTGTCTTTTATAATTTCTTTTTCATACTTTTTTTGCTTTATTATCAGAATTTCATGCTTTCTTGCTTGAGCGTTTAATTTCTCTTCTTGAGAAAGTTTTTTCTCTAATGAAGTATATAATTTTTGTAATGTTAATTTTGGATCAGCAACTAATCCAACATCTACAGAAAAATTCTTTGCAATTTCATAAGAATTTTTGTCAATATGGATAATTTTTGTCCCTTTAGAAAAAACATCTTTTAAAAGAGGGAAAACCTCAGGAAATACATAACTTCCGCAAATTAAAATTAAATCTGCATCTTTAATTATAGAGTGGCTTTGGTCTCCGAACATATGACCTAAATTGCCCATATATAAAGAATCTGTTGTTTTAATATTAACCTCTGAATAATCAGCGCCCCAAACTTCAGCACCCAAGAGGTTAGCAAAATTATTGAGTTCTTCTTGCGCATTTGAAGCGGAAATTCCATCGCCTACTATAAATATCGGCTTATTTGTACCAGTTAAAAAACCTGATATTAAGTCAATTGTTTCATCATCCGGATATGTTTCCGTGTTTAGAATTGTTGAAGGTATAATTTCTTCATCAATCTCTTCTTCTAAAATATCCATCGGCATGCTTACAAAAACAGGTCCTGTCGGTGGAGTCATTGATATTTTAATTACCCGTCTCAATATTCTCAGCAAAGAAGATTTGTCAGTAATATTATAAGCCCCTTTTGTTACCGGTTTTGCCATATCAACAAGATTTGCCGCCATTTGAGCATCCATTGCATCATATTTAACCCCTGCTTCACCTGCTATAACAACAAGAGGAGTATGCCCTCTATAAGCTTGGTAAAGCATACCTATAGCGTTACCAAGTCCAACTCCGGCGTGAAGTTGTATTACTGCAGGTTTTCCTGTTTTTCTGGCATACCCGTCAGCAATTCCGACAGCAACAGACTCATGTAATGTCAGTATATATTTAAATTGAGGATAATCTTTTAAAACATCTAAAAAGCCTTCTTCTGTAGTTCCAGGATTTCCAAACATATAATTTATACCATCAGCTAAAAATTGTTCTATAATTGCATTTTTTCCAAGAATTTTCATGATTAAAGGCATCCTTTTAAAAAGATTTCCGGTGTAAATATGATTTATTATATGTACAAAAAAATAATTCACCTTCTGGGTAAAGTTAAAGAATTAGTTTAATAGTCTAATTTGTTTTGGTAAAGTCAGGCAATAATAATATGCTTAAAAAAGATATAAATTATTAAAAGAAATTCTAAAAGAGGTCTTATGATAGAATCAAAAGTTAAAAAAATCGGAATATTAATTGAAGCAGATTTTTATTATAAAGAAATTTTATATTACAAGCTTAGATTTGAAGAACAGGAAATAGAAGTCGATTTTTTAACTAGATTGTGGGGACAGCCAAAACTGACTTTTCTCGATCATGAATATAAGACCATACCGATTGAAGTTACAAAAAGTTTTGAAAAATTAAGCGATGAAAGCTTAAAAAGTTATTCAGCCATAATTGTACCTGCCGGAATAGTTTCTGACAGGCTCAGATACACTGAGGATGTAAATAAAATTGCACCTGCCTGTGAATTTATGAAAAGAGTTTTTGCTGAAAAAAGCATTATTAAGGGGATTATTTGTCATGGACTATGGATTATGTCACCTATCTCAGAAATTATAAAAGGCAGAAAGATAACCACACATAATAATTTAATTGCGGATGCAAAAAATATGGGTGCAGAATATATTGATAGTGATTTGGTAATAGATAATGATTTAGTTACAGCAAGAACTGGAGACCATTGCAATATATTTTCTTCAAAGATACTTGAATTAATTTAAAGAAAGGAACACTATCATGTCTCCTCAAATAACAGAGTCTGTTTATAAATATACAGAAGGAAGACCCTGCCCGCTTGGACCCAGTTTTAGAAACGGCGGAGTTAATTTTTCTGTATTCTCATCAAGTGCAACAAAAATGGATTTATTTCTTTTCCGAAACCGTAAAGATACTTCTCCATTTCAAACAATCGAATTAAATAAAAATGATAATTGTGATTTTGGATTCTGGAATATCTTTGTAGAAAACTTGGAGCCGGGTATTTATTATGCTTACAGAGCTTACGGACCAAACGGCCATATTAATAAAAAAGTACTTCTGGATCCATATGCAAAAGGAATTGACACTTATCTATGGAATATTAATAATGCTTCTGCCAACAATAATATTAATAACATGCCAACTTCAATGCGCGGGTGTGTTCTGGATATATCAAATTACGATTGGGAAGGAGTTGAAAAACCGCATATTCCTCTTAAAGAAACCATTATTTATGAAATGCATGTTAAAGGTTTTACATATTCACCTACTTCAGGGGTTAAAAATGCCGGAACTTATTTAGGAATATTGGAAAAAATACCCCATTTAAAAAAACTCGGAGTTAATGCGGTTGAACTTATGCCTGTAATGCAATTTGACGAAAAAGAAGATAATTACTGGGGTTACAGTACTGTAGGATTTTTTGCTCCCCATTCGGCTTATTGTATTTCTCCTGAAGAATCTAATCAAATTAATGAATTTAGAAATATGGTAAAAGAACTTCATAGAAACGGAATTGAAGTTTTTCTTGATGTTGTTTACAATCATACCAGAGAAGGAAATGAAGAAGGACCTGTCATTAATTTCAAAGGTTTTGATAATAATCTTTATTATTCATTTGATGAAGATGGAAAATATAATAATTATTCGGGTTGCGGTAACTCTCTCAGCTGCAACCATCCTATTGTCCAAAAATTAATTCTTGAGAGTCTTGAATTTTGGGCTATGGAAATGCGAGTTGACGGATTTAGATTTGATTTAGGAACGGTTTTAACCCTTGATACTCACGGAAATGTTCTTGAATACCCGCCTGTTTTATGGGAAATTGAACTAAGAGATACTCTTACGGACTGTAAACTTATTGCGGAACCTTGGGGAGGAGACGGCTCAGGTCAATTATATCAGCTGGGTAATATTCATGGTTTTAGATGGTCTCAGTGGAATGGTAGATACAGAGATTGCATTAGGCGTTTTGTAAAAGGAGATCAGGGAATTATTGGAGAAGTGGCAAAAAGAATTTCAGGAAGTGCCGATTTATATGAAAAAACCGGGCACCTGCCTATTAATAGTGTAAATTTTATAACTTGTCATGACGGACTTACTTTAAATGATCTTGTTTCCTATACAAACGAACGTCAATGCAGCTGGGACTACGGAGTAAACGGGGAAACAAACAATCCAGAAATTAATAAACTAAGACAACAGCAGATAAAAAATCTTATCGCAATTCTTTTTCTTTCAAAAGGAGTTCCTATGGTGCTTTCCGGTGACGAAATGAGAAGAACCCAAAACGGAAATGATAACGGTTATCAGCTTGATAATGAACAAGGGTGGTTAAATTGGGATTTTTTAGAAAAAAATGAAGAGATATTTAAATTTTTCCAAAAGATGATTAATCTTAGAAAACAAACATATTTTTTACAAACAAGGCATTTTTATACAGGTAAAGTACCGGAAATGCACACAAGAGGATTAAAAGATATAACCTGGCACGGTTTAAAATTAAATAACCCCGGTTGGAAAAATCCTTTTACACGAACACTTGCTTTCACTATTGCAGGAGTTGCCGATGAAAATATACCTAATTTCAGAAAACAAGATAGTTTAGAAAAATTTAAAGATCAGGATATCCATGTAATGATGAATATGTTTGGCGAACCTCTGAATTTTCAAATACCGCAACTTGACAACAGAAGCTGGTTTATATATACCGACACTGCTGAAAAACAAAATGATGAGGATATTTTCCATTCTCAGAATACATATCTTGTTCAACCAAGGAGTCTTGTAGTTTTAGTTTCAAAACAAAAAGTCTAAAAAGGAGAAGAATAATGCAAAAATACACTTATAGTACAAGTTTAATGGGGAATGTTACCTTAATCGATGCAGAGAATAAAACTTTTATAATTCAATGTGAAAGCGGTAATGTCGATGTTCGTGTAGGAAGTGAAACAGATTTCAGATTTCTGAAAAATGCGGATGGTGTTGACAGAGACAGGGTAAAAACAAGCGGGGCAAGACTAGGTTCTATTGAAGAAAAAATTAAGTATTATATCAAAGAAAATATTCTCGTATCAATATATGGAATCTATATTATAGATAACGATAAAAAGCATTTTGACGCTAGAATAATTAATATAACCCAGTCTTATGAAGAAAAAAGTGATTCTTACGGACATTTTTTATTTGAAGATGGTCACTGGTGGCTTACACAAATATCAAGCTTTGCAGATACCTGGCTTAATTACCTGTTTGAAGACCAAACTTATAATTTTACAAAGTACGAAACAAACATCGGAATTTCAGGAAAACCTTTACAAGACAATAATATTCAAGAAAGCGCAACATTATCAAGGCTAATATACGGACTTTCGTCCGCATATTTATTAACAGGCTGTGAGCGTTATCTTGACGCAGCAAAAGAAGGTGTTTTATATCAGCGAAATTGGTTTAGAAGCTTAAGCAATGACGGTCAAACATGTTTTTGGGCTTTTGGGAAAAAAGTTGTAAATGATAAGATTGATATACTTATGACTTCGCAAAATTCTGATGATTTTGGCACAATTCCGCTTTATGAACAAATTTATTGCCTTGCAGGACTTACCCAATACTACAGAATAACACTTGATTGGGAAGTTCTTAATGACATAAAAGCTACTGTAAATTCTTTCAAAAAATTCTTCTATGACTATCAAAATAAAGGCTATTTTTCTCACCTTGATTATGCAACACTAAAAACTGATACAGATGCTTTGGGAGATAACAAATCAAAGAAGAATTGGAATTCAATAGGAGATCATTTACCTGCTTACCTTATTAATATTCTTCTGGCTCTTGATCCTATTCCAAAAGATTGCTGCTCAAAAGAAATTCTTCAGTTTATAGAACAGTGTAAGGAGTTATTAATTGAAACATCAAGCCTAATTGTTGAAAAATTTCCAAATCGAGACTCAAGTCCTTTTGTAAACGAAAGATTTAAGGAAAATTGGGATACGGATCATAATTGGAGATGGCAGAAGAATAGAGCCATATGCGGTCATAATTTGAAAATTGCATGGAATTTGACACGGGTAGCAAATTCTTATTATTTGCCCGAAGACATTATTGAAAAAATGTCAGATATGGCTAATGATATTACAGAAAAAATAAGCACTCTTGCAGTTGATCAGGCAAGGGGCGGAATTTTTGATGCAGTAGAAAGAGAGCCCGATAAAGATAGTTTTATTGACTTTACCTGGGGAAATACAAAAGACTTTTGGCAGCAGGAACAAGGGATTCTTGCTTATTTAATTTTATATGGCCAAACAGGAAATGAAAAATATTTAAAACTTGCAAGAGAAACCATATTTTTCTGGAATTTATATTTTCTTGACAGGAATCAGGGAGGAATCTATTTTAGAACAACAGATGACGGATTACCTTATATGCTTGGAGACTACGCTAACAAAGGAGGTCACGCTGTAGCAGGATATCATGCTCTTGAATTAAATTACCTTGCCCATATTTATATTAGA
This sequence comes from uncultured bacterium, assembly GCA_963839525.1. Taxonomy (GTDB): domain Bacteria; phylum Cyanobacteriota; class Vampirovibrionia; order Gastranaerophilales; family Gastranaerophilaceae; genus CAWIVJ01. Next base: position 376,457 of record CAWIVJ010000005.1, on the reverse strand, counting down.
AGTTATGTTGCAAAAGAACCCTTCTGCTTGTTTTTCAAACCTAATTTAAACTGTGGCATGAAATCAATAAATGTATTACCGGATTTCTTCAAAAAAGGGACTCTCAAAATCAGCAAAATAACGGTAAACGGTATTGAAAGACCTCTTGTTAACCACAATCTTTGCTGTGAATACTACTATCAAATAGAATTATTGGAGAAAGAACTTAAACATAATGCTGAAATAATGGTAGAGTTTGAACCTGTAAGTTAGATTTTTACCACATAAAACTAATAACTAAAAAACAACAAAAAAGAGGGAATTATTCCCTCTTTTTTAATAATTTAAAAATATCCTAATTATTCATGTATTTTTATAACATTTACAGGACATTGTGCAGCGGCTTCTCTGCAATCTTGTTCATTACCTTTAATTTTATCATTATTTACATGAGCTTTTCCGTTTACTTTAAAAACATCACTGTTAATAGATTCGCAAAGTCCGCAAGCAGTACAGCCTTCAATAATTTCAACACGCATATCTATACCTCCTTTATTAATACTAAGTCATTTTAAATAAATCTTTCACTTAAAACATTACCTATATGTTCAATGTTAAGTATAATAAATTAAGCAATAATTATACTTAATATGTATTAAAAAATATTTCAGAAATATCCTTTGTAAAGATATGTTAATTCAAATTTTTTGAGTCTAAAATACCTATTTTTAAGGGTTTGTAGAAATATTGTAAAATTTTTTTTTAAAATCACTAGCAAATTTTTTTAATCACAGTATTTATACATGTGATAAAATAATTTTTTCAGGTCTTTTTCGTTATTAAAGTGTTTATAAGTTAGTTAACAAAAGTGTAGGTATCCATGGCAATTAGAACTGGTCTTAATCTGGCACAAAAACCTAATGAAAGGTTACTTTTAAAAAATAAAAAACGAAATCAGATAAATTTAGGACAAAATGTTAATTTTCGGGGGGCAGGAAAATTAAAAATAAGAGATTCTTATTTTAAGGATTTTAAAAATTGGCTTATTGTTAAAAATTTTGATAAAATAGCCGGCGCTATAACCGCAACAATATCCGTAGTAGGTTTTGGAGTTGGCGGTACAGGCCTGATTTACGATTCGATGGTAAAAAAATCTCGCCATAAAAATAAACATCAAGACCACAAACTTGAAAAAAAAGCTAAACCGGAAGCATCAATAACTTCTGAACAAGTTTCAAGCTCCGGAAAATCTCATGAAAAGAAAAAAGGTAAATCTCATGAAGGCGAATATGGGCATATTGTTCCTGAAACAGAATTTGGTAAAACAGGATTACTTTTTGCTAAAGCTGCTCTTGCTGTTTCCGGAACAGCAGGATTTTTAACAGGCGTAGCTTTGCGTGTTCCCCTTATGTCAGCAGGAGAAGTGATAGGCAACCTTTTAGCTGCTCCTATCATCACTACTCCGGCAGGTTATGGCTTAATGAGCATAGGTATGGCTACACTTCTTTCGGGAAGGGCGCTTGAAAATAATATTTCTCTAAAGTTAAATGACGCTACTTTATCGCATAAAAAAGGTCTGGATAAAGTAAAATATATATTCCAAAATATAGGAGCAGGTTTAAATGATACTGCAAAAACAATAGGATTTGTAGGTTCTCAAGCTGCTAATCTGCTTAGTAGAACTAAAGGGGTAAGAGATGAAGCTAAGCATTTCTTCAAAAATAAATTCTTTAAAATAAGATCTTCAACAATTACAATGACACAAAAAGTACTTGCAAACGGAGAAACTGTTGTTGAATCGGGAATAAAAACACATTCTTACCGTTTACATACTTGCGCCGGACTATTAGCTATAGGCGGAGCTCTTTTAGCAATTGAAGATTTACTGGAAAGAGTAGGTGTAATAAAAGGTGATAAAGCCCGAAAAGCATGCTTTAACGTAGCAAAAGCAGGGCAATATGCAGATAATATAGGACTTGTTACTTATGGTCTTGAAAGAGCGGTCAAAGGTGCTCCGATATTAGGTATTCCGGTAGTATTATCAGGAGCTACCGCCTTATCAGGTGCTCATAAAGTCGATAAAGACGAAGGTAAAGGTATAATATGGGCAGCGCTTTCATTCTTCTTCTTATTATTAGCTTTAGAAAGAGGCATAGAATCGGGTGTAGCAATTAAAGCTAGAAAAAAACTTAAAGATATGCCTATACCAATGAAGGAAGAGTTCTCTGATTTTGCAAAAACTTTTGAAATAGACCTTTCTAAAATAGGTAAATTAACAAAGAAACAGCTTGATAATATTCTAAAGCTGGTTGGAGGTCAAGAAAAAGCATGGATAAATTTCAAGCAATTCTTCAAGAGAATGAAGCATGATAAAGCTGAAAAAGAAATGGCAAAAATCTTTGATAAAGCTGCGAAAGAAGCTACAGAAGCACTTGAGAATGATCCAAATAAACTTCTTAGCGAAGTTCCAAGACTTGTAAAAGTTCTGAAAGAAAAAATATTAGCAGGTTCGTATAATCATAATTTCAGTGTAGAAGATTTAATTCAAAAATTACAAAAGGAAGGTTTCTCTAATGAATTTATAAGTCATATAATGCAAAAAGGCGTTATTAAAATCGGTGGAGAAGTACCTGATATCGGAGCTGTACTAAGCAGTATACACAAACAAAATGCTGAGCAATTCGGAAAAAATTATATACTTAAATTAGATGAAATAATTAATAATCCTGCTTCTGCAAATTTTGTTAAAGAAGCTGCACGAAAAGCTAAGCTAGATTTTGCAAAATTGCTTGAAAAATAATCGTTATGTCATTGTGAGAAATCTAAGGTTACGAAGCATTCCAATAGGTGTTTGGCAAAGTATATTTTATCTTGACAAAGAAACAACGATTGTTTTATGATTACACTAGGGTTTATATTAAGGAGGTATTTATGAGTGTTAATGTAATTAGTAAAAATGAAGATCTGAAAACAAAATACGGTTATTTTGATGATGTTAATAAAGAATATGTAATAACCAATCCGCAGACACCTTCCCCATGGATAAATTACCTCGGAACCCAAGATTTTTTAGGTTTGATTTCAAATACAGCCGGTGGATATTGTTTCTATCAGGATGCACGTTTGCGTCGTATAACACGGTACCGTTATAATAACGTACCGGCAGATTTCGGCGGACGCTATTTTTATATTAATGATGGTGATGACATTTGGTCTCCCGGTTGGCAGCCTGTTAAAACTGAACTTGACAACTATGAGTGCCGTCATGGTATGAGTTATACAAAAATTCAAGGCAGAAAAAATGATGTTCAAGTAGACACGTTATTCTTTATTCCTCTTGGCAGTAATTGTGAAATACATAAAGTTACAGTTAAAAACCTGAGTTCGGATAATAAAAAAATTAAACTGTTTTCTTTTGTCGAATTTTGTTTATGGAATGCTTATGATGACATGACTAACTTCCAACGCAATTTCAGTACAGGAGAAGTAGAAGTTGAAGGAAATGTAATTTATCATAAAACCGAATACAGAGAACGCAGAAACCATTACTCCTTCTATGGTGTAAATTCGCCTGTTTCAGGCTTTGATACAGATAGAGAATCTTTTATAGGTCTTTATAACGGCTTTGATAATCCTCAAGCTGTTAAAAACGGAAAAGCCAATAATTCTGTTGCTGACGGATGGTCACCTATTGCTTCTCATTATTTTGATTTAGATTTAGCTCCGAACGAAAGCAAAGAATTAATTTTTGTGCTTGGTTATGTTGAAAACGAGCAGGATCAAAAATGGGAAAAGCCAGGTGTAATAAATAAAACAAAAGCTCTAAAACTTATGGAAAAGTTTTCTGATTCAAAACAAGTTGACGAAGCAATGAAAGAACTTGCCGATTACTGGTCAAAAGTCCAGGGTGTATATAAAATCGAATGTGAAGATGAAAAGCTTGAAAGAATGGTAAACATCTGGAATCCTTATCAATGTATGGTTACTTTTAATCTTTCCCGAAGTGCTTCTTATTTCGAATCCGGAATTGGCCGCGGAATGGGATTCCGTGATTCCAACCAGGATATATTAGGATTTGTGGGAATGATTCCCGAAAGAGCAAGAGAAAGAATCCTTGATTTAGCTGCTACCCAGCTTCCTGACGGGGGAGCTTACCACCAGTATCAGCCATTAACTAAAAAAGGAAACTCCGATATAGGAGGTGATTTCAACGATGATCCTATCTGGATGGTTCTTTCAACACTGGCTTATATAAAAGAAACCGGCGATTACAGCATTTTAAGAGAAAAAGTTCCGTTTAATAATGACCCGGAATTAGCAGATACGCTTATGGAGCATATTCGCCGTTCGCTTGCACATGTAATGAATAATTTAGGTCCTCATGGCTTACCTTTAATAGGCAGAGCTGACTGGAATGATTGTTTAAATTTAAATTGTTATTCAACAACTCCCGATGAATCTTTCCAGACATGTACCAACAAAGACGGTAAAACAGCTGAATCAATATTTATTGCCGGAATGTTTGTTTACGCAGCACCTGAATATGCAAAGTTATGTAAAAAACTTAATTTAGAAAAAGAAGCCGAAGAGATTCTTGAGCAATGTAAAAAAATACATCAGGCTGTTGTTGAACATGGTTGTGATAAAGAATGGTTTTTACGTGCATACGATGACCAGGGAAGAAAAGTCGGCAGTATAGAAAATGACGAAGGACAAATTTATATTGAGCCTCAAGGTTTTTGTGTTATGGCAGGCATCGGGGTTGAAGACGGTTTTGCATTAAAAGCTCTTGATTCTGTTAAAAAACGTCTTGACACAGAGCATGGTATAAGATTGGTTAACCCTGCATATACAAGCTATAGGTATGAGTTGGGAGAAATAACATCATATCCGCCGGGATATAAAGAAAACGCAGGTATTTTCTGTCACAACAATCCTTGGGTTAGTATAGCCGAGACAAAAATAGGCAGAGGGGACAGAGCGTTTGAATATTATAAAAAAATTGCACCTGCTTATCGGGAAGAAATAAGTGAGCTTCACCGTATGGAACCGTATGTTTATGCACAAATGATTGCAGGAAGTGATGCAAAATTACATGGTCAAGCTAAAAATTCATGGCTTACAGGCTGTGCCGCATGGAACTTTGTAACAATTACCCAGCATATTTTAGGTATTCGTCCCGATTTTGACGGTCTTTTAATTGATCCATGTCTGCCGGCTGAAATAAAAGAACTCAACATTAAGCGTAAATTCAGAGGTGTAGAATATAACATTACAATTAAGAATTCTCAATCAGGCAATTATCAGTTTAACAGTTGACGGCAAACTGCTTGAAGGTAAACTTATACCTACTGTTACAGAGGATAAAACAGTTGAAGTTTACTGTGAAATATAAGCATAATCTTTAAATAAAGTAAGGAGAAATATGGAAACTGCATGTGATACAAATACTGAGGAAGTAAAAACTCAGCAAGTTGGAATAAAACTGCCTAAGCTATCGAATTTTCAATTATTTAGTCTTTCTGCCGGAATAATTGGGATTCAGTTTGCGTGGAGCATGCAAATAGCCTTTTCTTCAAGGGTTCTTGAACCGTTAGGCGCAAATCCTTTTCTTTTTGGTTTAATATGGTGTGCAGGACCGTTAACAGGTGTTATAGTACCTCCTTTGGTCGGTGCTATATCTGACAGAACCTGGACAAAAATCGGAAGAAGAAGACCTTTTATTATTGCAGGAACTTTAATTGCAGCATTAATGTTATTCTTATTTCCTCTTGCTCCTTCTTTAGGAATCGCTACATTATTATTGTGGATAATGAATGCAAGTGCGAATGGAGCTCAAGCTCCCTATAGGGCACTTGTTCCTGATAATGTTCCGTCAGAACAGCAAGCATTAGCTAATTCTTATATAAACTTCGCATATGGAGCAGGTTCAATCATATCACTCGGCGTTGCTCCTTTATTGTTATTGTTTAATATACCAATGAGTATTGTTCAACAATTTACCATGACTTCTATAATTTTCGTCTTGGCAATAGGATATTCATGCTCAATGGTAAAAGAATACCCAAAACCTTTACAAGTGGAAGAGAAAAAAAAGAAAGAATCTTTCAAAGGTATGGTGAAAAAGTTCTTCAAATATGACCGTGAAATACATAAGCTTTGCGGTATACAGTTTTTAACCTGGGTAGGTATGATGAGCATATATATCTACTTAACGCCTTTTGTAGTACATAATATTTATGGTTTGCCTGACATGTCAACTCCTGAATATAATCACACCAGAGCTATACATAAAATTATAACTCCTATTACAGATAAAGTATCTTATAAAAATTTAAATATTGCGGCTGTAGATGAATTAGTAAAAATAGAGTCAAAATTAGGGCAGGATAAATCCAAAAATATATTAACCAATTCAAACATTAAACTTGATACCAGTAAATATCAGGTTATAAATAAAACATTAGATGGTATAATTTTAAAACTTGCATCAAGCGAAAATTACAATAAAGCAAAAATCGATGAAATAAATCAACTTTCACAAAAAGATCCGGAAGTTGAAAAACTTGCATCTAATGTAAAAAGCAACCCTGCTTCTCAAAACTATAAAAATCTGCTAACTATGAAAAAAGCAGCTGAATATAAATTATTGGCTCTTGGAAATCTGGTATTTGAATCAAAAAATAACTCCAAAAAGGATAAAAAAATAAAACAAACTTTTTTAAATTCTGAAATAGGCAAAAAAGCATCAAAAGATTTCAATGATTTAAAGAAATTTAATTTGATAGAAAAAATTGAAAAGAAAGCAACAAATACAGCTCAGCTTGCACTTGTAGGATTTAATACCATTGCTTTATTTTTATCTATTCCTGTCGGATATCTTTGCAGCAAATACAGTAAAAAAAATCTTTTTTCAATTTCTCTTGGGTTTGTAGCGGTAGCTTCTTTATTTGCACCGTTTATCCACACACCTACTCAGGTTATTGTAATGATGACTATTGCAGGTGTTGCTTCTGCGACGATTTTATCATTGCCTTTTGCATTATTATGTGATTATATGCCAAAAGGAGAAGAAGGTGTTTTAATGGGTATATTTAATATGTTTTTGGCAGGTCCTCAGCTAATATCTGCTGTAGTGGTAGGCTGGATTATCTCTAAATTTCCTATCGCTACAAAATATGGAATGTCACATAACTGGTCAATAGCCTTTATAATTGCATCAGTATGTATATTTCTTGCAATAATATCCCTGCAATTTTTAAAAGAAAAAAGCAATAATGCTGCCGAAGCTAACTAACTGAGCTTACGGAAAAAGTCCTAAAACAAATAAATTTCATGCTGAACTTGTTTCAGCATCGTATCAGCAGGCAACTTTGCTGCTCTGAGATAAATTCAGGGTTATGAACGTGGGACTTTTTCCGTAAGCTCAACTAACTAAATTTTTATTATATTTGGCTATAAGCCACCGCCTTTATCTTGCGTTGTGGCTTTATCTTGTGTTGCAGGTGTTGCAGTGTTTGTTAGTTTGATTTCTTTTTTAAATTCGTCAATAAATTCTTTTCTATACATAAAACCCAAATGAGAACCGTTACTAAAGAAAACTGATTTACCATTAGATTGTGTTTTTAGCCAGACTAATTGTTCTGTATTTACAAAATAATCGTCAAGAGAATGGTAGATTTTATATTTGTTGCTTTTTTGCAAAAAATCTGTCAAAGAATGTAAACCCGTTTCATAATCAAATTGATCCAACGATTTATTTTGGTTTACAAGAAGATATTTTTGCGCATAATCATAAAAACTCATCTTGTTAATTGTTTCATATAAATTGCACTTTTTAGATCTTGAACCGTTTTCAATTGCAAAAATTACATCTGATAATTTTTGCTTCATAATAAAACCAACTATTAGCTTGGCTTCATCATCAGTAAAAGATAAAGGTTCACATTTGTTATCAGTATTTTTTTTATCAGAAATATTTTGAACCGCCTGTACTACTTTTTCTGCTGTAATTGCAGCTTTTAATTTTATGTCCGAAGGATCTTTTTTCCAGTCTTGACAATATTTGTCAAGCTGTTTTAGAGCAAAAAATATTTCAATAGGAGGATTTATAGAAATGTAATGTGAAATGTCCAGCGTATTTTCATTTTCTTCCTGTGCAGCAACAAAAAGAGTTGTTAACCCCCCAAATGAACTTCCTACGATAATTTTTTTACTAAATTTATGTGATTTTTTATTCTGGAGCTTATCAAGTATTTTAGAAGTTACCATTCTCAGATACTTTGCGTCTTGAGAAGGCGCACCAGGCTTATAACCTTCAGGCATACTTTTAACAAATTCCCAATTGCAAGGGCTTCCTTCGATTACAACCGAATAGCCCTCATCATATAAAATCTTTGCCAGAACAGTTGATTTATCTGCCATGATTCCTTCACCAATTGAAGGAAAAATAATAGCGACAGGAGAAGTTTTCTTTTTCTGTAAAATATAACGATAATTGTATTTAGGACGAGTACTATTTATTCTTACAGATGAAATTTTAATTTTCTTTTTAAAGTTTCTGTTCCAAACAGATGTTTCTGTCCATATGGATTTGCCCAAATCTTTATTATCAAACAATGCTGTACGCATGGAATCGATTAAAGGAGTTTGAGGATTATAATTATTAAGTTTAATATCAGGTTTCAAATCAGGGTTAACCGAAACATTACTGATTTCAATAATATTTTGGGAAGCTGTTTTTTCCATTAGAACTTCTTTTCTATCAAGATTTGAATTTTTAATATATCTTTCAATACCATCAATTTGTTTTACTATTTCATATGGATCAGCATAAGTAGTTTCTAATTTTTTTATTAGCGGCTGCATGGAAGTCGTATTATTTACAAAGAAAGCTGCATTAACTATTCCTCCGGCAATCGGTATATAAGAAAAAGGTTTAAAAGCACAATCTAATAATTGGCCTGCAAGTGATCTTAAATTTCCATGTACAACAGGCAAAACAAGATAAGGACCTTTTTTAACCTTGTAATGAGTAAGAACTTGCCCCATATCTTCTTGTCTGGGCTCGATTTTAAATACTTTCTTTGCAGGGTCATAAAGTCCGCCTAATCCTATTGTGGTATTTGTTAAAAATCTTACAGTCTCTGTTCCCGAAGATTTAAAATCTTTCTGAAATAAACAACTCATAAGCCTTATGGGGTAATTGATATTATTATAAGCATTTTTGAACCTATCTATTCCATACTTCGGCATAACAGAAGCCCAAACAATATTAACAGGACGGAGTACATATTTGTTTAACTTTAAATTAAATATAAAAAGTTTTCGATTAAACTTTTCACATTTATCTTTTCCACAGAATTCGTAAGCATAATCAGGATACTTATTTTGTAATTTTGATTCTTCTATAGCAAAAGATGGGCTATTTATACAAAAATTCAAAAAAATTGCAACAGAAGCAATTAAAAAAGATTTTTTTATCACAATTTCCTCACTCTCTTATATTTATTCTTATAATAAATATAAACAAAAGAAATTACTCAAGTGGAGATAAATAGGATTAATCAATAGATGGAATTTCTTGTATAAAAAATTTGAAATCCGTCCTCTTTTTTTAAAAAACTACAAGGTGGATTATTAAATCCACCTTGTAAAGAGTCAATTTTAACAATTAAAATAATCTACATATTTTCTTTTTTTGAACAGCAAGCAGAAACGGTTATTGCAGATATTAATGCGCTTACGCCGACTAATATGTAAACTAGCCTTGTTAATGCTGTCATTTCACCAAAAATAAAAGTAACTAAATTAAAATCAAATAAACCAATCAGACCCCAATTTAGTGCACCGATTAAAACCAGAATATAAGAAGTTATTTTTAAAAATTTAAACATAATTTATCTCCTTTCAATATTATTTATTCATATTCAAACAAGATTTTCATTAATAATTTGGCTAATATTTATATAAGACTGACTATTTATTTTTAAATACTGCAGATAAAATATAACCATTTGCAATATTGATATATTTTTTAAGTTTAACTTATAACAAAGAACAATAACTCTTTTATTCATATTTATATTGATGCTGTGTCAGCCAATCTATACAAGTATTTGTAAATTTCTCTTTTTCCTGATAGATTAAATCTTCTGCATGGTTGCAGTTTTTAAATAATTTAAATTGTTTTTTACATGTTGCTTTGTCAAATAAGCTTTTTGTATCGTCAGGATGTGTTATCGTATCTGAATCCCCTGCTATAAACAATGTTGGGACACTAAGTTTATCAATGACATCAATCGGTTTGACTTTCTTGCTTATAATCGGACTTGGGCGTACAGTAATCCATCTTTTAAATTCATATTTTTTAAAAGGATTTTTGAAAAAATCTTTTATCCACATATAATTTTTTATTCTGTTGAAGCTATGCGGTGCAGATACGGTTATAAGCCCATCTACATTTTTTTTAGTTGTATTATGTATAATTGATATTGCACCGCCTAAAGAAAATCCCAATAAGTAAACTTTTTCATAATTTTTTTTCGCATAACTTGTGACTGATTCTAAATCTTTGATTTCTTTGTTTGTAAAAGTATATAAACCTGAACTTTTGCCGTGACCTCTAAAATCCAGAGAAATAACATCAAATGATTTTGCAAAGAGTTTTGCAATTTCATTAATAAATTTGCTATCTTTGCTCATAGTCCAGCCGGGGGCAATAATTAGAACATATTTTTTCTCTTTTTTATAGTGGTTTATGGCAATTTTTATTTTATCTGACGTTGTTAAATATAATTCTTCGTAATTTTCTGACATTATTAAACTTTTCCTTTTAAAACAGTATTATGGCTTTATTTTAAAATTTTTTCTAATTTGTAATTATGATTAAAATATAGAAATAGTAATATCGCAAAATTTTTTAACCACATAGCGAAATGAAAAGTAACAGGCGTAATGTTATATGTTCAAACGTTATGAAGCTGTTATAGAATCAACTGAAGAAGCAGTAATTAATGCTATATTTTGCTCACCCGGAATGAAAGGACATAGTGATAATTATAGTCCACCGATTTCTCATGAACACGTTATTAAAATACTTGAAAAAAATCAGAAATAAAAAATGAGAGATAAAAGATGGTGGCGGATATAGTTTAGACAGCAAAAATCTATATTTATATCTGTTATTCAGGTGAAACTTCAGGAGCGTATTTAAATCCTGTCAATTCTTGAATGGACTTTGTCCATTTGTTTAGCATTTCGTCTTGGCTGCCTGAATGTTCAATTATTTTTCCTATTTTTACGATAATTTTTCCGGTAAAAGGCATTATTTTCGGCTTGTCTGTTCCGATAATGCCTATAGGCAAAATGTTGCATTTTGTGGCTTTTGCAAGTCCTATGAAACCTTTTGTTATATTACGAATTTCATTTCCCTTTTCTCTTGTCCCCTGAGGGAAAAGCCCTAAAACCCATTTCTTTGTATTTTTTACTGATTTTGCAGATTTAATTGTCGAAAGTCCGACATTTTCTCTGTCTATTGCAATTGCCCCCAGCCAATCAAGCATAACCTTAATAAAGGGGTGGTAAAAAAGCTCTTTTTTAGCCAGATATGAAACAGGGTTCGGCATAATGTTTACAATCAGCAGTGGATCTAATGTTGAAAGATGGTTTCCGACTACAATATAATTATTGTTTTTAGGGATATTTTCCTTGCCATAAACCTCAAAGCGATATATAAACCTGAAGCTAAGCCCATACCAAAATTTTATAACTATAAATTGCCAAAGACGTCTTAACCAATTGAAATCCTTAACGGTTCTTACCATATATTTTTTCACTTCTTGCGTTTTTTCTTTATCGGTCTTTGTTTCTGTTTTTGCCATAACTCCTTCAGTCTTTCTAAGAGTATACTATCTTTTTAAAAAAACTGCTAATTGAATATAACAAAACTTATTATTAGCCTTTGAGGGCAAATATAAAAAATACAGAAGTCAAAATATAAATAGTGAATATTGTAGTTTCGACAGCAATCTTCTCTAAATTGTGTTTTATCATAATTTCCCTGATAATAGTAATTTTACTGGTATTTTTTTAGATTTTGGCATTATATGCTAATTCTTCAATAGGGATAGCAAGCTTTTTAAACACAAATACCATAAACTTAACAGGGAATTGCCTGAATTCTTTCATCAACAATCGTAGCAAAAGGATCTGTACAATACATTATATTATTATTTTGTTCATAAGGATTTGAGTTTGCAATCTTAAACCAGTAATGATAGACTTTTTTAAAAATTTCAGGGTGTAAGTCCGTTTTTAAATAAGATACTGAACAACTTATATATTTATTATTTTACCTCCACATAAATCAGGATTAATTATGTAATGGGTTTGTGATTTTTTAATTAATGCAGATTCTATATCCATAGCCTATTTATTATATTTCTTATCAATATTTGTGAATATTAGTAAAGTTGTTATAATTTTTTAGCAAAATATATTTTAATTAAAAATTTTAAAGATTATTTTTTTATTCTTTTATCTGCTAAATAGTATTATTATCTAAATTTTTCATACTACTTTCTTCCTACGAATTTATGCTTAATACGTTCTTTTTTGAATAAAGACATTGAGTAATGGTTTTTTATGGTAAAGGTTAATATTCTGAAAATGAGGTTCTTATGAAACGATTTGGGATATTCATTCTTATATTTTGTTCTTTGCTATTGGGAGGGTGGAATAACTGTCAAGCTCAAAGCCAATTTTCCGATACGCTTACAAGAATGGAGAAATCTCTTTTCGGATTTGATTACGCAGCACAGAACGATGCTGCCAGATTAAAGAGAATAGAAGAAATAGTCTATGGTTCGGCATCTTCAAAGTCTATACAGCAAAGAGTAAACAAATTATCAAAAGATTTGTCCGCAGATTTGATAGGACAGGAAATTGAACCTAAAAAAGATACATTTACAGAAGATGAAAATAATAATAATAAAGAATCTATCCCAAAAGCTGATAGCAGTGTAAATTATCCCATAGTAAACAGTATGGAAAAGAATGTTTTTAATAAAGAATTTAAAACAATGGAAATAAACCAAAGATTAGCAAAGTTGGAACAAAAAGTTTTAAAAAAAACTTATAGTGATGACCTAAATTCACGAGTCAGAAGATTAAAATTAGCAATTATGCCTGAAACGCTTGCTCAAATTCAACCGGAAGAAAATAATGAAAATATATATATTCCCGATGATATAACTAAAAAATTCCCCAAAAATTATGGAGGACTGCTTGGAAATTATGGACCTCAAGTACCTGATTTCAATACGAATGACAGTATTTTAGAAAATTATTATGGCGATTCTGATATATCAATTCCCCTTGCGAATTTAGAAAAGAAAATCTTAAGGAAGTCTCATCCTGATGACGTGCTTGCAAACAGATTAATAAGATTAGAGTTAAAAGTATTTAATTCAACATTTACGGGAGATGATGAACAAACCCGCCTTGACAGAATTGCAAGTGCTTATCAGGCAAAAAAGTCTTCAAAAAAATATGATAGTAATAAATTTGCCAAACATACAGCGACGGCAATGCAAGTAGGTGCTATTTTATTGATGATTTTGGCGGCAATATTATAATTAATTTAAACATTTCATTTTAAAAATCATCTATTTAATGCAGATTAATATGCCATTTATGCATTATAATTAATATATGTAGTTTGATTTTTTGTTATTAACAATTAAAATTAGGTTAAGAGGAAGCCTTGTATGAAAAAGAAACTAATTTGCTTAACTACCGTTATAGTTTTTTTACTTCAGTTATATTCTTGTGTTTTTGCACAAAATAACTATTTAAGTAATGATCTTAAGATTGCAATTAAAAAATATAAAACAGGAAATTATACCGGGTGCTTACAAGATTGTCAAAATATTATTAAAAATAATCCATCAAATCCCATAGCTAATTATTACTTAGCTATATCTTACGTTCAGACAGGGAAGAAAGATAAGGCTATAGAATTTTATTCTAAAGTTTTAAAATTAAACTCCGGACCAAGGTTAGTTGATTATGCATCAACAGGAAAAAAATGTTTAGAAACACCTGAACAATGCAGTTTCAATTCAGGTTCACTTAACCAAGCAGATATTTCAGAACTGGATAAATTTATTGCGTCTCCTCCAATTGACGGTTTATCTCAATCAGTAAGACAGGATTTTAGACAAAGACGCTTAGATAACCTTAGATATGATATAAATAAGGATAGAGAATTAGATGACTATAGTTTTAAAAAATTTAAGGATTATTCAAGACAAAAATCTATGGATTTACAAGATAACATTAAAATAGCTCAAAACAAACCTTCTGAAAAAGAAATTCAGCAGGCTTTACAAGTCCTTAACGATGCAGGAATTAATTACTCTACAAGTCCAATGGAACATGATAATTCAAACATTAAAAATATAAATTATCAAAATCAGGAACTAATGCAGCTTAAAGCGCTTATGGGAAATAACAATCAATCACAGGAAAGTAACGCCATGTTAAATATGCTTCCATTTATGCTTACCCAGAATAAAGACGGAAAAAACAATTATTCGCCTCAAGTAATGCAGGCCATTATAATGAATTCCATGATGCCTGATTTGAATTATGATTTAGATACAGATAAGTAATAAGAAAGAGAAAAAGTATGAAAATAAAAACTAGCAGATTCGGTGAAGTAGAAGTTTCTAAAGATTTAGTGTTTACATTTATTAGTCCTATACTCGGATACGAAGAAGAAAAAGACTTTGTAATTATAGAACATAAAGAGCGCTCTAATTTTAAATGGTTACAATCGGTAAAAACTCCTGATTTAGCTTTTGTTGTAACAATAGCCGGATTTTTTGGAATAGAATACACATATGAATTGCCGGAAAATATACAGGAAGACTTGAAAATTGAAACAGCTGAAGATATCTTAACTCTTAATATTGTACGAATCCCCCATGAAAATCCCAGAGAATCAACCATAAACTTACTCGCACCTTTGATCTTTAACATTAATACTAAAAAAGGAGCTCAGGTGATTTTAACAGGAACCGATTTTAAAGTGAATTTCCCTTTATTTAACCATCAAGAGAAAAAAGAGGCCATATGTTAATTTTGTCAAGAAAAAACGGGCAAAAAATAATTATCAATGACAACATTGAGATTACAGTTCTTGATTCAAAATTTGATAATTGTAAAATTGCTATAGATGCTCCAAAAGAGGTTAAAATATATAGAGAAGAAATTTACAAGCAAATTCAATTATCAAATAAAATGAGCAATAAAGTATCTGTTGATGCTATTGAGTCCTTGGCTTCGTTTGTTGATGAAAATCTGGAAACCGGCAAAAAAATTAACAAAGTAATCTTAAAAAAGAAAGACGCATGAATTTAGAACTCTATCAAGATGCAAAAAATAAACTTTTATCAGGAGATTATTCTGTCGAAGCTTTTTTTAAACAGAATAATTGCATATTAGAATATGCTTATTGCCAATTGTTTTTAGGGAATATAGAAGCAGCTCAAAAACAATTCAAAAAAATAGAAAATATAGATTTAAGAGCAAACTGGGGAGTAAAATTAATCCAATTTATAAAAAATAGTATAATAAATCATCCTTCATATTTTCAAATCAGAAATTTCCTGGAGATTGATTTAAATTTACTGATTCAAGCAAAACAGCCTGAATTTGTTGAAAATATAATTAATGGTGCTGATTTTCTTTATTCAGTAAATCCTGAAAGTTATAAATTTATTTCAAGAGTTATGCTTTATAATGATTTTACGGAAGTTGCGCTGCATTACTTAAAAAAAGCTAAAGAAAAATTTTATTATGATCCTGAAATGCATTTTATGTTTGCAAATTGCTATTTAAAAATCGGAAATATATCATTGGCAAAAGAATCAATAAATAATTGTTTGACAATTTTGCCGGGATATTTTCCGGCAAAAAGACTTTTGAGTAAATTAAGTTAATTTTTATCTATTGACATTAAAAATTGTTTTTGATAACTTAATTATATAATCGCAGACAGTCAGTACGTATGATTAAATGATAAAAATCAGCTGACCGAGGTTACACTAGCAATTAAGGATTTTTCAGCAACTCTTGCTGATATTAAAATAATTTATGTGTAAAACTTTGCGGTTAACAAAAAAACGCAAAGTTTTTTTGTACACAGGTCGATAAAAAACATTGGGCTACCAAGCAAAAGAGTTGCGAGGGTGTGTGCAATAATAGAGGGGCGAAGTATAAATCCCCCGAGTGCATAAATTTGATAAGCCTGATAATACATTAAGTGATTAATGATAGTTATTATTTAGAAAGGGCGAAATTAAAATAATTTCGTGTAAGGGTGTAAAAAATGGCAACAAAAGCCTTTAAAAAAGAAAAAATAGAAAGTATAAAAGAAAAACTTTCAAAAGCCCAGGTAGCTATTGTAACTGAATATAAAGGTCTTAGCGTTGATGAAATTACAACATTAAGACGTAAGCTTCAAAAAGAAGACAGTGATTATACGGTTACAAAAAATACTTTGGCTAAAATTGCAGTAAAAGATACTAATTTTGAAGTATTATCTGACTGTTTTCAAGGACCAATTGCTTTGGCAATCGGGTTTAAAGATCAGGTTAGTCCTGCAAAAATATTAACCGGTTTTATGAAAGAAATTAAAAAAGGTGAAATTATTGCTGCAGCACTGGATGGAAAACTTTTATCAGCTGATGAAGCAAAAGCATTGGCAAATCTGCCTTCAAAAGAAGAAATTTATGCAAAAATGCTAGGCTGTATAAATTCACCAGCTTCAGGTATTGCAAATTCTATGAACGCAGTTATTACACAATTAGTACGTACATTAGATGCAGCTAAAGATAAACTTCCTGCAGCGTAAATTAAAATCAATGTCATGCTGAATTTATTTCAGCATCTTGTCAGTGTAGTTTGCTGGATAGATCCTGAAACAAGTTCAGGATGACAAGTAAATGATTAAAGTATACAAATAAATAAAAAAAGGAGAAACAAAAAATGGCAAACGTAACATCAATTTTAGAATCAATTGAAAAATTAACACTTTTAGAAGCAGCTGAATTAGTAAAAGCTATGGAAGAAAAATTTGGCGTATCAGCAGCCGCTCCGGTTGCAGTAGCTGCAGCAGCTGCTCCTGCAGCAGGTGAAGCCGCAGGCGTTGAAGAAGCTTCTGAAGTTACAGTAACTTTAGCAACAGCAGGTGCTAACAAAATCGCTGTATTAAAAGAAGTTAGAGCTATTACGGGTCTTGGTTTGAAAGAAGCTAAAGATTTAGTTGATGCAGCTCCAAAACCTGTTAAAGAAAATATTAAAAAAGAAGAAGCTGAAGCTATTAAAAAACAGCTTGAAGCAGCAGGTGCAACTGTTGAAATCAAATAGTTGATTTTGATTACAATTAAAAAAGACCATCTAATTTTTTGGATGGTCTTTTTTTGCTCCATTTCAATTTTTTTATAATAAAAAGGAAAATGGAGAAGGAGAATCTGACTTACCGTATAATCCCAAAAGATTTGAGAGTAAATCAGTGTTAGAACTATAATTTGAACTTGTGTTTTTCATATCAGAAAAGGCATTATATAAATCATTATTATAGCTGTTAACACTCGAACTGCCCCCGAGAGATGTACTTATAAGCTTTAAAGCGTTGTTGTAAATATTATCGGAAAGCCCGCTTAATAAGTTAATAAGAGCATATCTTTTGGTTAATTCATCTGATTCAAGCCCGCTTTGTTTCGCAAGAATATTTTGCGCAAATGAACTTACTGAGTCAGCTCTTTCGGATTCCAAATCATTTAAGTTATCTTTGAATATAGAGTTATCCAAATTTCCAAAGCGAGATGCAATATCATTTTCAAGATTAGTTAGCGAAGAGTTATACAATTCATTAATTTCTTGAATTCCTGAATTTTTATAAGCATCCACTTCAGATTTGATGGAAGCCAGAGTATTAGAATCAAAAGTATTTATTTTAGGCAAAATACTTGTAAGGGTTTCTAAAGCATAATTATAAATTGCTGATTCATTATCAGACATTTCATAGTTTGATTTAAGAACGCCATTAGAAACTCCTGTTGACGCTCTAGACCCTCCTATCGAAGCCGAACTGCTACTGTATGACGGATAATCCGCAGATGAAACTTTACTCATAATTTTTTCCTTTCTTTGAGTATTCCCAATATTACAAGGGGCAAAATTTAAAATTAAGCATTTGATATTTCTATTATAATCTTTTATTCATCATTTCTAAAGTCCGTATATTTACTTACATTTTTGTAATAAAATGAATTTATGCAAGAAGAATCATTAGCACAGTTTGTACAGCAAAAAAGAGAACTTTTAGGTTTATCATCAAGCGGTTTGGCAAAAAAGTGCCATATTGAGCCTGCTTTGATTGAGCAAATCGAATCAGGGCAAGAATTATTCTTGCCGACAACAGTTAGACAAAATCTCGCAAAAGGACTTAAATGTTCTTTGCAAGAAATTAAAGATTTAGAAAAAGATTTTCAAAATAAATTTGTTGATGAAAATATAATAGAAGATTTGAAACAAAAAATTTTAAATGGGTATAAAAACTTAACTTGTCCCAAATGCCACTCACCTTTAATTACAAGAATAGCAAAAATGTACGATCTAGAAGATAATTTGATGCTTCATCCAAAAGCACGCTGTTCAAAATGTGTTTTCCAGATTAAGGATTAAGTTAAATATTATGAAAAATTAAACCTAGCAATAAAGAACAAATAATTAATATTGCCGGGTTAATTTTAAAACGCACCAATAATACAAGTGATAAAAAGAACAAAAAGAAGTCTCTTAAACTATTCATTGTTGATTTTCCAATTTGATACGATGTAGCAACAAGAAGCCCTACAATTATTGGAAGCATATAGTTTAAAACTTTGTATGCAAAAATTGAATTTTTAATTTTTTCATACTTTTTTGATAAAAAGAGCATTAATGAAATTCCTGGCAAAAAAGCAGCAAACGTTGACACTAAAGCACCTTTAAAGCCGTATATACAATAACCGGCAAAAGTTGCCAGAATTGCTATGGGGCCTGGAGTTAATTGGCTTATCGCCATTCCGTCTATAAATTCCTGTTCTGTCAACAAATGTAAACTGGTTACTAATTCTTTATGGATTAAAGGGATTGCAACATAACCTCCGCCAAAAAAAATTAAGCCTATTTTAAAAAATATCCAAAATAAAACAAATAATTGTGGGAATACAAATCCATTAAGAATTTTCATTATTATTCTCCGTTTTTAAAAACCTTGTTCTTATTACTCCATAGCAAATTCCTAATAGAATAATTACAATAACCTGAACGTTAATAATTGATAAAAATATTGTAATTAACATAAGAAAAATAGTTTCAATATCTTTGATTTTATTTTTACTCATATTAAACGCCGCGGAAAGGATTAATGCAACAACTACAGGAACGATTGCATTTAATGCAACCTGTAGAGAAGGAATTTTGTTAAAACGCAAGTACAATGCAGAAAGAAGTATTACGAAAAGAACAGAAGGAGCTAAAAATGAAAATAAAGCAACAATTGCTCCGCTAAATTTTCTCAACCTATAACCTATAAATACAGAAATATTTACAGTAAATGGACCCAAAAATTGCCCCAAAGCAATTCCATGAGAAAATTCATCAACGTTCAACCATTTTTTTCTATTTACACAATAATCCTGCATAAGACAAATAATAGCTATCCCACCGCCAAAACCAATTGTTCCTATGGTTAGAAAAACTTTAGCTATTTCAACTAAGGATACTTTGCTTTTCATATTTTTCACAAATTTTTATGCCTTTATTCTATTTTAAAACAAAGGCATAAAAAGATAAATTAATAAAGTAAACTTAACTAAACTGTAGATTTAGCTGTTTCAAGAATGATATTAAAAGCTTCTTTGTCATTTACAGCCAAATCAGCCAACATTTTTCTATTTACAATGATATTTGCTTTTTTACAAGCATTAACAAATCTTGAATAGCTCATTCCATGAGCTCTTACAGCTGCATTAATCCTAACAATCCAGAGCCTTCTCATGTTCTTTTTCTAACACGTCTGTCTCTGTATTCATATTTAAGCGCTTTCATTACAGCACAATTAGCAACTTTAAATATTCTGCTTCTTGCACCTTTAAAACTTTTAGCCAGTTTTAAAATCTTTTTATGTCTTTTACGATTGACATTTCCACGTTTAACTCTCATAGTTTACCTTCCTATCTTGAATACTTCTTGTAAGGCAACTCTTTTGAAACTAAGTCCAAATGAGTGTCTGATACTTGTTCCATACCTGAAATTCTTCTCTTTCTATTGGAACTTTTGTTGGCAAGAAGGTGCCCTATACCTGCGTGTCTTCTTAAAATTTTACCCTTAGCAGTAACTTTATAACGTTTTGCTCCTGCTTTGTGTGTTTTCATTTTTGGCATTTTCTTTCTCCTTTATAGATTAAGTAATTTTGAGCACTTGCCCAACCAAAGAGATTATGGCACGCCAGAGCCATAAAACTTTCGGCTTGTTTAATAATAATATCAGATAAAAACTTATATGCAAGTGAAAAATTATAAGATTTATGAAAAAACTTAACATTATACTTACGGGGAAGGAAATATTTAAATTTATATTGAAAAATAGTATTATATTACAATAACAGGAGGTTACTCTATGTCAAAAAATACTGGTATAGGAAGAAAAAGAATTACCGAAAAAATCAGTGACGGCTTAGATAAATGTGATGTAGCAGCTCATTCAAAACAATGCGGAAGAGCAAAAAAAGTAACCAAAGGTCAACACTTTAAACAAAAAAACAGGACTCCTTAAGTTTAAAGAATCCTGTTTTTAAATTATTTAACTTTAGTTATTATACCTTTTTAAAGATCAAAGAAGCGTTATGCCCACCAAATCCGAAAGAATTTGTCAATGCCACATTAACTTCAGCTTTTCTTGCTTTATGCGGAACATAATCTAGTTTGGCAACCTTCTCATCCTGATTATCAAGATTTATTGTAGGCGGAACAACACCGTCTGTTATAGCTTTTATACAAGCAATACTCTCGACTGCTCCGGTTGCTCCTAACATATGTCCGTGCATACTTTTTGTTGAACTTACAAGTAAATTTTTATTTTTTTCCAAGTCTCCAAATAAATCGGCAATAGCATGTGATTCAGAAATATCACCAAGACCCGTGCTTGTTCCATGTGAATTTATATACTTAATCTCTTTTGGTTCAAGATTTGCATCTTTAAGAGCTAATTTCATAGCCATTGTTGCACCCTTACCTTCAGGATCCGGAGCAACAATATCATAAGAATCTGCAGTTTGTCCATATCCGGCTATTTCCGCATAAATTTTTGCTCCACGAGCTTTAGCATGTTCATACTCTTCTAAAACTAAAACGCCTGCTCCTTCAGCCATCACAAATCCATCTCTGTCTTTATCAAAAGGGCGTGATGCTTTTTCCGGCTCATCATTACGTTTTGAAAGAGTTCTTGCGCTTGTAAAAGCGCTTATTCCAACATTACAAATAGTTGCTTCACATCCTCCGGCAAACACTATATCTGCATCACCGTATTGAATTGAACGAAAAGCATCGCCAATTGAATGAGAGCCTGTAGCACAAGCTGAAACAACAGCTTTATTAACACCTTTAAAACCATATTTTATTGAAATTCTTCCGGATGCCATATCAACTATCATCATTGGAATTGTAAAAGGAGAACATTTAGATGGTCCTCTTTCAAGAATTGCCAAGTGATTTTTTTCAAAAGTTTGAAATCCGCCGGCTGCAGAACTTACTATTACACCTATTCTGTAAGGGTCAATATCAGTATTTTTCAAATTTGCATCTTTAACCGCTTCTTCTGCCGCAATCATAGCAAATTGAGTAAATCTATCCATTCTTTTTGAATCTCTAGAATCTATATAATCATCAATATTTAAATTCTTGACTTCACCAGATATCCTTACAGTATGATTTTCCAAATCCATTCTGGTTGTTTGTGCAATTCCACTTTTTCCTTCAATCAAACTATTCCAAAATTTCTCTACGCCAACTCCAAATGGTGATACTGCTCCAAGTCCTGTGATTACTACTCGTTTTTTTATCATATCTTATACCTTTTACTACTTAAATGTCTTATTAATAATCTAAAAGCAAAACAAAGAGGATAAGAGTTCTTAAAAGAACTTTTGCCCCCTTTGAACTACCTTAAGTTGATTAAATCGATTACGAATGAGAATCGATATAATTTACAGCATCTTGAACTGTTTGAAGTTTTTCAGCTTCTTCATCAGGGATTTCACATCCGAATTCTTCTTCAAAAGCCATTACTAATTCAACAGTATCTAATGAATCAGCACCTAAATCACCTGTGAAGCTAGCTTCAGGTGTTACTAATGCTTCATCAACACTTAATTGTTCTACAATAACTTTTTTAACTTTGTCTAATGTACTCATCTTTTCTTCCTTTTTCTTTATAAATATCTAACTATCCAAAAAAATTATACTATTTAAAGATTTTTTTGCAGAATTTCATAAAAATGTTAACTTCCTTAACATTTTTATTTTAAATTACCAGACCGCCATCAACTTGTAAAACCTGCCCTGTTACATAAGCTGCATCGTCTGCTAAAAATTTAACGGCTTTTGCAATATCTTCTGCTTCACCAATCTTTTCATAGGAATATGCTCTGCTAAGCCTTCCAGATTAATATTATCTTTCGTCATGTCCGTTTGAATAAATCCGGGTGCAATGGCATTTACTCGGATGTTTCTTGAAGCAAGTTCTTTTGCCAGAGTTTTAGTAAATCCTATTAAGCCCGCTTTTGCAGCGGCATAATTTGCCTGTCCGGCATTTCCGTAAACTCCTACAATACTTGACATGTTTATTATAGAGCCTGAACGCTGTTTAACCATTAATTTAACAACCGGACTTGAAACATAATAAGCACTGTTTAAGTTAGTATCAATAACAGATTCCCAGTTCTCCTGAGTCATTCTCATAAATAAACCGTCACGGGTAATTCCCGCATTATTTACAAGTACGTCTATTTTTCCGTATTTTTCAACAATTTCTTTAACACTTGCTTCAACTGCTTCCTTCTTCGTTACATCAAATTTAAATGCCTGAGAACCACTGCCAATGGACTTAAGCTCAGAAATGGTTTGATTAGCAGCCTCTTCATTTCCTACATAATTTATAGCAACATCATATCCTGCTTTTGCAAGCTCTAAAGCGCATGCTTTTCCGATTCCTCTTGAACCGCCTGTTATAAGTGCTACTTTTTTTTCTGTCATATCTGTCTCCTTTTTTATTAGAAACAGGAGAAAATGATAACTGAGAATAAAAACAAATCAGTTTCCTGTTTCCGTCTCCTATTATTTAAGTTCTTCAACACAAGAATTTAATGATAACTTGTCATAAACATTGTAAGTTTTAACTTTAGCATCAATCTTTTTGTTCAACCCTGCTAAAACTCTTCCGGGACCGATTTCAATAAAGGTATCAACACCTTCTTCAATCATTTTTTGAATTGTCTGAGTCCAGTAAACTGATGAATAAATTTGCTTAGGCATTTTTAATTTAAAATCTTCTGCTTTTGTTGTAATTTTTGCATCAACATTTGTTATCACAGGAATTTTTGCATCATTTAAAGAAAACTGTTCTAAATATTTTGCAAATTCTTCACCTGCTCCTCTCATTTTCTCTGAATGAAATGCCCCTGAAACAGGAAGAGAAATTACTCTTTTAGCTCCTGATGCAAGCAAAAGAGTTTCCGCGCTTTTTAATGCATAGTCTTCACCTGTTATTACAACTTGTCCTGGACAATTATAATTTGCGACTGAAACATAACCTACCTCGTTAGCTTCTTTTAAACATTCTTCTACTGTTGCATTGTCTAAACCTAAAACAGCCGACATTACGCCGCCTTTTGACTTACTCATAAGTTCGGCACGTTTTGCTATTAACTTAAGAGCATTTTCAAGAGTCAAAACTCCGGCTTCATATAATGCGCCATATTCACCTAAACTGTGTCCGGCAACAAAAGCGGGTTGAATTTTTAACTCTGATTTTAAAGCTTCTAACGCAGCAATTGATGTAGTTAAAATTGCCGGCTGAGTATTTACTGTTTGCTTCAAATCTTCGTCAGGACCTTCAAAACAAAGTTTTGAAATACTTCTACCTAAAACTTCATCTGCTTTATCAAAAATTTGTTTAGCTTCGTTAAAATTTTCATATAAATCTTTTCCCATGCCTACGGATTGTGAACCTTGTCCAGGAAAAATAAATGCTGTTTTTGCCATATAAGTACCCTCTTTTACTAACAAATACCTTTTCTTAGTCTTACAATTGCAACCCCCCAGGTCATTCCGGCTCCAAATCCGCATAAAATTGCTGTTGAAGGGAGTTTTATTTTTCCTTTTTCTACACTTTCTGCAAGTGCAATTGGTACAGAGGCCGCAGAGGTATTCCCGTAATATTTTATATTGGAAATAACTTTACTGTCATCGTAACCCAAACGTTGCTGAAGGGCTTCAGTAATCCTTTGATTTGCCTGATGCGGAATTAAATAATCAATTTCTGCAGCAGTCATATTTGCTTTCTTAAGACATTTATCAATATAGTCGGGAATAACTTTCATAACAAACTTATAAACTTCTCTTCCATTCATCTTGACGTGGATTGGTTTTTCTTCACAAGATTTTACAAGCGGGCAGCTTTTACCTGTCAAAGGTAAAGTAATATACTCACCAAGTGATCCGTCTGACTTAATATCGATAGCAAGAATATCATCTATACCGTCTTCAGCTTCAGTTACTACAAAAGCACCTGCTCCGTCTCCAAATAAAACCGATACGCTTCTTTCGGTCCAGTCACAAACCCTCGAATTATTGTCAGTTGCAACAAGTAAAATGTTTTTATATTGCTCTGTACCAATAAAAGCTCTGGCCATTTCAAGCGCATAAATCATACCTGTACATGCCGCATTTACATTAAATGCGGGAATATTTTTAACTCCCAATTGGGCTTGTATTCTGCAAGCCATTGATGGATATAAATCCGCAGGAACTGAAGATGCAACGATAATTAAATCCAAGTCTTTAGGTCTGATTTTTGCTTTTTTTAAAGCATTTTGAGCTGCTTTAAAACCTAAATCAACAGCATTTTCTTCACCTGATACAATACGGCGTTCTTTTATACCTGTTCTCGTATAAATCCATTCATCTGATGTATCATATAATTTTGTTAAATCATCATTTTTTAAAATAGTTTTAGGTAAACTATAGCCTACCCCTGCTATTTTTAATGGGATTAATTTATTAGACATTTTTTCCTCTCTTGAACACTAAAATTACACAGAAACTTGTGTGTTACCATCCAAAAATTCTGCAATCTTTTTATTTATGTTTGTTTCTACAGCTTCTTTAGCAACCCTTACGGCATTTTTTATAGCATAAGCTTTAGAACTTCCATGAGAAATAACTGTTATTCCTTTAACACCTAGAAGTAAAGCTCCACCGAATTCTTCGTAGTTTATTTTTTTATATATTCTCTTCATAAATGGTTTTGCTATAAGTCCGGCAATTCTTGCTAGCGGATCTGCTTTAAACTCTTGTTTAAGCATTCTAAAAAGCATAGAAGATGATCCTTCAGTAATTTTCAATGCTACGTTTCCGACAAATCCGTCACAAACAATTACATTGCAAATCCCTGAAAAAATTTCTCTTCCTTCAATATTACCTATAAAATTAATTTTATCTTGATTTTCTTCTAATAGTTTATAGGTAGCTTGAACCAATTCATTTCCTTTACCTGCTTCTTCTCCGATATTTAAAACCCCTATTCTCGGATCTTCTACATTAAGAACATTTTTTGAAAAAGTCGTTCCCATAACCGCAAATTGATAAAGCATATCAGGAGTACAATTACTGTTTGCACCTGCATCTATTAATACTACAGGTTTTTTCATCGTAGGAAGCGTAACGGTAATTGCAGGTCTGTCAATTCCCGGCAATCTTCCAAGCCCAAATAAACTTGCTGCCATTGCAGCACCTGTTGAACCGGCTGCAACAATAGCATCTGAACTACCTGTTGCTACGGCATCTACAGCTAAAACAATAGAAGATTTCTTCTTTTTTCTTATTGCTTGCCCCGGGGCCTCACCCATTTCTATAACTTCAGCAGCTTGAGTAATTTTTATATCAAGCTTAGATGTATCTATTTTTATTTTTTTATTTTTAAAGCCGCCTACAGAGGAAATTATTCCTTCAGAATTAATTCTATCCAGTTCATATTCTATTCTGTCAGGTTTTCCAACCAGCTCAATAGCTACTCCGTAATCTGAAGCTGCCCAGACAGCCCCGGCAACTATTTCACGAGGAGCATAATCTCCACCCATTGCATCTATTGCTATTCTCGTCATTTCTCTTCAGCCCTTAATTATTTTCTTCAGCTTTTTTACTTTTAGAAGTTTTTTTAGGTTTTGTTTCTTTAACTTTTTTAACTTCAACTTTTTCGGATTTAGCTTCTTTAACTTCTGGTTTTTCCATCACTTCTGTTGTTTCTGCATTTTCTACAGTTTCTTTTTCTTTTGTCTCGGCTTTTTTAGTTTTTGTTGATGTTTTTTTCGCCGTTTTTTTAGTTTCGATTGTTGTTTCAACGTAATCCTGAGATTTTATACTTACAGCTTTTCCTTTATAATATCCGCAAGCTGTACAAACAGTATGAGTTAAAGCAATTTCTCCACAATTACTGCATTTTGTTACTTCCGGTTTTGTTGCTTTCCAGTTTGATCTTCTATGTCCTTGCGCTGAATGTCCTGTTCTTTTCTTTGGTACTGCCATTTGTTTTCCGCTCCTTGTTTAATTTATTTATCTTTTTGAAGAGTGAGAGGTAAAAGGTAAGGGGAGTTCTTATTTCACTCTTCACGCTTCCCCTTAATTTTAATATTTTTAAAAACTTCCAATCTCGGGTCTGTTTCATTTTGAGCAAGAACATCATCTTTCTCAAAAACATCCCCCTTACAATTTATACCACAAACTTTTTTATTTGGGAAATCTAATATTACAGATTGATACAATAAGTCTGTAATATCTATGATATCGCGTCCTTTCAGGTCTGTTACAAATTGTCCTTCTTTAAGCTCTGTTTCTTCTCCATATTCTTCAATAAGAGAGTTTTTTGCAAATAATTCGTCTATATCAAAATCAAGCTTATACTCAAATTCTTTCAAGCATAAATCGCACTCTAAAATAGCACTTCCATGGACACTTCCTGTAACTTTAATAAATTCACCTAAAGAAACAGCTTCTAATTCAGCTTTTATAGGCTCATTAGATTTTATTCCATTGATAAATTCTTCAAAATTAATTTGAAGTTTTTTATCCGGTGAATTTTCTATATCATCAATTTTTAAAAAGTTACACGTACTGCTCATCTTGAAGTGCCACTGCTGAAATTTGATTTGCATGAAGAGAAACTTTTTTAATAGGTCCTGTTCCTTCTTTTTCAATTATTTTTGAACTTGCGCTTTTCAATAATTGCTGGAATTCATCATAAACAGCTTGAGGGTTTTCTACATAAAGCACAATAGGTGCCGATGAACCTTTGATAAAAATCAAAAGTGTTGTTCTTGTTTTTATCTGCGGATTCCCGCTAAATTGCTGCGCCATATTATTTCTCTCCTTTATTAATATTCTTATAACAGTTTATTTTAAATAATTTAATTAATCAAGATATTACGAATTGTAAAAATATAAGACTTAAATAAGCAAAAATTTTTCTTTGCTCTGTTTTAAGCAAAAGTAACAGGTAAATTTTTTCTGTAAATATGAAAGGAAGAAGAAATGAGAGTACAAAATATAACCACGAATAACTATAAACAAAAAACTAACTTCAGAGCAAAAATAATAGCTGAAACTACTAATTTTTTTAATAAAGGTAAAATATACAAAAAATTATTTGAAGGAAGTCGTATAACAGATTATTTAAATAAATTGAGGGATTTAAAATTATTAACTGCAGAAGAAATAAATAAATTCTTATCAATATTACGAGGAGAATGGCATCTTAGAAAAGATATAGCTTTACTCAAAGCTGAAAAAGAACCTCTTGATGCCGCAATAAAGCAGAAAAAGATAGAAAAAATAAAACAACTTTTAAATAATTATATTGATAATGCTGAATGTTTTACTCCCCAAGAAGAAAAAAATATATATGATAGTTCTATGATGTATATGAATCGTTATATTAAAAATTAAAAAATAGAATAGATAAGATAATTTTCTTTCATCTATTAAAAAAGCAATTAGGGTATTTTACCCTAATTGCTTTTTATTTTGTTATATATTATGTTAAACCGTAACTTTCATAGTATTTGCAATAATTTCACTAAAACTATCGATTTTTAAACTCGCACCGCCAACCAAAGCTCCATCTATGTCAGATTTTGACATTTGCTCTTCAATTGAAGTCGGGGTTACGCTTCCGCCGTAAAGAATTCTGATTGCATCTCCTGCTGAAGCTGTACTAACTTCTTTTACAACATTTCTAATCATTGCAATAACTCTGTTTGCTTCATCAGCATCGCAAGTTTTGCCTGTTCCTATTGCCCAGATTGGTTCATAAGCGATTACTGATTTTGAAATTTCTTCTTCTGATAATCCTTCAAGCGCAGCCTTAATTTGTTTTGAAATATGACTGTCAGTAACTCCTGCTTCTCTTTGCTCCAAACTTTCACCGCAGCATATAAGAGGAATTAAGCCGTTTGCAAGGATTGCTTTTGCTTTTTTATTAATCATTTCATCAGTTTCTGAAAAATACTGGCGTCTTTCTGAATGACCTATAATTACATATTCACATCCGGCATCTTTTAACATTTCAACAGAAATTTCACCGGTATAAGCTCCGCTTTTTTCCCAGTGGCAATTTTGACCGGCAGTGAAAATTAAATTTCTGCATCCGCAGTCATATCTTTGGCTTTCAACCGCTGAAATTGATGTAAAAGTCGGTGCAACAACTACTGTGGGCAGTTGCTCGACTGAATATTGTTTTACAAATGATTTTATTCCTGAAAATAATTCTTTAGCTTCGCTTTGAAGCTTATTCATCTTCCAGTTTCCGGCTATAATTGGTTTTCTTGACATAATTTATCTCCTTTTTTTAATTAGCATTACTTTGTGATTCTAGACTAAACATAATTATTTTACAAGAAAGGTGTTTATTGTTATACTAGTTTTGAAGCAGACAAAAACGCTATTTATGTCATCCTGAATTTATTTCAGTATCTATCCAATATACTAAATTGATAAGATGCTTTGTGTAGGAAAGAGTCACACGCTTCGACTCGCTCAAAGGTTCCCTTTATCAAACAAGTTTAGTATGACGTAAAATATGAGAATATTGAATATAATTATGAACAAAAACGTACAATTTTACATTGTTCCGACACCTATCGGAAATTTAAAAGATATCACACTGAGAGCGGTTGAAATTTTAAAATCGGTTGATATTATCGCCTGCGAAGATTCCCGCGTAACCCAAAAACTTCTTAACCATTACGAGATTAAAACAAAATTAATTTCTTACCATAAATTTAATGAACATGAGCGGGTAAATATGTTTTTAGATTTGCTCAAGGAAGGAAAAAATATTGCGCTTGTTTCTGATGCAGGAACCCCTTTAATATGTGACCCCGGTTCTATTTTGTTAAAAGAGTTAAGAAAAAATAATATAAAAATAAGCGCGCTCGCAGGAGCGAGCGCGCTTACAACTTTTTTGTCACAAATTCCCCGAGATGATGAAGCTTTTACGTTTGTTGGATTTTTGCCAAAATCAGAGGGGCAAATTTTTGCAATACTGCAAAAATTTGCCCCCACAAATCTTGTTTTTTATGAATCTCCTAACCGATTACTTAAAACTCTTGAAAAAATTGAGGAGTTTAACCCTAATGCAAGAGTCGCAGTAGGACGTGAACTAACAAAAGTTTTTGAAGAAATTGTTATTGATAACATTAAAAATATTATTGAATATTATCAAAACAACACTTTAAAAGGTGAACTTGTTGTCATGGTCTATAAAAAAGAAGACGTTGAATTTTCTCAAGAGGAACTTTTAGAAAAAATCAGACTGTTAAAACAGAAAAACTTTAGCACCAAAGACATTTCAACAATTCTGGCAACACTTTATGGCATAAGGAAGAATGACATTTATACGTTGATTATTTAAAGAGGAACATATCCCGAATAAACTAAACTTGCCCAGGATTCAAAGTAGCTTATTTGAGTCGCACTTCCTGTTTTTATGTAAACTTTTGCCTGATGCTGGGGCGGAAGCTTAATAGCTTTACTTATTGCAGACTGAATTATTTCAGGATGAGTTACTATAATTATTCTATTTCCTATATTATCGTCAACAATTTTTTTTATTACTTTGGAAATTCTTTTATTAAAACCCAAAATACACTCTCCTTCATCAGGGCAATATGAGCAAGGATTTTGGTGTAATTGTTCAAGCATTTGAGGATACTTCACCTCAATTTTTTCGTATGTTAAACCGCTCCAAACTCCAAATTTTCTTGAATAAAAGCTTTCTAAAATTTCAAAATCTTTTTTAAAAACTTTTGAAACCATTTGTGCGGATTGAATCGTTCTAAGCGCAGGACTTGCGTAAATCTTATCATTCTTAATAGCACGTTTGTTCAGCCATTCGCAAATTTTTTTAATTTCTTCCTCACCTGCATCATTTAATGGCGGATAGTTGTCATTATCAAAAATTCTGTTTTCTTCCGAATGGATAGTTGCACCATGTGATATAAATGTTACTTTGCATTTTCTGTTAAACATACTTACATGATACTATTTTTGTACAAATTTTACAAATGTGTTTAATTTTTGTAAAATTTGTGCAAAAATAATGGTTGGAGTAAAAAATGACAGGAAAAGTATTTAAATTCGGAAATAATATTTCAACAGATCACATAGCACCGGGTCGCTTATTTCATTTGCGTTCAAATTTAGAAGAATTTGCAAAGCATGTTTTGGAAGACGCGGATCCTGATTTTGCTTTAAAAATGCAAAAAGGAGATTTTGTTGTTGCAGGAAATAATTTCGGGTTAGGCTCTTCAAGAGAACATGCACCGCAAATTATTAAAATAGCAGGCGTTCAAGCAGTGCTTGCCAAATCTTTTGCAAGAATTTTTTATAGAAACGCCATTAATATAGGGCTTTTAGCTATAGAGTGCGATACTGATTTAATTGAAGCGGATGATGAACTTGAGTTGGATGTTAAAAACGGAATTATTAAAAATTTAACAAAATCAAGTGAAATAAAATTCTCGCCTTTGCCCGATGTTATGATAAAACTTCTTTCTGATAGCGGATTAGTAGAGCATATAAAAAAATACGGAGATTTTAATTTAACAAAATGTTAACATAATTAACGAATAAATATGTTTTATTATCAATTATCGTTGACTTTTAGTTATGCTTATAGTTATATGTATGATACTGGCTATTATTTTAGATATAAATAGAAAGATAAAGGAGAAAAAATGCCGACTATTAGTCAACTTGTGCGCAAAGAGCGTAAAAAATTAATAGAAAAAACAAAATCACCGGCTTTGATGAATTGCCCTCAAAGACGCGGAGTTTGTACAAGAGTTTATACAACAACACCTAAAAAACCTAACTCTGCTTTAAGAAAAGTTGCCAGAGTAAGGCTTACTAACGGTTTTGAAGTAACTTCATATATTCCCGGTATTGGTCACAATCTTCAAGAACACTCTGTTGTTCTAATAAGAGGCGGAAGGGTTAAAGACCTTCCAGGTGTAAGATACCATATCGTTAGAGGAACTTTGGACACTGCAGGTGTTGCAAACAGATCTCAAAGCCGTTCCAAATACGGTGCTAAAAAAGAAAAAGCTAAGAAGTAAGTCAATTATTGGTAAACGAAGTGAACCTTAGAATTGACTTATCCCGAACTTGTTTCGGGATCTTGTAAGCAAGTTGTTATAAAGGTAAACTTTGTTTCGACGCGGCAATTCAAAAATAAGTATGTAGAATGCAGTTTACTGCACCGATAATAAGTCCCGAATTCTTGTAAATTCGGTAGGACATTAAAAAGAAAGGAAGAAAAAATGTCAAGACGTTCAAAACCGCCTAAAAGAATTCCACCGGCAGACCCGATTTATAATAGTGTGGATGTATCAAAATTTATTAACAGAATTATGCGCAGAGGTAAAAAATCTCTTGCAGAAAGAATTTTTTATTCTACTTTAGATAAAATTGGTGAAAAAACTAACGAAAAATCAATGGAAATTTTTCAAAAAGCTTTAACAAACACAACTCCTTTACTGGAAGTTAAAGCAAGAAGAATTGGTGGTTCAACTTATCAGGTACCGATAGAAGTTAAACCTGACAGAGGGATGGCTCTGGCATCTTCATGGCTGATAGATGCCGCTAAAAAGAGGCATGGCAAATCTTTTATAGATAAATTAACAACGGAGTTAATTGATGCTTCAAACAATTCAGGAGCTGCTTGTAAAAAACGTGAAGATACTCATAAAATGGCTGAAGCTAACAAAGCTTTTGCTCATTACAGATATTAAGAATTTGTTACATTTTAAAAATCCCGTTAAAACTGATTTTAACGGGATTTTTTTTTAAACTGATTTTTTATAATCTGATTCTTAAGACAATTTTTCCTTCTTAAAAATGTTTATATAAATATTAAGTAAAAACACGAGAAAGGATATTTTTATGGGTAATTACACTATTCAAAGAGGGGATACTTTATCGGAAATAGTAGCTAAAAAGTATAATTTAAAAAAATGGTCAGAGATAAAAGCTGCATATACAAAAATAGCAGAAATTAACAAAATTTCAAATCCAAATCTGATTTTTGCGGGTGCCAGCTTAAACTTACCCACTTCAATAAACTCAGTTTTTGAAGCTAAAAAACCTGAAAACGAAACTAAAGATTCCGCTGAAATAATTACTGATGAAACTCCAAAGATTACTGTTTCCGGCGAAGAAAATCCAAAAACGAGTCCATTTAATGATTGGTGCAACGAATGTGCAGATTCAATCGCGGATATTAATGAAAAAGGAGATCCTGTATATAGCAAAGACGTTAAGCCTTTTGATATGGCAGGTGAAGAGTTCACAAATGCCGTAAAAGCTAAAAATTTTGAAAAAGTGGGTGAAATCTATAAACAAAATGCTCTTAAGACTGCTAAAGAAGATATCGCATTAACAGATACTGATGGAGATAGAGCAATAAGTCCGGAAGAACAAGTTGAAAGAGATAAGTCTGAAACTGAGAAGAAATATGGTCCTTTTGATAGCGATTTTCTTGATAAAATGCAAACAATATCACTCAGAACTAATTTATTTATGGATTTAGATAAGAATAGAAAAGTTGATGAAAAAGAATATGCCGCATTTTTATATGCAATGGATTCGAATAATTATAAAAAAACTGCAAACGGAAAAATTACCAGAGATGAATATGATAAAACAACTGCATATTTTGTAAAACCTTTAACTGAAGAAGCGGGTACTTTTAGGGGTACTGTGAGAGCGTGCTTTAAAAAATTCTTTGGATTTGATCCGGGCTCAGATTCAAATAAATAATTTTATATCTATATGTTTTAAAGTATATACTAAAAGGAATAACCTGTAATAATTTGTTACATTCTCTAAAGCCTTAAATCTTGAAGAATTTACACAAAAAGAAATTGCTGATTATAAGAAATTTTGCCCTGACGCAGATTTATCTGGTGAAGATATAAAAACAATGTACAATTTCTTATTTAATCAAAAATAATTTTTAACCTATTGAAAACCAGAGATATTTTTTAATATATTTTGCAGCTATCATTGCTAAAAATCCGAAAAACAGGTCATAGAAAATTTTTATTCCGCTTTGAGCTGAAATCCAGCCTAAAACAAGTGAGAAATTTTCTTTTTGAAGTGTTGCAATAAACAACATATAAAAAGTTCCTACAAGGTGTATTGTTAAAACACTTACAAGAGTAGCCTGCGCCATGTTCCTGTAGGTTAAGCCGCTTTTTAGTATTGAACCGGCAAAAAACACTGCGGGAATATAAGCAAGGATATAGCCAAAACCGTATTCAAAAATATATTTTAGACCTCCGCCAAGTGCAAAAACCGGAGCGAAAAAAAGTCCGGTCAAAATATAAATTAAAATAGATGCTATTCCGAACCTTCTGCCAAGAAGTGCAGAAATAAATGCGATAGCGGGAACTTGAGGAATATACCTGTAATGTTTCAAGAAATGTGCTGCAACAATGGGATTTTTAAAATCAGTACCAATATACGAAAACGCATCTAAAGGAATTATAAAATGCTTAAAATCAAATTGGGTAAAAGTTGCTATTACAATTAAAAATGAACAAAATCCTATCAAAACCAGTACGGCTAAATTCAACTTTAGCGGTTGATTTTGATATTTGAATCTATTTAATTGTTTTTCAATTCTTTTTGTCATTTTATACTGATGTACTCTTTCAATTTTTCCGCATTGTCATTATATCTTGCCTTAAATTTATCCCAAAATATGTTTTCTGTCCACATAATTAAAGCATCTTCGTTGTTATTTTGATAATACCCTTTTCTTGCTCCAATAGATTTAAATCCGTATTTCTCATAAAGGCTTATGGCAGGAATATTGCTTATTCTCACTTCAAGAGTTATGTATTTTATTTCATTTTTATAACAATCTTCTAATATCCTGTTAAGAAGAGCTTCTCCAATTTTTTTTCTTTTGTGTTCCGGTCTGACAGCGATTGTTGTAATATGCGCTTCATCAATAATTCGCCAACAGCCCGCATAGCCTATTAAATTGTTATTTGCATCTATTGCTGAATAATAATGGGCCAAATCATTTGATAATTCGCCATAGAACGAATCTTTAGACCAATGATGCTCTCCGTAAGCTCGTTCTTCAATTTTAAGAACCTCTTCTACTTCACTTTTCTGCATTGGGCGTATATTTATTTCCATATTGCTGTTCATAGCACAATTTTAACATGGAGTTAACTAAATTTGTCAAATTCCAGAAATTTTTGATAAATTGCGCAGAAAACAGCAGGGAAGGTTTGCTGTTTAAAATTTATTGAATATTAACTTTATATTGTGATAGAATAATCTCAATATAAATAATCAGTTAGCGTATCGCTTGCCGGGCAAGGGGAAAGTTACTTGTAACAGCAGCAAAAGACACAAAACGAGGAGAAAAAAATGGTAGAAGTAAAACCTTTAAACCCTATTGTTTACAATCAAGAAAAAGTTGACATGAATGATGTTATTGCCCCTCCTTATGATGTTATTTTAGACGATTACAGAGAAGAATTATATAAAAGAAGTCCTTATAATATTGTTAAACTTATTCTGGCAAAAGGTTCTAAGGATTTAACAGACCCGAATAACCGCTATGATGAAGCAAAAAAGAATTTTTTACAATGGCTTGATGAAAAAATTTTAATTAAACTTGAAAAACCTTGTATATTATATGTTTTGCAAAAATACACAACACAAGACGGCAGAAGTATTACAAGAAAAGGATTTATCGCAAGAAATCGTATTGAAGATTTTTCTACAAAAAAAATTCTTCCGCATGAATTTACCATGGGCGGACCAAAAGAAGATCGGCTTAATTTAACAAAAAAATGTGAAGCTAATTTTTCTCAAATTTTCATGGTTTATTCCGATTCAAAAAAACAAATCGAAAATGCAATTGACTTTACACAAAAACCTTTTATAGATGTAACAGACGATAATGGCGTGCAAAATATTGTGTATAAGATTGAAGATGAAAAAACACTTTCTTTGATTGAAAAAGTCATGGCTGATAAAACGCTTTTAATCGCTGATGGTCACCACAGGTACGAGACAGCTATGAATTACCGTAATTTATGTCATGCTGAATTTATTTCAGCATCTAATCAAATTGCGCAAACTGGTAAGAACGTTGATGCTAATTACAACTATGTTATGAGCTACTTTACAAATCTTGATGATGAAAATTTGCTTGTTTTCCCTACTCATAGAATTATTACCAAGAAAACAGAATTTAAAACTTTACTTGAAAAAGTAAAAAAATACTTCGATGTTCAAGAATTTGAATTTAATGAAGGAAATAAAAAAGAAGTTAAATCAAAATTTTTGCAAAAAATTGAAGAAGCTAATCAAAAACAAATATCTATGGGCTTATATATAAAAGACACAAATAAATTTTACCTGTTGAAATTAAGAGAAAATGTAAGCGGAATATTAGATGAATTTAAAATTCCCGAAGTTTTAAGAAAGCTTGATTTGACAATTTTGCATAAAGTTCTGCTTACAAAAGAACTTGGATTCAGCGAAGAAGAGCAAATGGCACAAGACGGTATAAAATACATTAAACAAGAATCGGAAGCTTTTGATTTAATTGATTCTGGCAAAGCAGAAGCTTCTTTTGTCATGGCTTATCCAAAAATTAAGGATATAAAAGAAATTTCTGAAGCCGGCTACCGCATGCCCCAGAAATCTACTTACTTTTATCCTAAATTATTATCAGGAATTGTTATAAATCCTTTGTCGTAATTTTTATGCTATTTTGCATTATTCTAATGTTATTTTTAATAATATTTAATTTGCCTTGCAGCATAAATAAGGCACTGTCAATATCTTTTATATCAGTTTGATTGTATTTTGGGTTTTCCAAAGCATAGCATATAATCTTGATAATACTGTCGATTTCAAGGTTTGTATCGGCAAAGATATCTTCAATATTGATGTCCGCGATTTTATATGAATTTTGAGTCCTTTTCGTTAAATTATGCTAATAATAATCGTACTACACTACGATACAATCGTAACACAAAAATATAAATGTAAATAGACTAAAAATAAATCTATAATATTGATATGATAAAATCTAAACTATATGATTTATTATGGCAAAAGAGGTTAAAACAAAAAGATCTTGCAAAAGGTGCTGGCTTAACTGAAAATACAGTGTCCAAACTTGTACAAGGCGATAATGATTGCAAACTAAGTACTATTGATAAAATTTGCAGCTATCTTAACTGTAAACTTACAGATGTTATAGAGTTTGAAAAAGATTAGACTTTTACCGCCAAAACAATCTAAAAATTATTAAATTAAAAGTCAAATACAAAACAACTAAAAAACGGCGCCGAATTTGCATTTTGCAAATTCGGCGCCGTTTTTATCCTCGTTTATTTAATGTTTTTCTATAACTTGAGCTAAAGCATCTATTATTACAGGATCCCACTTGCTTTCAGCTTCTTTTTTCATTATTTCAAGAGCCTGGTTTTTCAACAGAGCTTTTCTGTAAGGTCTGTCGGCAGTTATTGCCGAGAAAGCATCTGCGACTGCAATAATTCTCGAA
The DNA here is from genome assembly GCA_963839525.1 of uncultured bacterium. Classification (GTDB taxonomy): domain Bacteria; phylum Cyanobacteriota; class Vampirovibrionia; order Gastranaerophilales; family Gastranaerophilaceae; genus CAWIVJ01. The sequence goes on along the minus strand of CAWIVJ010000005.1, from coordinate 338,987 downwards.
CCTAAAGGAATTGAATAACCGCTTAAACCCTCCGGCTCACCGTGTCCATCCCATCTTTCTTTATGATAATGGATATACGGAACAACTTCTGATAGGAAATTAATACTCATTAGCAGGTTTATACCTACATTAGGGTGGTTTTGCAGTTTTGCCCATTCTTCTGAAGATAATTTTCCTTTGTTAGAGAAAATCGATTCAGGCAAAGTTATTTTTCCGATATTTTGTAAAAGACCCGCATAATAAATTAAATCTGTTGTTTTTTCATTTAAACCAAGCTGATTACAGATTAAGCGGGCTAAATTAGCAGTATTTTGGGAGTGAGAAATCTTATATTGTCCTTTAGCATCTACTGCGGAAGCCAAACGCTGAACAAACAACTGCTGCTGATCTCCTAAATCTCCTATTAAAGCTGTCAATTCAGCTCTCATATGCTGCAAATCACCTATTGCTGCATCACTATTTTCTATTAACTCCGAAGTTTCTTCTATCATTTTTTGTAAAATCATAGATATTGCGAATAATGTTGCAGTAGCTTCAATTAGCCTCAAATATTCATTCTGGAAAAATTTATCCGCATAACTTTCAATTACAATAACTCCAACAGTGCTTGCATTATTATGCATTGGAATTGCGGTTAAAACTTTTACTTCATTTTCATTTAAAGTTTCTACGGGAATAAATCTTTTAGAAACTTGAGGGTTTTTAGCTTCAATTGTTTCTTTTTTAATAAATGCTTCTGAAATAAAAGATTTATCATCCAAGCTATACCCTAGATTATGGCTATAAATATCTCCTTTAAATTCAACTGAAGAACCAACCAGAATTAAGTCTTTATCCGCTTTATCTAATCCTTTTGCGTTTTCTTTTGTTAAATAGATATGGCATGCGTCCATATCAAGCATTTGAACAACGGTTTTTGCAATTGAATTATAAATTACATAATCTTCTTTAGAACTGAATCCTAAAACACATAAAGTATTATCAAGAGAGTATATGGAAATTAATTCTTTCAACTGATTTTTTAAGCTAACGGTTTTATCTTTAACATTTTTACCTATTTTCTGTGCTAAATCATCAGAAATTAAATGTTCTGAAACAAAATCGCCTAAATTAAGCGCAAAAATCTCTTCTAACGGATCACCTTCTATTAAATCCATTGAGCGGCTAAACAGTGATACTCCTGATTGTATTTCTTCTTTACTCATTTCCACTTTCCCTTGCTAACTTTATTAACTATTGTATTTTTTCTATCGGCTTATCTTATAAAAAACTTTGATGTTTTTATTAAAATTTATACTTTAGTTGGACAAATATTAAACAAAGTTATCAATATATTTGAATTTAAATCGATTTACGAAACTTAACATCCTGAAATTAAAAGAAAAATACACAGCATAATAAAATAATGCTTAATAAAATTCTATTCTTCTTTACATTTCTTTAAAAATCCATTTAAAAGGCAATTATTACATGCTTTTATACTTTATTAATATAAGTAGGTAAAGGTATTTTTCATGGAAAAAGTGGTCGGACAAACTCAAACAGCAAGTAAACCTCAAACGGTTCAAGTTCCAAATTATTCAGGAGTAAATATTCAAATATTTAATCCTTCTGTTGCTGCGCCGGGTGCAAATGCTCCGGCTGCAAATATAAATTCAACAACTTATTGCTCAAATACGGGACAAAGTTATCCGCCTAATTACTATACGCAAAATTTCGCACAGCCGGCTCAGCCTGAACCTGTTGAACCTGTTAAACCGGTTGAATCTGACGGTAAAAAAACTGAAACCCGTGAAGTAGTAGAACTTACAGATAATTACATTAAAACATTGGAAAATTACTTAAATAACAGCAGCAATAAGGAAATAAGGTTAATGGGTGCTAAAGAAGTTCTGGCAAGATTTCAGGAAGACAGCAACAGAAAAAACGATCCGGCATTAAATGCCCTTGTTAACAAAATGCTTCAGGATCCTTGTGAGCCGATTAAATTTATTGCTATGGGAATATTAGAATCCAGAGCAGCAACAGGAAACCAAAAAAGTTTTGAACTGCTTCAAAAAATTCAACAACAAAAAACAAAAAATGGTCATGATGAACTTAAAGCCTCAAAAGCACTTTTAAAAATGTCAGGCAATACAGTGAAAAAGGAATTTGAAGTTTAAAAATAAAGGGAAAAAGATAAATGGCAGGTATTTCAGGAAAAGTTACAAATTTTTTAGCTAAAGCTACAGGTGCTGCAGGTTTAGCTTTAATTGCCTATGATGCACATTCGGTAGGTAAAAGAGAATCTTATGAAATGGAAAAAACCCATAAAACCGAGTGGTTAAAAAACAATTATTTGAATGATATGAAATTCAATAGTCAAAGTGAAGTTGAAAGAGAGGTTAAAAGACAAATTTTTAATTTTAACTTAAATGAAAATATAACAGGAGTTTTTACCAGTATAGTAGGATATTTAAAAGGCTTTGGTTCAATCTTCGTTGAAAATATTATTCCTTTAGGTTTGGCGGTTGGAACATTTGTCGGGAAAAAAGGCGGAAGAAATCTAATCTCTAAATTCTCTGCATTAGGACTTTTAGCTTATGGCGGAATTTCTCTGGTTCAAGAAATTTTTGGAATTGGAAAATCCAGAAATTATTAAATCTGCATAACTATGCGGACAAATTTTAACGGCAGAGTTGCTATCCCGCCCTACATTACATTCATTAACAAGTAGGATTAATTTTTATTTAAACATTCACCCCCATCCCCTTTTTTAAGAATAGTAAAGTTTGTGTCTTTTTGTATAAAACTGCTATAATATTCCTAGAAAGAAGGGATTAGGATGGACACAATTAAGAGAATTAAGATTACACCCGCTGACAAAATCTTAAATTTAGAAAAATATATTTTTGTTGAACTGGACGAGTTAAAAGATCAGGCACGCGCAAAAGGAGTAGATTTAATAGATTTGGGGATAGGTAATCCTGACAGACCTACTCCTAAATACATTGTTAAAGAAGCTATTAAAGCAATGAAAAATCCTAAAAATCATGGTTATCCTGATTTTAGAGGAAAAGATGATTTTCAATTAACTATAAAAGATTGGATGAAAAAACGTTATGATGTAAATTTGGACAGCGATTTTATTGCTCAGGCAATGAATGGAGGAAAAGAAGGGATTGCCCATGTAACTATGGCTTTTACAAATCCCGGTGATTTAAACATTATTCCTATACCTTATTATCCTGTATTGTCAAGAGCAACTTGGATTTCCGGCGCGGAAGTTTATCATGTGCCTTTGCTTGAAGAAAATGATTTTCTTCCCGATTTAGATTCTATTCCAAAAGAAATTGCTCAAAAAGCAAAAGTTTTCATAATAAATTACCCGACTAATCCTACAGGGGCAATTGCTCCAAGAGAATTTCTTGAAAAATTAGTTAACTTCTGTATTGAAAACGAAATTCTATTAATATCTGATTTAGCTTATGGTGAAATTTGTTATGAAGGCTACAGACCTTTAAGTATTTTTGCGATTGAAGGTGCTAAGGAAATTGCACTGGAAGTTCATACCTGTTCAAAAACTTTTAACATGGCTGGTTGGAGAGTCGGTTTCGTTCTGGGTAAAAAAGAGTTGGTTGATACGGTTTTTTCAATGAAATTAAACTTTGATTACGGAACATCAAATATTATGCAAGATGCTGCAGTAGCTGCAATGAAAATGCCTTATAAATACGTTACCAGAACCATAAAAAAATATGAGCAGCGCAGAGATTATATCGCTAAGGAACTTGAAAACCTCGGCTGGGAAGTAAAAAAACCGAAAGCAACTATGTATTTTTGGTTAAAGGTTCCTCAAGGAATGCGATCGCGTGAATTTTGTAAAATGGTGATGGATAAAACAGGTGTCGTATTGACTCCGGGAGTTGCTTTCGGAAAAGATGCGGATAATTACTTCAGGCTTTCTATTGTTCAAGATATAAAAAGATTAAAAGAAGCAATTAAACGGTTAAAAGCTGCAAATATTCTATATGTAGAATAAAAGGAGTTAAGATGAAATTAATTGAAAAAATAACAGCTTTAGCAATTGTTTTAGGGGTAAGTTTTTTGCCTTCTCTTGCAAATATTCAAGGCAACATTTCAACAGAAAACTTTTATGATACAGATAGAACAATTATGACAAAAAATCTATTAAATAATAATATCAGATCAGAAAAATATTGGCAAAAAAATCTTCTTCATTTTAGCAAGTATCGTCCGTTTTTTATGCTTTCAAATAAAGAACTTTATAATTTAATGCCAAGAGAACATGTAAGTGTTTCGCAAAGAATTGCCGCACCTTCAGTTTATAACATATCTTTAAAAACAGCCTCAATAAAAGTGGTTTCGCTTTCTGATAAAACACAACAAAGAAAAAAATACGAACCTAAAAAAACTACAAATATTAATAAATCAAACATAGAATTAATTTCAAAATATACATGTGCAAAAAATTCTCAAGTGGACTCCGGGGAAAAAATTGAAACCGTGCTTGCTTTAAAAAAATCTAAAATAGTTTCAAATTATAACTTAGCAATAAACCTCTTAGACGAAGTAACTAAGAAAGAGCCTTATAATGCTTATGCATTTTATCTTAAAGGTGAATTATATTCAGAAAAAAAAGACGCTGAAAATGCTATGAAGAATTACATTGAAGCTCTAAAGATAAACCCTTTAAGCAAGCAGTGCTGCTTGGGAATAGCAAAAATTCTTGAACCTAAAAATAAATCGCTTGCACAAAAATATTACGAAAGAGCTAAATAAATTTAAAAAAAGCGAATGAAATTTCATCCGCTTTTTTAATCTTATATTGTACTTGACTATAATTCTGCCATTTCAGCTCTTAATGCCAAAATTTGTGTGTAAAATTCAAGCCAGGTCTGACCTGTAGATTCGTCTTTGATTGATGGTTCAAAACCCGCTCTAATACGCTTTTTATCAAGTTCTTCAATTTGCGCTTGAATTTCTGCTTTTTTAACAGCATTTTCTTGCGCTTTAACCTTTTTTTTGTGTTCTTCTGTTGAAATTAATTTATTGTAATCGCTTTTTAACATTAATTGTCCTGAAATTTTATCTCTAACAATTTCTTCCTGAGTTTCAAGACAGTTTTCATTGAATTTGAAATTTGCTGATTGAGTTATTACTTCGTTTTCTTTTAAATAAAATGTCATTTTACACCTCTCCTTCTGCATAGATGAATCTGAAAAAAGGGGTTATTCCGCCAAAAGTATAATCTATCTGTATTACATCATTAGTTTTAGCAGGAATTAAAAAAGCCAAACCTTGACCATTAGCAGCAGCATAATCACAAATAGAGTAGGATGGAGCAACTATTTTTAAATATTCTACTGAACCAGTTGGCATCTTATAAATATTAAAATATCCGTTAGCAGGTGCCGTATATGTTGAACCACTCGCTCCTAAAGTTAAATCGATATAACTGTCGGACGGCATTCCCAAGTTTGAAATCAAGCTCTCAGCATCTGAATCTATATTATCCAAAGATACATTTGCTTTTGTTTCAAGCTCAGATTCAATTGCAGCTACTGCTGTGTCTAGTTGCCTCTTATTTACTGCCTCGGTTGATGTTGTAGCGTCTGCGACTTCGAAAGTCTCTGTACTGTTGCCGTTCAAATCGGCTTTTGTTGTGTTTAGTGCCGTAAAATTATTGTTAATTCCGCTTGCACTAATTTCTTCTAAATTTGCCATTTTCTCTCCTTTCTATAATGTGAAGGATGACGGGCTTTTCTTTTCACTCTTCACGCTTCACCGTTCACCTTACTATTATGACTCTTTTAAAAAGAAATAAAAGTCCGCAAAAGCACTTACGTACTTAGTTCTAGCCCTCTTTTCTATTTTTAAATTATTTTTAACAATCTTGCTTTTTACATTTCCCCCTTAATCTTCTTAAAAATTTTGACATGCCCGTACCTTTACTGTTTAATAGAGGTATCTAGATTTGGGTAAAAAAAATGTACATAAAACAACTGGAAGTTGACAACTTTAAATCTTTCGCTAACAAAGTTGATATTCCTTTATTAAAAGGGTTTACAACGATTTCAGGTCCAAACGGATCGGGCAAAAGTAATATTATAGATAGTATTTTATTCGCTCTCGGGCTTTCTACTTCAAGAACCCTGAGGGCGGAAAAATTGTTTCATCTTGTTTCTACCCATACAAAAAGAAACGAAGCCATTGTCAAAGTAACTTTTGGTGAAACTGAAGATAGTCAAGATTTTACTATCACAAGAAAAATTAAAAAATCATCTCAAGGCTACAACAGCGTTTACTATTTAAACGATAAAACTATTACTTTGACTGAAATTCATACCCTTCTGGAAAAATATAATATTACCCCAAACAGTTATAATGTAATGATGCAAGGTGATGTTACAAGCATTACAAACTGTTCTTCCAATGAACGCAGAAAAATTATTGATGAAATTGCAGGTGTTGCCGATTTTGACAGAAGGATAGAACAGGCTACAAACGAACTTTCCACTGTTGAACAGCGCGTTGAAAAATCATCATTAATATTAAGTGAAGTTGATACAAGACTTGAACAATTAAAAGAAGAAAGAGAAGTTGCTCTAAAATATCAGAAATTAAAAGAAGAAAAAACTTCACTTGAAGGACAAATTAATACAGTTAAATTCTTCGACCTCAAAAGAAATCTGGAGCAGGCTCATGCCAATATTCTTGACTTCACAAAAAAGAAAAAGAAGGAAGAAGCAAAACATAAAGATTTAGAAGAAAGATTAACCTTAATTAAGTCAAAATATCAGGAAATTTCAGAGCTGGTCAGAGAAAAAGGCGAAGCTCAGCAAATTGAAATAAAAAAACATGCTGAAGAGACAAAAGGTTCAATCGAAAGAAAGCAATCTGCAATAATTTATGCTGATAAACAAATCCAAGACGGTCTTAAAGCAATTGAAAATTCTAAAAACGGAATTGATGTTCAAAAACAAAAAATTACGGATACAGAATTAAAAATTCAGCTTAAAAAAGATGAAATTAAAGGTGTTGAAGAAAATATTTCTATACAAAAAGCTGAATTGAAGAAAATTTTAGAAGAAATGACAGGCTTAAATCAAACTGCTGACCAGCATATTGATAAAAGGAATCAATTAAGAAAACAACTTGAAACACTTCAAGATAAAGAAAATAGCCTTATAAAAGAGAAGCTGCCTCTCGAATCTGAGCTTAACAACCTGCAAAAAGATCTAACTGAAGCTAAAGAGCAGATTGAAAAATTAACTGATTTTAAAAAGAATTTCGGTTCAAACAAAGATTTAATAAACACTCAGGTTGTAGAGTTAAAGCGTGAAATGGAAGATTTAAAAATTATGCAGCAAAATGCTATGCATGATTTAGACATAACCAAAAACGAAATTTCTGACATAAACTATAACATTCAAATGGCATATCGGAAAATTTCTTCCATGGAAGCACAAAAACAAGCTTTTGAAGATGCAAATTTCGGACGTGCAATTGATACCGTTATGAATGCTAAACTAAAAGGCGTTCATGCTCCGCTCGTTAAACTTGGCAAAGTGGACAAAAAATATTCAACTGCGCTTGAAATCGCAATCGGCGGCAGAATGGCTCATGTTGTAGTCGATGATGAGCATGTCGGTTCAGTCGCAATTGAGCTTCTAAAATCTTCAAATGCCGGACGTGCAACATTCATTCCGCTGAATAAAATTTCAAAAGCTCCGGCAAAACTTAGTCTGCCTAAAGAAAAAGGTGTTGTAGATTATGCGATTAATTTAATTGATTTTGATGATAAATATTTAAATGCCTTTTATTATGCAGTAGGAGATACTCTTGTAGTCGAAAATCTCGGGTGCGCAAAAAAACTTATGGGTAAATACAGAGTTGTAACACTTGATGGCGAGATTATAGAAAAATCAGGTTCCATGACCGGCGGAGCAGTTAGAAAATCCGGGCTTAAATTTAGTCAAAATGACGATGAGGAATTAAATAAATTCAAAGCCAAGTTAAAAGAAATGGAAAAACAGGCTTCTGAACTTGAAAATAAAAAAATCAGTCTGGAAAAGAAATTAGAAGAAGTCAGAACAAATTACTCAAATTCAATGACGGAATATAATAAAGCAAATATGGAACTTGGCAGCTTAATTAAAAACTCTGAAGAAAATGAAAAATTAATAGCTGAAAAGACAGAATTTATAAAACTCACCGAGCCGAAAATTGATTCAATTTCCAAAAAATTAGATAAAATGGAAGAAAATCATATTGAAATTATGAATTTAACTTCTGAAATTCAAAACGAAATTGAAAAAGTTGAAAAATTAATCAATGACGAAGATTTAAAAGAATTAAAAGAAAAAACAGAAAGTGTTGAATTTGAGATTAAGCGATTAAATACAAATTTAACAAACGCTAATAATGATTTATCCGAATTTGGACGTGAAATTGCATTTTTTCAAAATTTAATTGAAACAAAAGAAGAAGAAATTGTTAACATTACGAAAAACAATAAAACTCTGGAAAAAGACAAAATCAAATATTCCCAAGAAATTGAAGAATTAAAAATTCAACTTGAAAAATTGGAAGAACAAATTGAAGAAATCAACGAAAAACTCGGTGAACTTTTAAAACAGCGTGATGACATTAACAACGAACTTCTTGAACTTGAAAAACAAAAACATTTGCAATCCTCTGATATTGAAAGAATCACAGAACAGATTGAATCTTTCAAAGCCCGTCGCCGTGAACTTGAGCCTCAATTGGAAAATGCGAAAGAAGATTTAGAAAAAGCAGGAGTAGAAGTAAATAAGCTTGAACCGGTTGCAATCTCTATTGAAGAAATTACTTCAAAAATCTCTCGTCTTGAAAAACGAATGGAAGACTTAGGGCTTGTAAATATGCGTGCGCTTACAGCTTATGACGAAGTTTTAGCCCGCCAACAAGAGCTAAGAACTCAAATAGAAACTCTTTCAACAGAGAGAAAACAGATTTTAGAACGTATGCACGGATATGAACAGCTTAAAAAAGAAACTTTTATGAAAACTTACAACAATATAAACGAAAACTTTAAGGAAGTTTTCCATAAACTTTCTGACGGAGAAGGAACTCTTATACTTGAAAATGAAGAGGATCCTCTCTCAGGAGGGCTTACAATTGAGGCACAGCCGAGGGACAAGAAAAAACAGCGGCTTGAAGGTATGTCGGGTGGCGAAAAATCCTTAACGGCATTAGCTTTTGTATTTGCAATTCAAAAGTACATGCCGGCTCCTTTTTATGCTTTTGACGAGGTAGATATGCATCTGGACGGAATTAATGTAGAAAAATTATCTGACATGATAAAATATCAGGCAAAAGATACTCAATTTATCGTTGTAAGCCTTAGAAAACCAATGATTGAGTCTGCAAACAGAACTATAGGGGTCACACAAAAAGAAAAAGGAATTACACGAGTTACAGGAGTTAAACTCAGGGATTAAAGTTTATAATAAAAAAAAAGAGATAAAAATGACAGAAGCAATGGATTACAGTTTAATAGAACAAAAAAAACAGACAGATAATAATTTTGATTTTGCATCTTTAAATCCTGTCACACAGGAATTTGACGGAATTGAAATTCTTGTTTCTATGGCGAAAGCAGGAAAAATTAATCCCTGGAACATTGATATTGTTGATATTACAGACAAATATCTTGCTCAAATGTTTCAAATGAAAGCCCAGAATCTTAGATTAACTGGCAGAACGCTTCTTTTTGCTGCAGTTTTGCTAAAACTGAAATCAAACATTCTTGAAAATATAGATATAAACGAATTTGAAGGGATAAATGAAGAAGCAGAGTTTAATGAGTTTGAATTAAATGATGATTTTGAAGCAGATTATCCGGAATTTAATACTAATAATGTTATTTCTATTGACGAAGTTCTGCAACGACGCACAAGTGTCCGTTTAAATAGAAACCGCGTTGTAACATTAAAGGATTTAATCCGTCAGCTGGAATTTTATGAAATGATTGACAGAAAACAATCATTGAAAAATGCTCATGAAAGAGCAAAAAGGCGTGTTCGTTCATACGCCAATTTAACACCTGATGACATTGTAAATTTGGCTCATGACGAATATATTGAAAATGGAGTCCAAAAATTAAAAGAAAATCTTGAACAAATATTCAAAAAAGAAAGCAGAATAGAGTTGAATGAACTTACGCTTTTGGGTATGGATAAAATAGCAGCTTATATTTCGCTTTTATTCCTCTCTGCAGAAAGTGACTATGAACTTGTACAAGATGAATTTTATTCAGATTTGTATGTGGTAAAAGGTGTATAATATTAAATATGGATAGTTGCAAGGAAAACTTAAAATCAAAAATAGAAGCAGTATTGTTCACTACAGCAAAGGCTTTGAAAGTTAAAGAAATTGCGGAAATATTAAGTTTTGAAAATGATGAAACAGAAGAAGCATTGTTAGAATTAATAATGGATTACTCTTCTCGTGACGGGGCTTTAGAAATTGATGATGAAGACGGATACATACTTCAAGTAAAAATTGAGCATATGGATATAGTTGAAAAACTTTGCCCTGTTGAATTAAAACCCGCTGTTTTAAAAACTTTAACTGTTATTGCGCTTAAAGAACCTATCCGTCAGGCATATTTAAAAGATTTAAGAGGATCAAATGCCTATGAACATGTTCAAGAACTTGTTGAAAAAGGTTTGATTTCAAAAACAAAAGATAAAAACGGGCGTTCTTTCAACCTGAAAACAACACAAAAATTCAACGAATATTTTAAACTTAAAGGCGACGCAAAAGCATTATCCAAAATTCTTGAAATTGAAAAAGGAGTAAAAGACTCTGCCTAAAGGATTAGATTATTGAAAAAAAGTTTTGCAATATTTGTATTTATAATAGCTGTGGTTTTGTTCCATTTTTTATACATAATCCTTCCCAATGTTTATTTAAATTTGGGACAAAAAGCTTATGAAAAAAAAAATTATATAAAAGCTTATAAAAATTTAAATAAAGCTATTTTTTTAGATTCTAAAAACAGCAATATACGTTATTATTATATCCAAACTCTTATTGAACTTAAACCGACATTGCAAGTCCAAAAAGAAATTTATAAAATTTCCCAGCTAAATTTAGCTGATAGTGCTGATTTGATTTCTGACAGAAAAATAGCTAAGTGGAGAAACAAGATTTTTTTTAATATTGGCGATAATTATATTGAACGGGTGCCTTTTAACAACAAAATTTTAAGATGGGATGCGGAAAAATTCCCTCTAAAGGTTAATATTGAAAATAATACTTCCCTTCCTTTACCTAAGTATTATGAAGAAGAAATTAAAAAAGCTTTTTTACAATGGCAATTTTCTACAGGTGAGCTTATCTGTTTTGAATTCATAAATAATCCAAAAGAAGCCCAAATTTTAGTAAAATTTAATCCTCTCACTAAAAGAGAAGATTGCACAGATAATAATTGTAAATATGTAATGGCATTTACTGCACCATTTATAAAAAATGATTTGCTTGATAAAATGGAAATTGTATTTTATACTCCCAGCAATACCGGAAGACCCTTTGAAAAAGAAGAACTTCATAATATAGCTTTACATGAAATCGGACACTCTCTTGGAATTATGGGGCATAGTTACAATAAAAAAGATTTGATGTATATGGAAACACAACAAGATAGTCATTTTACGAAATTGAGAGGTGATTTCCGGCTTATTCCTCCTACAGATTTAAATACTTTAAGTTTATTGTATAAATTAATTCCTGATATTACAAATACTCCTTTGGATAAATTTAATACAAGTCATCAATTTTTTGCCCCTATAATTATGGGAGATAATGAACAAATTAATTCAAGAAAAATGCTTGAAGCGCAAAATTATATTAACTCAGCTCCTGAAATTCCAAACGGCTATATTGACCTATCCGCATCTTATCTTGAAATTAAACAATATAATAAAGCTATAGATAGCTTGAACAAAGCTTTAATGCTAAGCTCTAATAACAACGAAAAGTTTCTTGTTTATTATGATTTTGCAATAATTTATGCAGAAATAAAGGATTGGGAAAGTGCCCTTAACTATGCGAACCTTGCAAAAAAAGTGAAGCCTTCTTCTGATGTAGACGGTCTAATTGCAATGTTAAATTATAATCTGGGCAATAAAAAGCTGGCAAAAAAATCTTACATTTCTTCCCTTCAAAAAAATCCGGATAATATAATTGATGCAGTAAATTTATCCAAAATTTATCTAAAAGAATTTAATTTAATACAAGCAGGAAAGACGCTAAATAAACTCATTAAAGCAAATCCAGAGGCGAAAAATGATTCCAGAGTTAAAAGTTTTTCAATATTGACTTTTCTATTTAAATAACATAAACATTTTCTTAAATTTCCGTAAAAAATTATTACTAAAGAGGTTTTATTTAATTTTTTTTAAGCTATAATCAATTGGTTGAGGTCATTGGAGAATTAAATGTATAATGTTGCGATAATAGGAGCCGGACCGGCTGGGATTTTTACTGCGCTTGAAATAATGAAACTAAAACCTGATTGGAAAGTTATTTTAGTCGAAAAAGGCAAAAAAATAGAAAAAAGAAAATGTTTTCTTCGTGAAGGTCAAAGAGTTTGCCCCGGATGCAAAAAATGCGGTCTTCTTTGCGGCTGGGGAGGAGCAGGAGCTTTTTCCGACGGTAAACTAACTTTAACTCCCGATGTAGGAGGAAATTTAGTCGATTATATGTCCCGAAAAGAGGTGGAAGAATTAATTGATTATACTGATAGAATTTATTTGGATTTTGGAGCAACAGAAGTTGTTTATGGAACCAACAGGGAAGATTATGCAGAACTCGCGCAGGAAGCTACTCTGGCAGAACTTAAACTTATCTATTCTCCTGTAAGACATCTTGGAACTGAAAGAAGTCTTAATGTTTTGAAAAACATGCAAGATTTTTTATCTGAAAAAGTCACTATTTTATATGAAGAAGTCGTAGATAAGTTAATAGTTGAAAATGAACAAGTAAAAGGATTTACAACAAAAAGCGGACAGAAAATTACGGCAGAATATATAGTAGTAGCCCCGGGGCGTGAAGGTGCTGATTGGCTTACATCAGAATTTAACCAAAATAAAATCGGAATGATTAATAATGCTGTTGATATCGGTGTTCGGGTTGAACTTCCTGCTCCGGTTTTTGAGCCGATTACAGAAAAGCTCTACGAATCAAAATTAATTTATCATTCACCGACTTTTGGCGATGAAGTAAGAACCTTTTGTATGAATCCCTACGGAGAAGTCGTAAGCGAGAATTACAGCGGGATTTTAACCGTAAACGGTCATAGTTATGCAACAAAAAAAACAGCTAATACGAATTTTGCACTGCTTGTATCTGAAAGATTTACGGAACCTTTTAAAGAGCCGATAGCATACGGTCAGCACGTTGCCAGACTGGCAAATATGCTTGCGGGAGGAGTTTTAGTTCAAAGATTTGGAGATTTACTTGAAGGAAGGCGTTCTACTGTTGAAAGGATTAATGCAAGCACAATAACACCTACTTTGGCATCTGCAACCCCGGGAGATTTAAGTCTGGTTCTGCCTTACAGGCAGCTTTTAAGTATTATCGAAATGCTTTATGCTCTGGATAAAATTGCACCCGGAACAGCTTCCCGCTACACTTTGCTTTACGGTGTGGAAGTAAAATTTTACTCTGCGAGAGTTAAGCTTACAAACGAACTTGAGACAGAAGGGGTTAAAAATCTTTTCACAATCGGGGACGGTGCAGGTGTAACAAGAGGATTGATTCAGGCTTCGGCTTCAGGAGTTCATACTGCAAGGGTGATTTGTTCAAGGTAGAAAGTTAATTTATTTAAACAATTTGCTTGCAAGACTAATTTCGCTAGGAATTTTGCATCGGTTTTTAAATTTTATTCCCGACTCACGTAATTTTTTAAAATTTTAAGAGCTCTGTTTTCAACAAATAAGTATAATTTATTTCCTTCATGATACATAGGACGATTTTTAACATAATCATCTGTGTATATTCTCAACCACTTTGAGCCAAAGTGTTAGAGAGTTTGAGTTGCAAATATTATTTTATTTTCTATCAAATGCTATATCTATATATTTATCCAATGAATATTTTATATTAGATGTTTTTGAAACTAGTATTTCAAGAGTATTTCCAATATCCGACATTGAAACTTACATTTCCAATTGCATTAAAAATACAATCTGCTATTTGTCTTATAGTATGTAATTCCTCAGGATTAAGGTTAACAAATCTAAAGGTTCGGCTGTCAGAATTAGGTTTTAAGCCCATGTTTAAATTGCACTTTTGTATTGTTAGCATTTTATTCTCCCTTTTTCTACCCATTGTGTTTTTATAAACATTTAAAAAACGGTAAAAAATTTTTGCTATTTTTTCTTATATTCTATTTACAATTTGTAATAAGTTAAAAAATTAAAAAAAATTAGACTTTGACTTAACCCCTGATCTCGTGGTATAATCCTGCTATGAACAAGGTTAGTTTGACTACTCAAAATCGTTTAATTTTATCAGGGCTTATCGTAAGCACCCTGTTCATTATTTTAATTGCCGTACTGGCAAGTATTAATATTCAAAATAAATTAAATGAGGGGTATCAAAATTTCGGTAAAATTATTTCAAAAACCCTTGCAGTTGAAAGTACAGACTTAATAAAAGATATTCCTGAATTTGAAAAATATGATAAATTAAAAGAACACTCTCAATCAATACTAAACAGTAACGATGATATTGCTTTTATTGAATTTACGAATAATGGAGGTGATATTGTTTACTCAAGTAAAGAAGATTACTCTCATCAGGCGCAGACTTCAAAAATAGCTATAAGTTCTCCGATGATTGTAAAAAAACAGGGTAAATCTTATGCTATCGGCTCTGTTATGGTAGGTCTTTCGGGAAATATAATTAATCAGGTTTCAGGAACAACAAGAGCGTCTTTATTATTTGTGTTTGTTGTGGCATGGGCGATTTTTGCTCTTGTAATTCTTGTAAATACATATTTAATTACCAGAGAATTAAGAATACTGCACCATGGAGTTAGGAAGATATCAACGGGAGAATTTGGCTATAAAATTGAAGGTAAAGGTGTCAGTTCAGAAGTTAAAGAACTTTTTGAAGCCTTTAATGACATGTCTAACCGCTTGCATTTATACGAAGAACAAAATGTTGAGCAATTAACACTGGAAAAAAACAAACTAGAAGGTATTTTAATGAGTATCGCAAACGGAGTTGTAGTTTGCGATAATTTCGATAATGTTGTTTTAATCAATCATCAAGCTCAAAAACTTTTGGAAATAAGCGAAAAAGAAATTCTAAATACAAAAATCCAACTTTATTGCGATTCTGACGGAGAGCTTTGTTTTAAAGAAAAAATTGAACAATTTAAAAATACTCCATTGGATATTATGGAAACAAAACCGCTTGATTTTAATATTGAAATTGATAAAAGAGTTATTAAAGCTGTTATGTCTCCAATGTTTTCAAGAAATAAAGATTATGTCGGCTACATTATTGTTTTGATTGATGTAACAAAAGAAACAGAAATGGATAAAATAAGAGGACACTTTATTTCAAATGTTTCTCATGAGCTTCGCACACCTGTAACTGTTTTGAGAAGTTACATTGATACTTTGTTTAATTTTGGAAATGATTTTGATTTCAATACTCAAAAAGAATTTATCGGAGTAATGAACGAAGAAATTATTCGTTTAAATAGATTAGTAAACGATATCCTTGATTTCTCAAGACTTGAATCAAATAATGTAAAATTAGAAAAAATTCAGCAAAATATGTCGGCAATAATTGAAAATTGTGTAAATTCAATGCAAGTTCTTGCTCAAGAAAAAAACTTAACTTTTTCTATAATGAAAGAACCTGATTTACCTGAAGTTATGCTTAATGAAGGCAGCATTGAAAGGGCGCTGAAAAACCTTTTATCTAACGCTCTTAAATATTCTCCTGAAAATGGCAGGGTTAAAATAAGAGTTGAAAGAGCAAGAGTAGGTGAATTTGTAGAAGTTAGTATTGAAGATCAGGGACAGGGTATTCCTGATGAATATCAGAGCAAAATTTTTGACAGATTTTTCAGAATTGAAAATGATACTCATACAATAAAAGGGACAGGACTGGGGCTTCATTTAGTTAAGATTTCTGTAGAAAAACACCACGGCGGGCAAGTTTTTGTTCAATCAAAGCTTAATGAAGGTTCTACTTTTGGATTTAGATTGCCGATAAATCCTCCGAAAGAAGAAGAGGAAGAAAAATCTAAACAGGTTCAATCTGCCGCTGAAAGTCAGGAAGATAAACAATTGCCTCCCCCACCGGAAGAAGATCTCTGGGAAGTTAGTCTGGAAAAAAGAGAAGTTTAAAGGATTAAGGGGTTATAAGGTTATAAGTTGAGAAGCTTATTGTCTTTCAACTATTCCATCGGGATGGCAAACCCGACCTGCTTCTTATGCTAACTTGTATTTAAAAATAATATTTGTTTTAGTTGTTGGGCTGGTAAGCCCAACCTACGACTACAATTTATGTGATAGGTCGGGCATACTTGTCTGACAAGTAGTTATTTTGGTGGCTTGTTTTGGCATTTCGGTTGCTGAATTTTTGTCAATTTTTAATTAAATTGTTTTCTACAGATTTGTAAAGGTTCTTCTTTATTAACAATGTTGTAATTGTGAAGTTGTTTTATAAAAATTTACAAATGGCTAAAACCCAGTCATGATAACAGATATGACAAGATAAAACGGGAAGGGGCTTTATCATGTTGTCAAATTATCTCTTTCATAATGTTTTATATATATAACATCTATTTTATGGGTATTTTAAACACAATAAAAAGGGGAGGGGAATATTAAATGGCTGAATTTTTAAAGATTTTAAAAGAAAAACCTATGACTAAAAAAGATTTACAGGCTTACTATACAAAAATTAGTAAAACAAGAAACAAAGAAGATTATGCTTTAATAGCCAATTTCTTTGATGCAAAACTTTCTGGTGGAAATAAAGAACGTTTAATTGATAATTCCTTGTTTGCGGATTTTGCGGGTAAAGATGGTATCCTTACTTATGATAAATTTATTATTGTTAAAAATGAAGACTATCTTTCAAGGACCAAAAAAAATTTTGGAGGAATAAACCCGTATAACGAATTAAACTTAAAACATCTTTCTGAAGAATTAAGTTTGGATGATGTTTTTAAATACAGAGGAAAGCTAAGAGCCGAAGGAAAAATAGAACAAAGATCAACAATAGTTAACGAAATGCCTATATATCTTATAGATAGGAATAATAATATAGTATCAGACGATAAAGAAAAAATTAGAAGTATAGAGTACAAGAGCACAAAAAAACAGCTTGATGCTGCATTAGAATATATAAAACAAAATGATATTAAATTTCCGGATAAATTTGGAAAGGAAACCAGCCTTAAAAAAGTTTTACAGGAAGTAGAAGACAAAGGCTATCCTATTAAAATTTCAAGAAACCTTGAAAGCAAGGGGGTTTTTGGTCAAGAAGTAGTCGTAGGAAGTAGAGAAACTTGTACTTTTGTTGATAAAAATGATGTTTTATATAAAAAAGGTATTTCTGATGACTTTTTGCTAACTTTAACCCATGAATTAATGCATGTCCATGATTATACAAATGAAGTGAGCGGTAAATGGCAAAGATATCTCCAGCACGGAGAAAAATATAATCATGAGCAAGAGCTTAATCAAGAAAGCTATGCAGAATTTGGAGCTCATAGTGCATTAGCTCACTTACATCAAGATAAAGAACATATGGAAGAATTGAAAAATTATTCAGAATTGCCTGAAGATAGCCCTTATAAAAAATATGAAAAAGAATTTTTAAGTTGGTACGAATAAGTAAAGGGAAGTTTATAAGGTTATAAGGTGATAAACTTATAACCTTTCTTCAAATATTGCCGTAGGAATTGCAATCCCAACCTACTTCTTAATCACAATTTTATCTGTGTAATTACACCATGGATTTTGTGAACCGGTAATTTATAGAAGCTTACAAATGTTGGTGTAATTTTTTTGATTATTGCAAAAATATGCCAGAAGAAATTATTGGTTTCTATATCCTCAACACCGTAAAAAATAGCTTTTTCTTCAATATCCAAAGCTTTTAAAACTTTTTCAAGCCTCAATACTTCCATGTAACCGACATCAATTGTAAGAACATTTAATCCCGTTATCACTTGTTTTAATTCATAATGCAATCCAAAAGCACCGCTGGTTTTATTTACTTGAACAAAAATATTTTCCGTATAAATTATATTGTTTGTAAACATTGTTTGGACAATGTATGGAGGAACTTTTTCAATACCTCTTGCAAAAAATAACGCCTTACCTTCAATTTTATTTGCTAAAGGATAAATTTCCTCATATTGCTGCAGAAAATCTTTTTTATCCATAAGCTTAATTGCTTTATACATAGCTTGTTGACCTTTAACATATAAAAGTATTAACGACAAAGGTATTGTTGCAATTATAATTGACCAATAAGCTCCTGTTGGTAATTTTGAAAACACGGCTATTAAAAAAGATACGTCTATCAGCATTAAGAGTAAAGCGAATAAACAATGAAAATACTTTTTCTTTAAAAATAAAATTGTACTTATTAAGGTTATGGTAATGTTAAATGTTGCAGTAACCGCAAAGCCGTAAGCAGAAGCTAAATTAGAGGATTCTTTGAATAAAAGAATTACAAAAATAACAAAAGCCATTAAAAACCAGTTTGCCGTTCCTATATAAATTTGTGAGTTAATTTTTTCTGAAGTGTAATCAATCTTAAACATTGGCAAAATTCTTGTATTGATAGCCTGATAAATAATTGCAAATAATCCGCTAATCATGGCTTGCGAAGCTATAATTGTTGCCATAAGGCTTACTATTAAAAATGGAATATATAAAAATTTTGCCTGCGATACAATCATTGAAAAAAGGATGTTAGAAACATTAGGATTCGAAAGTAAAAATGCCCCCTGACCCAGATAGTTAAGAATTAAAACACAAATAACTATATACCAGGCGTATACAATAGGTTTTCTACCCAAATGCCCCATATCAGCATAAAGGGCTTCTGCTCCGGTTGCACACAAAATAACTTCCGATAGGACAAAAAAACCACTCAAACCATTATGCAAAATAAAATTCAGACCATGAAGAGGGTTAAATGCCGAAAAAATAACCGGAAGTTTCAAAACGGCCGCAAGACCTGAAACCCCCAAAGCAAAAAACCATACAATCATTATAGGTCCGAATGCTTTTGAAATTTTATCAGTTCCTTTTTTTTGCACAGAAAACAAAGTAATTGCAATTATTAAAGTTATAATTAAAATAGCTGCTTGAGGGATATTATGTAAAAAATGAATAAACTTAAGACCTTCTACCGCAGATAAAATACTTATTGCCGGAGTAATTACACTATCACCTATTAATAAAGAAATACCCAAGTAGGTTAAAAAAGAATAAAAAGCAACAGAACGTGAGTTTTTTAAAAGTTTACGTAAAATTTCATTCAGTACAATTGTTCCGCCTTCTCCGCGTTTACTTAAGCTCATTGCAAGCCAAGTGTATTGACCTGTTACTATTAATAAAAGTGTCCATATAATTAAAGATAGAACACTGATAACATTTTCTTGTGTTATTTGTGTTGTTAAAAATATCACAGTAAGCGTATAAATGGGGCTTGTTCCGATATCTCCAAAAACCAGTCCCATTGCTTGTATTATGTTTTTTATCGACGGTGTTTCTTCACTCATGGTTAATACTTTATAATATAAATACTAAAAATCAAGTGATTTATAAGGTGATAACCTGAAATACTAATTGATGATAGCAAAATCAAACGTTTAACTTGTATCCGCCACCATAGATTGTTTCAATATATTTCTTTCCGTTAGCAATTTTATCAATTTTAGTTCTTAAATGCCTTATGTGAACCCTAATTGTTTCAATTTCATCATCGGGAGAATAGCCCCATATATCGCTTAATAATTTAGCAGATGAAACCATATTCCCATGGTTTTGGAATAATAAATTAAAAATCTCAAATTCAATCGGAGTTAATTTTGCTTTTTTATCATGAATTTTGACCGAATAAGTTTCAGGCATAAGGGTAATCTCTTTTACGTTAAGAAGTTCTCTTGTTGCAATTGATTCAGGTATTTGCCTTGAACGTTTCAAAAGAGCTCTTATTCTCACTTTTAATTCTTCCATTTCAAAAGGCTTAACAAGGTAATCATCTATACCGATATCAAAACCTTTTATTTTGTCATTAAGTTGAGAAAGAGCCGTCAACATTAAAATAGGAATGTTTTTCGTTGAAGGATTTTGTCTGATTCTTTGAGCCACAGTAAATCCGTCAACCTCAGGCATCATTACATCTAAAATTATCGTGTTGGGAAGCTCCTGTTTTGCAAGCGCAAATCCTTTTATTCCGTCAAGTGCCTGAATTACTTTATATCCTGCAAGTTCAAGATTTATTTTTATTAATTCATTTATATTTTGTTCATCATCTATAACTAAAATTTTGTTCATAGTTCAATTTTATAATAAAAATTTTAAAAATTAAATTAACAAAAATTAATATAAATACATCTTTTGAATGAGCTAATATATAAGGCTTTTAGGTATATTTTTGTTAAAAATTATTAATTTTTTTATAGCCCAGGTAAATAATTACAATTTTTTAGTTTTTTATTGTATTATGTAAATTGTCATTTAAGTTCTGGGTTATATGTTTAACCCTATAAGGAGGCTCATGAATTGGAAATAACAACATCTTTTACAAACGGAAAAAAACAAGTTCATTTAGGCCAACACGTTTTAGCTGAATTTTTTGAATGTGACCCTAATATTTTAAACAATGTCAATATGGTTGAAAAACTTATGGTAGAGGCAGCTCTGGAATGCGGAGCAACTATTGTCCAAAAGTGTTTTCATATGTTTAACCCCTATGGAGTAAGCGGCGTAGTTATTATCGCGGAAAGTCATCTGGCAATCCATACCTGGCCTGAATTAGGTTACGCAGCTGTTGATTTATTCACCTGCGGCGATAAATGTGACCCCAAAGTTTCTTATGAATATTTGAAAAAAATGTTCAATTCAAAAAATGCTTCTTATAAAGAACTGAAGCGCGGAATTATTGATGAAGAAACTCAAAAAGTTGCTCAGGTTCCTTTTGAAGTAGCTATTTAGTTTAAACAGTAAAAGTAGAGAATAAAAAATTTTACTTAGTTAATACCCTTTACTTTTTAATTTTTTACGCTAAAATAAAAGTGTAAGCTTTACACTTTTGTAAAAGTTGCCGGAATTAGAATATCAAATTATAATAAAATATAAACTAGCTTGGGAAAATGAAAACCAAAGACAAAAAATTAAGAAATATAGCAATAATAGCACACGTTGACCATGGAAAAACAACGCTGGTAGATTGTATGCTTCAACAAGCCGGAGTTTTTAGAGAAAATCAGGTTGTACAAAAATGCGTACTTGACAGTAATGACTTGGAGCGTGAACGCGGTATTACAATTTTATCTAAAAATATTTCTATAAATTATAAAGATTACAAAATTAATGTTGTAGATACTCCGGGACACGCAGATTTTGGAGGCGAAGTTGAACGTGTTTTGGGTATGGTTGACGGAGCTTTATTAATTGTTGATGCAGCTGAAGGTCCTATGCCGCAAACCAGATTTGTTTTGTCAAAAGCACTTGAATTAGGACTTAAAATTATAGTCGTTATAAATAAAATTGACAGACAGGGTGCGGATCCTTTAAATGCGCTTGATAAAGTTTTTGACCTGTTCACTGAATTAACTGATAGAGAAGATTTACTTGATTTTCCTTTTATTTTTGCAAGCAGTTTAATGGGGTTTGCGATTAAAGATTTGGATGATGAGAAAAAAGATATAGTACCGCTTTTAGATTGTATTTTGGATAATATTAAAGCTCCAAAAGGCGACATTAAAAAACCGCTTCAATTTCAGGCAACAACACTTGATTATAATGAGTATGTAGGAAGAATTGTTATCGGGCGCATAATTAACGGGATTATAAAATCTCAGGACCAGGTCTGCATAATGAAATCAGATAGTTCTCAAGAACGCGGTAAAATAACAAAGTTATATGGATTTAAGGATTTAGGCAGGGTTGAAATAGAAGAAGCCGAAGCAGGCGATATCATTGGTGTCGCAGGGTTTTCAGATATTCAAATCGGCGAAACCATTTGCCCTTTAACAAACCCTGTCGCCCTTCCTTTAATCAAAATTGATGAACCGACTTTGCAAATGAATTTTTCTGTAAATGACAGTCCTTTTGCCGGAACTGAAGGAAAGTTTGTCACTTCAAGGCAGCTTAGAAAAAGGCTTTATTTGGAGCTTGAAAAAAATGTAAGTTTACGTGTTGAAGATACTGAAAATACAGATGTTTTTAGAGTAAGCGGCCGCGGAGAGTTGCACTTAGGAATTTTAATTGAAACAATGCGTCGTGAAGGTTACGAATTTCAAGTTTCAAAGCCTGAAGTTATTTTTAAAACCATTGACGGAAAGCAGCATGAGCCTTATGAAAATTTAATTATAGATGTTCCTGAAGTATATGCGGGAAGCTGTATTGACAAACTTTCGCAAAGAAAGGCAGAAATGCAAGAAATGAACGTTGTAAGCGGAAGGACTCATTTGAAATTTATAATTCCTGCAAGAGGTTTGATAGGTTTTAGAAGCGAATTTATCCGTATGACAAAAGGCGAAGGGATAATGTATCACACGTTTTATGAATATAGATTTTTTGCCGGAGAAATTCCTAAACAAAGAAGCGGATCTTTAATTGCTCTTGAACAGGGTGAGGCGATTCCTTATGCTTTAGCCCAGTTTGAAGACAGAGGAGTGTTTTTTATAACTCCTAAAACAAAAGTTTATAGAGGAATGATTATCGGTGAAGGTAATAGAACACAAGATATAGCTTTAAATATTTGTAAAACAAAAAAACTAACCAATATGAGGAGTTCAACCGCTGATGTCATGGTAACGTTACAGGCACCTAAAATCATGTCTCTGGAAGACAGTTTAGAATACATTGCCGATGATGAACTTGTTGAAATTACTCCTGAAAACATAAGAATACGAAAAACTGAATTGAATAAAAAGATTTTTTAAGGTTTAAATTTTTGTGCTAAGGCTTGGGGATATTTTGCTCTAAAAACATTGACTTAGTTAAGTATACGATTTTAACAGTACCCTTAAAGATTTTTATTTAATTCAGATATCAAAATGATGCATTTTACACCCTTCACTCATTACTTCTCACCTTTCACTTTTTCTTTATTTATGATATTTTAAGATAAAAGAGGTTGTTGATGGGTGAAGTAATCAAACGAGAAAACATCAGGGATGTTGTTAAAAAAATCCAAGATAGCGGAAAGACGGTCGTTACAACTAATGGATGTTTTGATATTTTGCATGTCGGGCATGTAAGATATTTGCAAAAAACAAAAAGTTTTGCGGATTATTCGGTTATACTTTTAAATTCTGATAAATCCGTTAAATTAATCAAAGGCGAAGGACGCCCCATAAACAATGAAAACGACAGAGCTGAGATTTTATGCGCTTTATCCTGCGTTGATTATGTGGTTTTGTTTGGCGAAAGCTCTCCGAGAGATTTGCTGGACAAGATTAAGCCTGATGTACATACAAAAGGAGCGGATTATTCCGTTGAAACACTTCCTGAAGCCGACGTCATCCTTAAAAACGGCGGAAGAATTGAGTTTATAGAATTTGTGGAAGGAAAATCAACCACAAACACAATTGAATCAATGAAAAAATCAAAAAACTAATCCTTAAAGCAGGGTACGGCAAAAGATTGTGAAGATTAAACCCCAACCTACATTTGAAGCTTACTTTGAATGTTATTGCAAGGGTGGAGTTTACTCCACCCTGTTAAATAAATTAAACTTTTTCTCCATTATCAATTTTTAGGATTTTTAAAATCCTCTATTATATCATTTAATGTTGTCTTGGTAGTAAATAATTTGAAAGTTCTTTAAAAGCCTTGCCGGTACCAGGATATTCTTTTAATATTTTCCTTTTGTTAATTCTTTTTTCAAAGGAAAGATTTTTTTAAATTTATCTGAAACTTTGGACAAATCTTTATCTTTTATTATTTTTTCTAAAAACTTGCTTGCCTTACGGGTACGAAGATCATTTCCTTCCGGTAATAAATTTCCTTTCGAAATAAAGAATTCAAAGTCATTTAAAACTTCAGTAACCTTTTTATCTCCTGATATTTTTCTTAAAACCTCAGATATTTTATACCTTAATTGAATATTCCATATTGATAATTTTGTCTTGGTAACATCAAATATAGATACTTTACCTACGTTCTTTGAGGCTTCTTCTATTGCTGTCTGAATTTTAAAAAGATCTTCTAAAAACATTAGGTTATCTTTAAATTTTTCAACTCCTCTAAAATTAACCGGAGCTTTTTTAAATCCTTGTTGTTGTAAGTTTACGGTGTTAACTTTCGGCATTACTCTTAAATTCATGTTTTTTCCTTTCTCTTTTTCTCTGGAACTATTTTATTTAATACATTTGCCTTAAAAAATCTAAAAATATTTTTTGCTAGTTTAAAGAAAAATTTATTCTGACTTTGAGCTTGTTTCGGATTATCCTGCCTGCTGTATTAAATATTATGGTTGGATTTTCAAGGAATGTAAATTTTTGTAATCCTCTGTTTATAATTCTTAACATAATTTTCCGAAATTTCCTGTTATTATAAAAACTATACTTGTTTTAAAATAAAAACAGGATTTTCTTTTCTTGGATTGCTTCGTCATTCTGCATTGCAGAATTCCTCGCAATCACATATAACTATTGTCTTTGTGTCATTGCGAGGAGTGAGTGAAACGAGCGGCGCGGCAATCCAAAAAATCTACTTTTTATTTTGAGTATAGTATATAGATAATTGAATAGTAAAAAAAGGGGAAATTTGGTGAAAAATTTTTTAGCGCATAATGATGAAACAAGAAAAGAAATGCTTGAAAGTATTTCAAGCGGTTCAATTGAAGAATTGTTTGAAAAAATCCCTAAAGAAGCAAGGATTAAAAATTTTAATTTACCTGACGCTTTGAGCGAAATGCAAGCTCAAAAACAAGTCAAATCGCTGGCTAAAAAAAATAATACGGACGTTATAAATTTTTTGGGTGCAGGGGTTTATAACCATTTTATTCCGGCATGCATAGGACAAATTGCTCAAAGATGGGAATTTTTAACGGCTTACACTCCTTATCAGCCCGAAATTTCCCAGGGAACTTTGCAGATTATGTATGAATTTCAATCGATGATTTGCAATTTAACAGGCATGGATGTTGCAAATGCTTCTGTGTATGACGGTGCAAGCGCTTGCGCTGAAGCGATTTTAATGGCAGTGAGAATCACTAAGAGAAATAAAGTAATTATTTCTGATGCGATTAATCCTGAATATAAAGAAGTAATAAAAACTTATACTTGGGCTAACGCAATTGAAATTGAGTATATCGAAACCAAAGACTTCAAAACAGATTTAAATTTAGAAGAAAAAATTAAAACGGGTGAGTATGCTTGTGTTTTAATTCAAACACCAAATTTTTACGGAACTATCGAAAAAATAAATTTTAAAGAAGTATTAGAACAATCAAAAACTCTTTTAATTGCTTGTGTTAATATTTCTTCACTTGCAATTTTGAAAGCACCTGTAGAATACGGGGCGGATATTGTTGTAGGAGATATTCAGCCGCTTGGTGTTCCGATGTCGTTTGGAGGTCCGCATGGCGGATTTATGACCTGCAGAGAAAAATTCATGCGCCAGTTGCCGGGAAGAATTGCCGGAAGAACTCTTGATACAGAAGGTAACCAGGCATTTACACTTACAATCCAAACACGCGAGCAGCATATTAAGCGTGAAAAAGCCACAAGCAATATTTGTTCAAATCAGGCTTTAGTTGCTCTTTGTGCTACTTTATATTTAACATTGCTTGGAGAAAAAGGTTTTAAGCAAGTGAGTATTTTATCTGCACAAAATGCCCATGAGCTATCAAAAATGCTTTCTCTAAAAGGAATTAAGACCTTAAATAAAGATTTTTATAACGAATTTGTAATTGAAGTTGATAATGCAGATAAATTTTTGTCTAATTTAAAAGATAAAAACATTATCGGCGGCTTAAAACTGGATGAAAGAAGGATTTTAGTTGCAGCCACCGAAATGAATTCAAAAGATGAATTAGAGTTATATTCATCTTAGATAAGAACTTCTGCAAGTTTCTCAAGATGTTTAACCGCATAAACAGCACCTGTTGCACCGTCTGAAGCTGCAGTTATAACCTGTCTTAATGGAGTTTGTCTTACGTCTCCGACAGCGAAAACACCACTAACTGATGTTTGCATTGTTTCATCAGTTATGATAAATCCTGATTCATCTTGAGCTATTTGACCTTTGAATCCATCAACATTAGGACTAAATCCAATGTAAGGGAAAACACCGTCAACTTGCAGGTTAGAAACCTTGTTTGTTTTCACATTTTCTAAAACAACTGTTTTAACAACGTTTTCACCCAATACTTCCTTTGCAACAGTGTCAAAAATAAATTCAATTTTCTCATTTTTAAATGCTCTTTCTTGAATTATTTTATCAGCCCTAAGCATATCTCTGCGATGAATTATGTATACTTTACTTGCAAATTTTGTTAAGTACATTGCTTCTTCAATCGCCGCATTTCCACCGCCGACTACTGCAACAATTTTGTCTTTATAAAATGCCCCGTCGCAAACTGCACAGTAGCTGACCCCGCGGCCGATAAATTCTTTTTCTCCCGGGATTCCCAGTTTTCTTGCTTTAGCTCCGGTTGCTATAATTATTGTTTTAGCTTTAAATGTTGCTTCCTTTGTTTTGATAGTTTTAATTTGAGAGACTAAATCAACATTTTCTATTTCCTGCATTGGAAACTTTGATACACCAAATTTATCTACATGCTGTTCAAATTTTTCCATCAAATCAAAACCGTCTACAAGTCCAAAACCCGGATAATTTTCAAGCTCTAAATAATTTGTAGGCTGCCCTCCCAGCATGCTTGTATCGATTATTGCAGCAGAACATGCCCCTCTGGCTGCATATATCGCTGCAGATAAGCCGGCAGGTCCTCCTCCTAATATTACTGTATCAAATCCATATGTTTTCATTTTTTGCCTCCTCTTCTACTTTAGATTGCCGTGTCGAAGCTTTGCTTCTCCTCGCAATGACCTATTTCTAAGGCTCATTTTTCGCCAAGAACTATGTCACTTAATGCTTGTTCCTGAAATTTTCTCTCCTGTCAATTCGTAAACAGCTGTTTCACTTTTGATTACATGCCCGTCAACTTCTGAAACAGTATCCAATTTCAAATAATTTATCCCCGTAAAAGTCTCCTTCCCTAAATTTAATTGTACCGTATCTGTCAACTTTTTACTATCATAGTCTCCTACTTTTTTAAATTTTATAAAATCTCCATTTACTTCATCAATCATAATAGAAGCATTCGCCCCTGTAAAAGGGTTATCTAATATAATGACGTCGGAAGTTCTTGATAAGTTCCATAAATCTACACTCTTTTCTTTAAAAAGACCTTTACTGTTTGTTGAAATTAATTTTGATGATACACGCCATGTTCCGTATAATTCATTAGGTACTTTGTCAATAGAAATTCCTGTTTTAAGTACTGTTTCTTGAGCAGAAATACCTAATGTAATTGTGAATAGTAACAGTAAAATTAACATAAAATTATTTAAAATTCTTTTCATATTTTACCTTTCAAATTTTATTTTTCAATCACTAAACCTAAATTTTAAAAGTGCCCAGATGGCATGAATTCCATCCTTCCAAGTTATTTTTTTTCCTTCAGAATAGTCTCTTCCATAATAAGAAATAGGAAGTTCATATAATCTGGCTCCTTTCTTTAAAACTTTTGCCGTTATCTCGGGCTCAAAATCAAATCTGTTTGATTTGATTTTGAGCCCTTTTATAAACTCTGTTCTAAAAGCTTTATAACAAGTTTCCATATCAGTTAAAGTTGTATTGTACAATATATTTGTCATCAAAGTAAGAAATTTGTTTCCAAGTAAGTGGGTAAACATAAATGAACGTGAAGGTTTTGCACCAGATAATCTGGAACCGTAAACTACGTCAGCTTTTCCATCTAAAATCAATTTTATTAATGATTCGTAATCTGCGGGATCATATTCCAGATCTGCATCTTGAATTACAACGATATCTCCGGTAATGTGCTCAAAACCTGTTCTAAGCGCGGCACCTTTTCCCATATTTTTGTTATGATAAAAGATTTTATAATTATCTTTTAAATTTTCAAGAATTTCTCTTGTGCCATCTGTAGAAAAATCATCAATTAATATAATCTCTTTTTCAAGTCCACCAAAAAAAGCTTCTTCAACTTTTTGAAGAATTGCTTTTAAATTACTAACTTCATTGAATACCGGTATAAGTATAGTTATTTTATTCATTAACAACTTTCTGCAAAATTTGCATTTAATCGAATTTAAAGATATATTTATCTTTCCGTAAATTTTATTTGTATTATCAACAAAAATATTGTACAATAAAATAGGTTATATAGGAAAGTTGTTAAGGATGAAGGATGAGTACTAATCAAAAAATAGAAAATAAGTCATCAACAAATGGTAAGATTTTTATTAAGCCTATAATTGAAAAATTATTTAATAATCAGTATGAAGAAGCTTTTTTACAGGTTATGGCTATACAAAAGCAATTTATGCAAGAAAATTCTTCAGAGAAAATGTCTATTTACTTAAGCTTAATAGGGCTTTTAGAGTACTTAAAAGATAAAAATAAATATTGGAAAGCTTTAACTTTCTTAAATGATGGAAAATACTTAGCAGATTATTTAAATGATGCAACCGCAAGACTTGTTAATGAGTTTTCGTTTGCAGAAGTAGAATGGGCAGAAAACAACTCCAGAGAAAGTTACCTGCATTATGAAAATGCAAGAAAAATTGCTGTAGTTAAAGATGAAGTCGGTCTTTTAGAAATTATTGAAAATCGTTTAGATATTCTTAGAAACTCGAAAAATTCACCCTACAGATGCGACCCGCTTATTGCTTTACTTAAAATAGGGCAAACAGTGGCTGCAGAAACTAATATTGATGTGCTTTTAAAAGTAATTGCAGAAGAAACAAAGTCCGCCATTCAAGCGGACAGGTGCAGCGTTTTTCTTTATGATAAAAAAAGCAATGAACTTTGGTCAAAAGTTGCTCTTGGTATGGATAGTCAAGAAATAAGGTTTCCTGCAGATAAAGGGCTTGCAGGACACGTTGTTAAAACAGGTGAAACAATAAATATTAAAGATGCTTATCAGGATGAAAGATTTAACAAGGAAATTGATCTTCAAACCGGGTATAAAACTAAAACAATTCTTTGTATGCCGATAAAGAATATGAAACAGGAAAAAATAGGTGCCTTTCAAGTCTTAAACAAATTAGACGGAGAATTTACGGAAGAAGATGAGGATTTACTTATTGCAATCGGTTCAAGTGCCGGCATTTCTCTTGAAAATGCACAATTATTTAAAAGACAGCAAGAAATGTTCATTGAACAAAAACAAGTTTTTGACAGCTTTATAGACACACTTGCTGCATCCATTGATGCCCGAGATAAAATAACATCAGGTCATTCAACACGTGTAAGGTTATATTCTGAACTTATTTCCAGAGAGTTTAATTTTGATGAAAAATTTATTGAAATTATTTCAAAAGCTGCAACATTGCATGATATAGGAAAAATAGGTATAAGAGACTCCGTTTTACAGAAAGAAGGCAAATTAACGGATGAAGAATATAAACATATTCAAGAACACGTTGAGATAACTCACAATATTCTTGAAAAAATTCATATGTCTGATGATTTTAAAATTGTAACGGAAATTGCATGTTCTCACCATGAAAAATATAATGGTACGGGTTATTACAGAAAATTGAGTGGAGAAGATATTCCTTTGGGCGGAAGAATCTTAGCTGTTTCAGATGTTTTTGATGCAATAACTTCTAAAAGACATTATCGAGATAAGATGCCAATAAAAAATGTTATACAAATTTTAATAAATGATTCCGTAACTCACTTTGATAAAAAAATTGTGGATAGTTTCCTTTCTGTTTCTACGGATAAAATTATTCAGGTATTTTTAACCGAAAATGACCTTTCTTTAAAAGAAGACCATCAAAAAATTCTTGAAAAATATTCCATGTTGGATTTACATAAGTTTTTAACGGGAAAAACCCCGGAAGAATTGACAGAAGTTGAAAAAAACTTTATTGATTTATTTGAATTTTACTATATGGCAAAATCAAACAAGGAAAATGAGGTTAATGTTTAAAAATTTTTTAACCAAAATTATATTTATATTTGCTATTTGCTTTTTAGGAGTAAGTCCATCTTTTGCAGAAGGATTCTCGTCCGATTTTTCGCCTTTAAAAGTGATAAATACCAGTAAAAATAAAAATGTTACCGGTGAAGTTTATGTTAATTTAAATAAAAATGAAGAAAATCTTATGAAAATTGACCTTGAGAAAGGTGATTCTTTCTGTAATCTGACAAGAGCTGTAAATAAATTTGTCCAGTGTAATATAAGAGCCTCTTGGGAGGATTTTAAGGTTCTCATAAACAAAAATTCAGAAAATGATTTCTTATGCATTTCCTTTGCAAATAAAATGGCGGATTTAGGTCTTTTTGATCTTGCAAACCTTGCAGATACCAAGATTAAAGACAGAAACATAGCAAATGTTTCAATGGATGCAATGAGAAGATTTTATTTCCCAAGAAAAAAACTAAAACTTGAAGACGAATTATTTTTAGCCGAAATTTATTCAAATATTTACTTTAATAATCAAAGCTCGGAAGCAACAAATGAGCTGTTAAAGAAAGAAAATCTTCTATCAAATTATGATTATGCTAATTACCTTGTTGCTCTTGGTTCTTACAAATCAAACTTCTTTACAAGAGCCTCAAAATACATAAACTTAGCAATACTGCAAAATCCTGAAAATTTAAATTATCAAAAATTAAAAGCAGAGATTTTTGCACAAGCAAATAAACCTGAAGAAGCTTTAAAAATAGTTGAAAATCTTAAAAAACAAAATCTCCATTCTTATGAATATGAAAGAAAAATAAATGCCTTAGAGCAATTTATCTTATATAAAATAAAAAAAGAAGAATGGGAAAAAAATTATCATTTAGGATATTATCATTATCTCGAAAATGACTCCTCAAAGGCAATAATAACTTTACAGAATGCCCTTTCTACAAAGAGAAAAAAAATATAGGGCAAATATATGCCTTAATGAGTGAAATATATTTTAATATGAAAGAATATGAAAAAGCATCTGATACTGCAAAAAAAGCTTATAAAATTAATCATGGATTTCCTAAGGCATTAATAACTCTTGGTGATTTAAGCTATATGAATAAAAATTATAAGCAAGCACTAAATTATTACAAAAAGGCTTCTTCTCAGGATAAAAAATCATATATTCCTCTTGTTAAAGAAGCTCAAACTTACCAAAAACTTTTAAATGCAGGTAAGGCGGCAGAAATTTATACAAAAGTGCTCAAAACCCATTCTGATAGTTGGAAAGCTTACTATAATGTAGCACTTTTAGATAAAAATAAAGAAACTATTTACCTGAAAAAAGCACTAGCAGTGAATCCTCTTTTTGAAGAAGGCTGGATAGAACTTGCAAAAACAGAAATTAATAGAGGAAACTATAATATAGCACAAAAATATTTAGCAAATGCCTTTTATATTGACGAAAATGATTTTAGATATTATTATTATCAAGGAATGTTAAATAATATTTCAGGAGATTATCTTCAAGCAAAATATAATTTTAAAAAATGCTTAAAACTTAATGCAAACTGCAAAGAAGCACTAGAGGCTTTAAACGTTCTATTGGATAATGAAAATAATAATTTTGAGCAGGACAGAATATAATGAAAAATAATATTTTAATAGTTGAAGATCATGAACTTACAAGGTTTGGGCTAAAAACCACATTTGAAGATGTGGACTTTTTAAATCTTATTTTTGAAGCTAAAGACGCTGAAAAAGCTATTGAAATAGTTAATAATAACAAAATTGACTTAATTGTAATGGATTTGGGGCTTCCTAATATGAATGGAATCGAAGCAACAAAAAAAATTCGATCTAAAAATAAAGAAGTAAAAATTATAATTTTAACATCTCATGATAATGAAAAAGAAGTTTTAGAGAGCTTAAAAGCCGGAGCAAACGCCTATTGTTCAAAGGAGATTGATTCTACAAGACTTGAAGAAGTAGTTAATTCTGTTCTTGATGGAGCTTCCTGGTTTGATCCGAGCATTGCCCATATTATTTTAAAAGCTGCAACAAATGCCAGTATTGAAGATACTTCAAATAAAAATGATTATAATTTAACTTCAAGAGAGACTCAAATTTTAAAATTAATCACAGAAGGCTGCAGTAATAATCAAATAGCAAAAGAATTATTTGTAAGCATCAATACAACAAAAGCTCATGTAGCGAGTATTTTACAAAAACTAGAGGTAGATGACAGGCTTCAAGCTGCGCTTAAAGCTTTAAAAAATAAAATTGTTTAAGAAGGTGAAAATATGTCTCAAATCGGAAAAATTTTAATAGTTGACGATAAACCAAAGTATTTACAAGATGCATTACCAATGTATGGATACAATGTTGATGTTGCTACTGATGGAGTTCAAGCCTTAAAAGTTCTAGCTAAAGCATCTTCAAAAAAAGAATTATTTGATTTGATTTTGCTTGATATTATGATGCCCAATATGAATGGCTGGGACACGTTAAAGGCGATTAGAAGTAATGAAAAAACAAAACATATTCCTATAATTATGTTAACAGCAATAAATGAAGAACAAAAAATGATTTCCGGTTTAAAAATAGGAGCTGATGATTATATTGTAAAACCTTTTGTACTTCCTAACCTGCTAGCAAGAATTGAAGCCGTATTAAGACGTTCTGCCTGGCAAAAAGATGAAGCCAAATCACATGATTTATCTTTTTATTCCGATGAACCGGTTGAACCTCTTACTCCAAGAGAAATTGAAGTGTTGACGCTTGTTGCTCAAGGAGCAAACAATCAGGTAATTGCTGACAAACTTTTTGTAAAAGAAGTCACGGTAAAAACACACTTAAACAGTATTTTTAAAAAACTAAAAGTTACAAATAGAACCCAAGCAGTACTTTTAGCAATGCAAATGAACTTGATAAATAAATAATTATGATAAAGGAGAATAAAAACCATGGGAGACTACACCAAAGAGGAATTATATAATTTAATTAAGACATCGCCTCAACAATTCAATGAATGGAAAACCTCGCAAGATGAAATTGATTTAAGCGAATTGGATTTTACATCTTTAACAATAGACAATATAGATTTTTCAAATGTGGATTTAAACGCAAGTTCTTTCGCGGATTCTAACTTAACTTCGGTGAATTTTAACGGTGCGGATTTAACTACTGTCGAATTTACAAGAGCAACAATTTTAGAAAGCGATTTTACTGAAGCTATTTTAACCGGTGCAGATTACAGTTATGCAACGATAAATTATTGTAACTTTACAGATGCAGATATGGCTGGAGGCGTATTTCAAGAAACTGATTTAACAAATTCTGACTTTTCCGGTTCTTACAATTTAAATACCTGCCGATTCGATGAAGAAACTATTTGGCCTGAAGCCGAAATGCTTCCTGAAGACTTTGATTCAACTTACAGTGATGACTTATCCTCTTTAAAAGATGATGAAGATGCTTCATCATTAAAAGATTATTAGTATATTTACAAATCCGCTTTAATAGTCTCAATAGCAACCTCAAAAAAAAATAAAAAAAAGGTCTTGTAACAAATTACAAGACCTGTCCGTTTAAATAAGAAGAGAGAGCTTTATACTATATAAAAATCTGTGAAAAATAAAAATTTCCATTTTTTGCCAATATATTAAGTTTTATTAAGAAGCGCCCTTGTTTAAGGGTAATACTAAAATACAGTGTATAATTGATTTTTCTGAAATATAAGTATACCTTTTTTTAAAAAAGTTATATAATTACTTTATTGGCTAGCAAAAAAAAATTAAAACATGTTTTATAACATGAAGGAGAAAAACGAGAATAAGATAAAAATAATCTTATACCCTCCTGCGTGTAGCGACAAATAAAGAATGAACTTAATAATTGCGAAAAAACGCAAATAAAACCGAAAAAATAGGAGCAAACAATGCGAGAAATTAACAAAGACATGAAAATCGGAAAAGTTCAAAAAGTTGATTTGCAAAAGAGTAAAACTCAAAAAACAGAGCCTGAATTTCGTGCTCAATTAGAAGAAACCAATTTAAAAGATTTCTCTAATCCAACCGCAGAAGCTTTAGGCCGTTCTCAAATCAGCAAAACAGACAATTTGAAAAAAGATGTTGCTTTTGGAACTGCGTATCCTGAAGCAATAGAAAATTCTGACAGACTTTTTGAGCTCGCTTTTGAAAAACTTCAAGCTGAAGGCGATCCAAATGCTTATGAAAAAGCATGCACCATCGCAACTTCAGAAGACGCAAAAGCATTACTTTAAAAAAGAAAGAACTTAGATAAAAAAAAAGTATTTTTTTTATACTTTTGAGTTTTTGCTTTTTTCTTTTATTACAGAATATTACAAAAACTCGTAAAATTTTAATTTAAATTTAATAATTCTTAATAAACCACTTGTAATTTTGATATACTTATGATATATTTAATATATACCATAATCTTTTTATTTTTTAAAACAAAGAGTGAAGAACACGCTGAAGTAAATATTTTAAGCGCTCTTTTTAATGCGCTGAAAAAAATATTTTTTAAAGCGTTATTTGTAATGGCAATTTTATGTGAATGTGAAAATAGGAGTTTAAACTATGAAAAATGAAAAAATTAAAATGAAAAAAACCTCTCGATTAACTAATCCTGCAAGAAATAATGTCTTGCAAAGTGAAAAAGATGATTTGCTTAAGAAGTATTTAAGAGAAATTTCAAATTATCCGACATTAACAGCACCTGAGGAAAAAGAAATCGCTAAAAAGGCAAAAGAAGGCGATATTGAGGCAAAAAAACAGCTTGTTCAGGCTAATTTAAAATTAGTCATTACAATAGCAAGAAAAGCTATTCATATGGCAAAAATTCCTGTAATCGATTTAATTCAAGAAGGAAATCTTGGATTAATGGTAGCTGCGGAAAAATTTAATTGGCAACTCGGATATAAGTTCTCTACTTATGCAAGCTGGTGGATAAAACAATCAATGTTTAAAGCCATTTCCGAACAGGCTCATTGTATGAAAATTCCTGTGTATATTCAAGAAACCTTGTCTAAATTTTCAAAAATTAAATCAGAAATGGAACGTCAGTATAATTGCCAGGTAAAAACTGATGATGTTGCAAAAAAAATGAATTTATCATCGGATAAAATTGATTCCTACCTTTCTGCTTACTCAAAAACAATTTCGATAGAGGGTGGTTTTGATAACGAAAACTGTAAAGAAATAAATTTAACGGATATTTTAGAGGATGAAAAATCCTGTGTATATTCAAGCGTTGAATCTGAATGTTTACGCAACGATATTGAAACAATTGTTTCAAGCTTAAAAGATAGAGAACAAGAAGTTGTTAAAATGCGTTACGGTCTTGGTGATTTTGCGAGAAGAACACTTGAAGAAATCGGAAATATTTATGGTGTAACAAAAGAGTGCATAAGACAAACAGAACTAAGGGCTCTAAAAAAAATGCGTACATCAACATTTGGGCAAGATGTTCTTTCTTTTTACATAAATTGATTATTAATATGCAAAACCAATCGTAATTTAAGAAAAGCTTACGAGGTAAACAGCAAACCAAACCACGATTTTCATCGTAAATATACTGATAAATAGCTTGTTTAATAATTTATAGTGCAAATTTTTAACCTTATTATTTATCGTCTGTATGCCAAGGCTTTATTTTATAGTCTTCTTGATATTTTTTGCGCCTTATCATAGCTTCTTCTAATTCTCCTTTATGCATTTTAAAATATTTTTCGAGTTTTCTAATATCTCCATTACAATTTTTTAATTGTGCATCAAATATAATCGAATGATATTGATATTTATTATAAAATTCACGGTTTACAGGCCTGCCAAGATAATAAAAATCATGCTCTATTTCGGATATCATAGGGGAAGTCTTAAAATCTTCTAAAGCTGCGTTTAAAAGATATTTTTTTGTTTCAACAATTGTATTATAAATTTTCTTTAAGTAATTGCTGTGAATTTTTTCGTCAAAGGAGTCAACAAGCGACATATTTTTAATTTGGAACTCATTTTTTTCAATAGGTGAAGGCGTTTGCCAAGTATAACATGCATTATGCCTTTTGCTTGCATATCCTTTAGAATACAAGCAAGTGTCAACTATTTCTTCTTTAAAACTTTTATAATGATCCTCATTTAATTTTTTAAATTCTTTGAAAAAAGCATCATCAAGATCGTAACCTTGTGTAAATAGGCTACGTATAAAATCCTTTTTAGATTGAATATTAACAGATGAATTATCTTTTGCCAAGGAGAGGGTTTTAATTGCATCTAGTCTTAAATTTTTAATAACTAACTCTGGCATTCCAACAATAAGAGCTCTCCATTTTTCTTTCCCCATAAATGCGGAGATTATATGAAATGAAGCACCTTTAGATGAATTATCTGAGATTTTTGCCAATGCACTTAATGTATCAGGTAATAGATTATTTAAATGTTTGGGATTGTCCAAAACGCCTTTAATTTCAGCCAGTAACTTGGTCATTTTATAATATTTTGGGGCATTTTTTAATCCTACTAATCCTTCTCTTGCGACTCTATATATCCAATAAGCTTCGTTTGCACCTATAGCGCCAAAAGAAACATTTATTACAGGTTTTGATTTTATTACTTTATTACTTTGGCTTAAATTGGGACATAAAGATACCAACATAATTTTTTCCTTTTATTTATACCATGTCATATTTTAACTTTTAATATTTTTTTTAAAGTATCTTATATGCATCTTCCCAAGGTTCAGGTTTTCTGGTATTTAATAAGAGATATATAATATCTAAAATAATTAAGCCAATAAGAATTCGCCAAGACCATTTGTTAAAGTTATATTTTGATTTAGGAACTTTTACATATTCATTGCCATTATCATCTTTAATAATATTGGCTTCATTTATTTTATTGTTCTTAAATGAAATGTCAATAACATTTTTTTGACGTTGTCGCAAATTTATATTTGGCTCTATTCGTAAAATTTTCATATTATCCTTGAATTAAAATTATTTGTATTTAGAGGGTTTATTTTTGTTATCATTGTTAGTCTCTCTCTTTGTTAAAATTATAATTTAGGTATTTTTTTTATTATCTGAAATTCTAGTAAATTTATTTTCATAGTTCTAATTTTCTTTTTTTTAACTATTATCTTAAACTAAGAACAAAAAAAAATTTGCTGAAAATTAAAAAGAAATATCAAAATCTTTACATTTCTTTATGTAAACTTAGCAAGTATTTTGAATTTTAACTTATGTAACAAAAGAATAAAAATAAAGAACCTAAAAAAATTTAAACTGTGGTATTATTTTAAGTAGCAGTATTATTAAATAGGAGAATAGTCATAGCAAGCGAGAATAAAAACAAGGTAATTATGAACGATAGAATTCGTTCACGAGAAGTTAGATTGATTGACAAAAATGGTGAAAATTGCGGAATTGTAGCAACATTAACAGCACTAAAGATGGCGCAGGAAGATGATTTAGATTTGGTTATTATAAGCCCGAATCAGGAACCGCCGGTTGCTAAGATTTTAGATTACGGCAAATATAAATATGACTTAGAAAAGAAGGCTAAGGAAGCCAAGAAAAAACAACATACTGTAGATATAAAAGAAATTAAAATAAGATATAAAATAGACACACATGACTATCAAGTCAGAGTGAAAAATGCCAAAAAATTTATAGCACAAGGTAATAAAGTAAAGATTGTTGTAATGCTTAGGGGTCGTGAAATGCAGCATGTTGATTTGGCATTTAATTTAATTAACAGATTTTTGGTTGATTTAGAAAATGAGCCTATAGTAGTA
Organism: uncultured bacterium; assembly: GCA_963839525.1. Taxonomy (GTDB): domain Bacteria; phylum Cyanobacteriota; class Vampirovibrionia; order Gastranaerophilales; family Gastranaerophilaceae; genus CAWIVJ01. The sequence continues at coordinate 300,734 of CAWIVJ010000005.1, read as the reverse complement.
GAGAAAAAAGCTCAACTTGAAGGAAGAAATGTTACTATGTTTCTGGCTCCGCAATCTTTATCGTAGGATTTGCTTGACGAAGGATTATTTTGTTGTTAGAATTGGTGTGTTGACCGGATTTAAACTCATTGTTTTAAACCAGAATCAAAACGTATTCTGGTAAAATATTGAAAATTAAATAGAATATGCCGCAATAGCTCAGTTGGTAGAGCAAGGGACTGAAAATCCCTGTGTCCTTGGTTCAATTCCGAGTTGCGGCACCACTTTAAAAGCTAGTCTATGACTAGCTTTTTTGATGTTTGTATCTTTTTAAATATTTATCGAAATGTTATAAATTACGTGTATTTTTTTATGCACGTTGAGTTTTAAGTTTTCGCGTTTCACGTCATCCTGAACTTGTTTCAGGATCTATCAAACCCGCGACACTGGCGAGAGAAAAGTAGGGTGGGTTCCCTAACCTACCTATTTTAAAAGTCGGAAATGAGTTTGACCCAACTTGCATGATACGTGCATGTTTCCTGCATCTTGTTTGCATAGTCCACGTGTTCAAATTCAGCCTCAACACTTAGAAACATAAACCTTTTGTGCCAATGAACGAACCATGCATTTGAAAAAGGTCCAAAAAATTGCACCCTACAAATTAATTCTCCGCTATTAGCTTATTTAGTTATTTTAGGGGATTAAAATTTTCTCCACATTGTTACACTGGTATGGATAATTAATGTAAGGAGATAAATTATGTCCAATTTTGAAATGAAAGATAATAAAATAATTCTGAGCGGCTTAACGGATGAAGGTAAACTTGTAACTATAGAGCTTGATATAGACGATATGATTAAAGTTAGAAATGAATATATTAAAAACAACAAAGAATATGTAAAAAGTGTTATGATGGATGCCTTTAAAATACTTTTTACTTAAAAATAATTTTAAAAAGGAGTCTATATTATGAGTGTATATATAATTAGTTGTAGGTTGGGGTTTCTACCCCAACATTTTGAGTTGTTGGGCTGAAAGCCCAACCTACTTTCTTGAAATAAGTAACAGTGAAACAACTAAAGAATAGAAGCCTTAGAAACAAAAACCTTTCAATCCAATGAACGAATTATACAGTCTGAATTGGGGGCATAAAATTTCACCCTTGCTATTATTTAAAATTCAATAAATCCGATTCAGTCATATTAAATGCTGTAGCTAATTGAGAAATTTTTACTATCCCTGTTGAAACAATCCCTCTTTCAATTCTACTCATATAACTTCTGTCTATACCAGATATTGTTGCTAATTCTTCTTGAGAAAAACCTTTTTCATTCCTCAATTTAATTATTTTATTTGCAAATAATTTTCTAATATCTCTTGACATAATTACAATAATATGCTATTGTAGGATTTTAGTCCACGGATTATAATCCTCAAGAAATATGGGTGAATTTTATGCAAAATATAGAATTGAATGATTTTATAGTAGATATTTTTCAAGATATTTGTGAAACCGAAAGTATGATGAAGATACTACGTGAATCTGTATATTCTGAAAATGGTGCGGTTACAATGTCTGATATTGGGAATACCCTTGAAGTAGTTGTTGCAAAAATATCTAATATAAAATATTCATTGGATAAATATATAGATATAGCATTTGATAGAAAGTAAACCCAAATTTGCAATTCAGACACGCAATTCATTGTCGGAGAAGTCCAATTTTAGTCAAACAATTCCGAATGTGAACCTGTTCTGATTAAATACAGAACATTTAATTCTTTATCAATTCTGTATATTAAAAGTCAATCAATAATAAAGCTATAAAAGAAAAGGGAACACTTAAAAAAAAGAAATTAAAGGAAAAATAGGGAAAAAATTTAAGAAAAAAATACACCACAAAATGTTTTAAAAATTAGCTGAAAATATAAAATTCCATCTGCGACTATAAACTTTCGTAGCAGTGAGGAAAATTGGGGAAAACAAAAACAAAAATTTCATAACAAAATCAAAACAAAAAACAGTCGAAAAAATATCTTATGTATTATTAAAAAATAAAACTAACCGTTTCTTCTAATGTTTTCTTTTTTTTTATATGTTTTAATTATTATACATTAATTTTTGACAAAAATTTTTAGTACTGGAATAGGAGGTTAATTATGAACTGCAAAGATATTATGACCAAATCTGTAAAAATGTGTGATAGTACATGCACTGCTAAAGATGCTGCACAAATTATGAAAAAAGTTAATACCGGCGCTGTGCCTGTTGTTGATGATAATGATCACGTAGTAGGAATTATTACGGATAGAGACATTACTCTTCATACTGTTGCAGAAGGAAAAGAACCCAGCAAGGTAAAAATACACGATATTATGACAAAACATGTTGTTACAGTGCATAAAGAAGACCTTGTAGATGAAGCTATAAAAAAAATGAAAGAAAATAAAATCAGAAGACTTCCTGTTATCGATGATAATAACAAACTGGTAGGAATTATATCTTTGGGCGATATTGTTGTTCTTTCAAATATAGAACATGAAACATTTGAAGCTCTTGAAGAAATTTCCGAGCCAATATCAGGTGCAAAATAAATAATATGTTACAATATCGTTTAAAAGATAAATTCTTATAAAGAAACCGATCTTTTCACAAGGTCTGTTTCTTTTATTGAAGATTTAGATATATGTATAGTCCTTTGCGGGAAAGGTATTTCAATACCAAGGTCATCAAACTTATTTTTCAATTTTAAATTAAATTCTCTAGTAATAGCCCATTGTTTTATTGGTTTAGTTTTTATTCTTGCTTTTACAATAACTGCTGAATCATCAAATTTATCTAATCCGAATATTTCAATAGGTTCTAAAATGTCTTGTTCAAAAAAAGGATTTTGTTTTATCTCTTCATATATTTGTTTCATAACCTCCATAACTTTTTCTACACTTTCTTTATATGCTATACCTATTTCAAAAAGAGCATAAGAATAATCTTTAGTCATGTTTGTAACAACATCTATTTTTCCGTTCCTTAGAAAATGAACATTACCTGAAAGATCCCTTAAAACAACCATTTTTAAGTCTAATTTTTCAACATATCCGCTTTTTCCATCAATTTCAACCACATCGCCAACTCTGATTTGATCATTTATTAAAATTATAAAACCGCTAATTATATCTTCTATAAGTCTTTGTGAGCCAAAACCCACGGCTACACCTAAAACTCCGGCAGCTGCCAGTATCGGTCCAAGATTAATGCCTAATTCTCCAAGTATTAACATACCGGCAATTGCTATAATAATAAAATCCAACAAGGATTTTATTATGGCATAGACTGTTTGAAGTTTTTTTCCATATTCTAAACCTTCATTTTCTTGTAAATGCAGCTTTAAAAGTTTTTTACATGCCAGTGCAACTACTTTTTTAGCAAAGAGCACAATAAAAAGGATTAAAATTATTTTAGTTCCGCTTGTAATTAACCATTTATAAATTATTTCTTGAAACCAAATTAAATCAATATTCATATCAACGCACCCTCATTAAAAATCTTATTCTTAAACCGTTAAAACATATGTCATAGACATTTTATATTTATATTATACAATAAAAACAATGTTTACAAAACAAAAAAAAATAATGAAGTTAAAAAATTTAAAAGATAAAACATTAAACAGTCAAATCATTAAAAGCTACAAGAAAATGTGGCCATTTATCAAGCCTATTTGGTTCAGAGCTATGATTTCTATGCTAATTTGTATCCCGGTAGGTTCACTTGATGCTGTCATAGCTTTATCTTTAAAACCCTACACTGATATTGTTGTTGTAGGAAAAGAAATGTCTTCTCCCTGGTATATCCCTCTCTTGATTGTATGTTTTACTTCTATTCAGGGTATTTTAAATTATATTGCAAGTTATTTAAATATGTGGGTTGGTGGAAAAATCACATTGTCGCTAAAGAATAAATTATACCAGAAGCTTTTAACTTTTAACTCTGCTTTTTTTGATAGATCAACTTCGGGCGAAATAATATTTAGATTTAACTCTGATGCAGATAGTGCTTGCTCAGGTCTTTTAGGAAACTTAAAAGTTTTTGTAACAAGATTATTTTCTTCAATTTCTCTTGTTTGTGTTTTATTCTATAATTCTTGGGAACTTGCCTTAATTGCGGTTGTTGTTCTTGCTGTTGCAATTGCTCCTTTATCAAAAGTTAAAGGTATGATTAATTCACTTGTTATTAATAATAATATTTCACTTACTGCATTAAATACTATATACAATGAATCTTTTGCAGGAAACAGGACGATTGCTTCATATAATCTACAGAAGGTTTTGTCGAATAAGTTTAGAAATATTTTGGAAACTGTATTTCATCTTTCAATAAAAATGACTCAAAGAACGTCATGGCTTTCCCCTTTTATGCATTTTATTGTGTCAGTTGGTATTGGTTTAGCAATAGCATTAGGTAGCTGGTTAATTGTTAAAGGCCACATTACAAGCGGTAATTTTGTTTCATTTATAACCGCATTGATTTTGCTCTACACTCCCATAAAAAATCTTGGAGGGAATGCCGTTGCGGTTCAACATTCTTTTTTAGCAATTGATAGAGTTTTTAATACTTTAGATCAAGAATTACCTATAAAAGATAAAGAAAATGCAATTGAATTAAAAAACATTGAAAAGTCAATTGAATTCAAAGAGGTAAATTTTGAATATATTCAAAACGTACCTGTTTTAAAAAACATAAACATAAAAATACATGCGGGCGAAACTCTTGCTCTTGTTGGCAATTCCGGTGGAGGAAAAACAACCTTTGTTAACTTGCTCCCGCGTTTTTATGATATAAAAAGCGGAGAAATATTGATTGATAGTATTGATATAAGAGATTTAACCCTTAAATCTTTAAGAGACAATATAGCGGTAGTTTTTCAGGACAATTTTTTGTTTGCGGGAACAATTAGAGAAAATGTTCTTTTAGGCAATGCTGATTCAACTGAACCACAAGTGAGAGAAGCTCTTGAAATGGCTTATTTAACCGAATTTGTTGATTCACTTGAAAAAGGAATTGATACAGAAATTGGCGAAAGAGGAATTTTGCTATCCGGGGGACAAAAACAGCGTGTAGCAATTGCCAGAGCATTTTTAAAAAATGCTCCGATTGTAATTTTAGATGAGGCTACTTCTGCACTTGATAACAAATCTGAAGTTATTGTTCAAAAAGCAATTGATAATTTAATGCAGCATAAAACTGTTTTTGTAATAGCACACAGGCTTTCAACAATCCAAAATGCAGATAGAATTGTCGTTATAAATGAAGGACATTTAGTAGAACTTGGAACCCATAAGGAATTAATGCAAATAAATGGCGGGCAATATAAACATCTTTATGAAATGCAGTTTAGAAAACAAGAAGCCATAAGTTAAATTAAAAAATTGTCTTAAAATTCACAATTAGTCTATTGTGTAAAGATATAGCTTTTTGTTATAATTTCAAATGCTACAAACTATATCTGAACAAAAAGAGACTTTCTAATGAAAAAAATAATTTTAATTTTATTGGTTCTGATAATAACTGCAAAAGGCGCTTCTTCAAAGGACATTCTTGATAACTTAGAAGGAGATAGTCTATCAAACAGGGTCTCACAAATTAATTTAATTGAAGACGACAAACAAAAAATAAAAGAGTGGGCAAAGTTTAACTCGACAGGAAATTACGTAATTATAGACAAGAAAGATTGCTCTGCCGCTGTTTATAATAAAGACGGTTTTGAAATAACAGAATTTGAAATCGGCATAGGTAAGGATATAGGAGATGATTTTAATGATACAAGCGGTCTGCTTGGCAAAGCTAAAAACACAACTCCTGCAGGAGAATACACACTTAAAACAAATATATTCAATAAATTAGCATATGGAGACTTAACTCTTTCTCTAGGTTCAAAAGCAAACAAAACCAAAAAAGCTAAAAAAGTAGTTGCACTGCATAAAGTACCAAAATTTCGTGAAAAAGACAGGCTTAAAAAATTTTATGACGGAAATTTAGCTAATAACAGAATGTCTCATGGCTGTATAAATTTCCTTGAGAACGATTTTAAAGAACTGGTAAAATATATTCACGGCGGTCTTAAAACTTACGTTCTTCCCGAAGAAGAAGGTAATCACTTAATATTGGAAAAAAATGATAAAGATGAATTTGAGTTTGTCCAAACAAAATACTAAGTAAGAGTTATTTTATAGAATTTAATAAAATTTACCCATCGTACTTACTACCCTGTATTTAAATCCTAGCCCGACAGTATATCATGGATTTATAATAAGACTATCTTTTTGGATATCGTTTTTTATTTTTGTAAGCTTAGAATAATAAAAGGTCATTGAGCTAACAAATTTTAATTAAGTTAGCTTAAATACATGTTTAAAAATTGAAAAAGGAGAAATTTATTATGAAAAAACAATTAGTAGCTTTGGGAACATTTTTAGTCTTAGCATTTGGTACGTTGCCTAGTCTAGCAGCTTGTTGCCCATGTGAATGCCAATGTCCTTGCCCATGTCCGGCAGCTCCATGTTGTCCTGTACAAAAGATTATAGACCCTTGTTGCCCATGCCCGGCAGCTCCATGTTGCCCTACAAAAATTAAGCCATGTTGCCCTAATCCATGCTGTGAAAAAATGCCATGTCCATGCCCAGCTTGTCCTGTTAAACCTTGCTGCGATCCTTGTTGCAATCCTTGCTGCGATCCTTGCTGCGATTAATAGGCTTGAGCTTAACAACAGATAATGGAACATTAATTTAATGAAAGAGAGTGCATATCAAATATTCTTTGGTGTGCATTCTTTTTTTTATTTTTATAAGAAGGAGTGATAACTAATTTAAGTATACCGATTAATTTTCTGTTTTACGAACTAAACATTTACGATTAATATTAAACAAACAGGGAATGTTTTAAAAATTACTCTTTTTACAATTATTTTGTATTAAAAATTAGAAAAACAGAAAATATTAAAACTTAAATTATTTGCAAATTTTGCAAAAGAAAGAAAAGGATGAAATGACAAAAATAGATTCTTTTGAAAAATATTTTAATGAATATGATAAAGGCAGCTTTACTGTTATTAGGGCAGAAAAATAAAAATCAAACTATAACAATATAAAACTCTAAGTTTAGCTAACTTTATTAGACTTATTATTAATGTAAAATTTTTAGTTTTTCTATATTCTGAAATATTATATTTAGGAGTCTATTATGTTAAGGAAAGTATTTTGGCTTTTAATACTAATTGTTTTTGTTTCAAGCGGTTGTGCTGAAAAGAGTAATAATAGTGATTTATATGAATCTATTATTCAAAAAGATAATATTATTGTCGGTATATCTCTTGATTCAAAACCTTTTGGATTTAAAGAGCCAGACGGACAAATCAAAGGTATGGAAGCCGATTTGGCAAGAGAAATAGCTGATAGAATTTTAGGAAGCAAAAATAAGGTAGAATTTAAAAATATAACTTCTCGAGACAGGATAAAAGCAGCAATGTCTGATGAAGTAGATGTGGTTATTTCTACTATGACCATAACTCCGGAAAGGAAAAAATTTGTTAATTTTTCCGTCCCTTATTTTGTTGCAGGTCAGGCAATATGCACAAAAAAAGATAACAAAATAGATTCTATCTATGACTTAATCAATAAGAGGATAATAGTAATACTTGGAACTACCGGAGAAGAAAATATAAAACGTTTTGTACCTAATGTACTTATTCAGGGTTATGTAAATAATTCAGATGCTATAAATGCTTTTAAAAGCGGTTTAGGCGACGCCATAACTACTGATGACTCACTTCTTCAGGGACTTGTGTTAGAAAACAGTGATTACATACTTTTACCAAAGAGGTTAACAAAGGAGCCTTATGGCATAGCTTTTAGAAAATCAAAGCGAACAAATTCTTTTAGACGTAAAATTAACGAAATTATAGATGAAATGAAGATTGACGGGACTCTTCAAAATATCAAAGATAAATGGTTAATATACTAAGAGCTTGCAAAAAAAGTTCGGAATTTATTAGTAAAATTTAATTACAGGAATTTTTACAACAATTTTTTTGTTTAACCGGAGTTCCAAATATTAATCTCATTCCTGCAAATTTTTTGCCAAGAGTTTCATTTAACCCGCTTGTAATAGAGTTTAAATTTCTAGCAATAGCATTTACCTGATTTATTGTATCGTCTATTGTTTCCATAGTTTTACCAATATTTTTTGTTGCTTTAGATATATTTTCTGTTGTATCTTTTATGTTTAAGGTTGTACCTTTTACATTTGAAGTTGTATCTTTAAGAGTCGTTTCATCCAAGGAATCATTTATTTTTTTTGATGCTTGATTCAAATTTTCTGCCATTTGAGCAAGATTTTTTGTCATTGTAACGGTATTATTTACTGATGCGGTTATTCCTTTTTCGTTTGCTTGAATAAGTTTTGATGTAATTCGGAAAAACTGTTCAATTTCTTTATTTGCTACATCCATTGCGTTTAATGCTTTTATAACATGTATAGAGACTATATCAGTTACCCCGGAAATACTTTGACCAAGCATAAATTGTTCTAAGCTGTATGGTGCTCTTCCTTCAAGAATATCGCCTCGTTTTATTATTTCAAGTGAAGGACTTTCTGGATATAAAAATTGCAGGTAGAGATCTCCATTAGGAAACCTCTCTACATAAGCAGTAGTGTTCTGCGGCAATTTCATGTTTTTATGGGTTAAATTTACCCTCACAAGCGTGTGTTTGAAATCCTTATCTGGTTCAATACTAACTATTTTACCTATTTTAAATCCATTGTAATATGCAGTCATATTCTTATTTATAGGACCAAGTTCATCAAACCTTATTATAACATAATCTGTAGTCTTATAAATGTATATCCATGCAATGGCAAGAAAAAGTGTTATTATAATTAATAATTTTTTAATTTCTTTTTTCATAAAATTTAAATAATCCATTATTGAATAATACTTATGATATGAATTCATATATGAAATAAAATATTATGAATATCTATTCTCTTTGTGGATAAAAACTTTTTTAATCCACCTGGGGCAGGACATAATTGCAATGAAACCGTGTGCCTTTTAAATTAGTCTGTTAGACAATATGCCAAACAAACTGTTTGGCATATTGTAGTCATTTAGCTACTGTTTTAAAATATTTAAAATGTTATAGTGTAAAAATAAAGAGGCGATATTATTTATTAATAAAGTGATTTGATATGTTTCTAAAATTCAGAGTAGTAATTTTAACTTTATTCTTTTTTTGTTTGATTTTTCTAAGTTCATTTTATATCTATAAAATGAATCCCAGAAATTACATAATTGCAAGATTCTATGAAGCGGGACCTTTACATGCTAATATGCCTGTTTATTACAAAGGCTGTCAAGTAGGTAAAACAGAAAAGGCAAAACTTAGTGAAGATTATAAATATGCTATGGTTAAAATAATTATTTATGATAACGATTTAGAATTGCCTGAATATATAATAGCTAAAGTTAAAGAATCTACTCAAAAACAAAAATATATTGGATTAATTAATACGGATCCTTCAGCAGAAACATTACTAAAAATGGGGAGTGTTATACGTGGGGAACCTCTATTTGATACGGAAGAATTTTTATTTGACTTAGCTTCTTCTAATTTAGTGATTCCTCTACTGAAAAATTTTTCAGATATGACAGTAAGTATAAATAAAGCAAATAATGAAATAGGAAGTTTTTTCTCTGATTCTCGTATTATATTGAAAAATAACAAAAATAATTTGGAACATGCAATAAAAGACGTAGCACTAACAGCAAAATCTTTAAAAGATATAACATCAAAGTTTAATAATACCATTACAGAGAATACAACATTAAATATAAATAAATCTTCAACGAACATTCTTGAGGCAACAGAGAATATTAAAAATATAACAGAAGATATTGACAGGACAGTAGCAAAAATTGATTGCACAGTATCAGAAGTAAATATAATAGCTTCAAATATTAAGGCAATAACAAGGGGTTTTTGCGAAGTCTTTAGTAAAAGATTTGCTGGATTAAAGTTTATTTTCGGGAAGCCTGTAAATTAAAATAATTGTTTAAGAAATTGTCATAAAAGTTTTTAGTATATAAGAATTTAAGCTATAATGTTTTTTGGATAATTAAGCCCAAAGGTAAAAAATGAAAAAGATTGTATTAGCATCTTCTTCGTTAAGAAGAAAAGAAATACTTGAAAATATGGGATTTAATTTTGAGATTATCCCCTCAGATTATGAGGAGGTTTTGGATAGTCCTGAATTTACTTATGAAAAAATTGAAAATTTAGCTTATAATAAAGCAAAGGCTGTTTTAGATAAGAATTTACCTTCGTTTTTGCCTATCCCTTCTTTTATACTTGGTGCAGACACTGTAGTAGTCTTAGAGGGAAGTATTTTAGGTAAACCTGAAAATAAAAATGAAGCAGTTAAGATGTTAAAAAAACTCAGCGGAAAAAAACATTTTGTTGTTACAAGTATTTGCGTTATTAATTCGGAAAATTCAGAAAAGAAAATACTTTCGCAAACAAGTTATGTTGAGTTTAAAAATTTAAGTGATAAATTAATAGAAAATTATATTGAAAAATACAAGCCGTTTGATAAAGCCGGTTCATACGGGATACAAGAATTACCCGAAGGTTTTATAAAAAATATTGAAGGAAGTTTTGAAAATGTAATCGGATTATGCCCGAAAAGCCTACAAACAATTTTGGAAGATTTTTAGATTATAAAATATTTCTGGCTTTTTGTAACGAAATGTAACAAAAGTATATACTTTTGAAATCAGCCTATCTTTTTTGTTTTTATATATATGTAAGTTTAAAATTAAGAAAGAGGTAAAAAATGTCCTTTTCAGGAATTCAAGGAACTATTGATTTATATACAATGCAAGAAGCACTTCTTACCAATAGATTAACTGATATTATGACAGAAATAACAATGGCAACACGTGAAATCAGCGATATTGCCGAAGATACAAGTGCAGCTAAAGAATATGTTAAAGCTAATTATGATCCGGATAGCGCAACTTATGAGCGTTTAATGGATGACATTAAAGATGAGTATGAGCTTGAGCTCTCTAAAATAACAGCCTGGGAAAGTGAACTTACGACACAAAAACAAGCTTATGAAACAGAAATACAAGCAACCTCAAGTTACAAAGAAAGCTTTAAGTCAATGTTAAAAGAAAATGTTCAAAAAGATTTAAAATACGGCGGTGAATAATTAAGATAAAGAAGAAATAAAACGAAAAAGAGACTAAAAAAGAGGCATTTTGCCTCTTTTTTAGTCTATAATTAATTTATGTTTAATTCAAAAAATAAAAAATTAGGGGCTTTTATTGTTCCAACCGGAATAGGAGCATCTATAGGCGGATATGCCGGGGATGCAAGTGCTTGGGCGCGAAAATTCGCCGAATTTTCGCGCCTTATAGTTAATCCAAATGTTGTGAATGCAGGATGTTTTTCCGGAATTACCGAGAACATGCTTTATGTTGAAGGTTATATTTTAGATGAATTTTTTAGGGGTAATGTAGATTTAATTCCATCGCGGAAAAATAAAGTTGGAGTAGTTTTCGATAAAGGAATTTCACAAGAAGTTTTAAATATTCACATAAATACAATAAATGCGGTAAAAACAGTTTATGATATAGATATAATTTACGAAGTAACTCAAGAAGCTGTCAAAGTAGAATTTTTTGTAGATAAATCAGGAGTGTCAACCGGCAAAATAAGCAATATTGAAACTCTTTTGACAACATCTAAAAAGTTGCTAAAAAATGATGCAAAAGCAATAGCGGTTGTTTGCAAATTTAAAGATGATAATCAGAATGAAAATTATGAGAATGGAGTTGGAGTTGATCCAATAGGAGGAATTGAAGCAATAATTTCTCATTATTTATCTAAAGAGTTAAAAGTTCCGGTTGCTCATTCTCCTGCATTTGAAGATTTTTCGATTTCAACGAAAATTGTTAATCCAAAGGCAAGTTCGGAATATATTACCCCTACATTTTTGCCGTGTATTTTAATTGGTTTGAGTCAAGCACCATTGATAGTTGAGAATAAACCGGAAACAGAAACAAAAAGCAAAAAGCAAAAGGCAAAAGGTAAAATTAAATCTTCACTCTTTACTATTTCTGACTTAGATTTTCTTGTAATGCCATATAATTCTTTAGGTTCAATTCCGGTATTTGAAGCAGGCAAAAGAGGAATAAAAATTTTTGCGGTTAAAGAAAATAAATCTGTTTTAAATGTTACAAAAGATTTGTTACTCATGGAAAATATTATAGAGATTGATAATTATGAAAAGTGTTTAGAGATGATAAAAAAATTATGAAACCAAGCCTAAATCTTTGTGTTTTTGATAAATTTCTTCGATTAAGACATCAAGTTTTTTAAAGTCTTCTAATTTTGGTTTACCTTTAATTATTACTGGTTCCAATCTTTCAGATTTTACGTTTGATAAAGCTTCTTCAAGTTTCTTTGTTAAAACTCCGCCCCATCCGTATGAACCTATGAACGAAACAAACTTTGCTTTAGGTCTTAAAATCCCCGCAATATAAGCAGCGGTTACTGCTGCAGGATGAGGACCGGCTAAGACCATAGGGGAGCCGAAAACAATAGTGCAAGCTTCTACAAGCTCCATTGCAAGTTCGCCCAAATCTTCTTTTACAACGTCAAATGGTTTTACTACAAGTCCTTTTTCACTAAGTTTTTCGCTCATGTAATCAACCATTTCTTTTGTACTTTCATACATTGAAACATAAGGGATTATAACCTCGTTTTTACATTCATCGGCGGTCCATTCTTCGTAAGCGTCTAAAATAAAGCTTGGGTTTTTATAAATCGGACCATGACTTGTTAAAATCATATCAATATCCATGCTTTTAAGCATTTGAACATATTTTTTGCAATGAGTTTTAAATGGCATCATGATTTCTGCGTAATACCTCTTCGCAGCTTTTAATACTTCACAGGTTTCTTCAGCGTAAAGATTTTCAAATGGAGAGTGTGAACCTAAAAAATCGCATGTGAAAATAATTTTATCTTCAGGGATATAAGTAAACATTGTATCAGGCCAATGAACCCAGGGAGCATGTATAAATTTTAATGTTTTATTGCCTAAAGAAATTTCTTCTCCATCTGATACTACTTGAAATTTTTCATCTTCAATATGAAGCATTTCTTGAATGATTTCTTTGCATTTAGGATTAGTTAAAATTTTTGCTTCAGGAAATTTTTCAATCAACTTAGGTAAAGCCCCGGTGTGGTCTTGTTCACCGTGGTTTGCAATAATGTAATCAACTTTATTTACACCTGCTTTATCAAGCTTTTCTAAATATTCATCAGCCTTAGGCGGATACATGGTATCAATGATAACTGTTTTTTCGCTTGCTTTTATAAGATAGGAGTTATAAGTTGTTCCTATCGGAAGCGGAATTAATTCATCAAAAAGCCTTCTTTCACGATGGTTTAAGCCACAGTAAAATATATTGTTTTTTATCTCTTTTAATGTCATGATATTTCCCCCATTTAATTACTTTTTAATTATTATACTGCAAGTAGATTATAATAATTGTTAAATTAATTATTTTTTAAGTATTATATAAAATATGAGCATTTATTTTTTATATGGCGATGAGGATTATAATATTGAGCAGGAAATCAAAAAGCTTAAAAAAAAGCTTCTTGATAAGAACTTTGCAGAAATGAATTTTAAGAAAGCAGATAATCCTAATTTTCCTGATTTAATTTCTCTTTTGAGAACTCAACCGATGATGTTCGGTAATCAAATGATTGTAATTAATTGTGAGCAGTATTTTTCAAAAACTTTTGAAGATAATCAGCTTGAAGAAATTTCTAAAGCTCTTCAAGATAATGTGGAGAGTCTTTATATAATTTTTGTCGTGAATTTACCCAGAAACGAGGGTAAAAAGGTTGATTCAAGGAAAAAAATATACAAAATAATTACTAAATATGCTCAAAGTCAGGAGTTTCCTACATTTAAAACATATAAAACCGAAGAGATTTCAAATTGGATTAACAAAGAAGCAAAGAAACTTGAAATTACTCTTAATAAAGATGCAGCTTTAACTCTTATAGAACAAGTCGGAAATAATTTACGGGAATTGGTAAAAGAGCTTGAAAAACTTAAGCTTCTTGCATATCCAGAGACAAAAATCACACAAAAAATGGTTAAAGAAATTTGCATTTCAAATGAGGATTTATTTTCATTTGCAGATTCTTTATTAAAAGGAGATAAGAGTAATGCGCTTTTTGAGTTTCAAAAACTTTTAGACAAAAAGCATCCGCTTGAGGTTCTTATTGCGCTTCAAACAATGCTTAGAAAATGGATTACAATAAAATCAAAATCAAAAAAAATACCTTTATTTGAAATAGCAAAATTGACAGGACAGCACGAATTTGTAGTAAAAACTACTCTGGAAAAGATGAAAAATACTGCTCTAAGGGATTTGGTTAAGCTCAAGCAAAATTTGACAGAAGCGGAATATAAAATAAAATCTGGACAATCTGTGGATAACATTGAAGATGTTGAATTAGCTTTGCTTAAAGAATAAAATCCTTCTTAGAATCTATTTAACAATCCCAAATCCTAACAAAAAAGTACACAAAAGGAATACTATTGAAACATACATCGTCAACTTATTTAGCCCTGATTCGGCACTTTTTTGGGATGAAAAAAGCTGGCTTGCGCCACCCATTCCAGCAAGACCTTCGCCTTTTGGGGAATGAAGCAATATTAAAATAATTAATAAAACGGCTGATACTATTTGCACTATCCAGGTTAATGTAAGCATGTTTGTAGACTCCTTGTTTTTTATTTTTTAGTTAAAATTATTTCTTTTTTATTTGGTGTTGTTGTTAATACCGCAATAGGTTCTTTCACTTTCGGCTTGGAAATAAAATGAGCTCTTTTGGAATTAAGAGATATACTATCAAAAGTATAAAGCCTCGCCGGACGTTTTGATTTTGACTTTGAAAATTCATTCAATTCTCTTAGTCCATCTGTTGCAAGAGCTTTCTTCCTAAAGTTCCTTTTATCAAGTTTTTTATTCATTATTAACTCATAAGATTTTTGCATTTCAGTGAGTGTAAATTTTTCGCTAAGTAATTGATAAGCAACAGGACACATTTCAAGTCTTTCACGAGTTCTTTTCAAAGAATATTCAATAATTTCTTTGTGGTCAAACGCAAGTGGCGGAAGATCATAAACTTTATGCCATTCAACGTCTTTGCTTTCAAAAACGTCAACGTCTTCTTCTCTGATAAGAGCGAAATAAGCACATGTTATAACCCTTGCATCTGTACGTCTAAGCGGATCACCAAAGGTATAAAGCTGTTCAATATAAATGTTATCGACATTTGTCTTTTCTTTTAAAATTCTCAAAGCAGCTTCATCTAAATTTTCAGACAAACGAATAAATCCACCAGGAATTGACCATCGACCTTTAAAAGGTTCATTTGTTCTTTTAACAAGTAAAACTTTAAGAAAATTATCTTTTATGGTTAAAATAACAACGTCTACCGTAATTTCATGTGTCTTAGTTTCATTGAACATAAAGTTAAACTCCTAGCTACATTATTTTACTATAAAAATAAAATTTTGGGAAGGTATAAAAAACGTTAAGCTTTTTTGCTTAACGTTTTTAAGACTTAGATTTTAAAATGTACTATATAATGCCATGCTCCTGAAGTTTTAACAACGGTACAGGAGTGTCATCAGGTGTAATAACAGAAGGCGTTGCTTTTATAGGTGTAAAACTTACATTGTTAGGTTTTTTAAAACCACAATTTGTTGTTATTTGTTTTACTTTTACAATTGCAGGATCAGGATTTGATTTTTGACGACGATACTCTGCCATAATTGAAGAAACAAATCTTCTTGTTTCTTTGATAGGAGGAATCTTGTTATTATATTTTTTAACTCTCCCCGGACCCGCATTATAAGCTGCTAGAGCAAGTTCTGTTGAACCAAAAATATTGTACAATTTTTTGTAATACATTAATCCGCCTCTTATATTATCACTTAAGTAGTATGGATTAACGCCAAGTCTTCTAGCCGTTGAAGGCATAAGTTGGAAAACACCTATGGCGCCGTTTGAACTTTTTGCCTCATGCCTAAAGCCTGATTCCGACTTTGCAATACTAAGTGCCAGAGCCGGATCAATACCTAGTTCTAGTGAATGTTTAACAATTGATTCTTTAACGCTTGAAACACTTTGCTGATTTGCTTTGACTTGAGGGCATAGTAAAAACACTACCATAATAGTGTAAACTACTAATCTTCTAATCATGTAAATCCTCTAATGTTGTAAATTGACATTCCGTCAGACGCAAAAAGCCTTTCTTTAACACGGACAATCAAGTCCTGAAATCCTCCTCTACATTCCTACGGAAAAAGTTTGTAATAATATCTTAATATAAACAAGATAAAAAATCAACTTTTGTAACATTTTTATGTTAAAATGTGTGAACGGGGAGGTTTACGGAAATAAGAATTTTTGTAACATCTCTTTGGAAAGTTATGAAAAAGGGGCGAAATGATAGAAAAAAAACAATTAGCTAAAATAGGAGTGTTTGGAGGTTCGGGCTTTTATAAGTTTTTAGATGAAATAGAGGAAATAAAGGTTGAAACTCCTTATGGCATGCCGAGCGATAATTTATTTATAGGCAAAATAGGAGATCATAAAGTTGCATTTATGCCGCGCCATGGACGTTC
Source organism: uncultured bacterium (assembly GCA_963839525.1). Lineage (GTDB taxonomy): Bacteria > Cyanobacteriota > Vampirovibrionia > Gastranaerophilales > Gastranaerophilaceae > CAWIVJ01. The sequence continues at coordinate 283,973 of CAWIVJ010000005.1, read as the reverse complement.
ACATACAATTCTGCCTCATATGATAAATTACCGCGCAAACGTGTGGGCAATGAAATATGCCGGAGTTGAAAGAGTGATTTCCCAGTGTGCATCAGGCAGTTTGCAAAAACATATAGAACCGGGTGATTTTGTTATTTGCGATCAATTTGTAGATTGGACTGAGGGCCGGAAAACAACGTTTTTTGAAGGTCCGATTGTAACACATCCTTCACCGGCTGATCTATACTGTCCGGAGCTTAGAAAATTGGTTGTAAAAATAGCCGGGGAACAAGGAATAAAAATTCATGAAACAGGAACTGTTATTGTAATTAACGGACCGAGATTTTCATCTAAGGCGGAATCAAAGTTCTTTACAAATCAGGGATGGGAAGTTATAAATATGACAGCATTTCCTGAAAGTTATCTTGTAAAAGAAATGGATATGTGTCCTTTGAATATTTCACTGGTAACTGATTATGATGCAGGTCTTGTTGGCGATGTTCCGCCTGTTTCTCATCATGAAGTAATGGAGGTTTTTAATTCTAACTTAGAAAAATTAAAAAACCTTTTGTTCGCTTTGATTGAAAATATTCCTGATGTTTCAGGTACCTGCGAATGTAATTTAACAAGCAAAAAATCACGATTATAAGAAAGGATTTTAGATTATATGTTTTTAGTGAAAATTGTAAACAATATTTTTTATTTTTATTTTTTATTGATAATTTTAAGAATATTTTTGACCTGGATCCCAAATATAAATTGGCACCAGCAACCTGTTAGGTCTATCAAAGAAGTTACGGATATGTACTTGGATATTTTCAGAAGATTTATTCCTCCTGTAGGGGGTTTGGATTTTTCTCCTATAATTGCAATAATTGTTTTGCAAATAATCCAGGTTCTTGTTGTAAACTTACTTGCGGGTATTGTTGGATAATTACTTTTAAATAAAATAATGTTTTTGCTTTTTATAGATTAATAGGACTGAATAAAATTATGAAAGTAATGAAGATTAACAACCATGGCAATACTAAAAGTAACAATAAAAACAATGTTAATTTTAAAGCTAAACTTGTTTGTTTAAATGAGATATTTCCTTCTAAGTTTTATAAGTCTTTGGGTGATGTTGCAGAAAAAATTGGAGAAGAAGGTGATGAAATTATAATGCAGCATAAAATTGTTAAAAAGTTATTAACGCGTAAAAAAAGACTTACTATTGACCTTTTTTATAGAAAAAAAGATAAGGAAATTCCTGTGAAGCCTATTAAAAGCCTTTATACAGAGATAAAAGGATACCCCGCAAGTTCAGACTCAGAGGTTATTTTTTATAAACTTTGTTGTGATGAACCAAAAAATGAGCCGCATTCGCTTGGTTATTTTAAATATATTATTTCAAGAACACTTGAAAACTTAGCTGGGATTGTTAAATCCTGATCACATTAATTTTTATCACATTTTTTTAATATAAGTTTTTATTTATAATACTTTTAATTACAATATTCTTAGATTAATTTTTGTTGTGCTGAATTTATTTTTTGTATGGCAATAAAAGAACCGGCGGGGAATTCTAATGACAAGATTTTTTGGACTAATAGGAATTATTTTCATATTTTTAATCGCTTTTTTAATGTCAAATAATAAAAGAGCAATTAATTTAAAAACTGTTGGCATGGGTTTTTTGCTTCAAATACTGCTTGCGGTTTTTGTTTTAAAAGTTCGTATCGGACAAGTTATTTTCGGAAGTATAGGTTTGTTTATCCAAAAAGTTCTTGATTTTGCCAATGAAGGAGCTACTTTTTTGTTCGGACCTTTAAATAATTCTCAAAAATTAGGGGAATTGTTCGGCGTTGGTTCCATTGTTTTTGCAATACAGCTTTCGGCCGCTATTATTTTTATAGCTGTAATCGTAAATATTCTATATTATTATAGAATAATGCAAAGAATTGTTGCTATTTTAGGCAAAGCAATGTACAAACTGATGGATGTAAGCGGTGCCGAAGCACTTTCAAATGTTGCAAGTTCTTTTGTAGGGCAGGTTATGGCACAATTTATGATTAAGCCTTATTTACCTAATTTAACCCGCTCTGAAGTTTTAGCTTCTATGACGGGAAGCATGGCATGTATTTCAGGCGGAGTTATGGCTCTTTATGTAGGAATGGGCGTTCCTGCTAAGTATTTGCTTGCTGCTTCTATTATGGCTGCACCGGGTGCTCTGGTGATTTCTAAAATAGTTTACCCCGAAGTTGGTGAGCCGACGACTAAAAATGAAGTAAAAATAAGTAAAAGAAGAACACATGTTAATGTTATTGATTCAATTGCAAGGGGAGCAACGGATGGTTTATCAGTTTCTTTAAAAGTAATAGCGGTTTTACTTGCTTTTGTAGCATTAATTGCAATGATAGACTGGTTTTTAGGCAAATTTGGAGTGTTTTTGTATAATACAGCCCATGTTAATTTGGCATTTTGGGGATTGGACATCAATAATCTTTCAATGAAAGCTATTGTGGGTAAATTGTTTTCATTTTTCGCATATTTTATGGGAGTTCCTATGAATGATTCAAGTTCTGTAGGTGCTTTGCTCGGGACAAAATTTATTCTTAATGAAACATTAGGGTATATAGATTTGATTTCAATTAAAAATCTTATTTCTCAAAAAAGTTTTGTTATAGCAAGTTTTGCACTTTGCGGATTTGCAAACTTGAGTTCAATTGCTATTCAAATCGGTGGTATAGGAGAAATTGCCCCTAACCAGAGAAAAAATTTATCAAGGTTGGGTTTTAGAGCTTTGATTTGTGGAACTTTAACATCATATATGTCTGCATGTATTGCCGGAATTTTGCTAGGATAATAAAAATCGTAATAAATATTTACAAAAAAATTGCAAGTGAAAAATAGCAGATTTATTATTTTTCACTTATTTTTTTTAAATTTTCTATTCTAAAATTCAAAAAATATTTTTAAAGAGTGCTATTTTTAAATATTTATACAAAAATTATTCTTAACATAAACTTTACAATAAGTGTATACATGGCAATTTTTAAAATTCACCGCTTTTAAAACAAATATCTAATTGTTATGATTGTAGTTGTTGAAGAAAATATGATAAATCGAATTAATATAAATAGTTTGAATAATAATGGGAGGAGACCATTAAAACAGGAACCGCGTTTCGGTAACGGGCCGTTAGATTTTATTACAAGTGCTTTGCAGCTTTGTGAAGTAAACCCTATGGTTAATGTTGCTGTTTTGGATTTATCAACAGCTATTATTCCAAGAACCATTGTTGAAAGCGAAACTAACCCTCATGCCGGCTTTGAAGCTTTTAGAAGAGAATCTTCCGGGCTTCTTATACATTGTATGATTCCGGGATTAGTTGTAGCAGGTATTGCTAAGTTTCTTCAAAAGCCTATAATGGGCGGTAAGTCAAACATGAGCGATTGTTGGGCTAATGAAGAAACAATTGATTTAGTAACAAAACGCTGGCAATATTGGCGAGAGGGTTTCGATGAGCTTATAACAAAAGATGCAAATGAATTATTTAAAGGAGATAAACAAAAGGCAAGAGTTTATAATACCATTAAAAGTATCTTAGAAGATATAAAAGGTGTTGATGGTAAGGATTTAAAATCTTTTAAAGGAATGGGTTTTGATGAAAGCATTAGAGTTTTAACAGAAGATGTATTTAAGCAAATTCCGAAAGAAAAAGGATTTTTTGCAAAAAGGAGAGCTAAAAAGGCAGCTAAAAAAACTATAGATGAAGCTTATCAGCAAATAGTTAAAAAGACACGTATCTCAGAAAATATCAAAATTGGTAATTCTAAAGAATTTTTTAGCCAAAATCTTGGATCTGTTGTTAAAAATATGCCTAAGCTTTTAAAAGAGTTAATTAATGACCAAGATCCTGATAAATTTGCAAAGGCAGCTAAAAAACTGGTAGTAACAAAAAGTTTACTCGGACTTGGACTGGTTATACCGCTTGCTGTTGCTGCACAGCCTATTAACAGATGGATTACCGCAAAAACTTCGGGCAAAAAAGGCGCCCCTATTTATAAAGATTTTGGAAAAACTAAAAGTAAAGAATTGACAGGCAAAGAAAAAGCAGCATTATTCCGCCAAAAAATAATATCTGTAAGTTCAATTGCCGGAGTTGCTTTATTATCTATAATGCAAAAACCTAACATGAAAATGATTAAAAACATAACTCAATTTAAAGGAATTTTCCCGAGTATGGATCAGGCAAGACTTATTTCTACATTTGCTTTTGCAAGCAGAATGATGGCTTCTGAGGATAAAAATGATCTTAGAGAAGCAACTGTCAGAGATATTGCAACATTCTCAGCGTTTTATTTCTTAGGTGATTATGTCGCAAAAGGTATTGCAACTTTAATAGAAAAAGTCAAACCGAAAATAGTTTTAATAAATGAAAAAGAAACATTAAAAGACGGGGCAAATATATTAGAAAGATTCTGGCATTGGACAAAAAATAAAGCGTTAAAATCTTCTGATGAACTGATGGAAGGTACTCCTAAGAAAATGCGGGCTGTTTGCCAGCTTGGTAACATAGCATTCTCATTAATTGCTCTAGGGCTTGTTATTCCGAAAATATACAGGCATCAAACCGAGAAAAAACATCAAGAAGAATTGAAGAAAATGAAACTTTCTCAAAAATAATAAGAAAATATTGTCTGATACAGCAATCCCGTAATTAATAAATATACATTAAAATAGGAAAACGAAATGAAAATACAGCAGAACTTAAATAGCCAAATACAAAATAATAAAAAAGAACATAATTCTCCTATAGCTTTTAGAGGAGGAGAAGGTTTTACACAATTTTTGAATTTTTTAGATATTAACCAAACGATGGGGGCAACAGCTGTAGATGTTGGATGCATGGGACTTCCAAGAACGGCTGTGGATTTTACCAGAAATCCTGAAGCTGGTACTGAAACGATGCGAAGAGAATTCTCCGCTACAATTAATAATGCTTTGATAGGTGCTTACGGTTTAGGTGCTGCCTGGCTTCTTTCAAAAACATTTAATAACAAATTTGGCGTTCAAGCTCACAAAATGTTTATACCGGAAGAAATGCTTGATTTTTTCAGTAACACCTGGAATGAGACAAAAGATGTAAGCGAGTTTGTTGAAACCAGTTTGGAAAATGTTAAAGGGTATAATCCTGATTTAAAAGGATGTGATAGTTATGTTAACGGTTATGTTGGTCTTGATACAGTTGCTCAATCGGAATTTAAAAAAGAAATGTTAAAAGTAGTTAAAGGCAAATCTCAAGAACTTGATAAAGATACACATTCTTATTTAAAAGCTTTATTCCTTGATGCAACGGGTGCAGAAAGCAGAATTAAGCTTGAAAAACAATTCGGAGATAAAAATATTAAATCAGTTTCTTCTTTGGATGATTTTATTAAAAACCTCTTTAAAATGTCCAAGAACTTTATGAATAATGAAGTTGTGAAAACCTTTAACGCAAACGGAATTGAAAATAATGTGTTTATAAAAGGGTTGAAAAACTTAAATGTTCGAAATTCTTTACTTGGTCTGGCATTAGCTATGACTGTAGGTTTGTCTGTTCAGCCGCTGAATATGTATTTAACCAAAAAGAAAACAGGTAAAGAAGGTTTTGTCGGAGTAGAAGGAAAAGAATCCGATAAGTCAACTAAATTTAAGTTAATAAAAATAGGTGTAGCAACAGCTGCAGCTGTTGCCGCTTTGCTGACAATCGGTAAATCTCCCAAACAAATCATTAAAAACATTCAATTTAAAGGACTTATTCCAACTATAAATCAATTCAGGTTGGTTTACGGTGCAACTATTGTTTCAAGACTACTTTCTTCCCGTGATAAAAATGAGCTTAGGGAATCAGGTATCAAAGATTCTTTGGGATTTGCAAACTGGCTTATCTTCGGCGGATTCGTTTCAAAACTGGTTGCAATGGGTTTTGATAAACTGAAACAGTTTAAAAACGATAAATTTTTAAGATATAATGCAGAAGAAGACGGTGAAGGTTTCGCTAAGAAATTGCTAAAATCTTCTACCGTAACCCGTGAAGAAATTTTCCACTCAGCACTTAAAAAAATGGGAATTTCTACTATAAAAGAAAACGGTCTTGCGATGACATTTAAAGAAATGGTTAAAGCATTGAAAAAAGCTGCTAAGGAAGGCGCTCCTGAAGCAGCTGAAGTCGCTTCTGCTGCATTGAAGAAAAACCGTTATCTCGGATTAATACAGATTTCCGGTTATTTATACTCAGGACTTGTACTTGGTATAGGAATTACGAAATTAAATATTGCAATTACAAATGCTATTGAAAAGAGAAGGAAAGCTCAAAAAGCAGCTTAAAAACACATATTTGCTTATTCATAATTTTTCACTAAAATCAGAGTAAAACTTTTGCCTATTCACCCATTCTGATGATTGTATTTTTACAAAATCATGTTATACTGAATAAAAAATGAAAGAAGAGGTAAAAATGGGCAAAAAGAATAGTTCTATAAGTTTCGGTTTAGGACTTTTAGCGGGAGTTGTCGGAGGAATAATTTCAGGCATTCTTTATGCTCCTAAATCCGGTGAAAAATCAAGAAAAGAAGTTAAAGAAATAATTTCAGATTTAGCGGAAAAACATTCTCCGGAAGTTAGAGAAGCTAAACAACAAGCTCTGGAATCAATAGATTTGATTAAATATAAACTAGAAAGACAATTTAGAAAATTAAATTACATGATTAAATCAAAAAAATTACAAAAAGCAAAAGAACTTGAAGGTACTGAATACGACTTTAATTAACCAAAAGGACAAAAATGGAGACATCTCAAATATTTTTAAATAACGGATTAATTTTTTTAGTAATTGCGACAGGAGTTATAATATTTATTGTCGGCGGTTTTTTAGTGAAGTTATTAATAGATTTGTCAAAATTAACCAAGAATGTAGATGATACGACTTCAATCATCAAATCTGAAATAGAACCCACCTTAAAAGAATTTAATCAAGCGCTAAAAAGTATAAATGCTATAGCTAAAAGTGCTGACGAAAAAGTTGATAGTATTGCAAAACTTTTTGAAACTGTTTTAGGTACCGGAAATTTAATTTTTACCAGAGTAAAAAAAATGTCGGGGGGGGTTATAAAAAACTTTATTAAAGGCTTAATCTATACAATTAAATTTTTTGTTAAGAAATAAATGTTCTAATAATGCAGAGTGATTTTTTTAGTTAATTAAAAGAATAAAATAAGGAGAAAAATATGTCAGTAGGTAGATTTTTAGCAGGTTTTATAGTAGGCGGAACACTTGGTGCAATAGCCGGAGTACTTCTTGCTCCTCAATCAGGTGAAGAAACAAGAGAGTTTTTATGTGATACATCAAAAGATATAGCTGAAAAAACAGACAAAACGGTTCAAGAAATACAAAAAAAAGCTGATACGGTTGCTTCTGATTTGCAACAAAAAGGCGATGAAATTATGGAAAAATTACAGATTCTTTTAAACAAACAGAAAAAAGAATCTGCGGGAGAGAATTAAATAATATTATTACTGCAATTTAACGTGGTTTAAAACCGTAACATTGTCTATGTCAGCACCTGAAGTTGCGCTAGAGGCCTCTCCGTACAGCATTGTTTTATAGTATGTGCCATTGGTGTTAATAAAGCCGCTTTCCTGATTATCATCAATAATCCTTATATATTTAGCCATTGAAATTCCGCTTTTCCCAATATCAAAATAACCACTTCCATAGAATTTATCTTGAATGGAAACAGAAAGTTGTGTATTTGCAGTTTGATGAGCCTGAGAGCCTAATGCGGAATCAAAAGGTGTTCCAGAGCTGCTTATGTTAATCCAGGAAATACCTTCTCCCTGATTATCTACATCAACATAAGGTTTATCAGGGTTTTTATCCAGACCGGCAAAAACCATATAGCCTTCAAGAGCATCACCGGCTTCTTTAATAAATAAATCATCGCCGGGTTTATCTATAATGGGAGCAGGCAGTTTTATTGTTATAAAGCCTCCGGGTCCCAGACTTAAAGGTTGGTTTTCATTAGAATTTATCAAACTAAAAATCACCCCTTTTTTTTTCGTCCCGGAATAGCTTATTGATGCTGATTTAAAACCTTCTGCTTCAATATCGTCTTCAGAAATTTTTGATTCAAAACCTCCTAAAGGCGCTAATATTGCGGTATCATTTAAATTTAAATTTTTTGATAATATATCAGATAAGTAAGCAGCACTCGCCGTAACCCAGTTTATACCTGAGTAATTAGCTGTAATAGGTAGTTCTTCGCTTATTGCAGAGGCTTTGGCTTCCAACTTTATACCTGAAATACCTAAAAATGCCAAGAAAAAAGGTTCGGAAATCATACTTGTTGTTATAGTAATTTTTTTGGGCTTTGTAGTTGCATCAGCCACAGCAGTAATACCAGCAGTTTTTAAACTGTCTTGTTTAAGAAGATTAAAAATGTTTTGAGCTTTTGTTTCAATTTCAGAAGAAGTTACGTATGATGGATAATTAAATTCAGATGCTGCGGCAAGTGCTGTCATTTCAGTTATGTTTTGAAGTTTTGAACGGTATGTAAAAATAATTGTTCCGTCAACTGCAAAGGCGGCAAAAGCCAAGAATATTACCAAGAAAAATATTATATAAATCAGTGAACTTGCTTTTCTTTTTTTCATTTATACCTAACTTCCCAAATTATAATCTTTATAAGGAATACTCCCTGTTTTTATTTTGCTTATATCATCATCAGAAGTATGTACAAAAATTATTGAGCCAAACGCTTCTGTTGTATAAAAGTTACCGGTTGATACATTTAAATTATACGAAGATACCTCAATATTGTCATAATTACCTATACTTAAGCCTGATAAATCAGTTAAGGCCAAAGTTCTTTTTAAAATTCCCTGAACAGATTTTCCGGAAAGGTCTTGTGTCCCTGGAGGTTTAATCCAATTAGTGTTCAATGTATCTAAATCAGCTTCATTGTCATGAACAAATATTACAACATTATAGTATGGACCAGAGGAGGGATTAATATAATCTAAAAAAGTTTTATCTGCAGGATTACAAGACATGGAAGAACATTCATAAAGATTTCCATTGTCTGTATTAAGAGTATAAATATTAGTACCTGATTTTAGAGTATTTCCGTTCCAATCTACAAGAGCATAGGCTTTTGTTAAACCAACTGCTGCTGTCGTAGGGATTAAAAAAAGCATATTGCTTCGTCCCGTGGTATCTTTCATAATACCTTCTTTTGAAGCATTAAAATCATCCTGGCTGGAAAAACCGGCTGTACTTGACCAAACTTTATCCAAGGTTTGAGAATCAACACTCATACTGTAATCATTTTCTTCTAAAAAAGCTTTTGGAACAGAAGATGTGGCTAAGAAATCAAATTGATCGGGCATAATTTTAAAATAAACATTAGGCAGAGTAAATGCCGGAAAATATGTATATCTTGCTATAAAAACAGCATTTTCACCGATGGTAAAATAATTTACTTTTATATTATTTTCAGTATTTGTAGGGATATTACTTGTACTCAGGTAGTCGGTGAGATTAGTTGTCACAAGTGTTGTTATTTCGCTTGTCGTTGTCTCGGGTTTAATATCACCATATATTGAAGAAGTTACTGTTTTTAACCCTTGAGTCAGAGTCATGTTAATATTTAATGCGTAGGCATATTCTGTTAATATCCCTAAAATTATAATCATAAAAGGAGCAACCAGTAAAAATTCAACTAATTGCTGTGCTTTTTTCTTTTTTAGTAGTGGCATAAACCTTTTCATGCCTTAATTTTATATTATTTTTAACAAAAAGTCTAAAAAATTGAAAAAATTAATATTTTATGGAAGAATAGTAAAAAGTGAATAGTGAAACGTGAAAGGTGAAGAGAAAAATCCCTTTCTCATTTTCTAAATCAGGTATGATTATAAATAGGTTAAAAAAATGATTAAAAAAGCAATGATAATGGCGGCAGGAGTAGGTTCAAGATTAGATCCGCTTACGCAGGATGTTCCAAAGCCACTTGTTCCTATTGCCAATCGTCCAATTATGGATATTCTTTTTGAAAGACTTTTGGAAATAAAGGTTAGAGATGTTATCGCAAATACTCATTATAAATCAGAAAAAATTATAGAACGCTATGAGAAAAATAAAATGGGTATAAATTTTAACTACATTCACGAGGAACAACTTTCAGGAACAGCAGGAGGAGTTAAAAAATGCCAGTTTTTCTTTGAAGAGGGTGAAGATTTTTTAGTGTTATCAGCTGACGGGCTTTCAAATGTAGATTTAAAAGAAGCTATTAAAAAACATAAAGAATCAGGTGCGATTGTTACTATGGGAGTTAAAAAAATTGCTCTTGAAGAAATTCCTAATTTTGGTGTTGTTGTAGTTGATAATAATGATTTTGTAACTGAATTTCAAGAAAAACCTGCAATAAAAGATGCAAAAAATGATTGTATTAATACAGGAATATATATTTTTAATTACAAAATTTTTGATTATATTCCGGCTGATACCTTTTATGATTTTGCCAAGAATGTTTTTCCCGACCTTTTATCAAAAGGAATTAAAATAAATACTTTTTGTGTAAGTGAGTATTGGAGCGATATAGGAACGATTCATCAATATATTCAATCAACTAAAGATTTATTTAACAATTTATATCAGATTAATCATTCTGATATAATAGCTACGCCCAAAGGTTTTTATATTGCGGATAAAAGCCATATTTCCAAAAGCGCATTATTTTTAGGTCTTAATACAATCGGAAAAGATTGTATAATTGGTAAAAATGTTGTACTTAAAGATTGTATTATTTGGGATGATGTTGAAATTCATGATGATTTAATTCTTAAAAATTGCATAATTGCATCTCATTGCGAAATTAAAGTCAATCTGGTTAATCAAATAATAGGTCCTAATCAAATAATTTCTCATGGTGTTTATGATGATTAAGTTTTTTCTTATTTGTTGATTATTAAAACATCACTTTCTGCATTTTCAAGGACTCTTTTACTGACAGAACCCAAAAGCAATTTTGACAAATTGCTCTTTGTTCGTGCTCCCATTATAATTAAGTCAATTTTCTCTTTCTCTGAAAAATCAATAATTTTTTGAGCCGGACTTCCTGTTAATATCATTTCATTTTGAACAGGAATATTTATATTTTCCAGTACTACTTTTGCTTTGTTAATAGCTTTTGTTGCATGTATTTTTTGTTGTTTTTCTATTGATTCAAGCCAATTTTTGTCCATAGAAGCTTCCATCGGCAAAAGTTCAGGATTTTCTTTAACACTTATTATAGAAACATTTTTTTCTGTTAAATCGACTAATTTAACGGCATGCTTTACTGCACTAAGGGATTGTTCCGAACCATCTACTGCAATAAGAACTTTTTTGCTTTCATTCTTTTTTTTACTTACAAAAACAGGAACTTGTGAATGTGAGATAACTTGCCTTGATACAGACCCGAGCCATTTTTGAAGACCTCTTTTTCCATGAGAACCCATTATAATTAGGTCATAATCTTCACATTCTATTTGTTCCAAAATTCCTTCGGCAGGAGAGCCGAAACTTTTTACCTTCTTCCCGGGCGTAAGCCCTTTTTCTTGAAGGGTTTTTTCAGCAAAATTCAATACACTTTCTGCTATATTTTCGTAAGCTTTTGAATAAGTTCCATTATCTATGTTAATTGATGAAGGTAAAAAGCTCCAATCTATAACACAGATTAAATCAACAACAGCCTCTTTAATCAATTGTGAAGCATTATAAAGTGCATTTAAACTAATTTCGGAACCGTCTGTACAAAATAAAATTCTCATATTATCTCCTCTTTTAAAGTTTTTAATATTTAAATTTACAATAACAAAAGTTAATAAAAATAACATTGTCTGGTAATCTATTTTTTTTTAGTATAAGATGACTTAGTGGGTATAAAAAGTTTTAATAGGTTATGCGTTCAAAACAAGCAATTAATCTTAGAGAATATAAGGAATTAATTGAAACAGTTGCAAAAGTTGAGTATCAAAAACTTACATCTGGGCATTTAATCGAATATTTAGAGTTGGTTAATATCGGAACTCAAGCTTTGTATGATTTGTTTAAAAATGCGGAGCCGGATCAATTTAATAATGCTTATTTGTCAACTGCAATTAAGTGGGCAATTAGAAATGAAATAAGAAGACGTTATAAATGGTATTCATTTAAATACCAAAAAAATGAAGAAGGACAAGAAGAGTTAAGAGAAGCTGTATATAAAACAATTTTATCTATAGATGAAATGACCGATTCAGAATCTCCTACTCAAATAAAAGATGAAGGAAGAACTCCTGAAGAATCATTAGAATTTCTTGAATTGAAAGGTAAAATATTTGAAGTTATTAAAAAACTGCCCCAAAGAGAAAGGGAATTAATAGAAAGTAAGTTTTTTAAAGACAAGAAGTTGAAAGAAATTTCAGCAGAATTTAATATTTCACCTTCAAGGATTTCCAGAATTATCCAATCAGGTTTAAATAAAATCAAAAAAGAGCTTGGGAAAAAAGTATAGTTTTAAATAAAGAGATGGGGGAGAAGGTTTGACTAAATTAATTTTCGAAAAAAGCAATAATATTGATGGAATAAATATTTTTGATTACAATGAAAAAAAGGATATTATTAATAAAAATTTTCTGAGAGAAACCCCTTTAAATCTTCCTCAAGTAAGTGAACTAGAGGTACTTAGACATTATAAAGAACTTTCTGATAAAAATTTTTGTATAGAAAAAGGGTTTTATCCTCTCGGTTCTTGTACAATGAAATATAACCCCAAAGTAAACGAACTGCTTGCAAATTTAGAAGGTTTTACTAACCTTCATCCGCTTCAAAGTGATGAGGATTCACAAGGTGCTTTAGAATTAATGTATAAACTTCAAGATTCACTGGAAGAGATAACAGGCATGGATGCAATTTCGCTTCAACCTGCTGCAGGAGCACATGGAGAATTGGCAGGCATGATGATTATTAAAAAGTACTTTGAAGATAAAAGTGAAAATAGAAAAAAAGTTATAATTCCTGATTCTGCACATGGTACAAACCCTTCCAGTGCAAATATGTGCGGATTTGAATGTATTGAGATTAAATCAAATGAAAAAGGTCAAGTTGATATTGAAGCTTTAAAATCTGTTCTGGATAAAAATGTTGCTGCAATTATGATGACAAATCCTAATACTCTTGGACTTTTTGAAGAAAATATTTTAGAAATTTCCAAGTTAATGCACGATAATGGTTCACTGCTTTACTATGACGGAGCAAATTTAAACGCAATTATGGGGTATACCAATCCCAAATTAATGGGTTTTGATGTTGTTCATGTTAATTTGCATAAAACTTTTTCAACTCCCCATGGCGGTGGAGGACCTGGTGCAGGACCGATTGGAGTTGTTGAAAAATTAAAAGATTACTTGCCTGTTTCGGTAATTGATTTTGACGGAAGTAAATATACAAGAAAATATGATTTGAAAAATTCTATAGGTAAAATCAAAGCTTTTTACGGAAATTTTGGTGTTCTTGTAAGAGCTTACGTTTATATTCTTATGATGGGTAAAAATTTAAAAGCGGTTAGCGAAGATGCGGTTTTAAATGCTAATTATTTAAAAGAAAAATTAAAAGGTGCCTATGAATTGCCTTATGACTACCCTTGCATGCATGAATTTGTTTTATCCGGCGATAGGCAAAAAGAGCAGGGTGTTTCTACTTTGTGGATTGCAAAGAGACTCATGGATGAAGACACTCATCCCCCCACAGTTTATTTTCCGTTGATTGTGCATGAGGCTTTGATGATTGAGCCTACTGAAACCGAAAATAAGCAAAGACTTGATGAATTTGTTGACGTTATGCTAAAGATTGCAAAAGAAATTGAACAAAACCCGCAAAAGGCTTTAAATTCGCCTCAAAAAGCGTCTGTTAAAAAAATTGATGAGACTTTGGCTGCCCGTAAGCCGGATTTAAGATGGAAGAGTTAGAAAGTTAGTTTTTAATTTTAGTTCTTAAATTGTTTAAGTTATCTCGGAGGATAACTTACTATACGTTATTTTTTTTGATATAATTAGTTGGGGATAATTTAAATAATGAAAACAAAAGAACAAAAGAAAAAACTAAAAATAGCGTTTCCTCACATGGGGACGATTTATATTGCCTGGGCTGCAGGACTCAGAAAAATTAATGTTGAGCCTTTTATCCCTCCTTATACTAACAAGAAAACTCTTTCGCTCGGCACAAAACATTCACCGGAAGCTATTTGTTTGCCTTATAAGCTTATTTTAGGCAATTTTATTGAAGCGATTGAAGGCGGAACAGATTATGTAGCAATGATTTCTTCTCCGGGAATTTGCAGGTTGGGAGAATACGGAAGCGGTATTAAGAACGCTCTTAAAGATTTAGGCTACGAAGCAAATTATATTGAGCTGGCTTTATATGATGGAATAAAAGGAATGTATAATTTTGCAAAGCAATTGACCGGAAAAAATAATCCTATTTTATTTATCCGAGGCATCTTAGCGACAATAAGAACGATTTTTGTTCTGGATGATTTAGAAACGGCGCTTTCTTATTATCGCGCAAGGGAAATTAACTTCGGCGAAGCTGAGAAAAATTTTAAAAAAGGGTTAAAGTATGTTTTTGATGCAAAAAATACAAAAGAACTTAAAAAAGCAAAAAAACTTGCTCTGGAAGAAATTGCCAAAACAAAAATAGATAAAGAAAGAGAAATTCTGCATGTTGATTTAACCGGTGAAATATTTCTTGTGCTTGATTATTTTTCAAATCAGAACCTTGAACGTGAAATTGGAAAAATGGGAGTCCAAATAAGAAGAAGCCTTACAGTCAGCAGCTTTTTAAAGGATGCAATTATTCCAAAAATTTTCAGAAAGGGTGAGACTCATTTACAAAGAGCTTTTAGAATGGCAAAACCTTATCTTATGCGAGATATTGGCGGTGATGCTCTGGAATGTGTTTCTGATGTTGCTTGGGCTGATGAAAAAGGTAAAGACGGAATTATTCATATAAGCCCTTTTACCTGCATGCCGGAAATTATGTCACAAAATATCTTCCCCAGTATGAGAGAAAATTGTAATATACCTATCCTAAGTCTTATTATGGATGAACAAACAGGTAAAGCAGGTTATATTACGAGATTGGAAGCTTTTGTCGATCTGATGCGGAGAAAAAAACGCAAAGAGGATAAATGTAATACTTGCTGTGATACAGCAAATAATATCCAAGAATTAACGGAGGCAAAAAATGATTAAATACTTCGCTAAAGCATTTAAAATAACTAATGAAAACATAATCTTAACAACTCCTCTGGTATTGTTCCTTCTTTTGTTGAGTATTTACCTTGAGTTTGTTCACAATGCACCTAAGAACCTTTCTTTAGCTATTTTATTATTAATTATTATTTTATTTATGTTAAGCGCGTTTTTTGGCGGATGGTTTTTTATGATTAAAAAAGCTATTGATCTTAATAAAAAAGAGTTTCCGACAGACGAAGAAAAAGCAAAAGCATCTTTTGGTCTAATAAAAGAAGTTCCGGTCGGTATCGGAGAATATTTTTTCTCTTTTATAGGAGCTCTAATTTTATACGTTGGATTAATCGCATTGTTAGCCTTTATAGGATACAAAATAGGTATGCAGTTTATAGGAGAGGTGAATTTAAATCCGGTTGAACTTAAAATGGCTCTAGCTTCTCCAAAAGCAATGAAAGCATTGATTGCGTCACTTTCTGTTGAGCAGTTGGCGAGACTAAATGTCTGGAATTTTTTAATTCTAACTGTTACTTCTGTTTTTTCTTTTATAACAATGTTTTGGGGGGCTCAAATTATTATAAATAATAAAAATCCTTTTGTTTCTTTTTTTCAGGCTCTTGGTTTTACTTTTAGAAATTTTTTGCCGGCACTCATCCTTTTTATATATATTTCAGTAATTAATTTTATTGTTTCTTTGATAAACGCTTTTTCAACAATACATCCCATCGTATACTTTATTTCAATGATTCTTTATTTTTATTTTATTGTATATGTTGTTGTGTTAATATTCTTGTATTATGACAGCGAAAATTGGCAAAAAGCCTAAAATAATAGCCATTGTAGGTCCTACGGCATCCGGCAAAACTAATTTTGCAATACAAAAAGCAAAAGAGATTAACGGAGAAATAATATCTGCTGATTCAAGACTTGTATATAAGGGTTTTGATATTGCGGCAGCAAAACCTGCAATCGAAGAAAGACAAGGGATTAAACATTATTTAATTGATATTGTTGAACCGGAAGTCGATTATTCCGCTGCAAATTTTTTGGATGATGCTAAAATTGCAATAGAAAAAATTCGCCAAAAATCCAAAATACCTATTATTGTCGGCGGAACAGGATTATATTTTAGACTTTTACTTGAAGATTTCGATTTACCAAGAGTTGAGCCTGATTATGAGTTGAGAAAACAGCTTGAAAGTATTGACACAAAAGAACTTCATGAAATGTTAAAAAAAATGGATCCGGTAAGCGCTAAGAAAATTCATTTTAATAATAAAGTTAAAATAATAAGAGCCATTGAAGTCTGTAAAGCTCTTAAAAAGCCTCATTCTGAAGCCGCGGGTAAAAAAGAACCGGAATTCGAAGTTGAATGGATTGGACTTAATTTTCAGGATAGAGCGGATTTGTACGAAAGAATTAACAAAAGAGTTGATGAAATGGTGGAAAAAGGTTTAGTTGAAGAAACTAAAAAACTTTTGGCTAAACATGACCGAATAAATAATTTTGTTAATACAATCGGTTATCAGGAAATTTTGGAATATATTGACGGCAAAATTTCTCTAGATGAAGCTGTTTCAAAAATAAAACAAAACTCCAGACGTTATGCCAAAAGACAGTTAACGTGGTTCAGAAAAAACAAGGCAATAAAATGGAAAATTTTTAAAAGCTAGATTAAGCTATCCATTGAGAATGACCAATACCCGCAGGTTTACCTGATTGAGCAGCTATAAAAATAGTATCGCCTGTCTTTATATTTTCATTAATACCATAGGTATTTCCTGCAAAAAACCCTTTGCCGGAAGATGAACCGCCTGAAGCTGGATTGTGGCCTATAGTCTGAGTTTGACCAAAGCTTTGAACCGCAGGAGATTTACTAAAAATATTAAATTTTATATTATCTATAGCCATAATTATCCCTTATCTATATATATAAAAACATGAAAAAAGATTTTTTTGCAAGAAATAGAAATATTGTTACAAAATTAACAAAAACCAAATGAAACTGTTATAATTTTTCCATGAGTATTCAAATTTTAGCGGAATATTTAGAATATTTGGAAGTTGAAAAGGGGCTTTCAAATAATACTATTGATGCTTATAGACGCGACTTAAACGCGTTTTTAGAACATTGTTCAGATCTTGGAGCAGAGGAATTAACTCAAATTCAAAGAATTCATATAAATTCTTATGTCAGAGAGCTAAGAGAAAAGCAATATTGCGCAACAAGTGTCATAAGGAAAATAGCATCTTTAAGGGGATTTTTTAAATGGCTTTGTGCAAATGAAATTTGCTCTCAAAACCCGACAGTAACATTGGAACAGCCGAAAATCCCTAAAAAATTACCAAAAGTCATGACAATTCAGGAAATTGAAAATATTTTAAGAGAGGATTTGACAAAAACCCAAAGATTAATTATTGAACTGCTTTATGGTTGCGGACTGCGGGTTTCAGAGCTTGCAGATTTAAAAACAAATGGTCTCGATTTAAATGCAGGTTACCTGAGATGCAGCGGCAAGGGTTCAAAAGAAAGACTTGTTCCATTGGGGCAGAAAGCAAAAGAAGCATTACAGGAATATTTTATTCACAGAGATTTTTTATTAAAACAGCATTGTCTCGATACAAAAAATCTTTTAATTTCCGATAACGGAAGATTTTTAACCCGTCAGGACATATATAATTTTATTCATGAACAGGGGAAGAAAATCCACAAAAATATTTCTCCGCATACGCTTAGACACAGCTTTGCAACACATTTGCTGGAAAACGGAGCGGACTTAAGGATTGTACAGGAACTTTTAGGTCATTCTGATGTTTCAACAACTCAGCTTTACACACATATCAGCAAAAAACGCTTAAAAGAAATTTATTTTGCAATAAATAAATAAACTTACAGAAAAAGTCCACTTATGTCACCCTGAAATGAATTCAGGGTGACATGTATTTTTAATCAGCTTACTTCAATACTTCATTAAATTTTAACAAAAGTTTCGCCAAAAATCGAGTTATTAAGAAATGTAAATGCGAGTTTAAATTGTAAAAATTCAGTTTTAGTAATAGATAGGATATGGTAGGATAGTTAGATAAAAAATTAAACTAGCAAAATTTTTTTTTCACCATGTTTTAAGCAATTGTCAAATGTAGTATAAAGATTAAAGGAGAAAATAATGAATGTTATGAGAATTATGCCTGTTAATAATACAAGACCAACTTTTAAAGGCACTGTCGCTAAAGCAACAGACGTAATAGGAGAACTTGGAAATAAGAGGTTTAAATATTTGACTATGGAGGATTTTTATGAGCTTTTAAAACGAGCTGTAAAAGAAAACCCAGACTGTGAAAAAATAATTTCTGGGGATTTTAAGATAACAGAAGCTGATAAAATTAAAAAAATTTATGAAGAAGACATATTTGACAAGGATGGAAAAGTAAAGATAGAAAAGTTTTTAACTTCTTGGGTTCGTAAGGCGGACTATAAAGAGTTTATTAAAAAACCCTATGAAGAACTAACCTCCGATACTCCTATTTCAAGTTTTTATAAAATGTTAAAAAATCATTTTACCTTTATACTTGCAGGTTATGTTTCTAATTAGGATTCGATTCAGAAATCCGCATATTTTAACTTAACTTCCGCCGATAAATTTCTCGGAAGGAAGTATAACATTTAAACAGTTTCCCGCATAGGTTCTGATTCTATCCATACAGCACCTTTTAGGTATTTAACAATGTTTTTCTTGTTTGGTCTGTCTAATTGTGCATAAGGTTCAAAAATAACAGCTAAATCGTTTTCCGCAAGGTCTGTACCCGTCTCAGAAACAGTTAACATTAAATAGGATTTATCGGTTGCATTTTCTCCTGTTTTAATCCCTTGCTGTGAAACAAATTCCAAATCAGGATGGTGGATGTTTACTTTTATAGAGCCTATATCGGTAGAATTTAAAGATGTTTCGAAAATATTTTGGACAATAATTTTGAACAGATTTTCTTCCGAGAAAATGGTTTTTTTAATTAACAGTCTGTAGGTTTGGGTTTTACCCCAACTTTTTTATTGTATCTATGTTGAAAAGTATTAATTAAAAATTTGAATTAGAGGATGCGGAAAAATTACAAATTTTTGAATTTTTAGAATTTTCCGTGCCCTCTTAAGCAATTGGTATTTTTCACTTATTAACCACATGGTCTAGACGGATTTAAATATTCTAATCTCAAGATTGATGTTAGGAACCTTTCTTATATTGTAAATTGTATATGTGGGGATATAGGCTTGAGGAAAGTTATGGAAATTACCGGATTAGATGTAACATTACAGCGTATAAATTCTATTGAACAGCAGTTTAGAAAACTGACGGGTGAGCTTGAAAAGAAGCCTGATAAGGATTTTCAAAGTATTTTAGATTCTTCCATCCGTTCAAAAAACGGAGAAGATATTTCAAAAGACGAGATAAACGGACTTATAGAAGCGTATTCACGGAAAAACGATTTAGACCCTGATTTTGTAAGAGCGGTTGTAAAGCAGGAATCAGGTTTTAACGAAAAAGCAACTTCAAGATGCGGAGCGGCCGGATTAATGCAGTTAATGCCCGGAACAGCCAAAAGTTTAGGTGTTATAGACCGTTATGATGCTGAAGATAATGTTAGGGGCGGAACAAAAATGCTTTCCAATCTGTTAAAAACTTACGGTGGAAATAAAAAACTTGCTTTAGCAGCGTATAACGCCGGAGGCGGAGCTGTTAAAAAATACGGCGGTATTCCGCCTTACGGTGAAACTCAGCGTTATGTCAAAAATGTTTTGAGCATTTATAACCGTTACAAAGGAGGTGCTTAATGATAGTAAGAGGACTTCAAACAGCAGCTAACGGAATGCAGGCTTTGATAGAGCAAAATGATTCTACAGCCAATAATGTTGCGAATGTAAATACAGTAGGGTACAAAAAGCAAAGTTTGGTTTTTAGAAATATTTATGATTCCAATATTTTGCAAAAGGTTCCGGGAACAGGTGAAATCAAAGATGTTGGAGAATTAAGTATTGGAAGTCAGGTTCAAAAGCTTATTTATGATTTTTCTCAGGGAGTTTTAGATAAAACAGAAAATGTTTTTGATTTAGCAATCGAAGGTGACGGTTTTTTCAAAATTCAATCAAAAGATGGAGAAATATCATATACCCGTAACGGATCTTTTACACTTAATAACAACGGTAATCTGGTAACAAAAGATGGAGATTATGTTCTCGATAATAAAGGAAAAGTGATAAAAATTAATACAAATGATGTAGTGATGCGTTCAATAAAAGATATTATAATAAATGAAGATGGGAGGATTGAGCTTACTAACGATATGGGCAGAATTTCCATGCAAACTGTCGGGCTTTATGATTTTTCGAATAAAGAAGACATGATTTGTGTTGGAGGAGCTAAATTTAAACCAATAGATATTGCTTCAAATCCTGAGTTAAAAGCTGAGAAATATTTAATTCAGCAGGGTTCTCTGGAAATGTCAAATGCAAATGTGGTTAATGAAATGATTAAGACAATCAGTACATCAAGAAATTATGAAACATTATCTAAAATAGTTAAAGAAGATAGTGATTTACTTTCAACAGTTATGAGAGTCGGAAGACTTTAAAGAATAAACGGGAGGAAATAGATGTTAAGAGCTTTATCAACAGCAGCAACAGGAATGATAGGACAACAAAATTATTTGGATGTCATTTCAAATAACATCGCAAATGTTAATACGACCGGGTTTAAAAAATCCCGTGTTGAATTTCAGGATATGTTAAGTCAGGTTGTAAGAACACCCGGGGCTATGATTAATCAGGGAACTTTTCAACCCGTTGGGATTGAATACGGACTTGGGGTAAAAACTTCTGCGACTACAAGAGTTTTTGGTCAGGGTACAGCAGTTTCTACAGATAGAAATTTAGATGTTGCAATTCAAGGTGAAGGTTTCTTTCAGGTTATGAGAAGTGACGGGACTTTGGCTTATACCAGAGACGGATCTTTTGAAATTGATTCTAACGGACAAATATGTACCGCTGATGGTCTTTTAATTCAACCTCAAATAGCAATTCCGCAGGATGCTACAGAAATTGATATCACAGAAGACGGTAACGTTTCTGTTTCAACCGGAAGCGATACGACTCAAACTATAGTAGGTACAATTCAACTGGTAAGATTTCAAAATCCCTCAGGACTTTTAGCCGTAGGACATAATATGTACATAGAAACATCAGCATCAGGTAACCCTATTCAAGATACTCCGGGACAAAACGGTATGGGAACATTACAACAAAGATTTTTGGAAGGTTCCAATGTTCAGGTTGTTGAGGAGTTAATTGGACTTATCAAGGCAGAAAGAGCTTTCGAAGCAAATTCTAAATTGATAAGCTCTGCAAGTGATATATTAAGACAGACTAATCAGATGGTTCAATAATATGAAGAAAATATTTGGATTACTTTTAATAATGATTTTAGCCTTTAGTTCAATAAAGGCTGATGCCGTTATTTTAGAAGATAATCAGGTTAAATCTGAAATTGCAAAACAAGTGGTTAAAAATTATAAAGATTATACGGATGCACAACTTAAAGTGCAAGTTGTTGCACTTCCATTTAAAGATTTAAATTTGCCTGACGGTCAAATTTCTTTTTTGGTAGAACCTTCTGCAGGTAAATTTCTCCCCAGAGATTTAGAAAAAGTTACAATTTACGTTGATAATAAGCCTGTAAAAACTTTTAATGCTCCTGTTGTTATAAAAGCTTATCAAAAAGTTTTAGTGGCCTCTTGTCCGATAAACAGAGAAAGAGCTATAAATTTTAATGTTGTAAAAATAGAGAAAAGAGAAGTGTCAAATAATCTGGAAAACGCTTTAACTCCTGATTCAATAAGCAAAGAAATTATAGCAAAAAAGTTTTTTAGAATAGGTGAAATCATTGATAAAAGATTTGTTAAATTAAAACCGGATATATTAAGAAATTCAATCGTAACAGTATTTTTTAATACCAATAATTTAACGATATCAACAGAGGCAAAAGCTCTTTCAGATGGAATAATCGGCGAAACTATTTGTATAATGAATAAAAATTATAACAGAATTTATAAAGGTAAAATTATAGGTGAAAATAAAGTACTGGTGAAAATATGATAAATAACTTAGTTAAAAAGAGTTTAATAATTTTAGTTTTAATGTTGACAGGATTATGCGCAAATGCAGAATCTTTATTCACTCTCGGAGCGTCACAAACTTATGCTCCTGTTCCAAAATCTTTGTTTGGCGGGGTTCAGGCACGCTCTGTCGGTGATTTGATTTCTATAATAATGAGCGAAACTCTCACAGTTAGCAATAAATTAACTTATAATTCAAGTAAAGAATCATCTACACGAGATGGTTTTAGTGCTTTTTTTAATACAATTCTTGGTCGTCACCTTATAAATGATCATTTAGGTACATTTGGCGGATCAAATGATGTATCAAATTCTGCTGATACATCAAGTAAAATAACATTTGGAGATACTATTGCCGTTCAGGTTGTACAGCAAATGCCAAACGGTAATTTAGTTGTTCAGGGTAAAAAGACTCTTGTAAATGCAAATGAACGTTTAGATTTGATTGTAACAGGTGTTGTAGACCCTCGTTGGATAACTTCAACCGGACAAATTTACTCTAAATATGTCGCTAATCTTCAATTTGCTATGTCAGGCAGAGGATCTATTTCAAGAAACGGAAATGAAGGTATAATTAACAGATTTATTAAATACTTGTTCTAAAGAGAGGAAAACTTAACAATATGAAAAAAATTAAAAATTTAATACCAATATTTTTAATAATTAGCTTGGTTATAAATATTTTGCCTGTAAGTGCAATAAATTCAACGGTCAGAATTAAAGATATTGCTCATGTAAAAGGAGTCAGAGATAACCAGATTGTAGGATACGGGGTGGTTGTAGGGCTTCCTAAAACCGGTGATAACTCTCGTTCAACTCAGATAACAAGTAAAATGCTGTTAATGAATTTGGGGACAATTATTGATCAGGAAAACTATATTCAAAAAGGTTCAACCGCTGCAGTTATAGTAACAGCAACAGTTCCGCCTTTTGCAAAAAACGGGGATAAAATAGATGTAACAGTTTCAACTTTAGCTGATTGTAAGAGCTTGGAGGGCGGTGTTTTAGTTCAAACCATACTTAAAGCACCGAACGGAGAAGCTGTTGCAGTAGCTCAAGGCCCGCTTTCTGTAGGAGGTATAAATGCTTCTGCAGATGGAAGTTCTACAAGAACAGCAATTACAACAACAGGAAGAATTCCCGGCGGTGCAATTATGGAACGTGATATGATAACTGATATAGGTGATGAAACTTCTGTTACATTGTCAATTGATGAATCTGATTACACATTAGTTTCCAGAATAGCACAAATTATTACCGAGCTTGTTTCCCCTGCTAAAGCAATTGACGGAAACAGTATTCAGGTAGAGATACCTGAACAATTTCTTAATAACAGAGTAAAATTTTTATCAATACTTGAAAATTTAAATGTAAGACCGACAACAGAAAAAGCAAGAGTAGTCATTAACGAAAGAACAGGAACGGTCGTAATAGGTGCAGATGTTAAACTTCTTCCAGCAGCAGTTGCTCATGGTAATTTAACAGTTACTGTTACAACATCTAATGAGGTTTCTCAACCAAATTCTTTTGCTCAGGGTTCAACGGTTGGTTTTTCAAATTCAACAATATCAGTTAATAAAACTCCCGGCAACGTAATTGCTATGCCTGCGAATAGTAATTTAAACGATCTTGTCAGGGCTTTGAATTCAATAGGTGTAACACCAATTGATTTAATTTCAATTTTGCAAGCTTTGAAAAGGTCGGGAAGTCTGCAAGCAGAGCTTATTATAATTTAAACAGAGGATACTAATATAAGGAATATAATGTAAAATGAGTTTAATAAGTCCAACAAATTACGTTCCAGTATTACCGGAAAGAACAGACGGACAACAAGAAATTCTTAATCGTATTAAAGAATCAAAGTCCGGTAAAGACGAATTAAAAAAAGTCGCAAAAGAATTTGAAGGTATTTTTATTGCAAAAATGTTTTCATTGATGGATAAAACTGTTGACAGAGAAGGCGGAATTTTTGGCAAAGAAAATTCTTATTATGAAAAATTTAAATCCTATATGTATAACGAATTGGGCAGAGATTTGGCAAGCAAACCAAATTCAACATTCGGATTTGCAAAGCAGATTTACGAGCAAATGGAAAAATATGTAAAAGAATAAGTCAAGATAGGAATAAAAATGGTTAATGCAATTGGAACATCAAGTATAAATCCTCTACAAATGCTAAATGCAGTTAATGCATTTAAGGGTTCTGAGAAAGTACAAGAAAACGTAATTCCCGAAACATCTGACGGAATTGATATTAATGATAAAAATATTCTGGAAGATCAAAATATAGATGAAATAATGCAGGTAGCAAAAAATGTCGGAGAAGAAAATTTATCAAATGATGATATACAATACGGGCTTACGTATGGAAGGAGCGTTATAGCGGATTACATAATATAAGTATTTGTTAAAAAATGTTATAACAAAAAAATAAAAATGTAGAAAGAAACCTTAAAAAGTGGCATAATATTCAAATACTACATTTTAACATGTACCACGGAAAAGGTTGCTTAAAATCATTTTAGGAGAATATCATGGATGATATGCTAATAAAATTTAAAGAAGTAGTTGATGAAGAAATTCAAGCCTATGAGGCACTTGGAGAGCTGTACAAAATAAAACAGTCTATTTTGGTACAGGGAAAAAATGATGCTCTTTGGGATATTGACGCTCAGATTATAGATAAGGCCGAAATTATAAAAGAGGTAACTCAAAAAAGGAAAGAAGTTGCCAAGTATTTAGGCAATGAAGATATTACTTTATCTGAAGTAATAGAAAAAGCAAAAAATTCAAATAATGATCTTGCAGACAAAATAATATCTCAGCAAAGTAAGCTGAAAATTATTTCAAAATCCCTTGCTTTGCAGGAAAAGACCATTATAACCTTAGTAAAACATGGTCTTATTATGGTGGGTAAAACTCTTGATATAATTGCAGGAGTTGTTTTGCCGCATTCAAAACAATACAACAAAAAAGGTCAAAATACTGAAATGGATAAAAGTTTACTCAGCTCAGTAGTAGAAGAAGCCTAGCTATAAAAATTATGGAGAATTAATATGTCATTAGTATCAAGTATGGGAATAGCACAGCAGGCATTAGCTGTTAATCAGGCTGCTATTTCAGTTATTGCAAATAATATTGCAAATGTTGACAATGAAAATTATTCAAAGTTAAGAGTAAATATGGCCGAGGCAATTAATTATACAAAATTAACTGGCAGTGCTGTTGCAGAAGTAAATACTTTAAGCGGTGTTCAAATATCAGAAATTAAACGTTATGCTAATGAATATTTGGAAAGTTATTATAGAACAGAAAATTCATCTTACTCTTATTTGGAAGAATATTCTTCTATTGCATCCAATGTAGAGGATTTAATGAATGAATTAAACGATACAGGACTTACTGATGCTCTTTCGAATTTTTATGATGCTGCAGCTGCATTAGCAGATTCTCCAACTGATATAACTTTGAGACAAAATTATGCGTCTTGTGCTGAAAATGTTTGTTCAGTTTTTAATAATATACACAAGAGCTTAAACGGTCTTAAAGAATCATTAGTGGGAGATTATAATCTCGTTAATTCGGTAGATTCTTCTGAAATTGGAACACAAGCAGGTGAAGTAAATAATTTATTGGAGCAGCTTGCTGAAGTTAATATAAATATAATCAAAACAAATTCGACGGATACGTCTTCATCTTCTTTGCTTGATAAAAGAGACGCAATACTTGAAAAACTTTCTTCATATATTCCTATAAATACAAAACTCAATGATAATGGAACAATGGATGTATCATTAGGGAACTATGATTTAGTTAGCGGAACTGTTGTAAAAGGTTACCTTAATGTTGAAACAGGTACTGCAAATCAACCCGCTGTTATAAATATTGTAGATAAAAATAAAACTGTGATATATGCAGATGTAAATGAGAAAATAAATTCAGGTTCAATGGGAGCCATTTTGAGTATTTGTGGAGATTCCAGCAGTACCAGTTTTACCATAACTAATGTTATAGAAGAGGTAAATACATTAGCCAAATCTTTTGCTGAAGAATTAAATAGAATACAAACAGAAGTTATTGGGGGAACTACTCCAATGTGCTTAACCAATGATTATTCCCAATTAGCTGTTTCAACAACACCTTTATTTTTAAACAATAATTCTATTCCTCCAGGAATAACTGATATAGATGCCGGAAATATTTCAGTAAATTCTGAGATTCTTAATAATTTGTATTTGATTGCTGCTGCCAGAGTAACTGATCCTTCTGATACTACTGCGACAGGAAATAATCAAAATATTATGCTGGTTTCTGATTCAAGGAATGAAACTTATAGCGGTTTAGAAAATCAGTCCTTTGAAGGCTATCTTGCAACTGTGGTTTCCAGCATAGGGACCGATGTTTCAAGCATTGACAGCAGTCTGGAAACGCAAAATGTAGTTCTTAAACAAGTGGAATCAAGACTTCAATCTGAAACCGGCGTTAGTTTAGATCAAGAACTCGGAGATTTAATAAAATATCAACAAGCCTATGGGGCTGCCGCAAGAGTTTTTAGCGTTTGCAGCAGTCTTTTAGGAGACTTAATACATTTAGGTGAATAAATGAGGTGATGAAATGGGCATGTCAAGGATAACAACACTGCAGATGTCTAATACGATGTTAGACTATATTATGGGAGCTGAATCACGTTACAATGAACTTACAAAAACAGCTTCATCCGGTTTAAAAGTTGATAAACCTTCGGATAATCCTTCTGCAACAAAGTCTATATTAAATATAACTGCGGAAATAGACAAATTAAAAAGATATTTAGATAATATGTCTAATGCAGAAAGTGAATTGAATTCTGTAGATAGTAAATTAGAAGCATTAACAGATTTAATACAAACTTCCAGTGATTATGCAACTCAAGCTGCAAACGGAACTTATAATGATGAAGATTTAGCAAATATAAAATCTCAAATAGATCAGATTATTGAAAGCGTAGTTGATATAGCAAATACTAAATTTAATGGAAAATATGTATTTTCAGGTGCAGCAACTTTAACGGAAACATACACAAAAAATTCATCCACAGGTGTAATCTCTTATAATGGAACAACATCAAGTGAATATGAAAGATATGCGAACATTTCTGATGGAGTTTCTGTAGCTATAAATGTAAGAGGAAGTGATCTTTTTGGCTCTTATACTCCGGCAACAACTTCTCCAGTAGCCCCTGCAACTGGTTCAGGATTATTTTATACCTTAGGAACACTTAGTGCTGCACTTGGCAGTATTCCACCTGATAAAGCAACGATAAGTACTTGTATAGATAATTTAGGTACGGATTTAGATACTGTAACAAAAACAAGGACAGAATTAGCAGCTGTTTCAAATAGGTTTGAAATGACAAGTGATACAATTGATAACACATTAATTAACTTAACAAATTATAAATCAAATCTTCAAGATGCTGATTTAACAGAAGTTTTAACAGATTTGGCGACTGCAGAAAATGCTTTGCAGGCAACTTATTCTGTAACTTCTCAAATGTTATCGCAAGTTACACTTTTAGATTATATGTAATGTAAACAATTTTTGGTTAAAATTAGGTGATTTTGCGAAGCAAAATCACCTAATTTTTTTAGTTCTTTTAATTTGAAATATTCGTAAATTGTAGTATAATAAAAAAGGGGAGATTTGGAATGTATAAGAAGATTGTTGCTAAAGCACTTATACTTATTTACTTTATGAGTAATTTATCAAGTATTGCATTTTGTGCAACAACTGGCGAAATTTTTAAGGGACATGCAGAAAAAATAGATAAAAAACAGGAAAAAAGTGAACTTTTTACCGGAAAAATAGAAGCTCTTAATAAAAAAGATGTTTTAAAAATGACAGTTTCGCAGGTTTTAGACGGAAGCTATTCTCAAGAAGGAGATGAATTTTTTGCTGAAGTTACAAGTGATGTAACCGGTGAATCAGGGGTAATAATTCCAACAGGAACAGTTGCCCATGGTAAAATAAGAGAATGCAGAGGCGCAAGAAGATTAGGCAGAGACGGTTCTCTTGATTTAGATTTTGATTATTTGATAACGCCGGATGGCAGAGAAATACCTATTGAAGGCAAAATGTCTACAAAATTACACCCCCTTAAATCAACTTCTAAAATAATAGCTACAGATTTGGGATATACGGCAGTAGGCGGAGTGGTAGGAGGAATTGTAGCGCTTAATATGCTAGGGATAGAGGCAGCCATTGCCTCTCAGGGATATACTGTAGCAGGAGGTGCCGCAATAGGAGGAACAATAGGACTTTGCGCATCATTATATAGAAAAGGTAAAGATGTTTTAATTGCACCCGGAGATGAAATCAGAGTTAAAATTAATACTTCAGTTCCTTTGCCTGTTTATAAAGAAACAGCACTTTTACAGCATGAAATGCGCTGTAATGGTCTGGAAGTTAAAATCAATAATATAGTATATGAAAAAGATCCTTTTGGTGAATTAAATACAATTACACTTTCTTTATCTATAACCAATATGAGTAAATTCACTTTTTCGAGTTTTGATTTAGCACTTATAAATGATTATAATTCAGTTTTTCATCCGTCAGTATTCGGAGATACAACATTAATGTTTCAGCAAGTTAAACCGGGGGATAGAGTTGCAGGCAGAATTTCTTTCTCCGTAGATAATATTAAACGTAGATTTTGGTTAACTTTTTATGACAGAAAAAACAGAAAACCCGTTGCGAAAATTTCTGTTGATAATGCTTATCGCAAAGTTTCCGACAAAACTAAAAAGAAAAACGAGAGGCTTTTCAGAAAGAAAAACTATCATAAAAAATATGATCCCTTTGCTAACTTATAATAAATTTGATTAGTAGGTTATACTTTTGAAAAAATGCATTGTAAAACCCAGATATTCTTTAAAAAAAATTGTATTATATAATTTGCCTTTTTTAGATTTGAATGATAAAATTATATTATATTACTTTACTTTAATTTTTTTATAGGAGATAACGTATGGGTTTAGCTAAAGTTATTAATGTGGACTCGGATAAATGTCAAAATTGTCATGCTTGTATTTCCGTGTGCCCTTCAAAATTTTGTAATGATGGTAGTGGTAGTCATGTAGAGATTAATGATGATTTATGTATAGGGTGTGGGCAATGTTTAATAGCTTGCACTTGGGGTGCAAGAACAATAGTTGATGATACAGAAAAATTCTTTGCAGATTTAAAGCATGGAATACCTATGGTAACGATTGTTGCACCTGCTATAGCTGCATCTTTTCCGACAACTTATTTAAATTTAAACGGTTGGTTGAAGCAACAGGGTGTTAGTGCAAATTTCGATGTAAGTTTTGGAGCAGAGCTTACAATAAAAAGTTATCTTGATCATGTTGAAAAAAATAATCCTAAAACAGTCATAGCCCAGCCATGTCCCGCAATTGTTTCTTACATAGAGCTTTATAAGCCAGAGTTGCTTGAATATCTTGCCCCGGCTGATAGTCCTATGTTACATGCCATAAAAATGATTAAAGAGTTCTATCCTCAATATAGAGACCATAATGTAGCTGTCCTTTCACCTTGTATTGCAAAGAAAAGGGAGTTTCAGGAAACAGGCTACGGAGATTATAATGTTACAATGACAAATCTTTCTGAATATTTAAAAAGAAACGGCGTATCTCTAGAGCAATATGAAAGAGCAGATTATGACAATCCTCCTGCGGAAAGAGCTGTATTGTTTTCAACTCCCGGCGGTTTAATGGAAACTGCTGACAGGTGGGCTCATGGAATCCGTTCTAAAATCCGTAAAATCGAAGGACCTCATACAATTTATGAATATTTAGATCATCTAGAAAAAGATATAGTAAGCTTGAAAGCTCCTCTTGTTATTGACTGTCTAAACTGTGAGAAAGGATGTAACGGCGGAACGGGTACAGACTGTAAAGAATGTTCTATGGATGAATTAGAAAGTTTAATAAATAGAAGAAGAGATCTTATGCAAAACAGATATCTTCATGATAATGTGATTTCTGATATGTCAGAAGTTGAAAAAGATCAACTTATACAAGAGAGAATAAAAGATTATATAGAAGAATATTGGAAACCGGGACTTTATAATAGAAGTTATGTAAATCGTTCAAGTCATAGTTCGCTTTCAAACATACCTAAAAAAAATCTTGACGAGATTTACAAATCGATGTTAAAAGAAGTTCCTGAGGATTTTAAAAATTGCTCTTCTTGTGGATATGGCAATTGTGAAGACATGGCTATTGCTATATATAATGGTTTAAATAAACCTCAAAATTGCCATTACTATCAACAAAAGTTGTTAGAAATAAATTCTGAAAAAAGGAAAGAAGCGGTAACAGAATTCCAAAAACTAATAGTTGAAGAATTTAACTCGGAAAAATTGTTAGCAAAGTTTGAACCTATAGTAAAAGCTATTGAAGGAATATCTTTCCAAACATCCTTATTATCAATAAATGCGTCAATAGAAGCTGCACATGCCGGTAATGCAGGAGCGGGGTTTGATATTGTAGCAAAAGAGGTTAGGGAACTTGCTAATAGGTCAAAGGATGAAGCAACTAAAATTTATGATTCATTGGAAGCTTTACAAAAAGTGTTGGATAATGCTGTAGAACAGTTTGAAAATCAGCTTCACGTTTTCCTTTCAGAAGAGGGAAAGTAAGCCTAAATAGTTAGTTTAAAGATATGTATAATATTTGACTTATAATTGTAATAATGCAATAATAAGCGGATATTGCTTTGCTTAATTTATGATTGGAAATATGATTAAAATTTGCTCACTGGATTTATTAAATAAGGAAATTTTCGAGGCTGATGTAATGACAGCGGATAGAAAAGTTTTATTTTTTACCGGAGAAAAAATTACCCCGAGTGTAATTTTAAAGTTATATTTTAGGGATATTTATATCGAAGAGGCTTTGAAAGAAAAAGAAGAAACTAAAGAGCCGGAAGTTTTGCAAGAAATAGAAAGTACTGAAAAAATTGCAAAAAAATTAAGCATTGTTAATTCAGAAAAATTTTCAGAAGAAAATTTACAAAAAACTCCGCATAAAATTGAGTTAGAAGAGATTGAAAAAGAAGAAGTATCATATGATATCAAAGAACCGTCACCGGATCTGGTTCGTAGTGAGCTAGAAAAAACAGATTATACAATAATTAATGAAAAATTTGATGGCGAAACTGCTTCTGTGAATATTGTTAATGTTAATAAAGAGGTTCAATCAAGTGAACAAGTAGAAAACTTTTTGGCATTTGATGAAAAACAAGCTTCAAGAATTGCTGATTATTCTGTTAAAATCGGGGAAATTTTGAACTTTACTAAAAATGAACTTGAAGAACTTAAACAAGCAGCCTATTATTGTAATATAGGAATAAGCAAATTTAAAATGGAAGATTTAAATAAAAAAGGGTTCGATAAAAGAAAAGCACTTAAAAGTTATGAAATTGTTTTAAATGAAAAAGGTATGTCTGAAAAAATATCTGAAGCAGTTAAGTTTTGCATAAACAATTATGATAGTAATACTTTTTCTTTAGACTCTAAAATTCCTTATTATCATATAGTTGCAATCACAAATTATTATGAAAAGAGGTTATCTGAAGGCAATTCTAAGCAAAAAACTTTAGAAAAAATGTTACAGTTAGGCGGAAACAAATTTAATATTTTTGTTCTGCATAAATTTATAAAAATAATGAGAGAAAGTGAATGAGTAGTCAAAATCAAGATATTTTAAATGAATTTTTCCAAATTTTTACCGAGTCAATTACAAAAACACTCAACAATAATTTGGACAATGATGTGTGTAAAAAAATTCAATTCCAATTTAAATCTTCGTCTAAAATACAAGATGCTGAGGATTTAAAAAATAATAAAGCTATTTATAAAATAGATTATGCTACAGGGAATCGTCAAGGTAGTGTAGTTGCATTAATTCCTGAGGAATTGATAGCAGATATTGCTGATATTTTGACCGGTGGAAACGGGCAAAATACTTATAAAGGTAATTTATCTGAACTTGAGACCAATTCTGTTTCAAAGATATTAACCAAAGTTTTTAAAGATGTAGAGAGCAGTTTTAAATATTTTTATAATCAGGATTTTGTTTTTAGCGCTGATCCGCAATTGTTATTAAAAGAAATGCCTGAATATGAAGTAAATTCGGATGGAGTATCTCTTGATTTTTTAATTAGTAACATTTTGACTTTAAATAAAGATAAGGAATATAAAGTAGAATTTTTACTAAGTGAATATGCCGTTGAAAACTTGATGAAGGATTTAGATTTTTCAAAATCAAGTTCTGTTTCAAGAAAAAATGAACCTTCATCTCTTGATATTAATTGTTTGTCAGATGTAAAAATTCATATAACAGCAGAGTTGGGAAGAACCAGAGTTCCTATTAAATATGCACTGGAGCTTGTTAGAGGTTCTGTTATTGAATTAGATACACAAAACAATGCTGATATAAAAGTTTTTGCAAACGATGTTGAATTTGCTTATGCACAAATAGTCGCTGTTGATGATAATTTTGGATTAAAAATAACTAAAATTATTTCTCCTGAAGAAAGGTTAGGTTGTATTTGATAGGTTCAGTTTTTATTATTTTAATTTCATTTTCTATTTTATGGCTATTCGTTTGGATTTGGTTTTTCAAAGGAAATAAAAGTTCTGGTGAAAAAGCTTATAAAGAAGGAATTAAAGCTTTTGAAACAGGAGATTATGTTAAAGCAAAAAAAATATTGTCAAAAATTAAGGATATTCCTGATGCAAAGTATAATTTAGGTGTTGCCCAACTAAATTTAGGTGAATATGAAAAAGCAAAGGAGTGCTTTGAGCAGATTTTAAAAACTTCACCCAAAAATTTTGATGCGCTTTTTAAGCTTGCAGAAATCTTACAAGCTGAAAAAAACTATGATAGTGCTTTAGAAAAATACAATAAGGCAATAATTGAAAATTCTAAAAATCCGGAATGTTATTTGAATATTAGTAATATATATTGTGAGAAAGAAGATTTTAATAAAGCCCTTGAAGTATTAGAAAAAGCTAATGAAATTGTGCCCGATAACACTCAAATATTGTTTGATATTATAAAATGCAAAAGTAAATTAGCAAATATGGAAGATGAGGAAGAATGCCAAAAAATAATGGATGAATATACGAAACTAGCTGAGCGTAGTGATTTACCGTCTGAATTTCATACTTCATT
This sequence comes from uncultured bacterium, assembly GCA_963839525.1. Taxonomy (GTDB): domain Bacteria; phylum Cyanobacteriota; class Vampirovibrionia; order Gastranaerophilales; family Gastranaerophilaceae; genus CAWIVJ01. The sequence continues at coordinate 250,318 of CAWIVJ010000005.1, read as the reverse complement.
TGCAAAAGTTTCGGCGGTGTGTGGAGATATAGAAAAAACATTTGAAAATTGTCAAAAAGCTATAGCTTTAAACTCTGAAGATATTGAGGCTTATCAACTTTTAGGTTTAGTTCAATTAATTATGAAAGATATTGAAGGTGCTAAAAATAGCTTAACAATTGCCTTAAATTTTCAATCAAATAATAAAGAGTTGCATAATATTTTTTCTTATGTGCTTTGCCAGACAGTGAGTTCATGTTCGCTGGAAAAATGCAGGGAAAGATATTTTAAATTAATAAAGAAACACTTGAAGTAATCTAGTTTAAGTAAAGTATTTGCCTCAAGTGTAATTATGATATAATGTAAGTGGAGAAAATTGAAATGGGTAAAAAGGTCTTAGTAATTGATGATTCACCGTTTGTATTTAAAGCAGTAAGTAAAGCTCTTGAAGGTACAGAATGGGAAGTAGTAGGAAATGCTCTTGATGGACAATTAGGCGTAGATAAATACATTGAAACTCGCGCAGACGTTATAACTTTAGATGTAACAATGCCGGTTATGGATGGTTTAGAAACGGCGAAAAGGCTTTTTGAAATAAATCCTAATGCTAAAATAATAATGCTTTCGGCAATGGGTGATGAAACTTTATTAAATCAGGCTCGAGAAATAGGTATTAAATATTTTATGACAAAGCCATTTAGACCTGAAGTATTGCAAGCAAAGTTATCAGAAGTTTTTGAATAGGAGGCTTATTTTGGAAAATAATGCAGAAGTTTTAGAAAGTAATGCAGAAGTTTTAGAAAATAAATTCGATGTTTTATTTAATTTAGCAAAACAGTCATTTGAAGAAGTAATGCTTGAAGTTACGGGTGAATCCATTGTAAATAATGGAGAGTTTGGCATTCAGCCTGAAGATAAATTATCTTTAGTTATTATTATAGGGCTTTCTGGAAATACTAACGGAAGAATATTATTGAATACTTCAGTTGAATATGGAAAAAACATAGCCGAAGCAATGAATTTTGGTGACCCGCTTGATCAGGAAGATGATTTGCATGTTTATCTGGCTGAATTTGCAAATATGTTCTGTGGCAGAGCTGCTACACATATAAATAATGCCTTTGGGAAGAGAGAAATTTGGATCAGCCCTCCGGCAATATTCTCTGCGAAAGATTTGGAAGTTGTAACACCTAATGTATCATCAATGAAAGCATTTTATGACTGCTCATTAGGAAAATTCATTGTTGATATGGGATTTAGCGAAAGTACTTATGACGACTTTTAATTTGAATGATATATTTGTTCAGGTTTTTGAAGATTTATTTTCATATATGGGAATAAATCATAAGTTTATGTGTGAAGTTCCGTCAAGTACTTTAAATTCAACAGAAGAAGTTAATACTTTAATTGGGATATCTGGAGATATGGAAGGTAATATAATGTTTGGCTATACAGACAAAACAGCCAAAGAAATTGCCGGAAAATTAATGGGATCAGAAAAAATAGAACGTATTGATATATTTGCCAAATCCGCGCTTGTAGATTTTTATTCGGAATTTTGTAAGCGATTTACACATAAAATTAGAGTAGAAACTGCGTTTAATCTGTCCAGTGGTGAAAAAAATTATGTTCTTTTCTCTTCAAATCCAACATATATATCGGGTGAAGATATGTTTGGAGCAATCAGCAAAGTTCCTTCAAAGAAATTATTTTTTAAGGTTAATGGTGAAAAGTTTGGTATAGCTTATAGTTTGGAATAAAAATAATGGGAAAATTTCAAGAAATAAATATAGAAAAAGATTTTTGGGACGATTTTATTGTAGAAGCTTTTGAGCATCTTGAGGAAATTGAAACAAGTGCTATGTCTTTAGAGAAAAATCCTGAAAATACTGATATTATCCATACTATGTTTAGAGCTTTTCACACTTTAAAAGGGCTATCCGGTTTTGTCGAACATATAATAATACAAGAAGTTGCTCATAAAACTGAAACCCTTATGGATTATTGCCGTAAGGGAGAATTAAATGTAAATACAGAAATTATTGACGCAATTTTAAAAGCTTCAGATTATATTAAACAGCTTTGTGAAAGTATCGAAGCATTTAAAGATAAAGATTTAATTAATAATATAGAAAATCTTTTAGTTGTTTTAGAAGAATTGGCAAAAGTCGAAGAATCTCAAATTCAAGCAGAAATATATTGTGAAAAATCTGAAAATACTGAATCTGTTAAAGAAGAAACAGGGTTAGGAGCTTTTGCAAAAGAAATTTCTGAAATAGAAGAAAAGGCAAAGGAAGAACCTTCCAAAGGATCAGAAAAAAAATATGGTGAAATGGAAGAAATTAATACAATTGTTTTTGAGGCGTCAACTAATAAAGAAGAAAATGAGTCTTCGGGAGAAAAATCTGAAAAAGTTTTGGAAGAGACGGTTACAGATTCATCCGGGCAAGAAGTTTTAAAGTCTTTTCAGCAAGATATAATCCAAAAATTAAAAGGAAATTCTCAGCCTTTTAAGGATGTTAAAAAAGAAGTTTCAACAACAAAAAATTCTTCAGCAAATGAAGAATATATGAAAGTGGCAAATCATAAAATTGATCATCTTGTTGATATGATGGGAGAGCTTATTATTAATCAAGCATTAATTGAGCAATATGTAGCCTCAAATTACCATGACGATAGGCAGCTTGTTACAAATATGTCCGGTTTTTTGCGAATAACAAGGGAATTACAATATTTATCAATGTCTTTAAGAATGGTATCTTTGAAATCAACATTTCAGAAAATTGTACGAATTGCCAGAGATACAATTCATGAACTTGATAAAAATGTTGAATTTGTGACCTCCGGTGAAAATACAGAAATAGATAGAGTAGTTGCCGAAAAACTTCTTGATCCGTTGGTTCATATGATTAAGAATGCCATTTCTCACGGGATTGAAGAAAAATCTGAAGATAGAATTAAAAGCAATAAGGCTGAAAGAGCTAAAGTTGAGTTAAAGGCTTATAGTAAAAGAGGGAAAATATATATACAGGTTAAAGATGATGGACGGGGTATTAATACTGAAGTTGTGTATAAAAAAGCACTTGAAAAAGGTTTAATAGATCAAAATAGAGCTTATAGCGATGCTGAAATAATGGAATTTATTATGTTACCAGGTTTTTCAACTGCTGCGGTTGTTGATAATATTTCAGGACGCGGAGTTGGAATGGATGTTGTTAAAACCCAAATTTTTAAACTTGGCGGAAAAGTAGATATCCAAAGTACTTTGGATCAAGGCTCTGTTTTTACACTTGAAGTTCCTGTAAATCATGCTATTATGAATGGTACGATAATAGAAATAAATGAACAACATTTTGTTGTTCCTACCGTAAATGTAAAAGAATTTTTACAACCAAAGGAAGACCAATGGATTTTTACAAAAGAAAAAAGGACAATGATAAGAGTAAGGGATAATATTATCCCTCTAGTTCCTATTGCTACTTTCTTTAAAGATGTAGAAGAACCGAAACAAGTTCCTTTGGTTATGATTTTGGAATTAGATCAAGAACTGAGAGCAATACCTATTGTTAATGTAATTAATAGACAAGAAGTTGTTGTAAAACCTGTAAGTACAGAGTTCGCGCATCTAAGATATATTTCGGGGATGTCAATCCTTGGAACAGGAAAGGTTTCTTTAATACTTGATATAGATTACTTATTTAAAAAGGAGGTCAAAGAATAATGACTGAAATTGATCAAAAATTGCTTACTTTTTCCCTTGGTAGCGAAGGATATGGAATTTCCATCCTTAAAGTGAAAGAATTAATCGGGATGATGGATATAACTCCTGTTCCACGAACACCTGATTTTGTAAAGGGAATAATAAATTTACGTGGAAAAATTATTCCCGTAATGGATTTAAGAATAAAATTTGGGATGAAAGCACAAGAGTATGACGAGAGAACTTGTATTATTGTTGTGGAAGTTCTTATGAAAGGATCACAAAGACTCTTAGGAGTTGTAGTAGATACTGTTTCAGAAGTTGTTACAATTTCTGAGGAACAAATTGAACCGCCTCCAGAATACGGAACTTCGTTAGAGCACAATTCTATATTAGGAATAGGTAAAATTAAAGATAGAGTTGTAATTATTCTTGATATAGACGAAATATTTATGTGTGAAGAAGTAATGAAGATGATGGATAACGAGAAAGAAGGTAGCCATGTTTAACAGTTTTTCTAAATTAAAATTAAGTTTTAGAGTTGTAGTAGCAATTCTTTTTGTAGAATTTATTTCACTTGCAAGTGGAGTGACCATGGGAATAAACATACATTCGCCTTTAGTAATTGCGGGCTGTTTATCTACCATTGTTATTTCTCAATATGTAGCATGGTTAGTGACTGAAAACATTAAACAGTCTATTAAGAGTGTTCTTGAAAATTTATCTGAGGCTTCAGGCAATTTAAATTCTTTATCAAAGAATTTAACAACAACAAGCCGCAGACTGGCAGAAGGCTCAAGTGAACAGGCGTCATCAATACAAGAAACATCTTCGACTTTAGAAGAATCTTCTTCAATGGTTCACCAAACTACGCAGAATACTAAAGAAGCTGATATCTTAGCTAAAAGGACTAAAGAAGCTGCCGATAAAGGTGATTTTGAAATGCAAACAATGCTTGAATCAATGAAAGAACTTAAAAATTCAAGCGGAGAGATTTCTAAAATTATTAAAGTTATTGATGAAATTGCTTTCCAAACAAATATCTTGTCACTTAATGCTGCAGTTGAAGCTGCACGGGCAGGTGATGCCGGTAAAGGTTTTGCCGTTGTAGCGGAAGAAGTTAGAAATTTAGCACAAAGAAGTGCTCAAGCAGCCAAGGATACTGCTAATATAATTGAAAGTAATATAAATTTATCAGAAAAATGCTTAGGTATTACCGAAAAAGTAAGTGATTCTTTGACAGAAATTAACAGCGAATCAAATAAAGTAAGCGAGCTGTTAGGGGAAATATCTACAGCAAGTCAGGAGCAAGAAATAGGCATTGGTCAGATAAATAAAGCAATTTCTCAGATGGAACATGTTCTTCAAGCGAACGCCGCCACTGCTCAAGAAAGCGCGATTTCTTCTGATCAACTGTCAGTTTATTCTGTTAATCTTAAAGATATTATGGATGAACTTAGTTGTTTGATTAACGGAACAAATCAGGTAATCAATAAAGTTATTAGTTATGAAGCAACTTTTAAACCCAAAAAAGCTATATCTGATTCAAAAAAAGAAAAAGATAATAAAAAAGCTTTTAAACCTGCAAAAATGGAGGGTGGAAATAAAGTAAGCAATCAACCGCCTCCTAAAAAAATGGAAACACCTGAGGATATTATCCCTTTAGGTGATTTTTAATTTTTAAAAATAAAAATTTTAGAGTTCTACATTTATAATGTAAATTACTGTAGGTGAGAGATGTTCTCTCACCTATAAGTAAAAAAAAGAGGATTTAGGATGCAATTAAACAGACTAGCCGTAATTGAACACAGATATTTAGATTTATTTTGCGAGTATTTATATAGAAATATGGGTATATATATTGAAGAAAGTAAAAAAAATCTACTGGCTCAAAAACTTTCCAAGCTTATGGGTGAAGCAGGAGTTCAAAACTCAGGAGAATACTATCACTTTATAGTATCGCCTCCAATATCCGAACGCCAAAAAGATTTAAAGAATAAATTTATAGATACGGTGACTGTACATAAGACAAATTTTTTTAGGGAAAATAATCACTTTGAATTTTTGCAACGAAATATTTCAAGTATTATAGCAGAAAGTCAATCTGTAAAACTTTCAGGTGAGCTAAGGGTCTGGAGTGCTGCTTGTTCTACAGGTGAAGAAGCTTATACTCTGGCAATGCTGTTTAAGGAAATTCTACCTATGGGAGTACGTGCAAAGATTTTAGCTACAGATATAAGCCCCGATAGTATAAGAAAAGCATTGACAGGTATTTATAAATTTGGTCCTGAAGACAATATCAACAATTATTATATTAATAAATATTTTATTAAAACAGGTAGTAGTTGGACAATAACAGATGAAGTAAAAAACAGTGTAACCTTCAGATTATTCAATCTTATGGACGCTTTCCCGTTTAAAAATCCATTTGATATAATATTTTGCAGAAATGTTATGATTTATTTTGATAAAGAAGTTCAAGAAAGATTAGTAAATAATTTTCATAAAGCGCTTTCTGCAAAAGGATTATTATTTATAGGACATTCTGAAAGTTTAATTCAAATAAAACATCCTTTCACTTATTTTGAACCAACAATATATAAAAAGTAATCAGCGTAAAAGAGGAATTAAGATGACGATAAAGGTTTTAATTATAGATGATTCAGCAATGATTAGAAAAGTTTTTGAACAAGAACTTTCTAAAGATCCTGAGATTGAGGTTGTTGGAACAGCACCCGATCCTTTTGTCGGGAGAGATCAAATAGTTTATTTGAAACCTGATGTAATAACTTTAGACATAGAAATGCCCAGAATGGATGGATTAACTTTTTTAGGCAAGTTAATGAAGCACTATCCTATTCCTGTTGTTGTTGTAAGTTCTCTTGCAAAAAAAGGAGGAGACGTTGCTCTCAGAGCAATGGAACTTGGGGCTGTAGAAGTTTTGTCTAAGCCTGGAAGTGCTTATTCGGTAGGGGATATGAGTGAGCAACTTATAGAAAAAGTTAAAGCGGCTGCTCAGGTAAAAGTGTCAAAAATAGTTGAACCTTGCAGAATTTCAACATATGGACAAAGAGTTGAAACAGTTTCATCCATAGGGGTAAAAACAACGAATAAAGTAGTAGCAATAGGTGCATCAACAGGCGGTACAGAAGCAATAAGAGAAGTTATTTCAAGGTTGCCTAAAAATGCTCCTCCAGTTGTAATTGTCCAACATATGCCTCAAAATTTTACCAAGGCATTTGCTGAAAGATTAAACCAAATTTGCCAAGTTGAGGTTAAAGAAGCAACAGATGGTGAATATTTAGCTAAAGGGAAGGTTTTAATAGCTCCGGGAAATCAACATATGGAAATAAGAAGAAGCGGTGTAAACTATTATGTCACTGTTTTTGAGGGTCCTATGTTGTTTCACCAGAGACCTTCTGTTGAAATTCTTTTTAACTCAGTTGCAACATATGCAGGACAAAACTCAGTTGGCGTAATTCTTACAGGTATGGGAAAAGATGGTGCACAAGGTTTATTAAATATGAGAAATGCCGGTGCAAAAACTATAGCTCAAGATGAAAAAACCTGTATAGTCTTTGGAATGCCTAAAGAAGCAATTGAACTCGGAGCTGCTCAGGTTATTAAACCGCTGAATCAAATAACCCAGACTATATTAGATTTTTGCGATTAAAATTTAATTTTTTTATAAGCTTGTTAATATAGATGGCAATACGCGCAATGAGTGTTCGAAAAAACAGTTTTTGGCGGAATCTTTGTTTTACAAATTTCCATAACATAGGGGCATCTTGTGTGAAATTTGCAGCCTTTAGGTAAATCTGTAGGTGAAGGCAAATCACCTTTTAAAATAATTTTTTCTTTTTTACTGCCGGGATTTGCACTTAAAAGTATTTGTGTATAAGGATGTTTAGGACCACTAAAAATTTCTTCGCTTGTTCCAAGTTCTACAATTTCGCCTAAATACATAATTCCTACTCTGTCAGAAATATATTTTATTACACTTAAATCGTGTGAAATAAATAAAAAAGTCAAATTAAATTTTTCTTTTAAATCATTTAACAAGTTTATTATTTGAGCTTGAATACTTACGTCAAGTGCACTTACAGGTTCATCTGCTACAATAAATTGAGGTTTAAGAATTAATGCACGGGCTATTGCAATTCTTTGTCTTTGACCGCCAGAAAATTCATGAGGATAAAGAGGCAAAATATTTTCACTGAGCCCTACTTGTTTTATTGTATCGATAATAATTTTGTCGATATCTTGTTTTTTTAAGGATTTTAAATTTTCAAGTTCTTTATTTACAATTAGAGGTTCTTTTAAAATGTCGTAAATTTTCATCTTGGGATTAAGGCTTGAATAAGGGTTTTGAAAAATTATCTGTGCTTTTTGGCGAAATTTTTTTAAATCCTTTTTGTCAAATTCTAAAATATTTTGTTCTTTAGTTCCGGCATCTTTTTCTATCAAAACTATTTCACCTTCTTTGACATCTACTAATCTTAAAATAGCTTTAGCCAGAGTGGATTTGCCACAACCGGATTCACCGGCGATTGAAAAAATTTCGCCTTTTTTAATATTTAAAGATAAATTATTTACAGCAAAAACATTTTTATGTTTTTGCAAAGCAGTTTGAACCTTGTATTCAACAAATAAATTTTTTATTTCAATAAGATTATTTTGCATATTATTATCATACTATCATTCATAAAATAAAAACAATTCCTATATTAGAGAATTTTTTTTGAATTTTAGGATTAAAATATCTCCGGGATTAACGTTTAATTCTTTCCCGACTTCAATATAGGAAAGAGGAGAATCTTTATACATTTTTACTAATCCTGATTGTATTCTTTTGCCTTTTTCAGCTTTAAGCGCACCTTCAACAAAAGAAATTCCCAGAGTCGCTCCTTTAAAAATAAATCCTGCTACTTTTTTGCTTGTGGAAATGATGATTTTTTTAGGTTTTACCGGTTTATATCTTACTATTTTTGTAGAAATAGCATAATATTCAGCCTTTTCCCGCCCGTTATAAATAAATTTCGTCGGCATAAATTCAATATATCCGTCACGTTTCCCCCTTCGAGGTTCCTGACTTTTTATAATTATACCTGAAATTACGGTTCCGGCTTTTAAAAAAGCTCCGTCAGGAAAGCAGCAGGGTTCAATAGTCTTTACATTATACATGGGAGAAGGATTTTCCGTTGAAAACTTATCAAGTGAAATAACTTTAATAGTTTTTGCATTAACACTTGAAGTTAAGAAAAATAAAATAAATACAAATAGTAATGCTTTTTTTCTCATGATATCTCCTTAACTTTGTTACTATAATATAATAAGAAAATTAAATTTCTCTTCGACCTTCAAGAGCTCTAGCTAAGGTAATCTCGTCAGCATATTCCAAATCAGCCCCTACAGGAAGCCCGAAGGCAATTCTTGTAATTTTTATTCCGAAAGGTTTAACTAATTTACTTAAATAAAGACTGGTTGCTTCGCCTTCAACAGAAGGACTAAGCGCTAAAATAACTTCTTTAATATCATTTTCTGCTAACCGGTGTAAAAGTTCTTTTATTCTAATATCTTCTGCTCCAATTCCGTCAATAGGAGAAATAAGTCCTTGCAAAACATGATAAAGTCCTTTATATTCATTTGTTTTTTCTATTGCTATCAAGTCTTTGGTTTCAGATACAACGCAAATTATTGAATGCTCACGAGAGTTTGATTTACAAATTTCGCAAGGGTTTGTTGATGACATATTAAAACAGGTGTCGCACGCAAAAGTATTTTCTTTTGCTTCAATAATGCTCTGAGCAAATTTCTCAACTTCTGCTTTAGGCATTTTTAAAAGGTGGAAAGCCATTCTTTGAGCAGATTTTGGTCCAACAGACGGAAATTTTTGAAATTGCTCAATTAACGCTGCAATAGATTTAGGATAAATCATTAGAATAATCCTGGTAATCCCGGTATATTAAGTCCGCCTGTGATGGATTTCATTTTTGCTTCCATCTCGTCAGTAGCTTTTTTACTTGCCTGAGTAATTGCTGTTGTAATAACATCTTCAAGCATTTCAACTGCATCAGCATCTACAGAAGAAGGATTATCAGGGTTAATTGCTTCAGGACTTAGTTTAATTGATTTAAATCTTCCTTGACCGTCACAAACTACTTTAACAGCACCGCCTGCTGATTCTCCTGTTATTTCTACGTTAGCAAGCTCATCTTGAGTGTCTTTCAACTTTTTTTGAAGACCCTGTGCTTGTTTCATCATTTTCATAATATCCATAATTGTCCGCTCCTTGTTTTACGTTTGATAACTTAATGATTAAGTGAGAAGTGAGTGGTGAGAAGAATTTTCCTTTCACCTCTTACATTTCACTAATAAATTTGCCTAATTTTAAATTAAACAGTAAAATTATTATATGCAAAAAAAGACTTATTTACAAGAAAGTTTAAGAAACGGAAAAATTATTCGTTGGGCAGATAACTGTATGCCATTGAAAGTTTATATTGCACCGTTCAGGTTTTATTCAAAACGAGGAGAGGATTATAAGTATCGTGATATGGTTCTGAAAGCTTTCGATATTTGGCAAAAAGCGAGTTATGGCAAGGTTTCTTTTACAATTGTAACTTCTTTGCTAAACTCTCAAATAAATTTAGATTGGAAGAGAGTAGACAGGCAGGCTCTCGGGCATTGTTACTTTAATTTTGATATGCATAACAGAGTTTATTCAGCGGAAGTTCAAATAGGTATTTCAGATGGACTTATACACAAAAGTTATACTGATGAAGGGGAAGTTTTTCATACAATATTACATGAAATAGGGCATGCTTTAGGTTTAGGGCATAGTCCTAACCAAGATGATATTATGTACTCTCCTCACAGGTACGGAATTGTAAAACTTTCAAAGCAGGATGAACTGTCTTTGAAATGGTTATATAAATTCCAGCCAAATGCTTCTGTGTCCGAGATTGCTTCAAAATACGGGATTCTTAATACAAATATTGATGAAATTGTTTCGGTTGTATTTGAAAAAAATATTCCCAGTGAATTTGAGAAAGTTAAAAACAGTTTAAAATCTCCGCAAAGAGATTTAATAAAAGAACAGGAAAATATTGCTGATTTAAAAAAATATAATCTTGCATTGCAGAATGTTAAAATATCGGGAAATGTCAGGAAAATTTTTGCAAAACAAGAACAAAAAAACAAATAATCTTTTTTGTTGTATAATAAATATAAAAAAACAGAGGAGTGTAAGATTAATGACAATACAATCTTGGTTTGAGAAACGCAAACAAGCGCAAGAACAAAGAAAGGCTCTTGAAGCTAAAATAGAAGATGACGGACTCCCGGGCCTTTGGATGAAGTGTGTTCACTGCGATTCTCAGTTGCCTAAGAAAGATTTAGAAGATAATGATATGGTTTGTCCTTTATGCGACTATCATTTTAGAATTAATGCAAGAATAAGGGTGGCTCAGCTTTTTGATGAAAACGGCTTTAATGAAATGTTTTCAGAAGTTAAACCAAATGATTCGCTTAATTTTGTAGACACAGAGTCTTACAAAGACAGAATTAAAAAAGCAAAAGCTAAAACAGGGCTTGATGATGCTGTAATAACAGGAATTGGTAAAATTAACGGAAATGAAGTATCAGCTGCTATTATGGATTTTGAGTACATGGGCGGTTCTATGGGCAGTGTAGTCGGAGAAAAAGTTACCAGAGCTATGGAAGAAGCTGTAAAAAGAAAAATTCCTATGCTTGCAATAACTTCATCAGGCGGTGCCAGAATGCAGGAAAGTGCATTGAGTTTAATGCAGATGGCTAAAACTGCTTGTGCATGCGCAAAAATGGATGAAGCAGGAATTTTATACATTTGTTTATTAACAGAGCCTACATTTGGCGGTGTTACAGCAAGTTTTGGAACTCTGGGAGACATAATTGTTGCAGAACAGGGTGCAAGAATAGGTTTTGCAGGACGCAGAGTTATTGAGCAGACAATTAGACAAAAACTGCCGTCAGATTTTCAGACAGCAGAATATTTATTAAAGTATGGTCAGGTTGATGTTATTTCAAAACGTAAAGACTTAAAACAAACTTTAACAAAAATATTGGAAATGCATAAGAAGTGACATAATTCTTGGCGAAGAATGAGCCTTAGAAGAATGTCATTGCGAGGAAGGCTTTAGCCTGACATGGCAATCCACAAAAAACTAAAAGTAGTAATATACTAGGGGAGCAGTAATAATTATGGCAGCAATACTGGAATTTGAAAAACCGATAGTAGAAATACAAAATAAGATAGAAGAACTAAAAAAAATAAGTTTGGAGTCAGGTATGGACTTAAATAAAGAAATAGAAACATTTGAACAACAAGCAATAGATTATAAAAAGGAACTTTATGCCAATTTAAAGCCGGCGCAGAAGTTACTTATAGCAAGACATCCTAACAGACCAAGTTTTCTTGATTATATACATTTAATCACAGAAGATTTTATTGAACTTCATGGTGACAGACAGGGCATGGATGATAGAGCAATAATCGGGGGTATTGCAAAAATAGACGGAAAAACAGTTATGCTTATAGGAACTCAAAAGGGTAAAACAACCAAAGAAAATTTGGAATATAATTTTGGGATGCCTCAACCTCAGGGGTACCGAAAAGCTTTAAGATTATTTAACCATGCAAATAAGTTCAATATGCCTATTATAACTTTAATTGATACACCTGGAGCATATCCTGGAATTACAGCAGAAGAAACAGGGCAGGGTATTGCTATTGCGGTTAATTTACGTGAAATGGCAAAGCTAAATGTTCCAATTATAGCGATTATAACAGGTGAGGGTTGCTCCGGCGGTGCTTTAGGGTTTGGCGTTGCAAACAAAGTTTTAATTTTGGAACATGCTTATTACACGGTGATTTCACCTGAAGGCTGCGCATCAATTCTTTGGAGAGACTCTTCAATGACTAATACGGCGGCGGAAGCACTTAAAATAACAGGTACTGATTTAATGGAGTTTAAGGTTGTTGATGAGATAATTAAAGAACCTTTAGGCGGTGCTCACAATAATTATAGCGAAATGGGTAAAGAACTTAAAAAATCTATCTTGAATTCGCTTGAGGAACTTTTGAAACTACCTGCGAAAGAGCTTAAAGAAAACAGATACAATAAATACCGAAACCTTGGTGTAGTTCAGTAGTAAGGGTTTTAATTTAAAAAGGACTTCTAAAATATTTAACTCCCAATTCTTTACAGTTAGCCTTAAATGCTTTAATCATTTGTTTTACTTCAAATTGTTTAAACATACTATCATCTGTAATAGTCAAAAGAAAATGGTTTTTTCTTATCTCACCTGGACCATGTAAAGAAATACGATCTTTAGCTTTCGTCAAATTTTGAGGAGAACCTTTAATTAAATATTTATACCTTTTATTAAAATTAATTTTATTTTGAAAATTTATCTTCATAATATTCTCCTTTTTTTAAATTTTTTACTACACTACATTTTTTGTAAGTACAGTGAAAAGAAAAATTTGCCAGAGATTTTTTAATCCTATCTATCCTATCCTATGGGGCATTATGATTGAATTTTAGCGGTTTTAAATTTGTGTTTACAATTTGTAATATTACGCAAGCATGAATTTTCCTGATATAATAATTTTGTTATTGTGAGCTTTAGCGAAGCAATTCAAGTCTGTAGGGTGCAATTTTTGCACAATATGAGGAAAAAATGAACGAAACAGCAATAATAATTCTTAAAATAAATCAAAATATTGGAGATGAATAATGCAGATATTGTTTTTAGATGAATCAGGAGCCGTTATTTCAGAGGATAAAAAACATTCCAAATATTTTACTATAGGAGGAGTCATTATCCCTGAAGACTATTGGCATGATATTCACAAAAAATTAAAAGAAATAAAAAAGCAATATAAAATAAATTCTGAAATAAAATGGCGTTTTTTTTCACCTCACAACAAAGATGAAGACAATGGTTTAAAGCATTTATCTTTTGAGGAAAAAAATAAAGTTAGAGATAAACTTTATGAAATAATTTCAGCGTACAAATCTGTTAAAATAATATCAATTCTTACAGAAATAAAAAAGGCATATAAGTTACCTTATATAAACAATAAAGATGATTTATATTGGTATAGTTATAAACAGGTTATTGAAAGATTTCAATATCATTTACAAGATTTATCAAGAGAAACAGGTACAGCATTTAACGGACTGGTTATAATTGATAACAGATTATCTTGTGATGATAATAGATTAAGGAATTTACATCATAACCTGCTGGTTTCCGAAAAAAGTAATTATTCCCATTTTGATAACTTAATCGAAGGATTATTTATAGCCCCATCTCATTTGAGTATTGGAATTCAATTAGCTGATATTGTGGCAGGTGCGATATATAGAAAATATGAAAAAGCGGATAATACTTTTTTTGATAAAATAAAAACCTCTATCAGAAATAAAAATGGGACTATAGAAGGATATGGTATTGTTAAATTTCCTAAAAATTAAACAAAAAAGACGTCGAGTTGAGCGAACTCAAACCTGCAAATTCGACGCAGTCTCGACGTATTAACAGTATAACATATTTTTAGAAAAAAGCAAGGTAGGTAAAAATAATGTCACAAACAGCAATAATAATTCCTGCAAGGTATGATTCAACAAGGCTGAAGGGGAAACCTTTGATTAAAGTTAAAGACAAGCCTATTATCCAGTGGGTTTGGGAAAAAGCTGTTATGGCAAGTTTAGCTGAAAGAGTTATAATTGCGACGGATAACCGCCAAATTTATGAAACAGCGGAGGCTTTCGGTGCAGAAGTTGAAATGACCTTAGATACACACAGGAGCGGAAGCGACAGGATTGCAGAAGTTATTGAGAGGCACCCTGAGATTTCTTATATTGTAAATTTACAGGGCGATGAGCCTTTAATTACGCCGGAAAGTATTGATGAAGTAATTAAAGGGGTAAAAAATGACGGTGCTGATATTTCAACCCTGATAAGAGTTTTAACCGACAAAAAAGAGATAGAAAATCCTAACTGCGTTAAATGTGTAACCAATAATAAAGGTTATGCACTATATTTTTCACGCTCAAAAATTCCTTATGAGAGAAATGAAGGTTATGCAAAAATCTACGGGCATTTAGGTATTTACGGATATAAAAGGGATGCATTGTTAAAAATTACAAAAATGCCTCAATCAATTTTAGAACTTACAGAAAGCTTGGAGCAATTAAGAGCCCTGCAAGCGGGTATGAAAATTAAAACTTCAGTTGTCGATTTTATTCCTGTTGGAATAGATACTGAAGATGATTTAAAACAATTTGAAGAAATAGTTACTCAATCAAGTGAGTAAAATTTAGACTAAAAGCGCTTTTAGTCCCACTACATCCTCGTATTGAGCACCTGCTTCAAGCAATTCTTCTGCCGAAAATCCGAAAAGCAAAATTAAATCTTTTATTGAGTTATCAATTTTTTTCTCATTACAAGCTTTCACAACATCTTTTAAGACATCTTCGCGCTTAAGATTTGAGATTTTATTATTTATTCCCTTGTGAAGAATTCGTCTTTTAGATTTTCCCATGTTTTAACCTTATACCTTAGTTGAAAGAGTTAAGAGTTTTTATATTTAATCTATTTTAATGCCAATAAAGCTGCGCCAATCATTCCAGCATGATTTCCTGTTGTTGCTTTGAATACTTTAGTTGGAGCTGTTACAATTTCTGAATTAATTTTCTTTTCTAAAAATTCTGTATCAACAAATTCTGCCATTGAACCTGAAAGAACGATGCAATTGGGATCAAAGATGTTTGCCAGACCGACTAAACCTGCTAAAATGTCATTTTGCCATTTGTCAAGAACCAGTTGCATTTCTTTATTGCCTTCTTTTACACCCTGTACTACATCATAAGTTGTTACATTGACATTTCCAAGCATTTCTTCTGCTGTAATCTTAAGCCCTGTTCCTGATGCGTAAGCTTCAAAGCAATCCCACATTCCGCAAGAACACTTACGGCGATTATCTGTAGAAATTTTAAAATGCATTTCACCTGCACCGCCTGATTTACCTTTAAATAATTTGTCAGCTAAAATTATACCTCCGCCTACTCCAGTTCCAAGGGTTATCATAATAGAATAAGCACAATTTTTAGAAGCACCCAGAATATGCTCTGCCCAGGCAGCCGCATTTGCATCATTTTCAACGAAGACTTTTTTATCTGTCAGCGATTGGAAATCAATTTGATTATAACCTTTAGGAAGATTTCCGGTTGAGCTTATAACTTTTGAATTTTCATTGTTTACGGCTCCTGCAGTAGAAATTCCAACAACATCTATATCCTTTTCATGTTTTAAGATAATACTTTTAATCAAATTTTTAACCTCATCGGATGTTTTTGGCGTTGAATTTTTTTCTATATTTCCGCAAACTTTTCCATTTTCATCTATTATTGCGTAATAAATTTTTGTTCCGCCAATGTCTAATGCAAGTGCTTTTTTCATTTCCCTTTCCATTTCCTTTCTTTGCCCATTTTGTCATCCTGAAGAACCTGTAATATGCTGGAACAATTTCAGCATGACAATTTATGCTGTCTCAACAAATCTTTTTGTAATCAGCTGCGGTCTTGTAATTGCCGAGCCGATTACGACACTGTGCGCCCCAAGTTCAAAAGCTTTTTTAACCTGGCATGGCTTCCAAATTCTTCCTTCCAGTATAACAGGAAGTTTTGTGTTTTTAACTAATTTTTCAAGCAATTCAAAATCAGGTTCATCGGAATCGGTTAAAGAATCTGAGGTATAACCGGATAAAGTTGTTGAAAGAATGTCAACACCAAATTTTTCACACTTTGAACCTTCTTCAAAAGTAGCAATGTCAGCCATTGCAATCTTTTTCCCCGAATGAATTTTTTTTGTCATAACTTCGATCGGGCATTCACGTTTTCTTAAAGTTCCATCAAAAGCTATTATATCAGCACCGGCATTGATTAAATTATCTGCATCTTTTAATGTTGGAGTGATATATATAATTTCTTTCCAATCGTGTGGAAGTTTATCGGGTTTTGTAATACCTATTATCGGTAAATCAAAAAATTTTTTTGCATTTTTTACGTCACGTACACCGGCAACTCTTAAACCGCTTGCACCTCCATTAACTACTGATTGCATTAAGGCAATTATGCAGTCTTCTTTATAGAGAGGTTCATCAGGCATTGCTTGTACGGAGACAATAACTTTATTTTTTAATTTTTTAATTATTTCCATTCTTTAATTGTACTCTAAAAAAAATTATTATTAACATTTGTAACAAAAAATGAAAAAAAATTATAAAAAATGTTATAAAACTTTAAAAAGGTGGCATAAAATACATGTGAGCTTAATTTTAGTTCACACTCTCTAATTCCTCTCTTCTAATACGTGGTTTTTAGCCGGTTTGAAAAAACCGGTTTTATTTTGTGTTTTAGCCGGAGAAAGTCAGTAAATTCTTTTTGCTTAAATTATAAAAACTTGTTAAAATAATCAAATGGAGAAAATTGTTGAACAGTTAAAAGAAGTTGGTTTTAATACTTATGAAGCAAAGGTATACTTGGCACTGCTCAAAAAATACCCTGCAACAGGCTATGAAGTCAGTCAAATTGCAAATGTACCACAATCCAGAGCCTACGATACTTTAAAAGCTTTAGAAAAAGAAAAAGTAGTTATAGCTTCTACTTCAAAACCGGTTACTTATATCCCCATAAAGCCGACAGAACTAACTCAAAGATTTAAACGAAAAATTAACTCTACGCTTGATTTTTTGGAAAAAAATCTTCCTAATGTTAAAGATGATTATACAGAGCCTATTTTGAGTATTGAAGGTTCGATAAATATTAGAGAAAAAATTATAGAAGTAATTAAAAATGCTCAACAAGAAATTTATATGGAGATTTGGTCTCAGGATTTTAAATTTATAGAGCCCTGTTTGTTGGATGCTTATAATAGAGGTGTTGAGGTCAAAATTGTCGGATATGATGATTTTAAAAGCAATTTTGGTCTTGTTTTTGAGCATAATTTAGCTAAAGAAATTGAAACTTATCTTGGCGGCAGAATGATAATTTTAGCAGTAGACGATGAAGAAGGTATAATAGGAAATTTAAGTTCATTTAACGCTGAAAATTTACGGGTTATTTGGACAAAAAATCCCGGTATTGTTTTTTTAATAAAAGAATTTATTGTTCATGATATGTATTTAATTGATATTGAGGAAAATTTGTCAGATTCGTTAAAAATAGTTTACGGAAAGAACCTTAAATCGTTAAAAGATAAAATATTGGGAACGAAGCCATCTTATCGTATACATTAAAATTTACTAAAAGGATAAAAAAGTTACAAATTTATTTGAGTATTTTTTTTGTTTGATTAGATTAAATCCTAAGTTCTCCCAAGCAATGTCGGTTATATGTTCTAATATTATTATTCCGTTTTCTTCTAATAAAGAATTTTCTTGAATTTTTTTAAGACTTTTTTCATATATTCCGCTAAAATAGGGCGGGTCGAGATAAATTACATCGAATTTTTTATCCGGCTTTTCAGATATTTTTAAACTGTCTCCAATAATTAAATTTGGCTCAAGTCCTATTCTTTTATAGTTTTCGTTTAAAATTTTTGCAACTTTCGGATTTTTTTCAAATGCAAGAACGTGTCCAAATCCTCTTGAGATGGCTTCAAGTCCCATAATTCCAGAGCCGGCATACATGTCAAGAAAACTTTTTCCTTTAAAATCAATTATTGAAAAGAGCGTATTAAAAATACTTTCCCTGATTTTAGATAAGGTAGGGCGGACTATTTTTTCATCGGGAGCAATGACTTTGCGTCCTTTATAAATTCCTGCAGTTATATTCATAATAAAAGTATAATAAAAAAGAGATCAGATTTACAGCCTGATCTCTTTTTTATTATACTTAGTTATTACTCAAAACAAGTTTAAGTGTCGCCATATTTTTGATAGAAAGCATTCTGTGTTTATTGTGCTGATTTTCAGCAATATTAAAAATTCTTACTATGCGCTGGACTTCTTCAATATCTTTTCTTGAATTAAACTTATACACATTACAGATAGGGTCTGATACAACTGACATTAATGTATTTAATTCTTGTTCTTTCATTTTTACCTCTTTAGATAACTATATATAATAATAAAAACATATTTAATTCAAAAATTGCTTTTTTTAAAAAAAAAATCTTTACAAAATTAACAAAATAATAATGTTTTTACCTTGTAAAATTATTTTACATCTTGAAATTTATTATTGTTTAGATTAATATGTTAATGACAATTTACCTTAATTAAATAAGGAGAAAAATATATGATTTATGGCATCCTTGAAATTGAAATTATGAACTCTATTTGGAACTTGCAAGAGCAAGATGAAGATGTAAACATTTCTATCTCGGATATTGTTGAGTTATTAAGCAACAACGAAGTTAAAAGAGCTTATACAACAATTAAAACAGTAATGGATAGATTAGTATCAAAAGGAATTTTGGTCAGATACAGAAATGGTAAAAAATTCTTTTACAGAAGCACTATTGATAGGGATGAAGCATCTAAAAAAGCTGTGAAAATGATTTCAAGCCAATTTTTTAACGGAAATCCTGTTAAAATGCTAAGATTTATAGAAAAAGAATGTGAACATCTTTTGGTTTGATTCTAAAGCATGTCAAAAAAAGATTATAAAGAAGAGCGAAAAAGTGTTGCAAGGCTGATTTATATGGTTTTAGCTGAAGCGTTATCAGCCAAAGACGCTATTTTAAGATTTCCAAAAGATATAAATGATTCAACTATAAAAACTGCTTATCATGCTCTTATTCACAGGGAAGCAGATGAAGACTTCAGGCTGAAAGATTTGGATTACAAAGACGAACAGGATGATTATCTTGAATTTATAGCCCAAATTTTACAGGAAGGAAAAGCTTTGCCTCAAAATATTATTAAGAGTTATGATAGATACTATAAAAATGTAAAAACACCTCATTCTGAAAGTATGAAAGGTTTAATAAAAAGTTTATGCAGGTTTTTAAACATATAAGTAAAAAATGCGCTCAAAATTTATTAGAATTTATTTTCGTTCTTCCGATTTTAATATTTTTAACTTTGGTTATTTTTGAAGTTGCTCTTTTTTGGCAGGATGTAAATGCTGTATACAATTTAAATGCGGAAATAAATGCTAATGTAGCGCTTGTAGATAATTCCGGTATGACCTTGATTCCTCCTTCAACTTGTACGGCAGCAAAAAAAGCTATAGAGATTTTAGAAGAAAAAGATTCAATGATATCTATGACGAATACTACTTATGATGCAACAATAGCTGTAATACAAGGAGTAGAGCAAGGTAAAGAGCCTTTTGCTTTATATAAATATGTTTCAAGAAATACTATCGAAGGGGTACTTGACGAAGATGGTAATCCCAAAAATCAAATTTCATTGTGGGTAGATTGCAGAAACCCTTTTGAAGGAGGTGTAACAACCCAGTTAGAATTTTACCATAAGACGTTAATTTTAAAAGCATCAATTCCCCGCTTTGATAAGGGCGAACCTATTGTGATTATTCCTGAAAATATTTTCATTGCCAGTCCTAAATTGAATACAATAAGGCATTATTAATTAGGATTCATTTACAATTAAATAAAAAATATTTCATCTATTAGTTTATTTAATCTATTTAAACGGTTACTTTACCTTTTGAATTAATTTCTTCTTTAAGTTTTGTTATAAAATCATCAATTTTGAAGACACCGATTTGACCTTTTCCTCTTGCACGAATTGCAAGTGAATTTGCTTCAATTTCTTTATCCCCTATAACCGCAACATA
The DNA here is from genome assembly GCA_963839525.1 of uncultured bacterium. Classification (GTDB taxonomy): domain Bacteria; phylum Cyanobacteriota; class Vampirovibrionia; order Gastranaerophilales; family Gastranaerophilaceae; genus CAWIVJ01. The sequence continues at coordinate 229,783 of CAWIVJ010000005.1, read as the reverse complement.
AGGAATTTTCTTATCTTGCAAAGCTTCTCTGATTTTGTAGTTCATGCTCTCAGAACGTTCGTCAAGGTGAACTCTTATACCTAAATCATTTAATTTTTTATAGACTTGCTCACAAAAATCAAGATGTTTTTCGTTACTGATAGGAACGATGCAAACTTGTACAGGGGCAAGCCAGGTTGGAAAAGCTCCTGCATAATGTTCGATTAAAATGCCCATGAATCTTTCCATTGAACCAAATATTACACGGTGAAGCATAACAGGTGTTTTCATTTGACCGTCTTTGTCTTGATATTTAAGCTCAAATCTCTCCGGTAAGTTAAAATCAAGCTGTATAGTTGCGCCTTGCCATGTTCTTCCGAGCGCATCTTTCAGTTTAAAGTCAATTTTCGGTCCATAGAATGCTCCATCACCTTCGTTGACTTCATATTCCAAGCCTTTAACTTCCAAAGCCTTTTTTAAACCTTCTTCTGCCCTATCCCAGTTTTCAATTGTACCCACATAACTCTCGGGGCGAGTGGAAAGCTCAACTTCAAAAGACATCCTAAATAATGAAAGAGTATCTGAAACAAAATCTATAATTGAATTAATTTCATCAATTAATTGTTCGGGAGTACAAAAAATATGAGCATCATCCTGTGTAAATCCTTTTACTCTTGAAAGCCCTGCTAAAGCACCCGAGCGCTCATTTCTGTAAACGGTTCCCAATTCTGCCAGTCTTAAAGGCAGGGAGCGGTAAGAATACCTGTTTGCCTGATAAATTAAAATATGAAAAGGGCAATTCATGGGTTTAAGAACATACTCTTGTTCTTCATCTTGAATAAAATACATATTTTCTCTGTAATGAGAAGTGTGCCCTGAGATATCCCAAAGATGTGATTTTGCAAGATGCGGAGTATTTACAATTTTATAACCGCGTTTTCTGTGTTCGCTGCGCCAGTAATTTTCGATTTCTTCTCTTACAGTTGTTAAATTCGGATGCCATAACACAAGACCGCCTCCAACTTCTTCTCTTATAGAGAACAAATCAAGCTGAGTTCCGAGTTTTCTATGGTCGCGTTTTTCAGCTTCTTCCAGAAAAGTTAAATAATTTGCTAAATCTTCTTTATTCCAAAAAGCAGTTGCATAAATCCTTTGAAGCATTTTGTTCTTTTCGTCCCCACGCCAATAAGCACCTGCTACTTTCAATAATTTAAAAGCATTATGCTTAATAAAAGTTGTATTAGGGACATGAGGTCCGGCACAAAGATCATTAAACAAAACATTTCCGTCTTTATCTTTTGTCAAATATAAAGTAGGGTTATCATTTCTATGCTCTTCCAGCAATTCAGCCTTGTAAACCTCGCCCTGAGATTTAAAGTCTGCAATTTTAGCATCAACATCTTCTATAAGGTATTTTTCAAATGTAAGATTTTGTTTAACAATTTCTTTCATTTTATCTTCTATTTTTGCAAGGTCTTCTTCCGTAAAAGTATATCCGTCTATAAGGTCAAAATCATAATAAAATCCGCTGTCTGTTGCAGGACCTATTGTCAATTTAGCGCTTGGAAATAATTCTTGAACAGCCTGTGCCATAATGTGTGATGTTGAATGTCTTAAAATATGTAACGTTTCATTATTCTTTTCCATAAAAGCCTTCTTTCTGTCGTTCTTAACTTATTTATATCACTTAAAAAAAGACAAAACAAGTGAAAGTTAAGAGGTTAGAGGTGAGAGGTTCTTTATCCTCACTTTTCACTTCTCACTTCTCACGCAACAAGTCAGCATGCTTATTGTCATCCCGCAACATAAGACAAAGTAAACTTGCATTAATCAAAAATGTGCGGGATCTGTTTTGTTGTAAAAGCTCCCGCATCAGAGTGTTCAACTGTTTATTAAGCGCAAAGCTTTATTCGTGCTGGATGACAGGATTTGTTTATTAATTTTCTGCTGACCTGTTACCTTCTCACCTTTTTGTAACTTTATGTAAAGAAAAAATTAAAATAACTAAAGTTTTATAAAAAACAGCCCGACATAGAATATATGCAAAGTTGTTGAAAGGGATAAAAATGTTAAAGAGAATTGAATCACCTACAAATAATATTTATGAAGGTGTTGAATTTATATTAAGAGGAGCAAAAAAACGCCGTTCTATGGCGATGGCAACAGCTAAAATGCTTAATTCAGAAGCAGGTATTCAGACAAGACTTGTCGCAATTAAGTAATAAGAAGACTAGGATAGTTGAGCTTTAAAGCCGATTAGGATAAAAATTCCTAATCGGCTTGTATATTATTTAAAGTTTTAACTATTTTTTTTCAATCTTAATTTTGTATCCTAAAAAATCAAGAATCTCTTGTACTTTATCAAATTTGATGGATTTTGTTTTTAACATTTTTGAAAATCCTCCTACAGAGATAGAACTTAGAATATAATTTATTAATTTCAAAGTTATGTAAAGCTACGCTTGTAACAGTTAAGCCAGTATTGACGCGCTAAAGACCTTTTAGAGAGAGTATTTTCATAAAAATTATTATAATAGTTTTTAAAGTTCGTTATATTTTTTAAAAACTTCTGATATAATTATTAACCGATGATGAATGTTGGAAAAAAATTATCAATAGCATTCTATTGGCATATGCACCAGCCGGTCTATCAGCTAAATACTGACAGTGATTACCTTATGCCCTGGGTTCGTCTTCATGGCGTAAAAGACTACCTTGATATGCTGTTAATTATGGATAATTACAAAAAACTAAAGTTGAACTTTAATCTTGTACCTGCTCTTTTGGATGCGTTTATTAACTATGGGGAGAATGATTACCATGATATTCATTCAAGGCTTACTGTAACTAATATTTCAGAGCTTACTAATGATGATAAAGAGTTTATTTTAAATAATTTTTTTGATGCGGAATATTCTTCAATGATTTTTCCTTATGAAATTTATAATGAACTTTACCAAAAACGTTTTATAAATGATCAGGCAGATATAAATAATTTTTCTGATCAGGAATATTCTGATATTATGGCTTGGTTTAATCTTATCTGGATTGACTCTATTTATAAGAAAATGTTTCCCGAATTAAAAAAACTTTTAAAAAAAGGAAAGAATTATACACTCAAAGATAGAATTGAAATAATTGAAATTCATAGAAAAATTATACGAATGATAATTCCTAAATATAAAGAATATTTAGAAAAAGGAAGGATAGAAATAACAACAAGTCCTTATTATCATCCTATTTTACCTATTTTGCTGGATATTAAAACTGCTCAAAAAAAACTTTCTACCGTAGATTCAACACTTAACGACTTAAACTTGGCTGAGGATGCTAAAATTCAAACAGAACTTGCTCTTGATCGAATAGAGGAACTATTTAACAAGCGTCCAAAAGGGATTTGGCCTCCAGAACAATGTTTAAGTACACAAGAGTTGGAGCTTTTTAAGGAGCTAGGCATTGAATGGACTATTTCTGATGAGGGTATTTTAGCCAGTTCTATAGGTTTTGATTTTATAAGGGATTTTAAAGGTTATCTTGAAGACCCTTATTTTTTGATGAAAGCTTATAAATATAAGACACAAAGTTCTGATATTCAGGTGTTATTCAGAGATTCGGTAATACCTAATTTAATCAGCTTTGAATATGCAAATCATTAGCCAAAAACCGCTGCTACAGATTTATACGACAGGATAAAAGTTATTCAAAACAAATTACAAACTTCGCCGGATAAAAGACATATTTTAATGATTGCATTGGATGGTGAAAACTGTTGGGAAAACTACGTTGAGGACGGTTCTGTTTTTCTCAATAATATTTATTCAATGATAGAAGAAGATGAGACTCTTGAAACGGTTTTAATAAGTGATTATTTAGCGGAAGAAAAATATCCTAAAGAACTCAAAAAAATTCATTCCGGCTCCTGGATAAACAGGAATTTCCAGTTTTGGGTAGGAGAACCGGTTAAAAATCTTGCCTGGAATTATTTGAAACAGGTAAAAAAAGATTTAGATGAATTTATACTTTTGAATCCTGACAATGAGAACATTGCGCTTGCCCACAATGAATTAATGATTGCTCAGGGCAGTGATTGGTTCTGGTGGTATGGTGAACCTAATGATTCAGGACAAGATCATATTTTTGATTATTTATTTAGAGAGCATTTAAAAAATGTTTATAAGTATTTAAAGCTTGAGATTCCTAAAGACCTTGATTTACCTTTAATTTCAGTCTTTACAAAACCTTCAAGGTATCCGCAGGATAAAATATCTCCGAAAATTGACGGAGAGGAAGAATCAAGTTATGAAGAATGGATGAATGCAGGTTGTATAAATGTACCTGACGGTCCTATTTTACAGGAAAATAAATTGTTTGATAAAATTTGCTACGGAGCAGATGAAAATAATTTTTACTTAAGATTATATTTAAGCAATTTTTTGCAGGAAGGTTATTCTACGAACCCTATTCTGCATCAAATGTATATTTATATGAGGAATTCGGACAGAAAGCAACAGCAATCTCCTGTAAGATTAATAAATAAAACAGAAAATATTTCTCCGATAATGAGAGAAAAATTTCACAATGAACTAAGAATATCGATGATGGATAATAAATTATACCCTATGCGCTTTACTAAAGCTATACAAAGCGGATTATGGGCAATGCAGGATACAAAAGACGTCAGAATGGCTTATAAAAACGTAATAGACATCAGCATTCCCTTTGATAATTTAGATATTACCTCCGGAGAAAAACTTGAATTTTTCTTTGCCAATGCGAATTTTGGAATAAAAGATGCCTTCAGCCCTCAAGATATCTTACTGAGTATAGAAAGACCTTAAGTTAGGGATTGTTGCTTATACTATTTTTACGGAATGGTATAAAGAACTTGGTTGTGCTGTTTTTCCTTTATCATTAATAATGGAAAAAATCTTCTCAAACAGCTTTTTAATAGGTTTAGAAGTGTTTGAATTAATTTCAAAAGAATAATTTTCAAGTGCTTCAGGAGTTTCTTTCGTAACAAAGAACTTTTTTCCATCGTCGGATATAGATGTAACTATATACTTTCCATCCTTTTCTACGCTAAAGGCTTTCTCAAATCTTTTAAACAAACCTTTTCCTAAAAAACCTTTTATTTCAGATAAAAATTTTTGCTCTGTCGCTGGTTCTAATAAGTTTTTCGTTACTTTTCTAAGTTCTTTACTAAAGACTGCCACTTCCCCAACACCAAATGAAACATCACATTTATTAAAATTAGCTTTTTTTCTGCTTTGGGCATATTGAGGGGTTTGTATACTTGAAACTTTGTTAATCATATTTTCTCCTTTAATTTTTTAATTTTACTCACGTTTATTTAAAACAGGAGAATAAAAAAATTTGTTGTTAATTAAAAAAAAGTTAAAATATCTTTACAAAAAATTACGGAAAATTCAAAATTCTGAAAAAGATTTATATATTTATCACTCTTTTATAAACTTAATTTCATCATCATCAACATCAACAATAAGCTTGTCTCCGCGTATAAACTTTTGTGACAAAAGCATTTTTGAAAAAGGATTTTCAACAAGCTGCCTGATAACACGTTTAAGCGGTCTTGCACCGTAGACAGGGTTAAATCCTTGACGGGCAAGAAATTCTTTTGCATCTTCAGTTATTTGAAGAGAAATTTCATGTTCTTTTAGCAGATTTCTTAAATATTCGACTTGAATATCCACAATTTCGGATAATTGACCTAAGGTTAATGATTTAAAGAAAATTGTTTCATCAATCCGGTTTAAAAATTCCGGTTTAAAATGTTCTCTCATAATGCTCAAAACATTTTCTTTTACGACTTCAAAGTTAACTTCGGGATTAAGAGTACTTTCAAGTATTAAATCGCTTGCGATATTGCTTGTCATAATGATTACGGTGTTTTTAAAATCAACAGTACGGCCTTTTGCATCTGTTAAACGACCGTCGTCAAAAATTTGCAGCATTATGTTAAACACATCCGAGTGTGCTTTTTCAATCTCATCAAAAAGTATTACAGAATATGGTTTTCTGCGCACTTTCTCTGTAAGCTGTCCGCCTTCTTCGTACCCAATGTACCCCGGAGGTGCACCTATGAGCCTTGCAACGTTATGTTTTTCCATATATTCTGTCATATCAACTCTGATAAGTGAATCTTCATCATTGAACATAAATTCTGCTAAAGCTTTAGCAAGTTCTGTTTTTCCTACCCCTGTAGGTCCCAGAAAAATAAATGTTCCAATAGGCCGTTTCGGGTCTTTTAACCCTGAACGTGCACGGCGAATTGCGTCTGACAAGACCGAAACAGCCTCATCTTGTCCTATTACGCGTTTATGTAATGCTTCTTCCATATGCAAAAGTTTCTGCATTTCACTTTCTATTAAGCGACTGACAGGAATTCCCGTCCATTTACTTACAATATTTGCAATATCTTCTTCGTCAATTTCTTCTTTTAGAAGCTGAGTTTCTTTACGTTCTTTTTTCTGGCATTTGCTTAATTTTTTTTCAAGCTCAAGCAATTTTCCGTATTTTAACTCTGCAGCAGTTTGTAAATCTGTTGTTCTTTCAGCTTCTTCTATTTTTTGTTTAACTTGCTCAATTTCTTCTTTTGTAGAAGCTTCTTCTGTTATTATTGTTTTTTCTTTATTCCACTGTTCTTTTAGTTTTGAGGTTTTCTTTTCAAGTTCGTCAATTTGTTTTGTAATATCTTTAATTTTTGCTTCGACTTCTTCTCCCGTTTCTTTTTTAAGTGCTTCTCTTTCAATTTCAAGCTGAATTTTTTGACGCAGCATTGTATCAATTTCTTCAGGCATGGAATCAATTTCAATTCTAAGTGAAGATGCGGCTTCGTCAATCAAATCAATTGCTTTATCCGGCAAGAACCGGTCGGTTATATATCTATCGGATAATTTTGCAGCTTCAATTAATGCAGAATCAAGGATTCTAACCCCATGGTGAACTTCGTACTTTTCTTTAAGTCCGCGTAAAATACTTATTGTGTCTTCAACACTTGGCTCATCAATTAAAACAGGTTGAAAACGTCTTTCCAGTGCGGGATCTTTTTCAATATATTTTCTGTATTCATTAATTGTTGTTGCCCCGATTGTTCTTAAAACTCCGCGTGCAAGCATTGGTTTTAGAATATTTCCTGCATCCATTGATCCTTCTGTTGCACCGGCACCTACAACCGTATGTATTTCGTCAATAAACATGACAATTTGTCCGCTTGATTCTTCAATTTCTTTTAAAACGGCTTTTAAACGTTCTTCAAATTCACCTCTGTATTTTGCGCCGGCAATTAATGCTCCCATATCAAGGCAAATTAACTTAACTTCTTTTAAACTTTCAGGCACGTCTCCCCGGACAATTCTTTGCGCTAAACCCTCGACTATAGCAGTTTTACCCACACCTGCCTCGCCGATTAAGCAAGGATTGTTTTTGGTACGGCGGTTTAAAACCTGAATAATTCTTCTCACTTCTTCATCTCGTCCTATAACAGGATCTAGCTTGCCTTTCCGCGCTAACCCGGTTAAGTCGGTTGAATATTTCTCAAGTGCTTTATACATTTCTTCTGCATCTTTGTTATTCACTTTTTTTGTACCCCTTATTTTTTTCATAGCTTCCAAAATTGAATTGTAGTTTACACCAAATTCTTCAAGGAGGTTTCGCACATTATGGTTGGTTTTTGTCATTGCAAGCAAAATGTGTTCAATACTTATAAAATCATCTTTCAATTCTTTTGATTGTGCTTCTGCCAAATCAAGAAGTTCGTTCGTGCTTTGTGAAATATAAAGCCGTTGAGTGTCAATAGGTCCTGAAATTGTAGGAAAATTTTTAATCGTACTTACAACTTTATCAATAAAGTCTTGTTTAAGTAAATTTAGTTCTTTCAAATAATCTCCGGCCACGCCTTCAACATCTTTAATCATTGCCATTAAAATATGTTCCGGTTGGAGCTCAAAATTTTTGTAAGATATTGAAATATTTTGAGCCGAAGCTAAGATTTCTTGTGAATAATTGGTAAATTTGTTAAAGTTTTGCATTTTTTTATTCCAATTTTAAAGAGTAATACTTCATGCCGAACTTGTTTGATAAAGGGAACCGCTGAATAGAGCCGAAGCGTGTGACCCTGTCCTACAAGCAGCATCTTGCCAATATAGAGAACCTGATAGATCCTGAAATAAATTCAGGATGACAGATTATTTAATGTTTTCTCTCATATTTTTATTTTAAGAGTAATTTTCCAAAAATCATTAAAATTTATTTTTTATTAATATTTTTTAAAAATAGAGTAAATAGAATTTTATTTAAATTACCATTGATATACTTTCTTGGGGATTAGTTTTATTACCGTGTTCAAATGCTCCCGGTAAGATATTATTTTCTAATTTATTTAATTCTTTAGTGATTAAACTGACCATTTCATCTGAGGACATCTTCGTGGTAGAAACAGCACCTGAAGTGTCATGCCCATTGCCTCCAAGCTTTCTTATCATACCTAATACAGGTTTAGCTTTGCTTTTTATAGAAGCTACAACCGTTTTACCGTTGTTTGGATCTTTTGTTACAGAAAAATAGTATTTTAACCCTTCAATATTATTTAAATCTTCAAGAATTTTCACTATAACACCTTTTCCTACAGGATATTTACTTTTATCTATTACTAAATATGCAATTTTACCATTCTCACTAAAATTAATTTCTTTAGTCAAATTAAGATAAATTTTATATTCATCAGGGGTTATTGCATTAAGCTTATTGGTTATTTTATTTATATCCGCAGTTTTTTGAAGTTTAGCAGCATCTTTTAAAGTATGAGGGCTTTTACTTAGCATAAATTCTCCGGTGTCTGCCATTAATCCTGTTAACAAAGGCTCGGTTATTGAAGGGACGATTTTTTTTGGTTTCAATCCCAGCGGTTTTACAAACTGCATTGCTACTTGAGAGCCAGATTCTCTGGGATCAACAAAATTTATGTCAGCATAATTAAAATTTTCGCTTAATTCAGGGTTAGTTGGTACAGGGTGGTGATCAATTTTTACAGTATTTCTGGCTGTTTGTAAAATACCATGTCTGAGCGGTTTATCAAGCAAGTCTGTCGTAGGTGTATCACACACTATTACTAAATCATAATTACCATATTTTTTTTTAATTTCATTTGCATTCATTTGGGTAATACGACCTTTAGCATCTGTTTTAGTTAAAACAGTTATTTTTTTATTATAAGGATCAAGGAAGTTAAGATTTTGAGGTAAAGGTTTTTGTATAAATACATCGGGTTTTTTACCTGTTGCTTTTTTTATCATTCTTTGAAGTCCAAGCGCTTCACCTATTTCGTCTCCAACAGGATTACGGTGACCTAAAAGCGCAATAGTTTTAACAGTTTCAGATTTAATAAGGTTTACAATTTGAGTAACTATCGGCAAGTTTTTTTTGCCCGGTTTCCATCCGGTAAAAGCAATAGAATTTGTTGCATTAGACGTTTTAACAAATTGGTCATTTTTAAGATTGTCTAAAGTTGAATATCCTATATTATCGGAATTCTTACCCCTAATTTTTAAACATGAATTATTGCGAAAATAATTCGCCCCAACTTCTAACATCTAACACTCCAGCTACTAACTAATACTTTCTACTATAATAGTAATAAAGAATAATGAGAATATTTATTGCCAAAATTTTCTAAAATTGTTACAAAAATTATTTTTTAAATTTTACTTTTTTTTTAAAATTCAATCTCATAACCCAGACAATCCAATATTTCTTTTACATCATTGTATTTCATGCTATCCCTTAAAAGTTTTTGAGATAGACTGTAAACAGTAATTTTTTTGTTTGTTTTTGTAGAAATTTCTTTAGCAAGCTCTGTTAATGTAATGTTTTCTTTTGCCAGCAAACTTTTTATATCTTCTCTTATTGACATATCTTTCTCCTTTTTAATAAAATTGAAAAGATTTTAAAAATTTAGATTTTAAAAAAATTTTCAAGCAATTTCTTACCATATTGTGTCAGAATTGCTTCGGGATGAAACTGAACGCCGTAAACAGGGTATTCTTTGTGTTTTAATGCCATTAAAAGTGGAGAGTTAAGGGTGAAGGGTGAAGTGTCACTTTTTACTTTTTGTTCTTTGCTTTTTGCATCATAACAGTAGGTTGGGCTTTCCAGCCCAACAACACAAAATTCCTTTCTTTTTCCTTTTACCTTTTCCTCCTTCTCTCCGGCATAGGCTAATGGAATTATAGAACCTGTCAGGAATTTATTATCCACAATAAGTGAATGATATCGGGTTGCATTAAAGCCTTGCTCTATTCCCTCAAAAAGTTTATCGTTTTCAAAATAAATCCTCGAAACTTTCCCATGGACGGGAACTTTTGCTTTAACAATTTTGCACCCGAAATACTGCGCTATACATTGATGACCAAGGCAAACTCCAAGAATTTTTTTTGTTTTATAAAATTCTTTTATTGCTTCAATAGAAATTCCTGAATTATCAGGATTTCCCGGTCCGGGGGAAATTATAATTGATGAAAAGTTTATTTTTTTAAGTTCGGAAACTTTAACCTCATCATTTTTAAAGACTTTTGGTTCAATACAGAGTTCTTTTAAATACTGGACAATGTTATATGTGAAAGAATCGTAATTATCAATTAAAATACATTTACCAATCAATTTCTACCTCCACAATACCGCGAACTGAATTAATACAGAAAACTTTCTCTGCTTTTTTTAATTCTTTAAGATATAAATTTTTTTCTTTAATTTTTTTTTGTTTTATTAATTCCTGCCTCATAATTCCGTTTAAAAGCCCACATTCAACAGGCGGAGTAAATAATTGCCCGTCAATTTGCAGAATTATATTGCTTCTTGCACCTTCGGTTAATTCACCTTTTTTATTGAAAAAAATCTCGTCAAAAATTTTATTGTTTTTTATCTTATTCATTGAATCTTCGTACCATGGACGGAAGGTTGTTTTATGCAATAAAAGATTTTTTTTGCTGTCTATTTTGTTATTGGAAATAATAACTTTGTTTGTTTTTATTTTATCCAAAGTCAGATACTGTGTTTCAAAGCATCCTTCTTTGTTTAATAAAATTCGTAGGATAAGGTCTTTTTCTTTATTTTCGTGAAGAGCGAAGGGCGAAGAGTGAAATGATTGAGGAAACTTAAATCCCAATTCTTTTGCTGATTTTTCCATTCTGGCAAAATGTTTGTTTTTATATTTTATTTCACCATTTTTAATAAGGATTGTTTCGACAAGTTTTATATTGTCGGGCAGGTATGCCCGACCTACCATTACGTCGTTGCGAACTGAGTAAGTCAATTCGAAATTATTTTCCTGGATTGCCGTGTCAGAGTTATGCCCTTCCTCACAATGACATGAACATTCTTTAGCTTGGGGCAAAACGTTTACCTCTTCCTCGCAATGACATAAAGCTTTATTAAGAAAACTTATTTTAGTGAGTGTTTCTTCCCATTCTTCTTTTGGGGTTGAATCCCATACGATTGCTCCGCCTACTCTGCATAAAAAGAAATTTTCTTTTGCTTTTTTTTGTAAAATTCTTATTGGAACAGAAAAAACAGTTTTTTCGGGAGAAATTAATCCGATTGCTCCGCAGTAAACTTCTCTTTTGCCGACTTCGATTTTATCTATAATTTCCATTGTACTGATTTTAGGCGCACCTGTTATTGATCCGCAAGGAAAAATAGCTTCAAAAATTTCAAAAAGAGTTGTTTTTTCTTCAAGTTCAGCAATAATTTCAGAGGTCATTTGATGAACTGTAGGGTGAGTTTCAATATCAAATAATTTATCAACTTTAACAGTGCCTGTTTTTGCGATTTTTCCTAAGTCATTACGTAATAAGTCAACAATCATGACATTTTCGGCTCTGTTTTTAATATTATTTTTTAAAAATTCAATATTTGCTTTATCCTCTTCCTCGTTTTTTCCTCTTTTTATAGTGCCTTTCATTGGTTTTGTTCTAATCTTATTGTTTTCCAGCTCAAAAAATAGTTCGGGGGAAAAAGATAAAATTTCTTCATATTCATTTTTAATATAAGCATTATAAGGTGTTGTTTGTTGAGGCAGAATGTTTTTATAAAGTTCAAACCCGTCAATATCAGTTTTAATTTTATAATCGTAAGTGTAATTTATTTCATAAGTGTTGCCGTTAGCAATTTCTTCTTTGATTTGTGCAATTGCTTTTGAGTAAGTTTTATAATTAACCAAAGGTATTAAGTCATTGCGAACGGAGTGAAGCAATCCAAAATTATTTTCTTGGATTGCCGCGTCAGGGCTTTGCCCTTCCTCGCAATGACAGTAAACTTCAAAGTACAACAAAGGATATTTGGATTTTATCTTTTTTCCCAAAAAAATATCTTTTGCTTCGTAGTGAATGTAACCGAGAAGATAATGATTCTGGCGTTTTCGCAAATTTTCAATTTGCGAAAACGCTTCAATAAAACTTTCTTTATCAAAAGCGTAAAGAATTCTAACAGGATTTTCAAATTTTTTATTGGCAAATATTTGCATATAATTTATTATAGAATTTACAGATTTATTAGCAAGTTACGGGATAGTCCAACTAAGCAATATGTTTTATCAGACTTATAAAAGAAAATGTAAGAAATGAAAGTATTATCAGCATTCGGCAAATATCTAGATCAGCCAAAGCTTGTGAAAAAGTTTTCAAAAGCTGTACCCGCAATTCTTATTGTGGGTGGAACAGGATTTATTATAAACCAAGTACAAAAAGTACCGAGAGAAGAAAGATATAAAGAAAGTATTAAAAGTATTGCTGTTTTAACTGCAACAATTGTATCTGCGCTTTTAGCTCCAAAAATTGCTGCAAAAGTTATAAAAGAACATGCTCATTGTCATCATTGTTCAAAAGTAAATTCTTCTGAATTGATTGACAATTTTTTAAAAAATAATAAGGTTACAGAAGTAATCTCAGAAATTTTAAATAAAGCAAAAAAAAATGTTTTAAAATTTTCTGAGATTAAAATTATTTTTGAAGAATTAGGCGAAAACAAAAAAGGTAGAGATTTTTTAGGCAAACTTATTCCGAATCCTGAAAATATTGATTCAAAACATATTTTTTCCGAAATAGGAAAGTTATCAATATTAGGAGCAACTCCAGTTTTGGGTGGAATAATAGGTGGAATTGCCGGTGATAAATTAACAGAAAAAGATTGGAAAGAAAGAATTCCAAATAAAATTAAAGAAGGAACTTATCAATATCTTGCTAATATCTTTTTGTGCAATATAGGTTCAGGAGCAGCTCTGTTTGCTATGGAAAAAGCAAAAATACAATCAAAATCTGTACGTGCAGCAGGAATGATTTTGGGAATTATTTTAACAGGACTTATTTTCGGCAGTGCAATGGCAAATTTAGTAGGAAAGAAAATTATTGATCCGATGTTGGGGAATAAGCACAAAGAAGGAGGCTTATATTCAGAGAGAACACCGGAACTTTTAGACATGGGTTTGCATATTGATGACATTGCAACAGTCGCAGTTATGTCGGGATTAAAATGGATTGAACCGGCATTGCCTATTTTATACTCAATTTCAGGATATAGAGCAGGAATTGGCTATAGAAATAATAAAGAATAATTTGACAATTTTTTTTTTTAATCATAATATTAAGCAATAGTTGGTTTAAATTTTATGAGGAGGATTTATGTCTGTTTTAACAAAAAGTTTTGGATATCCTAAGATTGGGGGAAGCCGTGAGCTTAAAAAAGCTTTAGAAAATTATTGGTCTAAAAAGATTACAAAAGAAGAGTTTTTTGAGCAGGCAGAGGCTGTAAATCACTCAAGAATTTATAAGCAGCAACAAGCAGGTATTGATTTTATAAGTTCGAATGATTTTTCACTTTATGATTTTATTTTAGATTTATCAACAATGTTTGGAGTTATTCCTGAAAGATTTTCTGATGTAAAGGATAGTACAGAGCTTTATTTTTCAATGGCAAGAGGAAATGATAGGGCTATCGCCTGTGAAATGACAAAATGGTTTGACTCAAATTATCATTATATTGTGCCTGAAATTAACGGAGAGTTTGAATTAAAGAAAAATAGACCGCTTGAAGCGTATTTGTGGACAAAAGAAAAATTTGGAATTGAAACAGTTCCAAGCCTTGTTGGTCCTTTTACATTTTTAAAATTGGCAAAAGGTTATCAGAAAAATGATTTTGCTAAATTACTTAATAAAATTTCAGGATTATATAATGAAATATTAAAAGAACTTGCACAAAATGGTGTGAAAACCGTACAGATTGATGAACCTGCACTTGTTTTGGATTTGTCGGCTGAAGAAATAAAAGATTTGCTTAACGGCTATAATGTCGTAACAGAAAATGTCAGCATTGACATTCAAGTTCAAACTTACTATGAAAGCATTTCTGCTTATGAAACTATTGTAAATAAACTTCCCGTACAAGCAATAGGTCTTGACTTTGTTGTTAATAATGAAAATTTTGAAAATGTTAAAAAGTTTGGCTTTCCAAAAAACAAAAAACTTATCGCAGGAGTTGTTTCAGGTCGTGATATTTGGAAAACCGATTATAAAAAAACGGTCGACTTAGTTAATGAATTAATTAAAATAATCGGAGATGAAAATTTGATTATTTCAAATTCTTCTCCACTTTTCCATCTTCCTGTTTCTCTTGAGGCAGAAAAAGAAACTATGGATAAAAATTTAATCCAGCTTCTGTCCTTTGCTGATAATAGATTAGAGGAATTGAGTACTTTAAAAGGGATAATCAATGATAAGGTATCTGTTCCGGCTCAGGATTTTGATGCTGTAAGAAAAATATTTAAAAATGAAACTGTTTTAAAAGCAGCTTCGGAAATCGTTGAAAGTAAAATAGGAAGAGTTGAGAGTTTTGGAGAAAGAATTAAGAAGCAGCAAGAAATATTAAATTTACCATTATTCCCAACCACTACAATCGGAAGTTATCCTCAAACCCCTGAAGTCAGAAAAATGAGAGCTGATTTTAAAAAAGGTTTAATTTCAAAAGAAGAATATGATAAATTTATTAAAAGCGAAATAAAAAAAGTTGTTGACCTTCAAGAGGAACTTGAACTTGATGTTCTTGTACATGGTGAATTTGAAAGAACAGACATGGTAGAATATTTTGGGCAAAAGCTTGATGGTTTTGCTTTTACTAAAAATGGTTGGGTACAATCCTACGGAAGCCGCTGTGTAAGACCACCGGTTATTTATGGTGATGTTTCAAGACCTGAGAAAATGACGGTTGATGAAATAGTTTATGCCCAATCAATTACTGAAAAGCCTATGAAAGGTATGTTAACAGGTCCTGTAACTATCTTAAACTGGTCTTTTTACAGAAAAGATATTTCAAAAAAGGAAATAGCTTATCAAATAGGCTTAGCTTTGAAAGATGAAGTTATTGATTTGGAAAAAGCCGGAATTAAAATTATTCAAATTGATGAAGCTGCTTTCAGAGAAGGCATGCCTTTGAGAAAAAGCAAGCAAAAACCTTATCTCGATTGGGCTGTGAATGCTTTTAAACTTACAAATGAAAGTGTTAAATCCGAAACACAAATTCATACACATATGTGCTACTCTGAATTTAATGAAATTCTTCAAAGTATTTATGATATGGATTCAGATGTAATATCAATTGAAGCTTCACGAAGCCAGGGCGAGATAATTGGGGTTTTTGAAAAATTAAATTATGACCATGGCATAGGTCTTGGAGTTTATGATATACATTCTCCAAGAATTCCATCTATTGAAGAAATGGAAGCAGTTGTTGAAAGGTCAGTAAAAGTTATTGATAAAAATTTGTTTTGGATAAACCCTGACTGTGGATTAAAAACCAGAGGTTATGCAGAAACAATTCCTGCATTAAAGAATATGGTTTGCGCAGCAAAAAATTTAAGAAAAAAATATTAAATAAACAGGGAGATTTTTTATGAATAATTTTGAATTTTACTGTCCGACAAGAGTCGTTTTCGGTAAAGGTTCGATTGCTAAATTAAGTGAATTAATTGATAAAGATAAAAAAGTATTGATGATTTACGGTGGCGGTTCAATTAAGAGAAATGGCGTTTATGATCAGGTTAAAAAAGCCCTTAAGGACCATAAAGTTTTTGAATTTTCAGGAATTGAACCTAACCCTGCTTATGAAACTTGCATGAAGGCTGTTGAAATTGTAAAAGAAGAAAATGTTGATTTTCTTCTTGCAGTTGGCGGAGGATCAGTTCTTGACGGAACAAAATTTATTGCAGCAGCTTCAAAATATAAAGGAGAAGACCCTTATGATTTGGTTTCAAAAGAAGTATCTTTTGATGAAGCTCTTCCGGTCGGTTCTGTTATGACACTTCCGGCAACAGGTTCTGAAATGAATTGCGCAGCTGTAATTTCACGTTTAAGTACGAAGGAAAAATTTGCGGTAAGAAATCCTTTGCTTTATCCAAAGTTTTCTATAATTGACCCTGAAACAACTTATAGTTTACCACTTCAGCAAGTCAGAAACGGAATTGTAGATACTTTTGTTCATGTAATGGAGCTTTATGCTACTTATGATGTTAATACTCCTTTGCAAGATTGTTGGGCTTTAGGATTAATTAAAACCTTAATTCAAGAAGCACCTAAAGTGCTAAAAAATAATATTGATTATGGTGCAAAAGCGAATATTTGCTGGTGCGCAACCTGTGGATTAAACTATTGGCTTTCCTTAGGCGCTGTTCAGGATTGGTCTACACATAGAATCGGGCATGAATTAACCGCTGTTTACGGACTTGATCATGGCCAAAGTTTAGCTGTAGTGCTTCCTCGACTCTGGAAAGAAAGGAAGAAAGAAAAATCTCAAAAACTTGCAAAATTGGCAAGGGAAGTTTATAGATGCTTCGAAACGGATGACTTAAAAGCGAGTGATTGTGCTATTGAAAAAACAGAAGAGTTCTTTAACTCAATTGGAATGAAGACAAAGCTTTCAGACTATAAAGTAGATTCGCTTGAAGCTGCACAAAGAATTAAAGACAGATTTAAAGAGCGGGGAACTCTTTTAGGGGAAGATTTGAAAGTTACGCCGGAAATGGTTTATGATATTTTGAAAAATTCTTAACATTAAGAAATGTAAATACGAATTTTTTCTTTGATAGAAAGAGTTTTTTACTTTTTTAAAAAAAATTTTTTAAATTAGGGTAAAAAAAAAGTTCTTTTTTGGTTTATTTATATAAATAAGAAGTGTTAAATAAAAAGGATAACTCGATATGGTTCATTCTATTTCTACAACACCTCCCGGGAAAAATATTCAAGCTATGGATGTGGTCTCTCAAGAGCAGTTAAGCACCCCGGGTTATTATTCAAGGCGTGATTTAATGATGCCTGCGACCTACCCTTCTCAAAGAAGAGGCGGATTTTTAAGCTTTTTAGGCAAGATTATTTTAGTAGCTGCTGTTATTTGTGGCGGTGCTGTTGTAGCAAGAAAAACTCTTTTGAAAGATTATGATGTTGTCAGCGAATTTGGGGAAGATGCAAAATTTTTAGATAAATTTAAAAACTTTGTTGCTAAATCTTCTGATAGTTTAGAAAATGGTTTTAAAAACTTAATAAAAAAGCAAGAAAAAGCGGATTAAATAAGGAATCTGTAAAATAAACCGAATAAAAAATGCGCCGGGTTTACCCGGCGCATTTTTTATTCGGTTTCTAATTCATTCTTATAATTTTCATTTTTAGGACAAACTTTTATATCAGGATTATCTTTAACATATTTTTTATCTGTCAGCTCATCAGGCATAAATTGCTGATAAACTTCCGGTGCAGAATGCGAATAAATATAATCTATGCCGAAGCCGTATTTAGACGCATCTTTGTAGTGAGAATCTCTTAAATGCATTGGCGGAGGGTAATCCAAGCCTTTTTCTATATCAGATAATGCGGTATCAACTGCACAAATTGCAGAGTTAGATTTTGGAGCTTTTGCGACATAAATCACTGCTTGAGCAAGAGGAATTCGGCCTTCAGGCAAACCTAAAAGTTCTACAGCTTTATAAGCATTGACTGCAACTGCAAGTGCATTTGTATCGGCATTTCCAACGTCTTCAGAAGCTGTTACTATTAATCTTCGCGCAATAAATCGGGGATCTTCTCCTGCAGAAATCATCTTTGCCAGATAATAAATAGAAGCGTCAGGATCAGAGCCTCTTAAACTTTTTTGAAAGGCTGAAGCACAGTCATAATGCTCTTGTTGGGAATACCTTGTATTTCTTTTTTGAGAAATATTTTCCAATATTTCTATGTTTAAAGTTCTTTGATTATTAGCTAAATTACTTGCAAAATAAGAGTTTTCAACTAAATTTAGGGCTGTTCTGGCATCTCCTCTGGCATGGTTTGTAATAAATTTTATAACTTCATCATCAAAGTTAATTTTTTGGTAATTTTCTTGTAAATAATTGAAGCCTTTAAGAATAATATTTTTAATACTTTCGTCATTAAGCGGATTTAACCTGCTTACCTGAATACGGGATAAAAGTGCCGGAATAACCTGAAAAGAAGGGTTTTCTGTTGTTGAGCCTATTAAAAATATCGTTCCGTTTTCCAAATGCGGCAAAAGAGCATCTTGTTGGGTTTTAGAGTAACGATGAATTTCATCAATAAATAAAATTGTTTTTATTCCGCTTCTAAGTGACATTTTAGCTGCTTCAATCGATTCTTTAATTTCTTTTATACCTGAAGTTACGGCAGAAATTTCAATAAATTGGCTATTGGTTTGAGCAGCAATTAATCTTGCTAGTGTAGTTTTTCCACATCCGGGCGGTCCCCATAGAATGAGAGAAAAAAGCCTATTGGTTTTAAGCAGATTCAGTAAAGGGCTGTTTGGAGCTAAAATATTGCTTTGGCCTAAAAAGTCATCCAGATTTTTTGGGCGCAACATTTCTGCTAGTGGGACTTGTTTATTTTGCTTTTCCAATTCGCTAAATAAGTTATTCATAGTAAAATTGTAGCATACAAAATATAAAAAAGACTTAACATTGAGCGATATAAACAACCGTAAACGGGCTTAAAATGCAACAATTGATAATTGTCTATGCTATAATCAAACAAGAGAATTACTACAATTGTAAACATTTTTTAAAAAACATGATAAAATTAGCAATTTCTCAGCTTGACGGGGTTTTAGAGTTTAGGTAGGTGTGAATGTCGATAAGTGTGCAAACAGTTAAAATAAATCCCTCTGTAAACAGCGCAAAAAGCGTTGATGATTTACATGAAATTAAACAAATGAAGCATGTTCATAAGCCTTCTTTTGGAAAAACCCCGATTATATTAGATGATAAAGGTAAAATCACCAAGTTTATAAGTTGGTCCGGGGATGAATTTAACTCCGCAATGCAGCGTCTTACGATGGGTATTGCAGCTATTTTAATTCAGCCTTTTATTGATTTAAACAATAAAAAAGTGGATGAAAAAACCAGAAAAACTTCTACAGCAAGAACCACAGCCAAAATTATTGCCGGAACAACTACAGGAGTTCTTATTCGTCAAGGCTGCATTAATTTAATAGAAAAATTTACCCAAAATAAAGAGGTATTAGATTATGAAAATGCAAAAGCAGCATCAAAAGGAAAACCTTTAAAAGAAATTCCTAAAAAGTTTTCAAAATTACAACAATGGTTATTACCTAAAGAGTTCAAAGTAGAAGAAATTAAAAAATACAGGAACTTAATAGGAACACTTGTTGGTCTTGGAGTTATGTGCTTTACAAATTTTCTTATAGATGCTCCTTTAACAATGTTCTTAACCAATGTTTTCACCGGAAAAAACAAAGAAGGAGGTAAATAATGGTGTCTCCTGCTACATTCTTTAAAAATTTACCAAACAATATAAAAACTTTTTTATTTGAAAAAGATTTGAGCACAGCACTTATAGTTACTTCTGCTTTAGGTTGGGTCCTTTCATCTTTAGGTCAAATTTTTGGAATGTTACGTAATGATAAACTTTCAAAAGAAGAGAAAAAATTTCTTATTCCTCAAGAAATGGCTGATGCTGTTGTAAACATAGGTTCTTTTTTACTTATCACAAAGTCGGTTTCAAAATTTACAAAATGGTTAGCTTCTTCAGGAAAAATAATTACTAAAGATATTAGTAAATTTTGTTCTGAAAATGGAATAGAAATAACTAAAAAAACAGATATAGGTAAAGCTGTTTTAGATAAGGTTTCGGAATTTGAAGCAACTTTAAAAACTATTGCTAATGAAAAAATATTAGATAAAATAGAACAGGTTGATGCGAGTAAAATACAAGTAGAAATAAAAAAATTAAATCTTAAAAAACAAAAATTAAATAATTTTTACGATGAAACTTATAAACCGTTTGAAAGCGGAGCAGCAGTAATAGGAACTATTGGAGGCGGAGTTATTGCTTCAAATGTTGTTACTCCATTGGTGAGAAACTATTTTGCGGCAAAGAAACAAAAAGAAGCTCTTGCACAGGAAAAAATGCAAAAACCGGTAACACTTACTCCTGCAGCAAGCATTTTACCTCAAAACAAATTAAGTATTGATAGCTATAAATCAAAAACAAAACCTACAACAATCACAACAGGCGGTTCAATGAAAATTTGAACATAAATTGCAATCAGGGTTTTTTTTCAAATTAATTGTTTTAAACTCCATGGTCAAACCGTTATAACTTAACAGTTTATTTTCGAGTTTTTCGCCGATGTTTAAAATAACTTTTACAGCTTCCATTGACTGAATTGATGCAATCGTACTGACAGCAGGGCTCAAAACACCTTTGTTAACATAAACATCTTGTTGAGGCAGAATACAATTTAAACAAGCGGTTTTTTGAGGAATAATAACTGTTGCTTGACCAAAAAACTCTGTTACACCGCCATGTATCAATATTTTTCTTGTATCAATAGCGATTTTATTCAATAAAAATTTTGATTGAAAGCTGTCAAAGCAATCTATTATAAAGTCATAGTCTTTTACAATTTCGGAATAATTTTCTTCATCAAGTTTAGTTTTATAAGTTGTTACATTGATTTCAGGATTAAACTCATTTATCCACTTTTTTGCACTTTCAACTTTAGCTTTACCAATATTATCGAAATTATGAATATATTGACGGTTTAAATTTGATTCTTCCAAAATATCATTATCTATTATGCCTATTGTACCTGTTCCTATACTTGCAAGGTTTGATAAAACAGTAGAACCTAAACCGCCGGCACCGCAGACAAGAATTTTTGAATTAAGAAGTTTTTTTTGACCTTTTTCTCCGATTTGATCAATTAAAATATTTTTATCGTAACGTTCTTGTTTTTTCTGTTCCATGTTAATTAACTTCATCAATTATTCCTCCGCCAAGAAGCAAATCATCTTGATAAAATACAACAGATTGACCTTTTGTCAAAGATTTTTGCATTTCATCAAATTGGACTGAAACTTTGCCATCATCAGGCGTTAAAATAACATCTACAGGACTTTGTGTTGAGCGAACTTTAGCGGTTGCCTTAGTTTCTCTATCAAGTCCTTCTATTGAAACCCAATTTAAATCAGTTGCGATAAGAGAATCTTTAAATGTATCATCGATTTCTCCTACTATTACTTCATTTTTTTCTTTATTTAAATCGATAACATATAGTGGATTTGTATGTGAAATGCCGATACCTTTTCTCTGTCCTATAGTATAATTCCAAATCCCTTGGTGAAGCCCTAGAATTTTTCCGGACTTATCAACGATATTTCCGATATTTGGATGAATTTCAAGAAGTTCATTGTAATCTCCGGAATAAAAATCCTGACTATCAGGTTTATCATAAATTTTTAGATTATTACTTTTTGCAATTTCTCTAATTTCAGCTTTTTCAAAACTACCTAAAGGCATTAAAGTTTTGGCTAATTGTTCCTGTTTTAGCTTATATAAGAAATAGCTTTGATCTTTTTTGGAATTAAGACCTCTTTTAAGAAAATAACGTTTACATTCTTCATCAAATCCAACTCTTGCATAATGACCTGTGGCAAATTTTTCAAAATCAATACCGGATTTTTTGGCAATTAAAGGCAATACATCAAATTTTATTAAACTATTACAGAGAATGCAAGGATTTGGAGTCCTTCCAGATAAATATTCTTCTTTAAAATTTTTTAAAACAATTTCTTCATATTCTTTTGAGCAATCAAAGACATGGAAAGGTACCCCTATTTTTTTTGCAATTTTTTCTGCTTCTTCAATGTCTTCTTGCTTATTAGGTCCGTAGCAAGAATCTTTACAAGTATTTGTTTTAACAGAAGGGGCAAGTTTTTTGTGTTTTTTGTCACTCCAAATTTTCATAGTAGCACCTACTACTTCATGACCTTGATTCTTTAACAAAAGTGCAGTAACTGATGAATCTACACCACCTGACATTCCTACCAATATTTTCATATTTTCACTTTTCACCGTTTTTTAGGTTATCCGCCGCCAAAAAAACCAACGATTTCAAAAACATCATTTTCAATAATAGGGGTTTGCGAATAATCTTCTTTAAGTACAATTTTTCGATTTTTTTCAACAACAAACATAGTGCCGGTTACATTTCTTTCAATGAGCATTTCTGCAACATTTGATGAATTTTCTAATTTAATATTTTTTCCATTAATCACTACATCCATTGTTTTTTTCTTTTAGTTTTTTCTTCAACTAAAAGTTTAACATGGATAAAAAAAAAATTAAACAATTCCGACACGAACAGCTTTTACTGCTGCCTGAACCCTATCATTTACAGACATCTTTTGTAATATTGAACAAACATGAGCTTTAGCTGTATGAACACTTATAAATAATTCATCTGCAATTTCAGAATTGCTTTTCCCCATAACTATAAGTTTTAAGACTTGATATTCTCTTTCCGTAAGCGATTTTTCACTTTTGTTGCTTGGATTGAAAATCCATCTATCTTGTTCTGTTATTTCTTCGAGCATGTGTTTTTGTTCCTAAATTATTATTTGTTTGTTATATACTATTATAAAATATTTTTAGATTTAAAATCTAATGTATTTTCCGATTTCAAAATTTTTCAAAAACAAAAAATTAGAAATATTAAGCCTAAGCAAAGTAAAAAAAATTATGAACAATTTTACTATTTTAAGTAATTTTCTATAACTTTCATAGGGGTACGGGTTATAGCCAGAGATTTATCAGATACATTCTTTGTTGCAATTGTCCCTGCTCCGAGTGTTGAATTTTTTCCAATATCAATAGGAGCTACTAAAACGGAATTCGAACCAATACTTGCACCATCTTTTATTACAGTTTTACTCTTAACTTTTGTAAAATGATTATAATTTGCTGTAATAGTTCCAGCTCCAATGTTTACATTTGTACCTATTTCACTATCTCCAATATATGTTAAATGGCAAGCATTTGTATTAGAAGCAATTTTTGATTTTTTAACTTCAACAAAATTTCCAATTTTCACATTGTCTCCGAGTTCAACATTACCGCGTATATGAGCAAAAGGACCTATTGAACATTTAGTTCCGATTTTGTTTTTACCCGTTATATAAGTTCCTGGATAAATCACTGTATCAGCTCCGATTTTAGTATCATCGCTAATCCATGTAGAACTTGGATCAATTATTGTAACCCCGTTTTCAAGATGTTTTTCGATATTTCTTTTGTTAATCATTTTTGTTGCTTCCGCTAAATGGATTTTAGAATTAATTCCAAAAATTTCTTCATTATTTTTGAGGGTGTGAACATTAACATTTAAACCTTGTTTTTCTGCCCAGGAAATTATATCTGTTAAGTAATATTCGCCTTGTGCATTATTACTTGTAAGCTGAGAAAATACAGGTTTAATTTTATTCCAGTTTAAACAATAAATTCCGGCATTAACCTCTTTAATTTTTTTTTGTTCAAGTGTTGCATCTTTTTCTTCAACAATTGAAGATAATTTATCACCCTTTCTTATTATTCTTCCATAATTTTGAGGATTATCAAAAATCGCACTCATAACTGTTAAATCTGAAATTTGAGATTTATGAAATTCAATAAAATTCTTTAAAGTTTTTTCGGTTATTAAAGGAGTATCACCGCATAAAATCAGAACTTCACCATCGAAAGTTTTTAACTCGGAACAAACCATGCTAACTGCATGCCCTGTTCCCAATTGTGGTGTTTGTAAAATAGTTGAAGCATTTTTATAATTTTCTGTTACAAAATTTTCCAAATCTTCTGCCTTGTGCCCTACGATTACAAAAGATTTATTGATTAAATTTGTTTTATTTACTGCATCAAGGACGTAAGAAAGTAAAGTTTTTCCAAATATTTCATGTAAAACTTTTGGGATTTCTGATTTCATTCTTGTTCCTTTACCCGCTGCTAATATAACTGCATTTATATTCATATATTTAACTCCTTGTTTAGTTCTTTTTATTTTAATGCTTCAATTTCTGAGACTTCTTTTTCATTAAGTAAAACAGGTCCACCTAAAATATAGGTATTTAAAACAACTTGAGCATAAGATTCTGCAAGTTCAAGTTTTAAATAAGCATTTTTTAAATCAACATCACCAACTACAAAACCATGATTAGCCATCAAAACAGCACTGTATTTATCAAAATATTTTGCAGTGTTGTTAACAAGTTTCATAGAAGAAGGCAGAGCGTAATCTGCAAGAGGAATTTTTCCAAAGTAATAGACATTTTCTGCCATAACAGGTTCTTCCAAACTTTTTCTTGCAGCCGCAAAAGAACTTAGAAATGGCGGATGAACATGTATTATTGCTTTTATATCAGGCCTTTTTTTATAGAATTCAACATGAAGCATTTTTTCGCTAGAGGCTTTTTTTTCACCTTCTAAGATTTTCCCTTCGATATCAATCAAAACAAAGTCTTCATATTTTAAATTCCCATTTGAAACTCCTGATGCTGTTATTATTATTTTATCTTCAAATTTTACTGAAAGATTCCCTGAAGTTCCCGGTGAAAAACCTTTTAAATCAATTATATTACCATATTTTATTATCTCATTTTTAATTTTTTTTAAATTCATAGAGTTTCTTCCATTTCAATAACCTCAGCTCTTTCAACACCAGTTTCATCATCTTCACTTGAGCTTGAAATAAAGGATTGTTGTTTATTTTCTCCATTTTTACTTTTGCCTAAAGTGTCCGGATTTTTTATAGTCATTTTTTTATACTCAATTGTAGAACCTTTGGCATCTAAATGCATTGCCACTGTGAGGAAAGATTGTTGTCTTATGGTATCATAACCTATATTTAATTTTACATCATCCGGTCCAACAGAAAAATAAAACGCATTTTCTTGAAGCATCTTACCATCCCAACTGTCCTGAGACAAGTTAAGTGAGTTGAATAGAGACAAAGTTAAATATTTACATACTCTATAACTTTCACGAAAGTAAGCATTTGAACGTCCATACATGTACTGATCAAAACCACGAAGAGGAGTATTGTCGTTGTATGCCGATAGAAAATAACCCGCATCTTGCATCCAATTTTTATATTGAGTATGTATTCTTGGACCTATTCTTGCAATCATTTGAGTATCACCTGTTCCATAAAGAGCTACGCTGCCTTGTCCTACAATGTCCAATCTTGCATTTATAGGATTTTCTCTTATATTTCCCAAGCTATAAAGTGTTTGGGAAATTTCGTTCATATATTTAAATCGCATTGTGCCAATTCTGCCTTCACTATCAAATAGAGGCGTTCTTGGACCTCCATCTTGAACGTAGCCAGCTGCTATTCTTTGAGTAAAATTCATCGACTTATCTTTTCCTAAAAAATTCGCAAAAGGAGTTGTTTCATGATAAACTATTTCTCCAAGTAATTTAGGCATTCTAAATCCCATGAACCAGTCATCCATGTACCCATTTGAGCCATATTGGAAAAATAAATTGTCATCCAGTTTTTGATAACCTCGCATGATAAATATTTCATTAGCTGTTCCATATGCCATATCAGTTTTATTTGTAGCACTTTTGAATTTTATTATTGAACCCCAGCCTATTTTATTGTCAGTATTATTATTGTTACTGTCACCGGTACTTTGATAATTAAGTACAGGAACAACCTTTAATGTTGTTCCTCTGGGAGTATCAAAAACAAATCCCGGTCCTGCAAATAAGCCCATATTTGTTACGGTTCCTATTTCAGGGAAATCAGCTTCCACATAATCTTGGGATTTATTTGTGTGCATTGTTATTGAAGGAATTGTTCCAAGTTTTTTACCATTAAAATAAATTTCTGCATGTTTTAAAGTTAAAGTATCATGTTCTTTTTTTGAATTTATAATTAAATCGTTAGTTTTTATTTTAAATTTAGAACCATGGCTGTCTTTCATGTAATAACTTTTATCTTTTTCATCAACAAACATCATATCTAAATTTGGACCAAACATTTCTGATCTTATATCTATCATTGTTTTTTTTGTTACTTGAATACTCCCTTGTTCTTGGATAATTTTATCACCATACATATAACCTTTTTTAGCTTTTGCCCGAATCTGTAAAATATCAGTTATTGGATTATCCATTAATGCATTTTCTTCATTCATATCAATTTGCATATAGTCTCCGAACAACTCTTTTCCATCATTAATTAAAACAACATTTCCAAAAGCTTTTATAAAGTTTGTAGTTTGGTTATAAACCATTTTATCTGCTTTTAGTGTAGAATTATTTTCAGGGAAAAACATTACTACATTGCCGTTTGCTTCAAGTTCTGTTCTTTCAGCAAAGTATTCCATGAATTCACAATTGAGAATTGCCTGATTTTTTTCAGTTTCAACTTCAATTTCCGTAATTTTTTCATTTCCTTTTTGTTTTGTTCTAAGTCTTTTTTGTTTTATCCTAAGTCTTAATTTCTTTACTGGAGCAATTGAACCATGGGTTTGAGGATCCGTTTTTAAATCATTGTCGTTATAGTTATAGTTATAGTTATAGTTGTTACTTTCAATAATTTTATTGTCTTTCTCTTTAATATTAGGAGTAAAAAAATTGTTTGTATATTTATTTACTTCATCAAGTGATTTCATAAGATCTTTTTGGGTTTTACTGTCAGAAATCACTTTTCCTTCTTGTATTGCAAAAGCACAGGGGCTTGAAGCAATTAAAATTGTTAATAGTAAGATAATTTTATTTTTCATAATGTTTTTTCTTTCACTTTGATTTTAAATGTAATTAAGAGGGTTGTTAGGTCTTCCGTTGACTCTAACTTCGAAATGTACATGGGGTCCTGTTGAATAACCTGTAGTTCCTTCATTTCCAACAACTTGCCCTTTAGAAACGTACTCACCTACACTGACTCTAGCAGAATTTAAGTGAGCATATAAAGTAGTAACAGGGGTCCCATTAACCCTTCCATGATCAAGAATAACTACTTTTCCATATCCGCCGTACCAGCCGGAATAAATAACTTTACCTGAATTTGAGGCTCTTACATTACCATTGTATCTACCCGCAATATCAATTCCTGAATGGAAACTTCTACTTTTAAAGATAGGATGTCTTCTCCATCCAAAAGGAGAGGAAATTCTACCGCTAATTGGTTTTATAAAGCCGGAAACTACGCTTATATTTGGGTTATAAGCATTTCTGGAAATCATTGACTGAATACTTACAGATTGTCGTGCAAGTTCCCTTTCCGCTCTTTCATAAGTTCTCCTATCAGTTCTCAATT
Source organism: uncultured bacterium (assembly GCA_963839525.1). Lineage (GTDB taxonomy): Bacteria > Cyanobacteriota > Vampirovibrionia > Gastranaerophilales > Gastranaerophilaceae > CAWIVJ01. Next base: position 202,126 of record CAWIVJ010000005.1, on the reverse strand, counting down.
TATGGATCATATTTTGATTTTTAGTAATCGCTTTTTGAATAGATTGCTGTTGATAGTTTATGTTTTTGATTGAACGTGCAAGATAACGCCTTTGTTTCTCAATATTGTATTTTAAAAGAGCAATTTCTTTTGCTTTTTCACGCGCATAAACCATTTTTTTATAATCTTTTTTTATTATTAGTCCTTCAAAATACAACCTATCTAAAAAATCATTAAAATCTTTAGAGGATAATAAAACCTTAAAAAATCCTTTTCTTTGATTTTTAAAAATTTGACGTATTCGTCTTTTCATTTGGAAATCAACTTCTGAAAATTCGGTCAAAGCTTTTGATAATTGAGATTCTGACTTTTTTAATTTATGTTGAGTTGAAGAAAACTGTTTTTTAGACGTAGCCAGACTTGAAGATGTAACTTCAAGTTTTTGCTGGTTTTTATATAATTTATTTGTTTCCAGGTTTTCTAGCCACTTTAAATGTTTGATTTTAGCTTTGGTTTGTCTCTGTTTTTTCTTTACATCTACACGGGAAGCACAATAACCTGATGGCGAAAAAACTATGCCTGTTGTTACCAACAGCAAAAATGTAAGTATTATTGCTATAAATTTATTCTTAGTCACAAATTCCCTATTTTATAAATAAAGGCAACATCATTAAGCCTACTGTCCAAGCTATAAAAGTAAAAGCAATTATTGCAATTATTATTTTTTGATGCTTTCTGAAAAATTCCATAATTATCCTCTCCAACACCTATAAATATTTTACTATTAAAATATCAAAATCACAAGTATTGAGAAAAGGGATTTTACGTTTTGTATAAACTGAAACTTAAAAGTTAAGAAAAACTTTACATTAGCTTTTATAAGTCTTGGAAAAAAAATATATTTAGATTAATCTAACTATAGTAAAGAGTATTTAGAAGTATCAAAAGGAGTTAAATGAAAATCGGAATACCGAGAGCAATGTCTTTTTACGAAAATTACCCATTTTTTTTCGGATTTTTTACTGATTTAGGTATAGAAATAATTTTATCGGATAAAACTACTAAAAAAACTCTTTCAAAAGGAGCTGCTTTAGTTGTCACAGAAACTTGTTTACCGGTTAAAATTTTCATAGGACATGTTCTTAACCTTATTGATAAAGGTGTTGATAAAATTTTTGTTCCTTCATTTCAATCTATTGCTCCTAAAATCTACAATTGTTCGAAAATAAGAGGACTTCCCGATTTAATAAGAAATGTTGTTAAGAGAGATTTTACAATTGTTGAAGCAACTCTTGATAAATCTGAGAAAAATCAAGGTTTTTATAAGTTTTTGCAGGAAATTGCCGTTCCTTTCGGTATAACAAATAAAAAAAGAATAAAAAAAGCTTCCAAAGCTGGTTGGAAAGTTTACAATAATTTTAAAGTAATGACAACGTCAGGAATGAGTTATAAACAGGCAATGAATTATGCATTGCAAGGTAAAGTTTTCCTGTCAAAAGATGATAAAGAGTATCCTATTTCAATTGCCCTTGTGTCTCATGCTTATAATATTTATGATGAACAAACGTCAATGAAAGTATTTGATAAACTTAAAGATATGGATGTTAAAGTTTATACATCTATGCAGTTAACAAATGAGCAAATGGATGAAGGAATAAATTCTCTTGAACAAACAATTTACTGGGCTAATGAGCGAGAAATGACAGGTTGTGCCGGACACTATTTAAAAGATAATAAAATAGACGGTATTATTACGTTGGCAGCATTTGGCTGCGGACCTGATTCTTTAATGTCGGAGAGAATTACCAGAAAATCAAAACAGTTTAATAAACCTCTTTTAAATTTGACAATTGATGAACATACCGGTGAAGCAGGATTTATTACAAGACTCGAAGCTTTTGTTGATATGCTTTACAGGAAGAAAAGAGCAAGTATTATTAGCAAAATAAACTTGGAAGAAACTGAATATATTCCTAATACAAATTTTATTCAAATTAAGAACATTAAAAATTAATTATTAATAATTTCTTAGTAATAAATTTTTCCAGAACTGTTTTCTTAAGAAAAATAAAGGGTAACGTTTTACAAAAGCGATAATTCCTTTATATAATTTAAATTTATCTTCCAAGCACCATTTGTTGTAATCTTCTAGAGCATATTTAGTTAATTTATGGTAATTTAAATATTCTTTTTGCTTTGGATTAAAACATCCCAATCCTATTTTCCAAGGCTTAAAATCTCCAACATAATGAATAATACAAGGATTTTTAATTGCTGCCTTGTATTCTTCTTTATTATCATAATTAGCCCAAACATTAAAAGGACAATACTGTAAATTCCATTTTAAGTCAAGAAACTTAACTTTACCTTCAAATAAAATATTTAAAACAGTTTGATCATACCCAAACCTTGTTCCTGTATGTTCCATTGAGAATTTAACAGCCTGTTTTGAAATATCATCTCCTCTCCATTTTTTAGAATTAAGAACCATAACCCCACTATTAAAAAATTTAGATGTTTTCTTTAATCCGAATTTTTTAGTATATTTTTTTCCATTTGCATCTTCAGCTGCAGCAATATAATTATCTTCTAAATCAATTTCCCAAAGTTCAAGCAGGGAAGAGTTTACAACTACATCACAATCAATATAAATTAATTTATCAGTATTAATAACCTCCGGTAAAATCATACTCCAAAGCATACTTTCCGGATAATAATCACTTTTTTTATACTTGTTAAAAATTTTTTTGTCAACGTCATGAAATTCTACAACACAATTTTTTAAATCATAAAATTGTGTTTTCAAGTCCTCATTATCCCCACAATATAAAAGATGGAAATAAATATTTTCATCTTTTATATTATGTAGAATTGACGTTATTAATACAGTACTGGGTTCGGCATAATTATCGTCAAATACTATAGCTAAATGAATAGTCTTCATAAATTAGTAAATCAAATCCTTATTTTTTTCTTTAAATTCTTTTTCGTACAGTTTTGCCCATTGGATAAATTTATAATATGCTTGCATTCTTGCAAAGATTAATCCATGAACTCCATCAAAAATTCCGCATTTTAGAATATAAAATTTAAAAAACTCAAAACAAGGGCGCGTAATAAGCTTGAAAAGTGAAAATTTCTTACTTTTTTCAACAAATTTTTTAAGTTCAAAATCAGTGTATCGGTCAATTTTTTCGTTAAACAAACTTATAGAAGGCATATGGTAGTGTATTATATGTAAATTTTTACCCTTAATCCAGAAATCATCACCTTCATGTGTAATCGGCATTTGATGTATTGTATCTGTGTAAGTGCAAACACCTTTTCTCCAAAATCTTTTGCAGCCTGCCTGATACCACGAACGAAGAATTTTTCCGCACATAGCGGTTTCCCGGGGAATATTGCATGCAAAATGGTTAGGTTTAGGATTATTCGCATATTCTTTTAAATATTGCCAGAGTTGGGGAGTTACAATCTCATCCGCATCCAAAATCAAAATCCAATCACCTTTTGCTTGTTCCATGGCCCAATTTCTTGCAGGCTCAACAATCCCTGTTCGTTCGTGATAAACAATTTTACATCCGAATTTTTTTGCGATTTCAATGGTGTTATCTTCCGAGTACATATCGCAAATTACTATTTCATCAGCATTTTTAACACTTTCCAAGCATTTTTCAAGTAATCTTTCTGCATTTAAGGTATTTATAACTACGGATATTTTTTTCATCGGTCTCCTTCTTAATTCGATTAAAAATCTTTTATAATTTTGTCTGCCTGTTTAATTTTCCCTATTGATTTTAGGTAATTTGCATAATCTTGACATAGTTCTTTGTCAAAAGAGCCTAATCTGTAACTCTGAGAATAATATTTTATCGCATCAATTTCATTATGTAAAATTGATGCTAGTTTAGCGCATAGCCACTTATATTTATAATTTCTTTCATCAATTTCGTTTGCTTCTTTTGCCCAGCTGAAAGCATTTTTAAAATCTCCCAGTTCTTGATAAAAATCACTCATTTTAATATAAAGTATTGCATTATTTAAATCAAGTGAAATTGACTTTTTTAAGCTTTCTACTGCAAAACTGGTATCACCTTGTTCAAAAAGAGCAATAGCATTATAGTAATAACCTTCAGGGCAGTTTGAATCCAGTTCAATTATATTTTGTGCCGCATCAAATACTTTATGAACGTTTTTAAGTTCATAATTTATTTTAGCCAGCAAAATATAAGCATAAAGGTATTTTTCATTTATTTTTAAAATTTTATCTACTGAGTTTAAAGATTCTTCGTAGTGTTTCTCTTCAAATTCAATATCTGCCAGTATAGTTAAATAATCTAAAGAATCTGGATTTAAATCCAGTGCTTTTTTTATCATTTTTCTTGCCAAATTAAACTGAAAAAGTTCTTTGTATATTTCACTTAAAGCTGAATATGCAAAGTCATCAGCTTCATTATATTTAATAATTTTTTCCAGTTGAGTTTTTGCAGCCAATAAGTCGCCGTTTTTAGCTATAATCATTGCCCTTAAAACATTAGAAAGATGATGATGCTGTTCAATTGAGTTTATAAAATCCAATTCAAATAAAGCCTTATCATAAAGTTTTTTCTGGTAATATAAATATGCCAGAGAATAATGATAATCAATGTTTTCAGGGTCTAAACAAATTGCCTGATTAAAATATTTTAAAGCTTCATCCAGCCACCCGTTTAAAAAATAGGCGCTTGCAAGGTTATAAAGATATTCGGGCTTTTTTTCATCAATTTTTTGAGCTTTTGAAAAATATTCAATAGCTTTCGTAAAATCTTTTTCATTTAATTTAAAAAGCCCTAAATAATTTGCAACTTCAGCATTTTGATTTGTTTGTTCTAAAAGGGTAAATATTTCTTTTGCTTTTTCAAAGTTCTTATTTTCATAATAAATTTTTCCCATCAAAAGCATTATTTTTTGATTTTTGTCATTTTTTGCAAAGCCTAATTCCAGTAATTCAAGAGCTTTTGATAAATCATAGTTATTATAGTATGCAAGAGCTATTTCATATAAAACTTCATCGTTAATTTCTTTTACGGAATGTTCTATTTTTTTGATTTCTTCAAAAATTTCTAATTGATTTAAAATATTTATTTTTTTTGCTAAATTTGGCATTGTAGGCTGAACTTCGTATATTTTTTCGCAAACTTCTTTTGCTGATTCTAAATTTCCTTGAAGCAGGTGAATTTCTTCTAATAAAGACATGCAATCCAGATGTTTGCTGTTAATTTCCAAAACTTTTTCTATGTAATAAATTGATCTTTGAAAATTTCCAAGAAGTTTATAAAGATTAGCCAGTTGAACTAAAATTTCCAAATTTTCAGTATCTATGGCAAGAGCTTTGTAAAGCATTTCAATTGCGGGTTTATAAAACCCTTGATTTTTAAGTTCAAAAGATTTCTTGATATAATCTACAATTTCTGTGTTGTTCATCTTTTACCGGTTAAAATTTTTCTTCGTTTCTTTTTTTCAGAATTTGCTTCTTCTGCTGTATTTATTATAACCAAAACTTCATCTTTTCCTGCCATTTTAAGATTATTTCTTGCAATTGATTCAATACTTGAAGTAGATGAAAAGTTTTTAATTTCTTCTTTTAATTGTTCATTTCTTTTTGCAGCTTGATGTTTTGTTTTTTTCATTGTGTTTATTTTTGTTTGGTAAGAAATAGTTTTTGAAATATTTACTATAGCACTAAAACCTATCTGAACAAGACAAATTAAAAGCACGATAGTTAATAAAGAATAATAAACACGTATCTTAGTTTTACGTTGCTTATTTTTTGTTTTGGTTTTATCAATTAAAGTTCCAACTTCTTGTTTGTTTTCAATGTTTTTAATTTTTCCGATAGTTGAACTTTCTCTTTTTGATTCCTTTGTCATAACTCCCCTAATCAATTAAAAAATAAATTAAAAATTATTTTTTAAAACACCATGATAATATTATACCTCAACCTCAGGAGAATTACAAAAAACACATTTAAATTTTTACAATTATTATTTAAAAATAACTACTTTGTTTCTTCCGGTAGTTTTTGCTTCGTAAAGAGCTTTATCAGCTTTTTGATACAAATCTTCAGGTAAATCGTTTTCATTATATTGATAAAGCCCAAGGCTTATAGTTTTCTTTATTACTAAGCGGCCTTCTCCTGTTTCATCAGGAATTTCAACAGTTGTTGCTTCAACAGCAGTTCTAAGCCTTTGAGCTACCGTGAAAGCTTCTTCGATATTTGTGAAAGGAAGCAGTATAGCAAATTCTTCTCCCCCGTACCTTGCCGGAATATCGGATTCCCTGAGAGTTGATTTAATAACACCTGCAATAGTTTTTAAAACACAGTCTCCTGCCATATGCCCATAAGTATCATTAACTTTTTTGAAGAAATCGATATCAATCATTATTGCGCAAAGAGGTTTACCTTGACGTTTTGCGGTTGCAACTTCCTGATTTAGCCTTACTTCAAATTGACGTCTGTTATTTAATCCTGTTAAAGCATCTAAAGTAGCATGCTGCAGAACTTCAGCATAAGAATTTGCTCTTTGCAGCGTAATAGAAGACTGTTTTGATAATTGTTCCAGGTAATCTATTTCTTTTTCATTTAATTTGCTGGTATTACTGTGCGCAACTATACAGCCAAGAAGTTTTTTACCTATAAGAGGGAAAATTCCTATTTTTTCGTCATTTAATATAACAGTTTTTGATTCGGTATTGACATTGGCAATAATTGAAGAAATATTTGTATCTCTGCATGCACTTGGCCAAACAAGTTTAAATTGTTCTTCGCTTTCTTGCTTTAAGAAAACATATATTAAATGATTTGAAACAAACCTATCTATCATTTCTCCAATGATTGGAATAATGTAGTTCAATTCATATTGTGTTTCAATAATTTTGGCAATATTTTTCATTGATTGGTGGAAATCAATGTTCATTTGCATTTGTTCTGCAAGAATTGTATTTTGAATTTTTAATGAAATCTGGTATGAAACAATTGAAATCATCATAAAAAAGTCTGAATCCAAAAGATTTTCAATGCTGTTTGGAAAAGTCAATTCTAATATCCCAAAGGGCTTATTATTCTTTTTAAGCGGAAATAAAATCGTATTATTTTCATTGTTAATTTTAATATTCATAAAATTGGAGAGTTCTTCCATTTTATAGGGAATGCCGTTAACAAAAAAACTGAATTGGCTTAGTTGTGTAATTACAAGATATAATTTATCATTATAGGTATTTTGATTAGGCTGTTCAATTACAATCCAGCTTTTGGAAAAATCTTTTAAAGTCTTTGTATTTTCATCATATATGTAGATATTTATTTTTTTTAATTCGACAAATTTATTACTTGCTCTCCCGAACCTATTAAAAATTCGCTCAAGCATTGTTAAAATTTCCATTGGATCAGAATTTTCTATTAAAGTTTTTGAAACATTCGCTAATAAATTTAACTCAAAATTCTCATTTCTCATTTATACTTTTATTTCCTACTAATCTTTTCTAAATATTTTTTTTGCTTTACAAGTCCTGAAATTTTCTAACATAGCTCTATCCAGAGCATCTGTTGCTACAATTTTACCATTAACATAAGTTATATTCTTGCCTGATGGTTCATTATCAATTTTTTCCACCAAATAATTATATTCATTATTATTAATAAGAGTTTGTGACAGTTCATTAAGTATATCAAAAACATAACTTTTAGTGTTGGAATTGTTGCTGTTTGATAATAATATAGTTGCTTTTTCGATTTCATCATAGGCTTCTTTATACATTTTTAAATGTCTTAAAAGAACTGCCAAATTATAATGAGCTTCGTAATCCATAGGTTTTATTTCAATTGCTTTACAATAATTTAATCCTGCATTCTCGTAATCACCGTCTAAATGGTAGGCTAGCGCTAAATTATAACGAACTTCATAATTGTTTTTTAATATTTTAGCTGCATTTTTATAGGATTGAATTGATTTTAAGAGGTATTCGGAAGATTTAGTTTTGTTATCTCCCTGATAAAGGGATTTTTCTCTGTATGCTACGCCCATGTTGTAATATGCTAGTCCTCTGTTAATTTTTTCACTCTTTTTATTGTTAAAAATAAACGGAATAGACCATAAAGGTTTTTTTGACTTGATAATAGCGTTGTATTGAGCTATTGCTTCATTGAAATCTCCTAATTTTTCTGCAGAAATTATTCCTAAATTCATTCTGGCGAGAGTAAAATTTTTGTTATATTCAATTGCTTTAGTATAAGCTTCTGTAGCTGAATAGTAATCTTCGTAAACAACGTAAATATTTCCGAGGTTATACCATGCTCCGTAATGTTCCGGGTATAATTTCAATCCTTTATTATAATAATCAATTGCTTTTTGCAAGTCAGAATGTTTATAAGCTTGATCTCCTTTATAGACATCATACATTCCCAAACATTTGTAATATTGTTTTCCAATCCATCCCCAGTAGAAAAAAACAAATAAACAACAAAACAGCACAAAGATTACAAAAAAAGTCTTAGAAAATATTTTTTTAAACAAATTACGCATATAATAAATTTTATAATTTATATGGTAAAGTTTCAAGAAAGAAAATGAATTGTAACATTTAACTTAAATAAACTTTTAAAATATCAACATCATTTTGTGTCGTAACTTTAATATTTTTGTAATCTCCCTCTAAAATATAAACGTCATGCCCTAAAAATTCGATCATGCCGGCATCATCGGTGAAATCTCTGTCTTTTAACTTTTCATGAGCTTCTTTTATTAAGCTGTATTCAAAAGCTTGCGGTGTTTGTGTATTGTACAAAGAACTCCTGTCAATTGTTTGTATTATCTTTAAATTTTCGTCTACTTGTTTAATTGTATCAATTGTTTTTGCTGCTACTGTTAAAGCTTTTTTATCCTGAACCATGTTTAAGGCTTTTTTGATTATATCAGCGGTAATCATAGGGCGTGCACCGTCATGTATAAGTACAAAATCACAGTTTTTAAGCGCCAGCAATCCTTTATAGGCGGATTGCTGGCGCGTTTTTCCGCCTTCTATTATTTTAACTTTTTCATCTTTAAAAATTTCTTTTAATTGGGGAATTATGGAGATATTTGCACAAATTATTATTTCGCTAATTTCCTTTACAGCTAAGAAAGCGTCTAATGTGTATTTTAGTAACTCTTTTGAGTGAATTTTTTCAAGCAGTTTATTATTTACTCCAAACCTTTTTGAGCTTCCGCCTGCTGTTATTATTGCGCCAAAATTCATTTTAAAAACCTCTTTTTTGCTATCATAAAATAAAAGTTTAGCTAAATCTATAATTTTTTTATATAATTACTAGCAAAAAAAATTTTTAGGATTTTTAAAATAAATGAATATTAATAATTATTAAAGGGATAAAATTTATGTTAAATCTTAGAATAAATTATTCGCTACAGAAACCGCAAAACGTTCAAAAGAAAGATTTTGTTTCTAACCTTAACAACAGAGAAAAGACCGTAAATTTTGGCATGAAGGAAGAAGATATAATAAATCAAATTTTGAAAAAGGTAAGGAAATCTTTAAAAGAAGTGAATCAATCTTCAGGTGTTCGCAGTGCCAAAGGGATTTTAAAGAAAGTTTTTGATGACTTAAAGCAAAGGGGTGCCAGGAAAGCAGAAGAGTTAAAGCAAGAAGGTATTAAAAAAGTAAAAAAAGTAAAGCAAGAAATAAACAAAGAGTTAAAAAAAATGTCTAAAAAAACGGCTTCAAAAGTGAAGGAAAATTTGGATTCCTTAATCAATTCTTTAGTACCTAAACATCTAAGGCTTATTAAAAACTTAACCCTAAAAGAAAATGCTAAAATTTTAAAGAAGTTTACAACTTATTGGGGCGGGGATAAAACGAATGCGCAAAAATGTATTAAAGAAATACTAAAAGAAACTCCCAAAGGCCAGGAATTAAATTTTGAGCAATGGCGTAAAATAGCTGATGAATTAAATAATGATGAGTTAAATAATATTGTAGATTAATTTTTCATTTTAGTAATTATTTTCTATGCTAAAACTCTGTCCAGACATGCCTGTTGTGAATAATGCCATTCACGGAAAGTTATGCGATTAATTTTGTATCCTGAACGTTCCAGAACAGACTGTTTTTTCATGTTAGACTGCAAAAAATGTCTGCCGGATGTTCCGCTATTGTCCTCTACTCCATCGCATTCAACGGCGATTTTATCATTCACAAGCAAGTCAACGCTGAATCCGGCAATCTCCACTCCTGCTTGAACTTCGTGTCCCAAATCACGAATAGTCTGTGCGACTTCCCGTTCAAAAGTATTTTTATAGAAATTCTCTTCAATTTCTTTATTTTCAATTGCTTTTTGTCTTAATTCATATTCCTGAACATAATTTAAATAACTCCTGAACAGTCCCTCAGAAAGTTCTCCGGGGGGTTTAGAGATGAAATTAATCATTCTGTATCTTGCACGGGTAATCGCAACGTTAAAAAGGTTCGGTTTTTGCAGGAATGTTAAGCTTTGAATAAAGCTGTTACTTGCAAATGCCCATGAAATAAGGATTATATCACGTTCATCTCCTTGAAAAGTGTGCGCAGTACCTATTTCTATTCTGTGTTTTCTAATCATATGTTCGGATAAAACTCTTGAAACAGATGTCTTAAGCTGTTCTACCTGCGCCCTGAAAGGTGAAATTATTCCTATTGAAACAGGATTTTCAGGGTTTTTGCGTTCATCTTCGATAATAAGTTCCTGAAGTTTAGAAACAACAGCCTCAATTTCGGGTAAATTTCTTGTTGCATCAAAATCCACTTTACCCTCGGAGACATGAACAAGTTCTAAAACCTTATTATCATTTGAATTTCTTCGCATAATTCTCATTCTGTCGCCATAAAATTCCTGGTTTGAGAAATTTATAACAGGCGGTAGACTTCTAAAATGTTCATCCAGTAAAACCGGATTTAAAGAATAATAATTTGCCAGGTCAAACATGGAATTGGTTCTGAAACGCCACATTAATTGATATTTATCAGGAATTGAATATTGGCTTAAAAAAGATTGCTCTTTTGCCTTTTCAAGGAAAGATAAATGAGGCAACTGCTTATCGTCTCCTACAACTACAGCTTTTTTGGCTCTGTAAAGTATTGGAAAACAGCTTGCAATATCGCACTGAGAAGCTTCATCTATAATCGCAACATCAAAAAGCCCGGGTTTCATCGGTAATGAACCTGAAATAGCATAGGTAGTTACACACCAGCAAGGGAAAGCTTCCATTAGCGGTTTAAAATCTTCGCCTTCAAGCAAGCGGTTTTGAAGATTTTTTTTACGTTCAACAATAGATTTTGTATGGACAATAAGTCTTTGACGCTTTGTCTGGTCACGTAAAAGACCTTTTAGAGCTTCCCTGCGTTTTCCTTTTAAAATATCAATGGCTAAATTACGCTGTTTACGCTTAAGCATGCGGATTTGCTCAGAATTAACATGCAGATTTCCGAGTTTTTGAATGTTTGATTCAATAATTCGCATTTCACACGCAAGTTTTGAAACCGCTAATTCATCTTTCAATCTTCCTAAATTTTCATAACTTTCTGTAAAATCATTTAGTTTTAAGATTTTTTTAAGTTTATTTTTGCTTGAATAATTTGAAATCGAAGCAAAAACCCCGGTTTTTTCAAGGTTTTTTTCAATTGTTTTTATCAGGTTTTCAATTTGTTCTATCTCGGATTTTTTCAAAACTTCTTTAATAAGCTGCATTTGCCCCAGAGTTTTTCCCTGTTCTGCTTTTTGAACAAATAATTCATGCCATTGCTGTTCAAGTTTAATTATATTTTCCGATTTATTTTCCAAGCTTTTTATATTAACCAAAAGTTCTTTCATGTCTTTAACATCGGCAAAAATAGTGTCTTCATAGTTTGTGTCCAAATCAACTTTATTTGAGAGCAAATCCTGAAGCTGAAAACTTAATTGTTTCTGGTAATTTATCCTTCCCGCGCGAAGCGCTAAAAACGGAGCACCCAGTTCATTTAATCTTTCAGACACTACGTCTACTGCTTTGTCCATGCGCGAAGCAACCAGAACCGTTTTACCGTTTGCAATTAAATGAGAAACCAGGTTAACAATGGTTTGTGATTTTCCTGTCCCAGGAGGACCGTAAACTGCTACAAAAGTGTTATTTTCAAGACTTTTTATAGCATTTTCCTGTGAATCGCTCAAAGAAAGCGGGGTGATTGCCGCGAAATCCTTTAAATCTTTAGGTGGTTTGACAGGATTATCAATTAACTTGCCTTTTGTCTGCAAATATTCTTCGTTAATTACATTCAGTGCAGTTTCTCTATAAACTCCGCTTGGTTTTTCGGCAATTTGCATTAATTCATGCAAAACCCCTGCGGTAATTGAAGGACGTTTTGTTAAAATTATTGCATTTTGGTTTGTTAAAGTTATTTTATCAAGTTTTACAGTTGTTTTAACTGTATTTTCTTCAACAATTTCTTCCAAATTATTAAAATCAATCTTTTCATCTTCTCTGTAAAAATCTTTTTCAATATTGTCTTCGTCAACATCTTCGCTATGGTCTATTTTAATTTCTATTTCAGGGATAATCGATTTTAAAGTGGTTAAAAAGATATCTAATTTTTCATCTGTAATAGGAAGTTCAGGAACAACATCCAAAAGTCCTTCCAAAAGTTGTTCGACTTCGTCTTCATCATCATTTTTCTTCATCATTGCAGTCAGAGCACCTGTATTTAGCGACAAAAACTCATCTTGCAGCATACAGTTGATATTTATACCGTTCCGCTCTAATTTACATGGCATATACAGCAGCGGAGTTAAAAATTCATTAGATTTACGGTTTTTAGAACTTTTTCCCACCAAAAATAAGTATCCGTAAATTAAATATTTGTCTTTTTGGCTCAATTCGCTTTGAATCATAAGTTCTGTTAATTTACTGTCAGAACCGTCTAAACGCAAATATTCTCCAAAATTACGGAATAATTTTTCTTCTTCTTTCAAAAAAATCCATTTATTATCTTTGTCTTGTTTTAAATTTCTAAATGTTGAACTTTTAACTTCTTCACGAACGCAGTCATGAAGATATTGACTTAGTTTTTTTATAAAACTGTTATTGAATGCCGAGTTTAGTGCTCTTGTTGCTTCTTGTAACATATTTTTCGCCTATTTTTTAATTCTTAACCTTTTGTTTGAGTGAGAAGTGAGTAGTGAGAGGTGAGAAAATTTTTCCTCTTACGTTTCACTTTTCACTTTCTTTATTTTACGCTAAAATAAGAGCCATGAACATCATTAATATATATGAGAATTATAATTCGTATTTTAACGCAGATTTGAAGGCGGTTTTTGAGCATTGCTCAAAAACCGCCTTCAAAAACGGTTACAGACTGTACCTTGTAGGCGGAATAGTCCGTGATATGCTTTTAAACAAAGAAAATCTTGATGTTGATATAACAGTTGAAGGCGACGCAATCGAATTTGCAAAAATATTGGAAAAAGAAGCAAAAGCTAAAATCTTGAGCATTCACAAAAATTTCGGTACTGTAAAAATTGAAATAAAAGGACAAAAAATTGACTTTGCATCCACAAGGAGTGAAATTTACCCTAAGAAAGGGCATTTGCCTGTTATCAAAAAAATAGGCTGTTCACTTGAAGAAGATGTTTTAAGACGTGATTTTACAATAAATTCTCTTGCAATTTCTCTTAATCAAAATGATTTTGCTAATTTGATAGACTATACTGGAGGTTTTGAAGATTTAAAAGAAAAGAAAATAAGGATTTTGCATGATAAAAGTTTTATTGATGATCCGACAAGAATAATCAGAGCCTTGAAATATTCTACCCGCTTAGGCTTTGAGCTTGAAGAAAAAACGTTTAAATTGCAAGAAGAATATTTAAAAAATATTAATTATGATTTAGGTTATAAAAGAATTAAGCAGGAAATTAAAAAAACGTTTGAAGATAATTCACAAAAAACCTTTGAAATATTTATCAATCAAAAAATTTATAAGTTAGTTACGCAAAAAGAAATTGAAATACCGCAGATAAACATAGAAAACTTAATTAATAAGTATAAACCTAAGCATCCATGGCTTGTTTATCTTGGGGTTATTCTAACAACTGAAAGCATTGGTAAGTTAGAGCTTACAAAGATTGAAAAAACTATTATTGAAAACGTTGAAAGTCTTAAGAATAAAACTTTTTTAAATGATTTTGATATTTATAAAGCTTTAAGTACCCAAAAGATTGAAACCCTGTTAATTTTAGCAATTTTAGGTAAAGAAAAAGAAGTTTTTCATTATTTGGAAGATTTACAAAAAATCAAATTAAACATAAACGGAAATGATCTTATTAAAGTTGGTATTACGCCCTCAAAGAAATTCAGTGAAGGCTTTGATTATGTGCTAAGGGAAAAATTAAAAAATCCTGAGATGACAAAAGCGGAAGAAATTGGATTAGTTAAAAAATTCCTGTTAGAGAATTAAAAAATCTTCATTTGATTATACCGTAACAAACACAAAATAAAAAACTAACTTTGGCAATCAAGTTTTAATGTATATATCTACCTGCTAATTTTTCAGCTTTGTCAGCTTTATTTAGTAAAGTATTTATTTCGTCATCTTTAGAATGGTCAATTGCTGAAGGTCCTACGGCATCTTCAGACGGAATATATCTTCTTCTGTTTTTTTCCTCATCTTCTGTTGGAATCATTGTTCTTCTGTTAGAACCTGAATTATACATATTAATTAAATTTTCTTCAGAAAGTACCTTTACACCTTCATCAGAAGGAATATATCTTTCAGCAGATTTTGAGGCAGCTGTCATTGTTCTTTGATTTGAACCTTCCATTGCAGGTCTTTGAGCTTTCATCGTTTTTTGATTTGATGTATTTGGATTATAAGCTAAATTTGTGTTTTGTGCTGCGGGTTGAAGCACAGAAGAAGGCTGTGCCGGGTCTTGTGATTGAGCCTGAGTTTGAGGCTGACTCACAGACTTTTGAACATTAACATCTGTTTGAGGTGCCGCAGCTTGCTGCTGAGATTCAATATCCTCAGGATAAACTATCGGAGGATATTCTTTATTTTCTTTATTTGCTTTTCTGGCTTTTTCTTCCGCTTCTTCTTTTTTAACTTCGGTTGTTTTACCGAAAATTGCTCTTGAAGCACTTATAATAGGTTTCATTAATATTGGAGAAATTACGAACATAAATCCTAAGAATCTTAGTAAACCGCCGCTAAAACCTCTTAATTTATTAAATACAGCTCCGCCCGGTTTTGGAGTCAATCCTCTTGCTAAAATACTTGCAGGTTTTCTCAATAATTTTTGATACCATTTTCCTTGAGAATATACTTCTTTTACAAGTTTTTTGTAAGCTGTTTTAATCTTGTTTTTGCCAGTTTTGCTAGTTGCTTTAGCAAAATCTTCAGCTAATTTAGCAGCTTCTTTTTGGAAATATGCGAAGTCTTTTTTGCCTTTTACACCCCAATTCATCAATGAAGCAGCACCATATAAAGCAGCAGCGTTAACAGGCATCATCATGTAGCCGCCCATATCTTGAACAACTTCATCAGCAGCTGTTTTACCCTTCTCACCTTTTGGAGCATTAACTATTTTCTTCATAATACCCCAATAGATTCCAAGCCCCATTATCAAACCAAATTTAGCTCTGCTTGTTACGCCGTTTGAAACCGCTTCTATCGCGCGCAAAGAGAATATTTGAGAAAGTCTGCCCAATGCTGATTTACCGGTTTCACCGTTAAGTATCATAACTTTTTTAACAGCTTCGCCCAAATCAACGTTATGAGTCATGCCCATTATATTTACTCTTTGAATAAATCTATCTCCGGTTTGACCTTTAGATAAAAATTCGATTAATTTTGCCTTATCTTTGTCATACTCAAAATATTTTTTCAAAGCAGGTTCCATTTTTCTGTACACAGCAAATTTATTTTCCATGCTTTCATCTGCTTCTAGAATTTCACCTATTATTTTATTAACATCGTTTTCATTTTTAACGCCGGGCATGCCTTTTATCATTGCTTCTAGTTTTTTAAAATTGGCTTGAGAACTTTCCTTAGATCTTTGCTCCCAAGAAAGCTTTTGTGTAAAACCGTTTATCTTTTTCGAAAATTACCCAATAAACCGTTATATTCTTTAGGTTGGTCTCTGCCTTCTTTGATAATTGCCTGTAAAGTATCGGTAACTTCATCAACGGCTTCGCCCTGTGTTCCTCTGGACATAAATGCAGCCCACATATTTTTAGGATTAAGCAAATTCTTTTTGTTAGAATATAGTTTTCCCAAATCAGTCTTTTTAAACCAGGTTGTTAAAGATTTCATTCCTTTTGAACATTTATCTGCTATAGAAGAAGCTGTTTTGTTTTTAAAAATTCTTGCGGAAAGTTTATCAAAAAATGTACCCATTTTAAACATTCCGCCGTTTCTAATGAAATGATTCATAGCTCCGCTGGCTCCAAATACAACTCCAACGGCACCTAATGCACAAATAATTGCTTTTCCTATAGTTAAATTTTGAGCAGCAAGACCTTCTGACACTCTGCCTAACCAGGTTTTTTTTGTTTTATTTAATGCATTATCTTTTATTTGCTCAGGATTAACGTTTACTTTTTCAAAAGATTGAGAATTATTTTCATTATTAACATTTAAACCCATTACAGGTTGTTGATGCTGTTTATACGGATTTACTTGTTGATTAATCGGATAAGTCATAAATATACCACTTTTCTACCTATATTTATATAAAAACATTTGCTATAAAAAAATTTACTAAAATGATAAGAAAAGTTAAGAAAGGATAAATTGTAAAAAATAAAACAGTGAATAGAAATGAAAACAAAATCTTTTTACAATTTATCTTTTATCCTTGTGCAAGTTTTTCTAATTTTAACTTCTGGTCATATTCGATTAGAAGATTTAATAATTCATCTAAATCGCCTTCAATTACGCTCCAAACATTTAAATTTTGACCTATTCTATGGTCGGTTAAACGTCCTTGAGGAAAATTATAAGTTCTTATTCGTTCACTTCTGTCTCCCGTTCCTACCTGAGAACGACGGAGATCCGTAATTTCTTGCATTTGCTTTTGCATTTCCATGTCATATAGTTTAGCTTTTAAAATTTGCAAAGCTCTTTCTTTATTTTGAAGCTGAGAACGCTCTTCCGTGCAAAAAATCATTATTCCTGTAGGCTTGTGGAAAAGTCTGGCTGCTGTTTCAACTTTATTAACGTTTTGCCCTCCGGCACCGCCTGATCTTGCTGTTGACATCTCAATATCATTAGGGTTAATTTCAATTTCAACATCATCGACTTCAGGCATAACAGCAACTGTTGCAGTTGATGTATGAACACGCCCTTGAGACTCTGTTGCAGGAACTCTTTGAACCCTATGTACTCCTGATTCGTACTTCAGCTTTGAGTAAATACAATCGCCTTTGATTGAAATAATAACTTCCGAAACACCACCGGCTTCGCAGTCAGTTTTACTTAAAATTTGAGTTTGCCAGCCCTTTTTGTCTGCAAATTTAAGATACATTCTCATTAAATCGCCTGCAAAAATATTTGCTTCGTCTCCACCGGCTGAACCTCTGATTTCAAGCATAATATCTTTATCATCCATAGGGTCGCGGGGTAAAAGCAAAACTTTCATTTTTTCTTCAAAATCAGGAAGCTTTTTTTCATTCTCTTCCATTTCTGATTTTAGAAATGTTTTCATATCCTCATCTTTTTCATTTTTGATAAGTTCTTTTGCTTCTTCAATGGCATCTGTTGCCTTTTTCCATTCATGGTAAAGTTCAACAGTTTCTTCCATAGATTTTCTTTGTTTAGAAAGATCTTTAAATTTATTATAATCTTGTATTACTTCAGGTTTTGATAAAGTTCCGCCTAGTTCCTTATACTTTTTCTCTATTTGTAATATTTTATCTAACATGTCTTTCATTATTGCTATCCTTATACTGTTTGACCGTGAAGCCCAACCTGTTTTTCATTTCTCACTCATTCAAAATTATAGCAAAAAAATAAAATAAAAAAATTTCTTGTTTGTAGTAAAATTTTAAGAGTAAGGAGTAATCGGTAAACATTAAAGGGATATATTTATTTTATTAATTATTATCAGTTTAAGCAAGGAGTAAAAATATATGGCAAAAGTTGCATTAATAACCGGAGTTACAGGACAAGACGGATCATATTTGGCAGAATTTTTGTTGGAAAAAGGTTATGAGGTTCATGGGATGAAAAGGCGTGCTTCCTCTTTTAATACAAGCCGTATAGATTATTTATATCAAGATATACATAATAAAAACTTAAAATTCAAATTGCACTATGGAGACTTAACAGATAGCACAAATTTAATAAGACTGATTCAAGAAATTCAGCCGGATGAAATTTATAACCTTGCTGCGCAATCACATGTTAAAGTTTCTTTTGATTGTCCGGAATATACTGCTAATGCAGATGGTTTAGGTACTTTAAGGCTTTTAGAAGCTATAAGAATTTTGAAACTGGAAAAGAAAACAAAATTATATCAGGCTTCAACTTCCGAGCTTTACGGTCTTGTTCAGGAAACACCTCAAAAAGAAACAACACCGTTTTATCCTCGTTCACCTTACGCTTGTGCTAAGCTTTATGGATACTGGATTACGGTAAATTACCGTGAAGCATATAATATTTTTGCATGTAACGGAATTTTGTTTAACCACGAAAGTCCGCGACGAGGAGAAACTTTTGTAACAAGAAAAATAACACGTGCAGCTGTAAGAATTAAGCTAGGGGTTGAAGAAAAACTTTACTTAGGAAATTTGGACTCGAAACGTGACTGGGGACATGCTAAAGATTATATTGAAGGTATGTGGCTGGTTTTACAGCAAGATAAACCGGAAGATTTTGTTCTTGCGACCGGAGTTACGACTACTATTCGTGATTTTTGTAATATAACGTTTAAAGAACTAGGAATTGAAATCGAATGGAAAGGTAAAGGCATAAACGAAAAAGGTATAAATAAAGCAACCGGTAAAACAATTATAGAAGTTGACCCTCGTTATTTTAGGCCGACAGAGGTTGACTTATTACTCGGAAATGCAGCAAAAGCTCGTAAAAAATTAGGATGGGAACCTAAATATGATCTATCCGCGCTTGTAAAAGAAATGGTTAAGGAAGATTTAAAGGAAGCAAAAAAGGAAGTATTCTTAAAAAGTGGCGGATATGAAGTTCTGGTTCCGCAGGAATAGGTGAAAAATGCAGAAACAAGAAAAAATTTATGTAGCGGGACACAAAGGACTGGTTGGTTCTGCAATTTTAAGAAGACTTCGGACAGAAGGCTTTGAAAATATTATTACAAGAAATTCTTCAGAGCTTGATTTATGCAATCAAGCTGCAGTTGATAATTTCTTTGAAAAAGAAAAGCCCGATTTCGTTTTTTTAGCTGCTGCAAAAGTTGGCGGAATTATTGCTAATTCAACTTATCCTGCTGATTTTATTTATCAAAATATTATGATTTCGGCAAACTTAATTCATGCAAGTTATAAAAACAGAGTTAAAAAACTCTTAAATTTGGGTTCATCTTGTATTTACCCGAGACTTGCTCCACAGCCGATGAAAGAAGATTATCTTTTGACTTCTGAGCTTGAATTAACAAACGAAGCTTATGCAATTGCAAAAATTTCTGCAATAAAAATGTGTAAGTATTATAATGAACAGTACGGAACAAATTTTATTTCTATTATGCCTACTAATCAATACGGCATAGGAGATAATTATAATATGGAGACAGCTCATTTGGTACCGATGTTATTAAGACGTTTTCATCTTGCAAAATTGCTTAAAAAAGGTGACTTTGAAGCAATTAAGACTGATTTGAAAAAATATAAATTGGGGTGGGGTTTAGATGAAAGTGTAAACTTAGAAGATAAAGCTTCTATTGTAAATACATTGTCTCAAATCGGAGCATACCCTGATAAGGTTGTTGTTTGGGGTGACGGTTCACCTTATCGCGAGCTTATGAATTCAGAGGATCTTGCAGATGCTTGTTTTTACTTAATGCAGAATAAGGAATACAGAGATATTGGCGAACTTATTAATATAACTAACGGAATAGATATTCAATTAAAAGATTTGGTTGAAATGGTTAAAGGAATAGTCGGTTTTGAGGGTGAATTAATATGGGATAAGACAAAGCCTAACGGAACGCCGAGAAAATTGATGGATGCGACAAAGATAAAATCTCTGGGCTGGTCTCCAAAAATTTCACTAAAAGAAGGTATTACAAGCATTTATGAATTTTATTCAGCTAAATAAATATACAATATTTATACTTTAAAATCTTTTCTAATGTTAAGTAAAACCGTCAAAATCTATTTACCCTCTTGCATGAAAATTTTTATACAGATATAATATTACTAAGTCTAAGTCGAATAATAAATAGAAAGAAGGCAAAAAATGAAAAAAGAAATCCACCCTGAATATAAAAAAACAACCGTAAAATGTGTTTGCGGAAATGAGATTGAAACAGGTTCAATAGAAGAAGGTATTACTGTTGAAATTTGCAACAATTGTCATCCTTTTTATACAGGGCAACAAAAAATTCTTGACTCTGAAGGTAGAGTTGAAAGATTCAATAAACGCTACGGAAATAAATAATTTTACGTTTGTTAAATACTAATTTCTACTAAAGTAATCCCATAAATTTATGTGTTTGTGGGATTACTCTTATTTTTGCATAATTTTCTAAAAATTTATCGAAAATTTCAACTATTTTTTCTTTATCTATAGAAACATCACCTGCTATTGATTTAGGTTGTAGTATTAACTCTAAATTATATTTTTCTGCTAATTTCAGACAATTATTAATTTCATCGTCCAGAATATTTTCATCAAAAACAATTTTAGCAAAAATTTCTTTACCGTACATTTTTGCAAGTCTAAAGAATTCGTCATGTACAGCAAAGGAATTTTCAAGTCCTGATGCGCTTGGAAGCTTAATATCAGCGGAAATTATGTCAATGTAAGCTATAACTTTTCCAAGACTTTTTTTTAACGTAGAGTTTGTTTCAAGATAAATTTTTCCTTTGAATATTTCTTTTAAAAGTGGTAAAAATTCAGCTAAAAAATCAGCCCATATAAGAGGTTCTCCACCAGTTAATGATATTGAATGAAGAGTTTTCAGATTAAAATCCTTAATATAATTTTTTAATTCTTCAGATGTGAATTCAAAACTGTCTTTATCAGAAACTTCGTTTGTATCGCAATAATCACAATTTAAGTTACAGCCGCAGAATCTTATAAATAACTGTTTCACTCCTACATAAGGACCTTCACCCTGAATAGATACGAAAATTTCTCCGATTTTAGCTTTTTTTTTCATTTATCTTCTCTTATGTCTTTTTCTGTAATGTCTCTTAGTTTTTTATAAATCTCAATTTCTTTTTCGGAAGGATTTTTGGGGATATCAATATTAACTGTAACAATCATATCACCTTTTTTCCCATTTTGCTCCAAGCCTTGTCCTGCAAGCTTGAATTTTTGTTCTGAATGGGTGTTGGGATTTATTTTTATTGTAACATTGCCTATGGGAGCGGAAATTTCTATTGAAGCACCTAAAACAGCTTCAAACGGAGTAATTGGAATTGTACAAAGTATATTAAGTCCTTCGTATTTAAATTTAGAATCGCCTTCAATTTTTATATTTAAATATAAATCACCATTTTTACCGCCATTATAACCCTTATTTCCTTCATTTACAATTCTTATTTTTGATCCGTCTTTAACGTTTGCAGGAATTTTTACGTTTAATTTTTTATGAATGGATTGTTCTCCTGAGCCTTTACACAAAGGACATTTTGCTCCATTTAAAAACGATCTTCCTTCGCAATTTGGGCAGGCTTGTGTATGCAAAATATTAATTGTTTTTGTTGTACCATGAATTGTTTCTGAAAGAGTAATTGTAACATCAGTATAGACATCGCTGCCTCGTTCGGGACGTACTTGTTTGGTTTTAAATTTTCTTTGAGAGGATGTTGTTGTTTTTTTAAACCCTTCTAATATATCATTGAAAATATTTGAAAAATTTTCCTCTTTTGTTCTTTCTTTTTCCATTGAAGTTTCTTTATAAGCTTTGTTAGCTTCATTGAACTTAGCTTGAGAACTTTCCCTATAAAAGCCTCTTAAAATATCATAATTTTTCTTTTTTTGAATATCAGATAAAATTTCATAGGCTTCTGAAATTTCTTTAAATTTTTTTATACAGAATTCATCTCCTCCATTCAAATCAGGATGATATTTTCTCACAAGTTTTCTATAAGCCGATTTTATACCTGCAGCAGTTGTATTTGAAGAAATTTCAAGAATTTCGTATAAATTTTTTTCAGAAGACAAAACCAAATTTACCTCGCAAATTTATTTTAGTGCAGGAACCCGCATCCTATATATTCATCTTAAGGAAATTTTTCAAAATATCAATAGTCCGAAAAGAGGGTTAAAAGGTTAGAGGATTAAAAGATTAGTTTTTAATATAAGATTATAAACTTTCTAATAATATTTTAAAAGCAAGAATAATAAGAATTAATCCTGCAGTGATTTCCAGATTTCTTGTAGGAAGTTTCTTAACTAAATACCCGCTCCAGAAGCCTAAAAGCGAGTTTAAAAAAGTAACGACTCCGATTAAGATTGCAGGAAATAAGATTTTTGTTCCTTCTCCAAAAATAGGTGAGAGAAAACTAAAAGCAAAATCATTTGCTACTCCGCTAAATGCAATTGAAACCCCTGCGCCAAGCGCATCAATGCTTGTTGCAATTGCAACAAGCAGAATATAGCTGAAACAAAGATAACAATTAATTTTTTCTTCTTTTTCTTTTTTGAAAGCATCTTTTATAAATTTTAGTCCAAGTAAAACAAAAATTCCGAAAACAATCCAGTGATCATAAGGTTCAACATATTTATTCACACTTTGTGCAAGAAAAAAACCGATTATAGGCATTAAAAATTGAAAAAATCCAACGGCACTTGCCAACATAAGTGAATTTATACGTTTGTTATGAGTAAAAATCAATCCGTTGGAGAATGATACGACACAAGCGTCGATTGAAAGAGCTATTGCCAGTATTAGTATATCTAATGAATTCATTTATTAATCTTTATTCTTTACTTTATTATTACTTCCACTTCAAAAAATCTTTTCCAGGGAAACCTATAGTTAATTTTATAGTTTATACCTAAAACTTTACTTAATTTCTTTTCATAAGGAGAAATTAATTTTTTCAATTTTCTGACATCAGGGCGGTTTTCTTTTTCCTTTTTAAGAATCTGTCTTACATTTGCCTGATAAGCCCAATCATCTAAAAATCTTACTATTTGAACCTTTTTGAAAGCTTCTTCATTATAATCTTGAGCAAAAAATCTTACAATACCTGCGCATATCAAGCTGCCAAGAGAATTTGCACTTGTATTCCAACCACTATATCCGTAGAAATTTTTGAAATCAAACTTTTTCTTAAATATTTCTTTTACAAAATTATTATCTGCTCCGTTTGCAAATCTTACATCTGCAAGTAAAAACGGCTTTTGAGGCAAATTTAATTTTTCGCTGAAAGGTTTTGTATTTATACCCATTACAATTTCGCCCTGATTTTCTTCAAAATTATTAACAAATAAAATCATTTCAGCTTCGTTTTCATCGGCAATTTTTCCTCCGGCAAGCTCAATTTGAGCTTTAACACTTTTTTCTATAGAAATATCTTCATAATTTGAGATTAAGTTCTTATGCGAATAAGTAGTCTCGGGCGCCAAAAATTTTGGAGAAATTTTTGGCGCCTTTTTATAAAAATCACTTATTGCACGTGCCAGAAGTGTCAAAGGAATTTCATCGGCACCGGTTTTGATAAGGGCAGAAAGATTTTTTTCTAAAATTATTTTTTCTAGAATTTGAGCTTCTAAAACATTAAATCCGAATTGTGCACAATCATCTTTTGAAAAAACTAAAGTATCAAAAACTCCTTCCCCAAGCCATTGGAGGTACATTTTGTTAATAGTGAAATTTCTATATCTTGTTGCCAGATAATCGTTTACAATGTTTGAAGGAATATCTGTCAAGTCAATTCCTTCTTTATGAAAACTATAAGAGTATTCATAAATTTTTTTCCCATATTCATTCCAGTATTCTTTTTCTTCTTCATTAAAATTATTGTTTGAAATACGCATTATACTTGAAAAAGCATAAATTTTTCCTTTTAGTTTGTTCTTTAATTTTTCTAACCTCAAAGAAATTTCATCAACTGAATTTTTACTTCTTCTTGAAGGAATTAACCCTCCGTAAGCTATTGTATCAAGAGAAATAATAAAAGCATCAACCTCTGGAATTGTTTCAATCCATTCTAAAATTGCATCAATATTGGCAATTGATTTAAGTCTTCCCAGTAAATTTTTACCGGGCATTAATAATTCTAATTCGTTATCTATATTTGCTATTTCTTTTGGTAAAGTATAGCAAACAGGACGATTATCTATTGGGATTAGGGCAATTTTCATATTATGTCTCTGCTTTTAATATCATTTATCAGTCTTATCTAAAAATAAATTAATTGCATCTTTGAAGTCTTTAGGACTTTCAAGAGTTTTATCATAATCAATATTATCCAATTCTTTATTATTTTTCAAGACATACTTTTTATAAAGCTTTAATCCTATGAAAATTGCTAAAGAAGAAATCAAAACTCCGAACATTGCAGCAAAAAATTTTAAAAAGTTATACTTATTTCCAGTTTTGTCCATGTGAGTAAGGGCATAAGCATTTTTTTCAGGGATTGATTTAGGAACAGCCTTTGTTTGAAGAGATTTTTTAAGAGTTGTTTCTTTAACAGCAGGCACTTGTGTATTTTTTGCAAAACTTTTAAAAGAGAAACAACCCGTGTAAAAAAATATTACTAAAATAAGTATTAAATTAAATATTTTCAGTTTTTTCTTCATTTACTACCTCAGCGTTAATTTTTTTTGAAGAGCTTCTTTTTAGACTTATGCCTCTTGTTTTAGGTTTTCCTTCAGCAGGTTTTCCTTCTTTTTGTATTTTTGCTTCCGGTATTGTTTCAACCTTAGTTTGAGTTTCTATAGGGGCAACTCTTTGTTGTTCTTGATTCTCTGCAGAAATTTTTTCTTTATTTTTACTTCGACTAAATTTATTTTTTTTATTTTTGTAGCTTTTGCTTTCTTGTTGTGGTTGAGTTTCAATTACAGCTTCAATTTGTTCGTCTTTTTGTTTATTATATCTTTTAAAATTGCTTACAGGAAGCTTTAATTTAGAAGCTTTTGCCCGATACTCTCCTTCAGCTGTAGGTGAAGCAAATTTAAAATCTTCCATTGTATAGCCGCTTCCCTGACAATGAGGGCATTTTTTTGTAAAAAGTTCTGAAAGGCTTTGACCTTGTCTGTGTCTTGTAAGTTCTACAAGACCTAAATCAGAAAGTTGACCGATTTGAGGTTTTGCTTTATCAGGCTCAAGAGCAATTTCAAATTCTTCTAAAATTGCAAGCTTATCAACACGGGAGGTCATATCAATAAAATCAATTATAATCATCCCGCCGATATTTCTTAGGCGTAATTGTCTGGCAATTTCTTGTATTGCTTCTTTATTTGTTCTTAAAATAGTTTCGTCTTGAGTTGCTGAACTGGTGAATTTACCGCTGTTTACATCTATTACGCTGAGAGCTTCCGTTGTTTGAATATATAAATACCCGCCTGACGGAAGATTGACCTTAGTTTGAAGCGCTGCTTTAATCTCTTTGTGGATGTCTGTTGCAATTAAAAGCGGTTCTGAGCCTTTATATAAAGTTATTTCAATATTTTTGTTCATGTGCCAGTTTTGAAGCAATTGTTGAACTCTGTTCATTGCAAAAGCACTATCTACAATTATTTCAGAAACATCATCAGTGCAAGCTTCTCTTAATACTCTGTATAAAAGATCCTGATCCCGGGATATCAAATTTGGCGGGGTTAAACTATCTGCCGTGGTAACAATGCTGTTCCATTTTTCTAATAAAATTTCTAAATCTTCTTGAATGTCTGCTTCTGATTGACCTGCTGCTTCTGTTCTTACAATAACACCAACACCAACAGGTTTTAAAAGGTTTACAATTGATTTTAAACGGGCTTTTTCTTTTATGCTTTCTATTTTTCTGCTAACGTTAATTCCTGTTTCATTAGGAATAAGAACCAAAAATCTTCCCGGTAAGCTTATTTCCATTGTAACTCTGGGACCTTTGTGCCCTGTAGGTTCTTTTATAACTTGAACAACTATTTTTTGTTTAGGAGAAAGCTTATCGGTTAAAGAACCTTTTCCTATAACATCCTGTGCATGCAAAAAACCCATTTTATCAACGCCAACATCAACAAATGCGGCTTCAATACTTGGCAAAATATTCTCAACTGTTGCCAGATAAATATCGCCTAATAAAACTTCGCCGCGGTTAACATAAAATTCCTGAACTTTTTTCCCGTCTAAAATCGCAGCAATATTATCGCGTTCTGCGATAATAATTTTTTTTTCGTTATTTTCCATAAAAACCTTTCTTACTTTCGAGATTTTCTCTACTAGTGTAAAACTAAAACAAAATAAAAATGGCAATGATTTATGCTAAATCACTTGCTCCAGATACAGGCAAATAAATTTTACCCTATCCGGTTTTCAAAAATTATAAACAAATTCTTGCTCCTAAAACTTACAATTTTAGGATAATTATAAATTTGTTATTTTTAAAAATCCTTTTTAGTTTTTCTTCTTCAGTAAAATCTTTGGAAGACAAAACTTTATTTGTATTATACATCAAACTTTTAAATTTGTGAATAGTCAAAAAAAATTTTCAAACTTTAGTATAATAAAATTTAAAAAACAATTTAGAGTTCAAGCTGCATTTTAAAATGAGGAATACTGGCATCCATATATTTTTCACCAATTATTTCAAAATTTAATTTTCTGTAAAAATCCAAAGCGTGTTCTTGAGCTCCAAGAATTATTTTTTTAAATTTTTGTTTAGCACAATGTTCTATAATTTTTTGCATTAAAAAGAATCCCGCACCTTTATTTCTGTATTTTTCTACAATTCCTATTCTGCCGATAACAGCTAAATCTTTGTTTTTAACAACTCTTCCTACTCCAAAAGGAATATTATTATCATCAACCAGGAGAAAGTGGGATGCAGTATTATCTTCGTCATCTCTTTCCCTTTCTATTGGGACATTTTGACCTTCAATAAAGATAAT
This sequence comes from uncultured bacterium, assembly GCA_963839525.1. GTDB lineage: Bacteria > Cyanobacteriota > Vampirovibrionia > Gastranaerophilales > Gastranaerophilaceae > CAWIVJ01. The sequence goes on along the minus strand of CAWIVJ010000005.1, from coordinate 174,880 downwards.
TTCTCTTAATTTGTAGCAAATTTCTATATCTTTAATATTTTTAGCAATTTTAACTTCCATAATATATTTATACTAACTTAAAATAAAATAAAAATATACCCTGAAATAATTAGCATTTGTGCTTTATTTAACTTTTTTTGTATTATTTTTTTGTTCGTTATAAAATAGCTTAATAAGATAGAGAAGGAGAAATTTTATGAAAAGGAATTTTATTAAATTGTTTTTGGGACTTTTTGCTTTCATTTTTTTATTAATGCCTGTCAGTGCAAAACAAGCAACAATTTTCCCCGATGTACCTGCAGATTATTGGGCAGCAGCTCAAATTAAGGAATTATCTCAAAAAAGTGTTATTGTGGGGTATCCTGATGGTACATTTAAACCTGACGATAACGTAACAAGAGCAGAATTTGCTTCTATGGCTATTTGGGCTCTGGGGCAAGAACATACAACAGTCGCTCAGCCTGTTAATTTTACAGATATTCCAGCTGATTTTTGGGCTTACGATATGATTCAAAGAGCTTTATATTTTGAGTTGATTTCATGTCCGCTGGAAGGAAAAGATTTCAGACCCGATGATCCTGTTTCTCATGCAGAGGCGGTTTCTGTTATAGTTAATGCTTTAACTACTCAAAATATAAGTCTTCAAAAAGCAAAAGAAGTATTGAAAAAGTATACTGATCTTGCTGAAACTCCGAAAAGTTTTTTAATTGCAGCAGGAAAAGCTGAAATTTTAAATATGAACGTTCATATTCCAAATACGCCTTTGGCACTTAATGCTAATAAACCTGCAACAAGAGCAGAAGTTGCTGCTTTATTAAAAAATATGATGGAACAGGCAAAACTTAATCCAAACAGAAAATTAGCGGAAGCTATGCGCAAAAAAATAGGTGAAGGTTTTGTAGTTCCTGAGGCTTTTGTTCAAGGTTCTATCGGAACAATTCCTGCCGGAGCTGTTGTTCCTATTCAAGTCGGAAAATCATTAAGTTCGCAATATTCAAAATGCGGTGAAATTTATATGGCTAAAGCTCCTCAAAATTATATTACCAAAGATAAATACATTCTTATTTATAAAGGAGCGGACCTTCAAGGACATCTTATTGATGTAAGAACGGGTAGATTATTCATTAGAAACGGTGTTTTAGTACTTAAAAACGAGACAATAACAACAACAAATGACCAAAGAATAAATTTTTGTGCAATGGGCGAAGTTTCTAAAAAGAAAAATTGGTTTATTGCTTTCTTAAGAAAAATCTTTAAAGGTGAGAAACTAAAAGTTCTTCCCGGAGGAACAGTTTGTGTAAAACTTCTTCAACCTCTTAAAGTTGATTTAACTAACGGTTGGATTCTTGAAGAATAATTTTATAATTAACTTAAAATAAAAAGGCGAATCAGAATAAATTCTGATTCGCCTTTTTATTAATTATCCGCGTTTGCTGTTTAATAATAATTTTTATAACAAAATATTGCAAAATCAGTAAAAATCAGCATAATATTAGTATGAACCAATTTAATTTAGGTAATTTTGTAAATAGATTTATTAATAATTCTCTTCTTAATTCTAAGAGAGGTACACCTAATTCTCATAATTCAAATATAAATACAGAATTTTCATTTTCTAATGAGATAATAAATCAAAATTTATTGCAAAGAGCTATTAAAAAGTCCGGCATGTTAAAAGCTTTTAATTTTCCTAATCTTGCACATTTGAGGATGAATAATCTGGCAAATCTTGAAAGAAGTTTATATATTAAAGACTTGATGAATTTGCCAAAGGAAATTGAAGAAGTTTTGGTTATACTCCAAAATAACAATGCCGCAACAAAGAATTTAACCAAACTTTTAACTACCAATATTAATTTAGCCGGTTTAGCTGAATTACTTCAAAAGAATGGTAAAGAAGCAATGAATAAACTTGTTTTAGCAATGTCTGAGGCTTCAAAACAAGGAATTACGGATTTGTCACAATTTAAAGAGGCTATGAAATTTATAAATGCAAGTGTTGCGGTTGCATCACAAGAAAATCCGTCACAAGTTTTAAAAAATTTTATGCTTTTATATCTGCCATGGCTGCCGTTGCAAGAAGGTGTTGATTTTTCGCTTGAAATTGAAACTTATCAAAATGAAGCCGGAGAATCTGAAACATCAATTACAATATTGATTTCTACTGTAAATTATGGAAATGTAAAAGTTCTTTTGATTCTACACGGGATTAATTCCATTGATATCTTTGTAAATTGTTCTGGAAAATTTCCTAAAGAAGAATTATTAAAAAGAATTAATACTGAGAGTAAAAATCACTCAATACAAACAAATGTAGCTTTTGAGCAAAAGGAAACAAGGCAGAATGAAAATGATATACGGCAGGCAAAAATAAGCATGTCAAATATTACAGAAGTTAATCCGTTTTTGCTTTTAATGGCAAATGCAGTAATTCGCAACACAATTGATTTGGATAACCAAGTCTGAGAAATTAAATTTGCAAAGGGAAAATTCGTAATAATTTCTACTTCTGATAACTTGAGATTAAATTATCATTGAATTTTGACCTGCCGGAGGCTTCTCTATGCCTTGCATTTGCTTCTTCTAAATCTCGGAATATGCTTTTATTGACGGCTATTATCTGTCTGATACGGTAATTAATTGATTAATTCAAGATATGACAGCTTATGCAACACAAGAAGGAATAACGTTCACCTGTGTTGAAGATGTAAAAGCAAACGCTGCGTTTATGACAATGGTTGCAGGTGCCTGGCAGGCTGCATAACAAGATAAATTTAGTAAATTAAATATCTGAAAATCTTAAACAAGGGGTTTCCCCCTTGTTTTTGTATTAATAGGTAATAAGTAGAAGGTCCGCAGGCTTAACCTGCGGACCTTCTAAAACTTTATAGATGAAAGGACATTACATCATGCCGCCCATGCCACCCATGCCGCCCATGCCACCCATGCCAGCCATAGCCGACATATCAGGAGCTGACGTTTCTTCTTGAATATCAACAACGGCTGCTTCTGTTGTTAACAGCATAGAAGCAACTGATGCCGCATTTTCTAAAGCTGAACGTGTTACTTTTGCAGGATCAACGATTCCTGCTTTTATCATATCTGTAAATTCATTTTTCAATGCATCATAACCGAAAGAATCTTTTTCAGATTTAACTTTTTCAATTACAACATCGCTTTTAGCACCTGCATTACCTGCGATTAATTTTAAAGGAACATCAAGTGCTGCTGTAAGAATTTTGAACCCGATTTTTTCATCATCTGTATCAAAAGACACTGATAAAATTTTACTTTCAAGTTCTTGCTGAACTCTTACTAAGGCAACTCCGCCGCCAGGAACAATACCTTCTTCGTTAGCAGCTCTGGTAGCATTAAGAGCATCTTCAATTCTTAATTTTCTTTCTTTCAACTCAACTTCACTTGCTGCTCCGACTTCAATAACTGCAACACCGCCTGAAAGCTTAGCCATACGTTCTTGAAGTTTTTCTTTATCATAATCCGAATCAGATTCTTCGATTTGTCTTTTTATAAGCTTGATTCTTTCTTCTACAGCTTTTTTAGTTTCATTGCCAACAACGATTGTTGTTTCATCTTTTGTAACAGTAACTCTTTTTGCAAGCCCCATCATCTGAGTAGTAACATTCTCAAGCTTAATTCCAAGTTCTTCAGTGAACATTTCACCGCCTGTTAAGATAGCGATATCTTCAAGCATAGCTTTTCTTCTATCACCAAAACCCGGAGCTTTAACTGCTACAGCTCTTAAAACTTTTCTCATAGTGTTAACAACAAGTGTTGCAAGAGCTTCTCCTTCAACATCTTCTGCAATTAACAATAATGAGCGTCCGTCACGTGCAACTTGTTCCAATACGGGAACTAAATCAGCAATTAAGTTGATTTTTTTATTTACACAAAGAACATAAGCATCTTCCAAAACAGCTTCCATTCTTTCAGCATCAGTTACAAAATAAGGTGAAATATAACCTTTATCAAACTGCATACCTTCAACTACTTTTAAGTTAGTTCCGAAAGATTTTGACTCTTCAACAGTGATAACACCGTCGTGTCCTACTTTTTCCATAGCTTCTGCTATAAGTTCACCGATTTCAGAATTATTCCCTGCTGAAATTGTAGCTACCTGAGCAGTTTCTTCTTTTGTATTAACAGCTTTTGACATTGATTTAATTTTCTCTACAGAAATCCCGACAGCTTTGTCAATACCGCGTTTAATACCGATAGGGTTTGCACCGGCGGTAAGATTTTTTAAGCCTTCTTTAACAATTGCTTGAGCAAGAACGCTTGCGGTTGTTGTACCGTCACCCGCAACATCATTTGTTTTTGATGAAACTTCTTTTAAAAGTTGAGCACCTGCGTTTTCAAGTCCGTCTTTAAGTTCAATTTCTTTCGCAATTGTAACACCGTCATTAACGATTTGAGGTGCGCCGAATTTTTTTTCTAATATTACATTACGTCCTTTTGGACCTAAAGTTACTTTTACAGCATCTGCAACAGCATCAATCCCTTTTAAAAGGCTTTTGCGTGCTTCTTCCTGAAATACTATTTTTTTTGCCATTTTTTCGTCTCCTTTTATTGATATTTATACTTTAAATTTTACTAGTCTACTATCGCCAATGCATCTTTTACGGAAAGAATTTTAAAAGTTTCATTTCCTATTTTTACATCTGTTCCGGAATATTTTGCATATAAAATAGTCTCTCCGACTTTAACATCGATAGGTTCTCTTTCTCCGCTGTCAAGAATTTTTCCCGGTCCTACAGCAACAACTTCACCCTTTTGAGGTTTTTCTTTTGCGCTGTCAGGAATAAAAATTCCGCCGGATGTTTGTTCATTGTCTTCAATTACTTTAATTACAATTCTGTCTCCTAGTGGTTTAATCGCCATGATTGTTTACTCCTCTTTTATTTACTACACTTTTTAAAAACAGGGAAGATAAAAAATATTTTTAGTATATATTTTTCTGTCCCCTTAATTCATTTATACATTAAATTTTTAAAACAAAATATAAAATTAATGAAAAATTAATAATCGTATAATTTTATTCTTATTTTTATTAAGCATTGTTAAAATTTTCTACAAAGGCAGCAAAAAAAAAATTTTAAGAATTTTATACCTTTATCCCGAGAGATTAAAATTTAGAAGTAAGGAATTATATTAGATAAATTTTTAGCAGGGACATTATTTTTTCCTAAAGTTTTTAGGAAAAGTTAATAGTTTTTGACAGAGAAAGAAGGTAAAAATGAAGATATTTTCAATTAATCACAATCAACAAGACAGACAATATGTAAGAAACAATAACAACATGTCATTTAAAGGAATAAAGATTCTTAAAGCTGAAAATAAATTCTGTGAGGAACTTATTTTCAGCTTTAAAAGAGAGATTTTTAACGGAGCAGAGTTAATTATTAATTTAACAGGAAAAGATTTAACAAAAATGACAGGTGCAGATGTTTTCAAAAAGTTTCCCAATGATTATGGATATTTAAAATTAGAATTGGATCCCTCAAATGAAATAAAAATTAATAATATACTCTTAAGAGCAGAAGAGGAAAATTTAGGAACTTTTGACAAAATAGCTGAAGTATTGAAAAAAATGGCTCTAAAGGAAACAGAAAAACTTTTTGCAGAGGAATCGAATGGAAATAATGCAATAAATAATTTGGGAATAATAACAAGAATACAAGATGCATTAAGAAAGATTGGCGAAAGTGTTGTAAATTAATTAAAGAATGAATTATTAAAAAAAAATAAATTTTAGCTTGTTTATGTTTCTTGTTAAACTATAATAATATTATATTGTTTTTGCTTCAGCTTTTTAAAAAGCTGAAGCAATTTAAAAGTATTGGATTGAAATGAATTAAAATTATTCTGATAATTTTCTTGTAATAATATAAAGGAGACATAAATAATGAAACATAAACACAAAAAAGAACACGCGCAGAACCCTTTTTCAGAAGCTGCAACAGAAGAAAATAAACAGCAGACAGAAGAAATTGTTTCTGAAAATATAGAAAACATTGAAAGCAAACTTCAAGAAGATTTTGATAACTTAAACAATCAATATATAAGACTTGCTGCCGATTTTGATAATTACCGCAAACGTCAGGAGCAGGAACGCGAGAGCTTAATTGCTTACGGAACCCAAGATGCTATGAGAAAATTAATAGAAGTTCTTGACAATTTTGACAGAGCAAAACAATCAATAGATAATTCAGATGATATTAATCAGGTTAAAGAAAGTTTTAACGTTTTATATAATCAAATGTTTGATAATCTTTCAAAACTCGGGCTTGAGGTTATTGAGGCACAGGGAAAAGAGTTTAATCCAAATTTTCATGAAGCCGTAATGCAAACTCCAACAAGTGAACATCCTGAAAATCATGTTATAATGGAATTACAAAAAGGATATAAACTTGGGGATAAAGTTTTACGTCCGGCACTGGTGAATGTAGCTACGAATGAAGGTTAAAATATAACAGGTCATCCTGAACTTGTTTTCAGGATCTATACAACTTAGGACACTGATAAGATGTTGTGGGAAAACAGACATGAAAAACAAGTTTTCGGCAAAAGCAGTCAAATAAATTAAGCATGACGTTAGAGGAAGGAATTAGAATTAAATAATGACAGATTTTTACGAAATATTGGGGGTATCAAAAAACGCGGGAAAAGATGAAATTAAAAGCGCGTTTAGAAAAAAAGCACGTCAATATCATCCTGATGTGAATAAAGCTGCAGATGCGGAAGAAAAATTTAAAGAGCTTGGAAAAGCTTATGAAACCTTAATGGACGATGATAAACGTTCATTGTATGACAGATATGGTGAAGACGGGCTTAAAAATGCAGGTTTTGATTCAGGAGGTCCTTTTGCAGGCGGTTTTGGAGATTTAAACGATATTTTCAATTCATTTTTTGGCGGATTTGGGTTTTCTCAAAGACAAGTTGACCCGAATGCTCCTCAAGAAGGTGATGATTTAAGGGTTGATATTGAGATTGAATTTGAAGAAGCAGTTTTTGGCGTAGATAAGGAGATTAAGATTGATCACCTTGAAACATGCGAGGCTTGTAAAGGAACTGGCGCTGAGCCCGGCTCAGCGCCAGTTAAATGCCCTACTTGCGGCGGTACGGGAAAAATTCAGCAGACAACCCAAACTATTTTAGGACATTTTACTCAAATCACTGCTTGTCCTGCTTGTAGCGGTAAAGGAATAAAAATCCAAAATCCTTGTAAGGCTTGTAAGGGTTACGGCAGAATCGAAAGAGAGAAAGGTGTTGAAATCAAAATCCCTGCAGGTGTTGACACAGGAAATAAAATGAGACTTTCAGGCGAAGGTGATGCGGGTAAAAACGGAGGACCTTCCGGAGATTTATATATTGTGCTGCATGTTAAACCATCCGAATATTTCAAACGTGAAGGTATAAATGTTTTCACTAAACTTGAAATATCTCCTGCACAGGCTGTTTTGGGTGATGAAATTACAGTGAGAACCCTTGACGGTGAAAAATTGATAACTGTTCCTGCCGGTTCGCAAGACGGTCATCCGTTAAAAATAAAGGGAGAAGGTATACCTCAGATTGGTAAAAAATCTCACAGAGGCGATCATATTGTTATTGTTGAAATTGAAATTCCAACAAGTCTTTCTGAGGAAGAAAAGCAGCTTTATAAAAAATTATATGAAATAAATACAAAGAAAAAATATCAGGAAAAAGAAGGTCTTATTAATAAAGTAAAAGGTGCTTTTAAGGGTTAATTTTTAACTTGAGAACCTAAAATGAACAATATCACCGTCTTGCACAATATAATCTTTGCCTTCAATGCGGGTAAGTCCTTTTTCTTTGCAAGCAGCATAAGAACCGCATGAGATAAAGTCATTATAGCCTGTTACTTCTGCTCTGATAAATCCTTTTTCAAAATCAGTATGAATTACACCTGCTGCTTGAGGTGCTTTTGCTCCTGCCGGTATTGTCCAGGCGCGGACTTCTTTTTCACCTGCAGTAATATAAGTTCTTAAATCAAGCAAATTATAAACTGCTTTAATCATCCTGTTTATGCCCGAATCTTCTATCCCAAGTTCATTTAAATATTCTTTAGCTTCTTGCTCGTCTAATTCGACAAGTTCCGATTCGATTTTTGCTGAAACCAGAACAACATTGGCGCCGTGAGTTTTTGCATATTCTTGAACCTGTTCTGTATAAGAATTTCCTTCTTTTAAATCAAATTCAGAGACATTTGCACAGTAAATTATCGGTTTTGCTGACATTAAGTGAAGTCCTTGAACAACTGGAATTTCATCTTCATTAAATTCGTTTTTTACATTAATAAATTTAGCTTCAGACAGAAGTTCCGTGAGTCTCTTTAGGACTTTATCCTCTAAAACAGCTTCTTTGTCTTGCGCTTTTACTTGTTTTGCAATCCTTGCATGACGTTTTTCGACAGTTGCTAAATCGGCAAGAGCAAGTTCAGTGTTAATTATTTCGATATCGTCAAGCGGATTAACTTTTCCTGAAACATGAATTGTATTTTCATCCTCAAAGCATCTTACAACCTGAATTATTGCATCGACTTCTCTGATATTGTGCAAAAACTGGTTGCCTAAACCTTCGCCTTTGCTTGCTCCTTTTACAAGTCCTGCAATATCTACAAATTCAATTGCGGTAGGTATAACAACCTGTGTTTTTACCATATCTTGTAATTTATAAAGTCTCTCATCCGGCACATTAACAACTCCGACATTCGGCTCTATTGTGCAAAATGGATAATTTGCACTTTGTGCATTTTTTGCAGATGTCAGTGCATTAAATAAAGTTGATTTTCCTACGTTTGGTAGCCCTACAATTCCAGCTCTTAGCATTTTTATTTTTCCTTTTTATTTTGTATTATTTTTGTTGTTTTAAACAACCATATATTTAGATTTTTATAACCTCCTTTTGATGTTTCAAAATTCAGGCTTTTTCGGCCTATCTTTGCTGCTATATATTGTGCAAGTTCGCATTTAACCAGACTTGCATCTTTAGATATATGCCTTTGATTATAATTAAAACCAATTGCACCGAGTAAAATATCAGAAAATTGAATGAATTTTGCAAAGTTAATTTTGAAACATTTTTCCAGTTAAACTTAGCATCTAATGTCCAACTGATTGATTGTTTGAATTTATTACATTTTTCAATAACTGCATTATAGGTAATTTCATCTACCCAAATCCCACCAATAAGCATAAACCGGGAATTTAAATTGCTTTCATCAGTGAATATGTATTGTTTCACTCATTTACCCCCGCAGCAGTGCTTATACTTCTTTCCGCTGCCGCAAGGACAAGGATCGTTTCTTCCTATTTTTTTATGAGTTTCGGGCTGGCGTATTGCTTGTTCAATTTCTTCATCAGGGTGGAATTGCTCCGCTACTCTCGCAAGGTCGGTTTCAATTACATTCTCATCTTGCATGTTGACAATTTGAACCCCAAATTTTGTTCTAAACAGATGCTTAAGGGTTTCACCCTGAATCTCAAACATCATTTTATTAAATAAATCATAAGCTTCTTTTTTATACTCAATTAACGGGTCTTTTTGCCCATAAGCTCTTAGTCCGATACCATCTCTGAGCATATCAATATTGTGCAGATGATCTATCCATTTATTATCAATTACGCGAAGCAAAACATCTTTTTCTATATTTCGCATAACATTTTGTGCACTAAATGCGGTTTGAGGAGTTGGAGCTTCTTCGTATTTAGAAATAATTTCATTGTAGAATTCAACAATTTCTTTTTCATGTTCTTGATAAGCTAATTTAGCTTTTTGCAGAAGATTTTCATAAATTGCATCAAATTTAAGCCCTTGGGCATCTGAAACAGAAAAATCCGACATTTGAGGAATAGTCGAATGAAGCTCTTTTATAAGCATTTCTAATTCCTCATAGATATATTCTTCCGGCTGCATCTCAGGAGTAATATAGCTTTTTAACAGTCTGTCAATTTCCTGCTCAAGCATGAACATAATATTTTCGTTAAGTTTTTCACCTTTAAGCACTTTTCTTCTTTGAGAGTAAAACTTCTCTCTTTGAACATTCATAACATCATCGTATTCAAGGACACTCTTTCTTATGTCAAAGTGATAAGTTTCAACTTTTTTCTGAGCAGATTGAATTTGTTTTGAAATAATAGGTGATTCTATCGCCATTTTTTCATCAACATTAAGCATTTCCATGATTCCGACAATTTTTTCACCGCCGAAAATTCGCATTAAATTGTCTTCCAGAGACAAGAAAAATCTTGTAGAACCCGGATCGCCCTGTCTTGCCGAACGACCGCGAAGCTGGTTGTCAATACGTCTGGATTCATGTCTTTCTGTTCCTATAACATGCAATCCGCCGGCATGTATAACTTTTTTATGTTCTTCTTCAGTTAGTTTTCTTGAAGTTTCAAGTGTTTCTGTTTTTTTTGTTTCGTAATTCGGAGAATCTTGAGTAATTTTTTGATTTTCAAGTTCTTCTTTTGCTAAATACTCGGCATTTCCGCCTAAAAGAATGTCTGTCCCGCGACCTGCCATATTAGTTGCAATAGTCACTGCACTAAAGCGACCTGCCTGAGCAATTATATAAGCTTCTTTTTCATGGTGTTTTGCATTCAAAACATTATGTTTAACCCCGCGTTTTTTAAGTAAATCAGATAAATATTCAGATTTTTCAATACTTACTGTGCCGACTAAAACAGGACGGCCTATTTTAGTCATTTCAATAATGTCTTCTACAACAGATAGGTATTTTTGTCTTTCTGTTTTGTAAATAACATCCGGATAATCAATTCTTACGTCAGGTTTATTTGTCGGTATTGAGGTAACTTCTAGATTATAAATTTTTCCAAATTCAGCTTCTTCAGTCATTGCTGTACCCGTCATACCTGCCAGTTTAGGATAAAGTCTGAAAAGATTTTGGAAAGTTATACTTGCTAAAGTTTGTGTTTCATCCTGAATTTTAACGTTTTCTTTTGCTTCAATCGCTTGATGAAGTCCGTCAGACCAGCGCCTTCCATCCATTAAACGCCCTGTAAATTCGTCTACAATAACTACTTCATTGTTTTTAACAACATAATCGGTATCACGTGTAAATAATTCTTTGGCCTTCAGAGCTTGCAGAAGATGATGGGCGTATTGTGTTTGGATATCAAACAAGTCTTCAACACCTACTATTTCCTGAGCCCTGTCTATTCCTTCTTCTGTTAAAATTATATTTTTATTTTTTTCATCAATTTCATAGTCAATATCTTTTTTAAGCTGGGGTGCGACTTTTGACATTACACGGTAAGTTTCGGCAGATTTTTCAAGCCTTCCGCTTATAATCAAAGGCGTTCTTGCTTCATCAATTAAGATACTGTCAACTTCGTCAATTATTGCATAATTATAAGGGCGTTGAACAAGCATATCAATGCTTCCTGCCATATTATCACGCAGATAATCAAAACCAAATTCATTATTTGTTCCGTATGTTATATCACAGTCATAAGCTGCTTTTTTTTCTTCAAAATCATTTTCTCCGCGAGTGCCTGAAAGAATTACCCCAACTGAAAGTCCCAGAAAGGTATAAATTTTTCCCATCCACTCACTGTCACGTTTTGCAAGATAATCATTTACCGTAATTATATGTACACCTTTTTCGGTAAGCGCGTTTAAATAAGCAGGAAGAGTTGCAACAAGAGTTTTTCCTTCTCCTGTTCTCATTTCGGCAATATGACCGTTATGCAAAAAATATCCGCCGACTAACTGCACATCAAAATGACGCATATTTAATGTTCTTTTACCGGCTTCCCTAACTGTTGCAAAAGCTTCCGGCAAAATTTTATCAAGCACTTCTTTTTCTAATGCTCTATCTGTTAAAAAATCATCAGAAGTTTTTCGGTTTGAAAGAATTTCCTTAAATTCATCGGTTTTTGCTCTTAATTCAGCATCTGTCATTTGAGCAAACTCGGGTTCAAGAGCATTTATATGTTCTACAATCCCCATAATACTTTTAACTTTTTTTTCGTTGGGATCTCCTAATAATTTCATTAACAACTTTAACATAATGTATAAAAAGTCCTCTCCGTTTACTAGTATATTAATTGTAGCATGAATAAAAATTTATTGTATTTAGCTTACAAGGGAGATATATGGAGAGGTAAAATTTTTAATCGTTAATATTTTACTGATTAGTGGATTGTAACATTTCCTTAACATAATCTGATAATATATTAAAGTTATTTGGATTGTTCACCGATATGATAGGTATAGGGATAAAAACGTTACGAATTAACTAAAAGACTGAACTTAAGGAGTATCAGAAAATGGGAATGTCCGCATCACAAGTAAGAATGTTATCTCTGACATCACGATTGTCAGACATAGAACTTTCTGCCCAAAGCATTTCTAACAGCAAAATAAGGCTTGCTGATGCTTCTACTGACGCTTCAAAAAATTATCAGGAAGCATTGGATAAACAAAAACTTACGGTTTTTAACAGCACGACTTCTGCATATGTAGATGCAAATGCTTATAATTTAACTACTTACAATGCAATTTCAACATTGGATAAACAAAGATTTTTGTCAGACTCTTCAAACAGAATCCTTGTTACAGATGATGTATATGAAGCATGGCAAAACGCAGGAGATTTAAATCAATTTTTAACAGCTTTAGGTATTGAGCTTGATGAAGCCAATCAGGATTATGATCTGAGAGCTATAGATTATTATACAAATATATATAACCAAATTGCAGCAAACGGATGCCATGCGCCCGGTGATGAGTATATGATGGATAGCGAGTGGTTATATAATCAATTAAACAATGGAAATATTTATTTGTCAGAATGGGATTCTAACGGCGGAGAAAATGGAGACGGCTCATGGGAAAGAACTTCATGGTCTTCAGGAGATACTTCTCTTGTAGTTAAAAATGATGATATAAATATAGCAAAAGCAGAAGCAGAATATGAAACAACTATGGCTGAAATTGAAGCTAAAGAAAAGAAATTTGATTTAAGTTTAAAAAGTATAGATACAGAACATAATGCAGTACAAACAGAAATAGATTCTGTCAAAAAAGTAATTGATAAAAACATTGAAAGAACGTTTAAAATATTTAATGGATAAAAATTAGAATTAAAAATAATAAACCCTACCTATTCCCATAATTTCGTAACGTTTAATACGCTGACTTTGCTAAGTTGGCGTTTTTTATTGAAAAATTTCAGTGATGAGGATAAAGCAAAGGAATATACTTAAGTAAAATTAATTAGGGTCAAATGATTTTATTGTTTGTTTAGTTAGGTTAACTAACTTGACGGTTAAATTTTTTTTGAGTGGGTGTAAAATTATTTTATGAAATACGACAAAGATTGGTATAATAGTTTGTCCAAGCCGAAGTTTCAGCCTCCGGATTGGATTTTTGCACCCGTTTGGATTATTCTTTACATCCTGATGATGGTAGCTTTTGGCTTAGTTTTGCTTACTCCTTTTAATTGGGTGCATGTTTTGGCATATTTTCTTTTTACCCTGCAGCTAATCATAAATTTACAATGGCCGTCAGCTTTTTTTAAAGAACATGATTTAAGAAAAGCTTTTTTGCTGTCAGCTCTTTTAACTCTGCTTGTATTTTTAACCATGATAGTATTTTTTATTATTTCAAAACTTGCCGGATTTTTGTTTTTGATTTATTTTATTTGGTGTGCTTTTGCAAGTATTTTAAATTTTGAAATTTTAGAATTAAACGAATGGTAAAACAGGAAAGAAGACATTAATGCTTGGAAAAATTTTTTTGGAATTGAAAAAACACGCTCCTTTTACTTTTACGGGAGCTTTGATAGGTATTTTAGTTGTTGTTTTTTTAAGAAATCTCCCCACTCAAATAGCATTTAAGTTTTTCTATATATTTCATCCTTTGCATGTTTTACTAAGCGCATTTGTTACTACTTCAATGTATAAATTAAATAGAAAAAAAACAAATATCTTAAAAGTTTTTTTGGTTGGTTTTATAGGTTCAATAGGAATTGCAACATTAAGCGATTCTCTTCTCCCATTTCTGGGAGAAACCTTTCTTAATTTGCCTCATAGAGAATTACATTTAGGATTTATAGAAAAATGGTATATTGTTAATCCGATTGCTGTTTTAGGAATATTTCTTGCAACTTTAAAACCATCCACAAAGTTCCCTCATTCAGGGCATGTTTTAATAAGCACTTCCGCATCGTTACTTCATATAATGATGGCGCTTGGTACGGCTGCAATAAGTATTTACTTATATTTTGCGATTATTTTCGTATTATTCTTTTCGGTTTGGCTGCCTTGTTGTGTTAGTGATATTGTATTCCCTTTGTTATTTGTTTCCGGTAAAGAAAATAATTATTAAATCATTTTCTTTGCTGCCATTTCTTGATAATGTTTTATACCGGGAGCTGCTTTTGTTTTTGTTCTGTGTTCTCTGATTAAATATTGAATTTTAGGCAGCAGGTAGCACAATGAAAAAGAGCATATTGCTATATTCCCAAATATTGCAAAAACTTTAGCTGCTTTTGTTTTTGAAATTATATTTTCGATACTTTTGCTACCTTTTTTTATTGCTTGCTCATAGAAATTTTCTAAATCTTTATTTAATTTTAGGACTTTATCTGTTTCAATATATTTTTTAGAATCTCTTATCCATTGATTAAGTTTTTTATCATATTCTACCTCAATTAAACCGCTTTTTTGCGCCATTTTAAGTGTAAAGTTTTCAAATACATTTCCCTTTTTTGTATCCAGGGTTTTTGCAGAAAGTTCTTTGTCAATCATTTTTATAATATTTATTTCGTTAAAATTATCAATTTCTTTTTCCAGAGCCTTTTTAAAAGCTTTTGTTTTGTTTGGATGGTTCTTAATTTCAGCTTCTTTATCTCTTACTTCAGCAAAACTTAAAATTTCATCTTCATTTTTATGATTTTTTAATTTTGCGCTAAACTCGGGACAATTAATAATTTTGTAATCAAGATCTATAGGAAGTTTAAATAATTTGTTTGCCAATATACAGAATCCTTGCTTAATCCAATCTACGGCCTGATAGAAAAATAAAATTACACTTCCTTCCTTAACTGCATATTCAATTCTTTCATTTTTATTTCTTGGAACAAAAGTGACTCTGCTTCCTGAAATACCGTAATCCAGCAATAACATACTGCTTGTTGCTGCTAATTGAGCATTTTCAGCCATTTTTGTAAAGTTGAAAAGATCTTTGAACTCAAAAAAACTTTTTAAAGAACCAAAGGACGGATTCTTACCATTAATATTCTTTTCAACTTTTTGGTTTTGTTTTGATTTTTCAGCTTTTTTCTTGACTTCTTTTGAGATAATTTTTCTTGATAGCAGCTGATTGGATTTTGGTACCACAACCATAAGCATAAATAAATTTATAAGAACAGCTGCCGCAGTGATTCCTATATGATATTTTTTATATTTTCCTTTTGTAATGTTAGGTTTATATCCGTTCTTTTTAAGATTTTCTTTTATTTTTCCGAGTTTTTCACCTCTTAAAACTATTCCTTCTAAATCTTTTGCCGAGAACTTGCTTATACCGTTTTCTTCTACTTTATCAGCGAAATATCCTTGAATTCCGTCTGAATTTATTCTTTTAAATTTTATATCAGGATCTATATTTGTTTTTGCTTTGGCGATTTTGTCTACAATCCATCTTACAGCAGGAATTCCGCCTAACCAAAATAAACTTGTTCCGTTTTCTTCTATAAATCTTTCTCTTGCTTCATGTTTTCCGCCTTCTGTAGCTGCCATAACAGTTCTGCCAACATTATCAATCGAATCTTTTACAAAAAACGGCAGTAGTGATTTTGAGTTATCCAGAGCGGATATTGCTATATTTAAATATGATGTCATCTTTGTCCTTTCAATTCATAAAGGGGGTTATAAGCCCCAAATTCTGTTCATCCAGTTTTTTTGTTTTTCATTTGATATATTTTGTCGGTTTTGTTTTAACATTTATCTTTCTCCTTTAATTTAAAAATTTGCATACAAAAAGGTCTCTTGAAAAACTATCAAAAGACCTAAATTATTTTTTTACATAAAAACATACGTGAAAAAGCGATTAAGTCTTTGATAGTCTTAATCTGCGACGTCGAATGTTTTTAATTTGCTGTTTTTTCATTAGTTTCATCCTTAACTACGATGTGTTTAGCATAATAAATAATAAAAATACTTTTGTCAACCCTTAATATTTCCAAATATACATTAAAGTTTATAAAAATTTACTTATTTTTCCAATTCAGCTAATTTTTTGTATAAATCGATTTCTTTATCAGATAATTTTTTAGGTATAATAATTTTTATTTTTGCATTTAAATCCCCGTAACCGCCGTCTTTTTTAGGTAAACCCAGAGATTTTAGCCTTAATGTTCCGGAAGTTCCCGCCGGAATTTTTATTCCTATGTTTCCATGTAAGGTTTTAATGTCTTTCTTGCACCCCAAAATTGCTTGTGTAGGTGTAACTTCAACTTCTTTGGTTAAATTTACGCCGTCAACCTGATATTCAGAATCTTTAATACTTATTTTAAAGTACAAATCACCTTTATTACCTCTTGCATCGGATTTTCCTTCGCCTTTAAGTCTTATTTTCTGACCTTCTTTCACTTCAAGAGGAAGTCTTACATTAACAGATTTTTGTTCGGAAATAATCCCGGTTCCGCCGCAATGAACACAAAAACCTCCGCTCGGAGAGCAAGATGAACATTTTTCCATTATTTTAAATTTTACCGGAATGGGCTTTCTTTCAAATAAATCTTTTGCGCTGATATTTAAAGTTTGAGTTATATCCAGATCAACTTTTTTAGTTTGCTGAGGCTGTCTTTGAGCTTGTCCGAACCCCAAATCATCATAAAACGTTCTGTTTCTTTGTTGTGAAGTTGTTTTTCTTGCTCCTCCGCCCATCATGTCTCCGAAAAGAGAGCTGAAGAAGTCTGAAAATCCCCCTAAATCTTCAAAATTTAACCCTTGAGCTCCTCTCTGATTAAATTTAAAATTATAATTTTCAAAACCCGGTGGAGGAGTGAAATTAGCGCCTTCTTGCCAGTTTGCGCCCAGGCTGTCATACCTTTGGCGTTTTTCCTTATCGGATAAAACCTCATAAGCTTCGTTGAGGTCTTTGAATTTTTGTTCAGCTTCTTTGGTTTTGTTTACATCGGGGTGATATTTTCGCGCAAGCTTACGATAAGCAGATTTAATTTCTGCTGCGCTAGCTTCGCGTTTTACGCCTAAAATCTCATAATAGTCCTTGTACTGCATATTATTATGATAATACAAAAATTTGAACTTTGAAAATAATTAATTATTTTTTAATGGGATTGTATTTAAGTAAAAATAGATACAACTTATTCTTAAAATAATCTACTTAACCGGTAAGGTGGGCATACTTGCCCACCTTACGAATTTCTCCTCTAATAAATTTTCCAAAATCTTTTTCCAGTTTTTTTAGTTTGTTTTGCTTTTTAAATCTATTAAAACAATATTTAGGACGAAATATGCTTATTTCTGTACTTATGTTGTGGTCAAGGGTTAATCCCAAGTCAGCAATTAATAATTTAAAGGGTTTGCCTTTACGAATCTCTTTTAATGTACAGTGCAATTTATTAATATCGTTTGTATTGCTCAAATAAGAGTCAAAAATAAAGAAAATAAATTGATTTTTAGTTATAGCAGTTTCTTCAAAATTGCTTTTTAAACAATCAATCAAAGAACAAATAGAAATATCCTCCAAATCGAAAGGAAATTCGTATAATTTTTCCATATTTGTTAAAAAAAGCCTTGCGCAGTACAGTGCTATTAAATCTTTTTGCGTTAACAGTATTATTTTATAATCGTTGGTCATTTTTTTATGCTTGCTCCCCTGAATGCTAATGTCCTTTTCCTGAATAATTATAATACATTAATGTCTTATTTGCAAATAAAAAGTAACATTTGAGCTGTTTAATAAGGAACAAAAATGTCTTATCATTAGTCTTATAAGGAATAGGAGTGCTTAATATTGGTTAACAAAGATAAAAATTTCATTGGACAAAAAATAAAAGCGCAAAGAAAACGGCTTAACCTTACTCAATTTGAACTAGCTGAAAAAGTTGATATGCACGAAAAACAAATTTCAAGAATAGAGGCAGGAACGAACCATCCTACATTTGATAATTTTATAAAAATTATCAATACATTAGGACTTAAACTAAGTGATTTTGATGCTAAAGAAAAACCAAATAAATTGAAAGATGATTTAATTTTCATAATCAACAATTCAACAAACAAAGAAATAAAAATTTATTTAGATTTGATAAAATCATTAAAAAAGAATTTGTAAAATTCCGCGTGGGTAGTATGCCAACCTTATGAATTACGAATTTGAACTTTGAAAATAATTAATTATTTTTTAACAAGTTATTTAAAGAATTAAACGCTTCTTCAACAACACCCTCAGCCGAAAAATCTTTTGTGTTGCCATCAGTTCCTAAGTAAATTAAATATTCTATATTTCCTGACGGACCTTTTACCGGTGAAAAGGTTAAATCAAGGGATTTATAGCTGAGTGTTCCGGCAAATTCAATTACTTTATTTATAACTTCAATATGAATTTTTTTATCTTTAACCACTCCGCCTTTATCAACTAATCCTTTACCTGCTTCAAATTGAGGTTTTATAAGACAAATCAGTTCGTGAAATTCAGGTTTTAATAATTTTTTTAAATTAGGTAAAACTTTTTCAATAGAAATAAAAGATAAATCCATTACTAACAGGTCGGCAACTTCATCACCTGCCGCATAAATATCATTAAATTTGCAGTTTTTGATATTTGTGCGCTCAATTACTTTAACTCTATCGTCATTTCTGATTTTCCAGGCTAATTGACCATATCCGACGTCTGCGGCATAGATTTTTTTTGCTCCGTTTTGCAGTAAGCAATCGCTAAAACCGCCTGTTGAAGCCCCTGCATCAATGCAAACTCTGTCTTTTACTTTTATATCAAAAGATTTTAAAGCTTTTTCAAGTTTAAAACCGCCTCTTGACACATAAGGCATTGATTTTATTTCTATACTTAGCCTTTTTTCCGGATTAATCTGAAAACCTGCTTTTGTGATAACTTCATCATTAATTTTTACATTTCCTGATAAAATTGTTGCTGAGGCCTTGCTTTTGCTGTCAAAATATCCTAAATCAACTAAAACTTTATCTAAACGCTCTTTTTTCAAATCCCAAAAACCTTTCTAGCATTTTGTGTTGTGATTTCCGCCACTTCTTCAAAAGAAACCCCTCTAATTTTTGCAATTTCTTCAGCTACAAATTTTACATAAGCAGGTTCGTTTCTTTCGCCTCTGTGAGGTACAGGGGTAAGATAAGGCGCGTCAGTTTCAATTAAAATATGCTCGAGCGGAATATTTTTTGCAATTTCATGGACTTTTTTAGCGTTTTTGAAGGTTACAACGCCACCAATAGCGATATAAAAACCTTTTTTAATACATTCTTTTGCAAATTCAAGACTTCCGGAAAAACAATGCATAATAACGCCAATTTCCCCGTTAATATTTTGTGTAAGCAAATCATAAGTATCTTTATGCGCTTCTCTGTTATGAACAATAAGGGGCTTTTTTAACGCTTTTGCAATTTCAATTTGCTTTAAAAAAGCCCGTTTTTGTTCGGTGATAAAAGTCTTGTCATGGTAATAATCTAAGCCGCATTCACCTATTGCAACCACTTTTTTATTTGAAGAAAGTTCAATTATTTTTTCAAAATCTTCGTCTTTAGCTTTTTTTGATTCTGACGGATGAATTCCCAGCGCACAGTAAGTTTCTTTATACTTGTTTGATATTTCAATGACTTTTTCAAAAGAATTTTTGTCTACTGAAGGGATAATAATTTTTTCGACTCCGGCTTCTTTTGCTCTGGCGATTGTTTCCTCCAAATCCGAGAAATCAGGCATGTCTATGTGTGAATGGGTATCGATTAAGTAATATTTCATTAATTAAGCATCTCTTTAATTACAGTATTAGTTCTATTTTTATGAAAATTTCTGCAAGAATTCCATAAGAGTGTAGGAATTTCTTCTGACGGCGTATTAGAAAATTTATGCCTGCAAAAGCCCTTTACCATATTGGTTGAGCCGTCAATGTTTGGTACAAAATTTGCACAGCATTGGCAAATTTTTAATACGAACCCATAATCAGTAAGTTTTTTTGTTAATTCATTTATTGCATCTACCATTCTAAGATTAGTTTTAGTTACAAATTTTTTCTTTTTGAAATTGAAAACAACTTTTGCGAGCCCGCTTTCAGAAATTAGTTCAAGTTTACAGGGGATATTGTTTCTGCCATCGGTTACAATTACATCAACGGTTAATTTTTCTGTATTAGCAGCTATTTGCTTTTGGTGATTAATAGTGTTTCTCACTTCTCTGCAAATGGGAAGATTCTTGAAAATACGGCCAAGAGAATATAACGGATATAAAAACAAATAACGGATTTCACTTGATTCTAAGCCTGAATTTAAAAGACTTATGGAAAATCCTAATATTAATGTAGCGAAAGATAATAAAACTAACCAAAAATCAACTATGAAATAATAATTAAAAGAATGTTTTAGCAAGTAAACATATATTAAAATCAATAGTAATGCGTTTGGAGCCAAAAGAGAAAAAACATGTTCGCTAAAGATAAGATTTTTTACCCAGGCTTGCATGAAACAATTTTTGAATAAATCCAATCTTGCACTTAATGAAGGAATTCTTAAATTAAAATCATTTACGTTTATGTATGTTTTAATATTAGGGTTAAAAGTACATTTAAAACCTATTTTTGATAAAAGTAAACTGTATTTTAGTTCAGAATTTATATTTTGAAAATCAATACAGCCTATTTTTTCAATTAAATCCTGACGCATAACTAAAATATCGGAATCAATCGTCATTGCCAGATTCATTAAAGAACGGCTTTTTTGAATGAAATTTGTGTAATATTTATGGTAAGTTACCTTTATTTTTTGCCATAAATTAAAGTTTTCACCTGTTAAGATTGTTGAGCCGCTTATTACAGAAGAATCTTTAAGAGCTGAATTTATCGAAGATAAGAAATCTTTCTCTATTTGTCTGTTTACGTCAAGAAAAATATAAGCGTTACAATTTTGCACTGCAGATAATTTTTCCAATAATATCGAAATTGACTGGTCTTTTCCTATAGTTCCCTGATCTTTAATGCAAAAAACCTGTGCAAAATTATCGTTTACAAAAAGCTTTTCAGAGTTATCACTGCAATTATCCAGAACAACATAAGTCGAAAAATTTTGAACAGGGTAATCCTGATCTTTTAGTTGTTTTATCAAGTTTTCCAAGCTGATTTCATTATTATGAGAATAAATGATAATACAAAGACTGTTCTGGCAGGTTAAATTATTATATTTTTGCTGAATACGAAATTTTTTGTCATTTAGATTCTTTATTGCCAGAATCAAAAAGAAAACCGAATATATTGCAACATAAATATATAACGAGTTTAAAATTAATTCCATTTTACATTTCCTCTAGTTAAATTTTATTAAAAAGTCAATGTAAATTCTATAAAAATTTAAAAAATGTAATATTAATAAATATTTTATAGTAATGCTTGGAAATTTATGAGATACTAAGGAAAGAATTCAGGTTTTTATTTATAGGAGGGAAAATGTCAGAATTTGTTTATATGGACGGGAAATATGTAGAAAAAGAAAAAGCAGTAATTCCTGTTATGACGCATGCCTTTTTATACGGAACGGGAATTTTTGAAGGAATAAGAGCTTATTATAATCAAGAAGAAAAACAATTATACGCTTTTAGAGTGCCTGAGCATTACGAAAGATTGTACAAAAGTGCAAAAATAATGCATATGGATCCGCAATATTCTGTAGAAGAATTTTGTAGAATTACAAAAGAATTGCTCAAAAAAAATAATTATACCCAAGATACCTATATAAGACCCACTTTATATAAATCTGCCCAGAAAATCGGACCGGGATTAATAGATAATCCTGATTCATTTTTGATATTTACGCTTCCTATGGGTGATTATATTGATACATCAAAAGGTTTAAAAGTTTGTGTTTCAAATTGGCGTAGAAACAGTGATAATGCAATTCCTCCAAGAGCAAAAGTTACAGGAGCTTATGCTAATACTGCACTTATAATTACGGACGCAAGATTGGCGGGTTTTGATGATGCAATTGTTCTCACCGAAGATGGAGTTGTAACTGAAGGTTCTGCAATGAATTTGTTTATTGTTTCAGACGGTAAACTCATTACAACACAGACAACAGATAATATTTTAAGGGGAATTACAAGAGATACTCTCATTCAATTGGCGAAAGAGGTTTTAGGACTTGAAGTTGTAGAAAGATCTATAGACAGAACAGAACTTTATATTGCCGATGAAGCATTTTACTGCGGAACAGGTGCTCAGGTAAGTCCTATTGTAAACATTGACAATAGAGATCTTGGTGACGGTAAAGTGGGACCTGTTTCAATAAAATTACAAAAACTTTACTTTGACGTCGTTAAAGGAAAAGTTTTCGAGTACAAAAAATGGTGTATGCCTATTTATGATTAATTTTTTAGGGCTTTGTATTCAAAACTTAATATCAATCTTAAAATACTTGTTTTCAAAGCAAGTGCGTTATTCCAGTATAATTTCTCAGGCTGCTGCAATAAGTTACGATTCTTTAACTATTTCTTTGGTAATTGTTTTAATTGCAGCAGCTGTTATAGCTATTCAAGTTTCAAAACAATTTTTAATGTCTGGAGCCGATACTTACATTGGTGGAACAATGGCTATCGTTATAATCCGTGAAATAGCTCCCGGTTTTGCAGCTCTAGCTATAGGTGCAAGAGCTGGAACGGCAATTAGCGCAGAAATTGCAAACATGCAGGTTACCTCACAAGTTGATGCTATAAAAACATTAAAAGTTGATCCGGTAGGATATTATTTTACTCCAAGGTTGATTGCTGCCGGAATAACAGTTCCAATGGTTGTTTTACTGGCTGAATTAATAGGAATTGTTGGAGGAATGTTTGTTTGCTTTTTTACCATTAATCTACATCCGAACAGATACATAAATTCGGTTTGGCTATGGTTAAATACAAGAGATATTTATATCAGCCTTTTAAAGGCATTTGTTTTTGGAATTATTATTGCACTTGTTTGTGCAACGCAAGGGTATGAAACAAGAGGCGGAGCTAAAGAAGTAGGAACTTCAACTACTCAGGCTGCAATAAAATCAACAATTTATATGTTAATCGCAGATTTTATTATTAATCTTATTTATTACCTCTGAAATAGAAAACTAAAGCACAGAGCTAAACTTCATCCATATACATGATGTGAAATTGTCCTGATTTTATACAATTTATTATAGGTGCTTTGTACAAATTGGGATGATTAATGCATCAAGATTTAGAATACAATTCATATAGCAAGATTAAAAGGCTTACGGATAGCGAGCTGGAAACTTTGTGGTCCGATTACTTAAAAGATAGATCTAACAAGAAAAATAGAGACGCACTTATTGTTCAATACATTTACTTGACAAGATATGTTGTGGGGCGTGTAAAAGTTTCGCTTCCGCCTACATTTTCCATTGAGGATATTACAAGTTACGGGGTTGAGGGTTTGATTGATGCAATAGAAAAATATTCGCCGGATAAGGGTGCACGATTTGAAACTTATGCATTGATGAGGATTAGAGGTAATATTATTGATAAAATCCGTTCTCAGGATTTTTTACCCAGAAGTGCAAGAAAGAAAATCAAAGATGTTAAAGAGGCACAGGAACATCTCAGACAAAAATTCGGACGTCAGCCGACTTCAGGTGAAATAGGTGAACTGCTTGGTTTAGAAAAAGAAAAAGTTGACCAAATTTTAGCAGAGGATACGACTATAACGTCGCTTTATGATAAAAAAGGTTCTTCCGAGGATAGTGTTGAGATTATTGATACAATCCAGGATACAAAAAATCTTAATCCTCAAGAATATATGGAAGAAAAAGATGTTAAAAAAGAACTTGAATATGCGCTTAAAAGATTACCTGAGCGTGAAAGAATGATAATGGTGCTTTATTATAATGAAAATATGACTTTAAAAGAAATCGGTGAAACAATAGAAATTTCAGAATCCAGAGTTTGCCAGCTCCATGCCTCAGGCAATTATGAAGCTGAAAAATATTTTAAGCGAAAACCGCTCGGAACGTTTACAAAAAAGTATTGTTTAAAAAATTACTCCGGAAGAAGTACAGAAATACTGGCGTTATTTATATTTAAGTATTTTTTGGCAGCTTCTTGCAAGTATTCAATAGAAATTTCATCCAGAATTTTTAAATAATCTTCAATAAGTTTTAAATCCTCACAAACGGTCATATAATAGCCTATTGTATCTCCTATTTCAGAAACGGTTTCAGCATTGTGGGCAAATTGTGATTTAATTTTCTTTTTAGCTTTTAAAAACTCATCTTCAGAAACTAAATCGGATTGAAGATTTTTAATTTCTTTTTTTACCAACTCAACAGCTAAATCTTTCTTTTCCGGCTTGAAATTTGCCTGAATAAAGAAATTATCGCCGTCTTTGAATTGGTAGTGTTCTGAATTGACTATATTAAAAATTTGTTCGGATTGTTTTTCTATTAAATTTTGATAAAGTCTTGAACTTGTACCGTCGCCTAAAATTATTGAGAGCATTTCAAGTGCAGTTGAGTTTTTTAGGTCGCATGCAATCGGTCCAAGGTACCCGAACATCATAAACGCAGAATTTATTTGAGCAGTTTGTTCAATGTATTTTGTATCTTGAATCGGAGCATCAATTTCATTTACTTTTTTAGTAGATTTACGTCCACCCCATTTTTCGCGGAATTCTTTTATAACTTTTTCTAAAACGGTTTTATGGTCAAAATCTCCAACGATAATCGTTGTAATATTTTCAGGCGTGTAAAAACTTCTGTAATAATTCATGATTTCTTCTTGTGAAACTTGAGAAATTATTTCGGGAGTTCCTATAACATCACGTTTGTACGGGTGGTTTGTGTACATACCTTTGTTACAGGCATTATAAACTTTTGTCCAGGGCTGATCCTGACGCATGCGAATTTCTTCGATTACGACATGACGTTCACGTTTATCCTTAATGTTTTTGTCATTGATATCAAAAGGAGCACCCATTTCGTAGTCAGGTATTATTGGGTCTAATATCATATCCGCATGTAATTCTATTGCTTCATAAAAATCTTTATTATTTTCGCCTTTTGGCAACGTTACGTAATAGAAAGTATAATCTTTCCAGGTTGCAGCGTTTACAACAGCACCTTTTGCTTCTAAAATCCTGTCAAATTCTCCCGCAGGATGTTTATGTGTTCCTTTAAACATTAAATGCTCAAGAAAATGCGAAATACCGTTGTTTTTATCATTTTCATTTATAGAGCCTGTTTTTACCCAGGAGCTGACATTAACAAGCCCGCCTTCTTTATGTGCAAGAACAATTATGTGATTATTCTCGAGTTTATAAACTTCAACATCTTTTGTTAAAAACGGATATCTTACCAGTGACTTTTTAATTTCCATAATTTAATTATACATTAAATAAATTTATAATTATAAATTACTTGAATTTATAGTCCCGGCGATGTATTCAAAATTATTATAAACTAATTTATAATAATAATTATGTTTAAAGTATTTTTTGCAACGTTTTTTATAGCAGAGCTGATTATAGCATTAGCTGTAATTTTGAGAATATACAAATTAAATAAGTATGTAAATTCTTTAAATGATTCTGTTTTATTGTTTCAGAACAAAATAAAAACGGGGTTTGTGGAGACAAGACTTTTTTTTAAAGAATTTAATGAAAGTATTTTAAAATTAAAAGAATTTATTCTCGAAAAACAAGAAGAGTATATTATTAAAATTACAAAAAAATTACTTATTTACAGTTGTCTTTTGTTTTTAAGAGGAAAGTGCAGAAATACTTTGCTTGCTTATCATATAGGAAGAGAAATCTACGAAGGAATTAACGAAGCTTAATTTTTTGTTTTTATTTGGATTTTTATTGTATAATAAGCATGAAAGGATAGTGGGGGATTTAAAAAAGACAATGGGATATAAAATTTTATCAAAAAAAGAGCTTTGTCCAAATCAGTACGAACTTAAAATAGAAGCTCCTTATGTTGTAAGAAATGCAAAAGCAGGACAATTTATTATATTAAGAGTAGAAGAAGAAGGAGAAAGGGTTCCTTTAACAATAGCTGATATTGACAAAGAAAAAGGTGAATTGACAATTGTTTATATGGCAGTAGGGTACTCTACAAAAAAACTTGCAAGTTTTGAAGTTGGAGAGGAAATTGTCGATTTGGTAGGTCCTTTGGGACAGCCGACTCATATTAAAAAATACGGAACGGTTGTTTGTCTTGCCGGAGGTTACGGCGCAGCACCTTGTTACCTGATAGCAAAGGCTTTTAAAGAAGCCGGCAATAAAGTTTATATGATTATGGGTGCAAGAAACAAAGATTTAATTTTTTGGCAGGATAAAATGGAAAATGCCTGTGATGAATTGTTTATAACTACTGATGATGGAACTTTAGGCGAAAAAGGATTTGTAACTCAAGTTTTGCAAAGAATTATGGATTCAGAAACAGTTGATTATGCAATTGCTGTAGGACCATTGCCTATGATGCGAGCTGTTGCTGATATGACAAGAGGCAAAGGAATTTACACTGAGGCTAGTATGAATCCTATTATGGTTGACGGAACAGGCATGTGCGGAGCTTGCAGAGTAACTGTCGGAGGTGAGGTTAAATTCGCTTGTGTAGACGGACCTGATTTTGACGCACATAAAATTGACTTTGATGAAGTTATAAATAGAATGAAAATTTATAAAGATCAAGAAAAAAACCGTGATGAAAATTGTAATTTATTTAAATTGGAAGTAAAGGAGTAAATTATGTCAGATAAAAGTATTCCATATTGTCCTTTAATGAGTGCAGGAAGTTCAGTTGAAGTTATCTGTGCGCAAGAACGCTGTGCATGGTATTTAAAAAATTACAAAATGTGTTCAATGTATGTTTTGGCACATAATGCAGCGTTGGAGATTCAAGCAAAACAAAAAAAGTGAAGAGTAAAAAGTGAAGAGTGAGAAGATTTTACTTCATGCTTTACACCTTACTCTTCGCCAAAAAATAATAAGGTGATGAAAATGAAAATAGCTTTACTGATAAAACAGGTTCCTGATACTGCAGATATAAAATGGACTGAGAATAATACAATTCAAAGAGAAGGAGTTGAAAGTGTTATTAATCCTTTTGATATGTATGCAATAGAGACGGCACTTCGTTTAAAAGAAAAAATCAAAGATGTTCATGTAACTGCTATTTCAATGGGGCCGCCACAGGCTTCGGAAATTATTAAGAAGTCAATATCAATGGGAGTAGATGATGGTTTTTTGGTATCCGACAAAAAATTTTCCGGTGCTGATACTATTGCAACTTCAAAAACTCTTGCAAAAGCAGTACAGGAAAAAATGCCTGATGTTGATTTAATTATTTGCGGACAATTTGCAGTTGACGGAGATACTGCACAAACAGGTCCCAGCATTGCCCAACATTTAAACATGCCGCAAGTAACTTATGTAAAAGAAATTACAGGTTATAAAGACGGTACCTTAACGGTTGAGCGTGAAGTTGAAGACGGAACAGAAATCGTAAAAGTTAAACTGCCGGCAGTTTTGGGCATGCTTAAATGTGAATATGAACCCAGAAGGGCTTTAATAAGCGGATTTATCCGCGCACATAGAGCTAAAATTGAGTCTTACGGAATGGAGAGTCTTCATCTTTCACCGGAAGAAGTTGGAATAAAAGGTTCGCCGACATATGTTTCTAAAGCTTTTAGACCTGAACAAAAAAAAGGTGGCGAAGTTATTATACCTAAAGACCCTAAAGAAGGTGCAGAAATTATAAAAGAAAAGATAAAAGATTTTGGAATAATGTAACAATGTCATCCTGAACTTGTTTCAGGATTTATCCGGCTTACTACACTGGTGAGATGCTGAAATAAATTCAGCATTATAAAAGGGGGAAAATGGAAGAGAATAAAGGAATTTTAATATACGCAGAAGTTACAAGAGAAGGTGAACTTGCTCCTGTTGTTTTAGAATTGGCAAATACAGCACAGGATTTAGCCGGCAAATTGGGCGGTGTAGAAGTGAACGCACTTGTAATAACAAAATTAAAAGAGATTGAAAATATTAAAGCAGAACTTAAAAATAATGGATTTGACAAGGTTTACATAGTACAAGACGAGAGATTGCAAAATTATTCAACAGAATATTATTCTAAAATTTCAATTGATTTAATTAAAGAAATAAAGCCGCAAATAGTTTTAATTGGTGCAACAACTCAAGGAAGGGATTTAGCGCCGAGAATTTCTTCAAGTTTAAACACAGGACTTACGGCGGATTGTACGAGTTTAGATATAAATGAAAAAGGACAATTAGCGTCAACCCGCCCTACTTTTGGCGGAAATTTAATGGCAACTATTTTGTGCAAAAATATGCCTCAAATGGCTACAGTCAGACCTAAAGTTTTAAAAAAAGCTGAAAATCCTGTTGTTAAGGATACACAATTTGTTAACGTTACCCCAAAAATCGATGAAGTTACGCCTAAGGTTGAACTTGTCGAGTTGATTAAAAATGTTCAATCAACCGAAAAAAGGATTGATGAAGCTGAAGTTATCGTTGCGGGAGGTAAAGGGTTAAAGTCTCCTGAAGGATTTAAAATGCTTGAAGAATTAGCTGATTTA
The DNA here is from genome assembly GCA_963839525.1 of uncultured bacterium. GTDB lineage: Bacteria > Cyanobacteriota > Vampirovibrionia > Gastranaerophilales > Gastranaerophilaceae > CAWIVJ01. Next base: position 146,023 of record CAWIVJ010000005.1, on the reverse strand, counting down.
CTTGGAGGCGCAGTAGGTGCAAGCCGCTCTGCTGTTGATGCCGGTTGGGCTGATCATTCAATACAGATTGGACAAACCGGAAAAACAGTTATGCCTAAGTTATACATTGCATGCGGAATTTCAGGAGCAATTCAACACACAGTAGGCATGAATGCTTCTGATAAAATTATTGCAATAAATAAAGATCCTAAAGCTCCGATTTTTCAGATTGCAGATATTGGCATTGTCGGAGATGTTTATGAAATTGTGCCGGAATTGATAAACGCGTTGAAGTCGGCTTAATAAATTAAACTCTAACGGAAGTATAATATAAGAAATGTCATACAGAGGAAAAGAACTTTTACGCATAATGCAAAACGCTGCTAACTATAATAATTTTATTGTTAGTCTGATTTTAAAATCATTAAATAATAAAAGTCAAAAAATTCTTGATTTTGGTTCAGGGTATGGATACTTTGCTGAATTATTAAGAAAAAAAGGCGTTTTGAATATAAAATGTGTTGAAATTGATGATGAATTAAGTGAGCATTGTAAAAATCTTGATTTTGAAGTTTTTAATAATTTAAATCAAATAGAAGATAATTCATTTGATTTTATGTATACTTTAAATGTTCTTGAACACATAGAAAAAGACGAAGAAGTCTTAATTTTGCTTAGAAATAAATTGAAAAAAGGAGGAAAGCTTTTTATTTACGTACCTGCTTTTCAGGCTTTATATTCATCTTTCGATAAAAATATAGGACATTATAAGCGTTATAACAAAAAAGATTTGGCAGAATTTTTGCTAAATAACGGTTTTGAAATTCAATCCGCAAAATACTTCGACAGTTGCGGTTTTATATTGGCATTGCTGTATAAGTTTTTAAACAAAAAAAACGGGCAGATAAGCTCTGCTCAAATTTTTATTTTTGATAAATTTCTTTTTCCCATAGGTCTTATTTTTGATAAGTTAACAGGTGGCAGATTTTTTGGCAAGAACCTAATTATCGAAGCGGAACTAAAATTTGATTCTATATTTAATATAAATCGTACAGAAGAAAATGAGTGTTGTTTGATAAACAAGTAGATTAGGAAGGGGTAAATGTATTTTTGCCCGGCAACATAAGGTAAAAAATGTTTGAAAATTTAGAACAAATAAAACAAGCTGTAGAAATTGAGCGAAAACATCAATATATTAATATAAAAGGCAAAAATAATACTTTTGCCGGTTTTATTAAAGGCGAAATTTTAAAAGTTTATAAAGATTCAAAAAAAAATCCTAAATGGAAAATTTTGCTGGAAACCTTTGAACGTTACCCCACAGATTCAATGCCTCTTAGAAAAAAGGCTGTCGAAAGGCTTATTTCAGTTATAAATTATGAACTTCATCCTCCTGAGAAGAAAGATAAAACTGAGGTAAAAAATCCGGATGAAATGGATGTAATTTATGTAAAAGGAGTCGGATCTAAAATAGGCTATGCCCTTAATAAACTGGGAATTTATACTGCGAGAGATTTGCTTTTTTATTTTCCGAGAAAACATATTGATTATTCAAACAGGACATTAATAAAAAATCTGAAATCCGAATCTAATGCAACTGTTTTTGGATATATTAAATCTGTTTCGGCCTTTGTGACAAAAAAAAATTTAAGTGTTTTAAAGGTAAAAATTTCAGATGAAAGCGGAAGTTTAGACTTGAGCTTCTTTTATGCTAAGGCAAACAGGCACATGCTTGAACGTTATAAGTCACAATTTCCTAAAGGAGCAGGCATAATGGTTTCCGGCATGGCTAAAATAAATAGTTTCGACGGAAGATTGACGCTTGATAAACCGCAATATTCGATTATGACAGGAGATTTTTTGGAGTACTCCCCAGATTCAAACTTAAATTTGGCGCGTATAGTGCCGATTTATTCTTTAAACGAAAATTTAAATATAAAAACTTTGCGAAGAGCTATTTTTAATGTGATTGAGATGTTTAAGAGACAAATTCCCACTGTTTTACCTGAGTTTTTAGTTGAAAAATATAATTTGCTGGAAAAAAAAGATGCTGTTGAGCAAATACATTATCCGCAATCAATGGAAATGCTTGAAAGAGCACGTTTTTCACTGGTTTTTGAAGAACTTTTTTTAATTCAGCTTAAACTTGCACAGATTAGAGAGGAAAACAGAAAAAACAATAATGCTATTCCTCTTAAAATAAAGGAAAAAGGACTTGTTAAAAAATTCATAGAAAATCTTCCGTTTGAGTTGACTAGCGCACAAAAACATGCAATAAATGATATTTTAAATGATTTAAATTCGACAGAACCTATGCAAAGGCTGTTACAAGGAGATGTGGGAAGCGGTAAAACTGTTGTTGCAACAATCATGCTTCTCGCTGCAGTTGAGAATGGTTATCAGGGAACAATTATGTCTCCGACTGAAATTTTGGCACAGCAGCATTATAATAATTTAATTCAATGGTTAACACCGATGGGAATTAGCATTGGACTATTTTTAGGAAGTAATTCTAAAAAAGTAAGAAAAAAAATCGAAAAAGATTTGAAAAACGGACAAACTCATATTGCTGTAGGAACGCATGCTCTTATACAGGAAAATGTAGATTTTAATAATCTTGGTGCCATTGTAATTGATGAACAGCATAGATTTGGGGTAAAACAAAGAACTAAGCTTAAGAATAAAGCTCAACTGCCGCAAATGCTTACAATGACAGCAACTCCAATTCCACGAACTCTTGCCTTAACGGTACATGGAGACTTAGATTTAACAATAATAAATGAACTTCCAGAGGGCAGAAAACCTATCAAAACAAACCTGATAACTTTTTCAGGACGTAAAGAAGCTTATAAATTAATTGATAATGAAATAAAAAAAGGACGTCAGGCTTATGTTGTTTATCCTCTAATTGAAGAAAGCGAAACTCTTTCTGCAAAAGCTGCAACAATTGAGGCGGAAAAATTTCAAAAGGAAATTTTTCCGCAATATAAAATCGGTCTGTTGCATGGAAAGCTTAAAAATGAAGAAAAAGAACAAGTGATGTCTGATTTTAAGAATAAAAAATATAATATTTTAGTTTCAACAACAGTTGTTGAAGTTGGAGTTGATGTCCCTAATGCTACTGTAATGCTTATTGAAAATGCTGAAAGATTCGGGCTTTCACAGTTACATCAATTACGTGGACGGGTTGGCAGAAGCGATTTACAATCTTATTGTATAATTTCAACATCATCAAAAAATCCTGAAACAATTGAAAGACTTAAAATAATGACACGAACAAATGATGGATTTGTAATTGCTGAAAAAGATTTGCAAATAAGAGGTCCCGGAGAATTTTTAGGTGTAAAGCAAAGCGGTTTGCCTGATTTGATTATTTCAGATTTAATTAAAGATGCTAAAATTTTAGAAATTGCACGCAATGAAGCAATTGATTTTGTAAAATGTTACGAACTTGACAAGTTTTTACAGTTAAAGAAGGCTTCAAGTATTAATTTGATTAATAGTTATGACCTAGTAAATGCAGGCTAAATAAGGATTTCAAGATTTTTTTTAAAAGAGCCAAAAAAAAGTGCTTGCATTTTTTTGTTAATTAAATTAAGATTAATTTATATTTATTCAAGAAAATTTAAAAAAATAAATATTTTGTAATAAAAATATTTATGGTAAGATAATTTAGCGATTAGTACACATAAACTTAAGGATTATGACTATGACAGAAAATGCGGAAATGCAAAATGAAGTGGAAGCACGTCAGAAGATATTGGTAGCTGACGATGAAGCAAGTATCAGAAGAATTTTAGAAACACGTTTAAAAATGGTTGGCTATGATGTAATAGTAGCAGAAGATGGTGAAGAAGCAGTTAATCTCTTTAATAAAACTAATCCTGATTTAGTAGTGTTGGATGTTATGATGCCAAAAATGGATGGTTACGGGGTTACAAGAGAAATCAGAAGAACTTCGGATGTTCCTATAATAATATTAACAGCTCTAGGTGATGTTTCAGAAAGAATAACGGGGCTAGAACTGGGTGCGGATGATTATGTTATTAAACCTTTTAGTCCGAAAGAACTGGAAGCTCGTGTTAAAGCTGTTTTAAGAAGAACAAGTAATCGTGAATCTGTTATTCCAACAGGTAAAATTACAAAAAATGTAATTACTACAGGAAACATAAAAATTGATACGGCAAGACGTCAAGTGTTTAGAAAGAACGAAAGAATTCGTCTGACAGGCATGGAATTCAGTTTATTAGAATTATTAGTAAACAATTCCGGTCAGGCATATTCAAGAAACGAAATCTTACAGCATGTTTGGGCATATCCGCCTGATCATAGAATTGATACAAGAGTTGTTGACGTACACATTTCAAGATTACGTTCAAAATTAGAAACTGATCCTGCAAATCCCGAACTAATATTGACAGCTCGTGGAATAGGCTATATGTTTCAGAGAATTAACTAAAATAAATTTTAGAAATTGAATATAAAACTTAAAAAGACTTAGGAATTTTTCTAAGTCTTTTTAAGTTTTATTGTCCGTTATTTTTTCTCTTTCTAAATAGTTTTGAAGTTAAATCGGGCAAATCCATTTTATCTGTAAAGATTTCAATATAACACATTTTTGTTTTTTGCTCTAATTCAGCTTGTTTAAGTACATTATCGAATTCACGATTAGTTCGAGCCTGAGCAATCCAAACATCACCTTGGAATACTTGGGGTAATTTTGAATAATCCCATGTAATAATTTCATTGAAGAAATCCCAAGGATCATCAGAAAGAATTCTTTCAATGGTATATCCTGAATTATTAAATACAATTACTATAGGTTTTAATTTGTTTTTCATCATATTGCTTATTTCTACTGCCGTAAGCTGATGAGCGCCTTCACCTGTTAATAATATTGTTCTTCTGTTTTTTGCAGCCATTTGACCTCCAAAAGCTGCAGGAGTTGCCCAGCCTATTGAGCCCCATAGTGTTTGAGTGTTAACTTCCGTATTTTTAGGTAATCTTGTTGGCGCAAAACCATGAGGAATTATTCCTGTATCAACAAAAATCATGTCATTTGGTTTTAAAAATTCTTGTATTCTCGGATAAATGTATTTCGAATTAAGTGTTGTATCATCAGCAAAAGGCGCTTCTTCAAAACTGGGTTGTTTCTCCGGAAGTTCAATTTTTTTTGGTTCAATTTTTTCAGAAAGTAAATTTAAAATATCTTTCATTAAAATGTTTTCATATTTTGTGTGCTGAACAATCGTATAAGTTCCTTGTATTTCTACAAAATCAGCAGGTTTAAAAGGCAGACCTGTCCTGTAAGTATTTAAATCACAATTTATAATACCTATTGAGATAACACAGTCGGAATTATGAATGGAATTATAAGCATTTATATTTTCATATTCAGAAAGAAATGTTCCCAGATACATTTTATTGTCGGCTTCTACAATTCCTTTGCCCATAAGTAAATTTGATACAGGGAATTTACTTTTTTCAAGTAATTTATCAAATTCTGCTCTTGCTTTGTATCTTTTAATCAAAACATCGCCTAAAATTAAAGGGATTTTAGAAGGATTAATAATTTTAAGAGCATGTTCAACAGCTTTGTTTAGTGAATCCTCATCACTTTTAAATATTTCTATTTGCGGATTGTTTTCTATTTCAAGTTTACAAACATCCATAGGAATAGCAACATATACAGGTCTTTTTTGATTTACAAGAACAGATAAAATCCTGTCAATTTCTTGTTTTGCATTATTTTCATTTAAATAAGCCGTTGTTTCTACAACATTGGAAAAAGCTTTTTCAAAAACATAGTAATCAGGGCATTGAAAATTATGGTGAATCAGAGTGTTATTTTTAATAAATTTAGTTTCGGGTACTCCTGCAATGTGAATTACCGGAATATTTTCCGCAAAACTTCCGGCAACAGCGTTTATTGTACTTAATTCACCAACTCCGTAGGTAGTAACAATCGCTCCGTAACCATTTACTCTTGCATATCCGTCAGCAGCATATCCCGCATTGAGTTCATTTGTACAGCCAACCCAGTTTGTATTGGGATTATCTCCTATTGCATATAAAACATTAAAATTATAATCTCCCGGAAGCCCGAAAAAATCTTTTATTCCGAGTTTGTTAAGTTCTTGCACTAAATAATCCGCTACTTTTATCCTACCCATTTTTTAATCCTTTTCAAAATACTTTTCAATTTTTAATAATATCATAAAAACCTGTTGTTTAGTTCATTTTTTACATTAATTTATTTATTATTGCACGATGGCGTTTTTTATGTTTTAATTGGCGTTATTAAGCAGATTTAAGGAGAATTTATGTTAAGGAATGAGGAGAGAACATTTGTCGCTATTAAACCTGATGCGGTAAAACGTGGATTAATCGGAAAAATCATAGAAAAAATAGAGGATAAAGGATATAAAATTATTGCGATGAAAATGCTTCGGGTATCTCCTGAATTAGCGGCTAAACATTATGAAGAACATATTGAAAAACCTTTTTATGGCGAACTTATAAAATTTATTACCAGTGCTCCTATTGTAGCAATGATTTTACAAGGTGAAAATGCTATTGCAGGAGTAAGGAAATTTATGGGAAAAACAAATCCTGACGAAGCTGAAGTTGGCTCGATAAGAGGTGATTTTGCTCAAGTTACAAGATACAATGTAATACACGGTTCGGATGGAAAAGAGAGTGCAGAACGTGAAATCAATTTATTCTTTACTCCGGAAGAAATTTGTGATAATTGGGACACAATGCTTGAGTTAATTATGAAAAATGAACTCTGAATTTTTTGATTATAAGTTAATACATGAATGTAAGAAAACCGGTGCTCGCGCGGGACTTTTGCGTACTCCGCATGGAGATATTGAAACTCCTATTTTTATGCCGGTTGGAACAAATTCAACAGTAAAAATGCTTACTAACTATCATCTGGAACAAACAGGAGCGCAGATTATTCTCGCAAATTCTTATCATCTTTACCTGAGAGCCGGAACTGAATTAATAAAGAGTTTTGGCGGAATTCATAACTGGATGAATTGGCATAAGCCCATATTAACAGATTCAGGGGGATTTCAGGTTTTTTCGCTTTCTCATTTGAGAAAAATAACCGAAGACGGGGTAAAATTTAAAGACCCTAAAGATGGAAAAGAGCATTATATTAATCCTGAAATTTCTATGCAGATTCAAGAAGATATAGGTGCAGATATTATAATGGCTTTTGATGAATGTGCACCTTATCCTTGCAGCCATAATGAAGCGAAGGTGGCAATGGAACGCACACATCGTTGGCTTGAGAGATGTTTTAAAGCTCATAAAAATCCAAAACAAGCTCTTTTTCCTATAGTTCAGGGAGCATTTTTTGATGAATTAAGAGAAGAAAGTGCTAAGGTTATTGCATCTTTTGATGCAGTTGGTTATGCAATAGGCGGAGTAAGCGTAGGTGAGCCGCAAGAGATGAAAAATCATATAGTTGAAATTACAGCACCGCTTTTGCCCAAAGATAAGCCCAGATATTTAATGGGGGTAGGTACTCCTCAGGATATACTTGACGGAATTTCTCGCGGGATTGATATGTTTGATTGTGTTCTTCCTACCAGAAATGCTCGCCATGGCTCATTTTTTACTTATGAAGGCAGAAAAATAATTAAAAATAAAGAATTTGAAAATGACGCAAGACCTTTGGATGAAAATTGCGGGTGTTATGCCTGTAAAAACCATTCCAGAGCTTATATAAGACATCTTTACCGTTGCACAGAAGCAACAGCAGCAATTTTATTATCAATCCATAATACACAATTTTTGCTGGACTTTGTTAAAAAAGTACGTGAATCTATTCTTAACGATGAATACGATAAGTTTTTGGAAAAATATTATAATAACTTTTTCTTAATATAACTCTTCTGGAGGTAGTTTTTTTTAATAATTTGGTTAATATCAATAATAAAATTAAAAAAGACTAAAAAAGGGAGTTTAATATGGAAAACCGTGAAGTTCTATTTAAGAAAATAGAGGAGAAAGAAAAGGAATGGGCAGAGCAGGTACAAACTTTGCAGGCAAATATTGCAAAAATTCCTTATGAAAACCGCAGAGAAATTGAAGAGCAGATTAACAGGTTAAGCATGAAATTGAAGGAGCTGGAAAAGCGTTCGGTTGAACTAAAAAAAATAACCAGCGAAGTTCCGCATGAAATGGGCGAAAAAATAGTTCATTATTGGATTGAACTATTTGTAAAGGTTGATGGTCTTATGTCAAAATTGAAAGAATGAACCGATAAAATATTGATAATAATAACATCTTTAAAACCTTCTTATAATAAGATTTTTTAAAAAATAGCCCAGGTGGCTAGGGGTGATTACTTAAGCTCTTTTCTCTCTCTCTGAGAGGGTTTAGGGCGAGTGATAATTTATGAATAAATGTAACGCTACGTTTAAAAAATTAGCAATTTTTTCTTTTTAGTAACATTTAAATCCTTGGCGTAGTGTAATGAATTTATTTTTGTTTACAACGAAAATAAAAAGGTTTTAGAAATGAAAATAACATTAAACCCCCCGATTAATGTTAGAAAAAAAGAAAATGATGAAACAAACCAACTTTTTTCTGTTTCCTTATCACTATCCCATGCTTGTAAATGTAATAATCAAAACCCGCCAAATGTAAGTTTTCACGGTGCTAGTAAAGTATTAGGCGATGTTGAGGAAGCCATTGAAAGATACGGCAAAGAGATTGGAGAAGGTGCAAAAAAATATTTAAACGATAGAATAAAACAGGCCGGCTTAGTTATAGAAAATGATTCTATTGAATTTAAATACGACGGCATGGGAAAACGCTTGGTGGATATGGCGTTATACCCTGTTTTAAAATTGCCTCTGGATATGGCTAATTCGGCTCTTAATACCTTAAAAAAGATACCTTTTCTTAAAGATTCAAAAGAAATTGATAAACTTCTGGAGTCAAAGCTTTTAAAAGGAAGAAAAATTGAACGTCAAAACGAATCTACCAGAATAGTTATGGAAGATTATTTGAAGAGGTTTAGAAAAAGAGATGTTAGAGCCGGTGAATTACCTGATGATATTGAAAAACATAACGAAGACCTTAACAAAGACCTTTTTAAAGACCTTCATAAAAGGATGAAACTTGGCGCATGCAATTACAGTATGGCTGCAGAACGTGGCTTAACAAGATTAGTATCAGGAGTAATTCCTGCGTATTTCCTCGCAAAAGATGCATATAACCTTTCTATATACATGAATAATGATAAAAAATCCGCTAAAGAAGCTAAGCAAAGACGTTTTAAACAAGAAATTGCAAGGATTGCTATAACAGCAGCCGCAACATTTGGCATATTAAAATTATTTTCCAAAAAAAGCAACCAAAGTGGTGACGCAACAACGGTGATAATCGCTATTGTTACTATGATATCTGAAATAATAGGCCGTAAAATAGCAGGTAATCCGGTATTGCCGTTAAGTAAAGAACAAGCAGAAAAATATGCCCAAAAAAGAAATGAAAAGGAAACAAACTCAAATAATAAAATAAAAACAAACACAGCAAGTAAAAAACAAAAGACCAAAGAAAAGAAAAAAGCAATGTTGACCTTAGAAAACGCTCTTAAAGCTGTGGGGATTCTTGTAGTTCTTGGTTTTGGAGTTGATAAAATATCAAAAATAAAACCTGTTAAAGAATTATTATCCAAAGCCAAAGATTTCTATGAAGGGTTATATAAAAAGGAATTTCAGGTTACTCAAAAAGAACTTAACGATTATTGCGATAAACTCAGAGAAATTAACCTCAATGGAGAAGCTGCCAAGAATTCAAAAAATAGCTGATGGCCTGATAACTAACGGAAATTTGACAAAAAGAGAATCAATTATTCTTAATCAAGAAATCGAAAAACGGGCAAATAAAATGTTTGAAGAAATAATTTCTAAGGATCGAAGAATTTACTTTACTGAGGAAGAATTAAAAATTCTAAGAAATAAATATAAGAAAAGAATTAATAAAGAAGAGTTAATCAAAGAACTGGGCTTGGGTAAAAATCTTGAAAGCAAAATAAACTTAGGCAAAGTTGAGCATAAAGTAAGATACGTTATAATCCATCAAATTTTAACTTTCCCTTTCAGATTTGCCTGGGATATTTTAATGATGCCTTATAAAAAAGTGGTTAAACCTCTGGCAAATTTTATTTCAGGTGTAAAAATAAAAAAAGAGGAAAATTTAACCCCGATCTGAAATACTTAGAAATAGTATAAAGCTGTTCAGAAAAATTAAAGATAAACCTGATTTTGCAAAAATAATAAATGAAGGACTATTTTCTTCTTTAGATACACAAACCAAATCAAGTGTATCTAATTCAAAAGCGGCTGTTGCTGTTAAAAATGCTGCCAGTGCAGTAGCAAGCGTTTTTCTTGTTGCGGATAATTATAATATGGTGATGATTGATTCAAAAGGTGAAAATAAAGAAATGGCGGAACAAAAAGCAAAAGAAAGAACAATCCAGAGAGTCATGAGATTAATGTACGGTGCATTCATAATAAAACTGTTTAACACAACATTCTCTGTTCCGTACAACGCCAGCCTGTTGGGAGCAGAAGCTGTTACGGCATTTAATGCAATAATAACGGAAACTCTCGAAAGAAAATCCGTTGGTCTGCCTTTGCATGATGCAACAAGAGAAGAAATTATTCAAAAAGATAATGAAAATCTGAATGCTAAAGGTTTGAAGGGGAAATATTTCCGATTAATGTCAAAATTAACAGGTAAAAAACCTATTGCAGAAAGAACCGACAATTAACCTCGCAATTTGTGGAAGAGAGTATGTCATAGCCGTAGGTCGGGCATACTTGCCCGACAACTGTTGAAACTGTTGACACAATCTGAAATCCAAATTTATGACAGCCTAATAATTGCATCTAGAGGATCTTTTCCATCCCAACCATCGTATTCATCGTTATCTTCATAAACTTCTTTTATTATTTTATCCTTTAATTCTTTGCCCACTTTGTCCATCTTCTTATCATCCCCCTTATTCATCAAATGCACCCAATATTCGCGATTACTTGAATACTTGCATTAAATTTTCAGAGTTCTCATAATCTTGCAAACCAATGTCTTTACTTTTTTTTGATTGTATTAAAGCATCACGAAGCTCTATAATATCATGTTTTCTAATCATTGCTTTAGTAGTAAGTTTTTTTTATTGATCGTACCGAATATTTTGAACTTTCTAAATGAGTTATGTTCTTTGGGCTAAATTCTTTTTAAATTTAGTTATATATTCTGCTAAAGTTTTCTGAAAAATATCGTCCGAAAGCTCGACGCAAATCTTTGGCTAACTTCTGTCTATAAACCAGTTACTATATTCTCTTTTATTACCCTTTCCCAAATTCTATTCTCAAACCTTTTTGCCGAAAATGAGACTTGATTATTATTTTGTTTGCATTGTTTATTTAGAATATTTTTATTTTTTGAAGCAGAAACGGTCGGCGTGTTAATTTTGATTACTTGCATATTTATACCTTCTTCCCTTTATATCTTGCCCCTTGCAGAAAGAGCAAACAGTAAATAATGATTACAGATCAACTTCTGGGAAACCTTTCATTAATCCATGAAAAATGGCTACTTTTTTTCGGGTTCCTCGAAAAGGTTATATCTGAACTTTGGAGGATCTAACTCTTTATTCTTTCCCAGTTCTTGTGCTCTTTTTAATTTGATATCATTGGCTAAGTTGTCTTGCCAAATACTCTCCTTAAAACACGAATACTTTCCTTGAGGTTTATCATAAAATTGTTCACCAAGATCTATGCCTTTTTTGGATTCTTTCAAAGCATTACGAACTACTTTAACACTATCTTCCCTAAGCATTGCTGCCACCTCAATATATCTCTTAAGATCTGTTAAAAACCCCGGAGCATTACTATATTCTGAAATGTTATGTTCTTTGGCTAAAGCATCTTTAAATTCATTTATATATTTTTTTAAAGCCTTCGGAAAAATTTTATCCGGAAGGTTAAGAAATTTTTTTCCTACTTCGTTTATAAACCAATCACTGCAGTTGCATATACATTTTGCTCCAAGCTCTTTATACTCAAAGCTTCTTGCTGAAAATGAGACTTGATTATTGTTTTGTCTGCATTGTGTTGAAGCACAAACGACTGGCGTGTTATTTCTGATTGCTTGCATATTTATACCTTCTTCCCTATAAAACTGTAAATATCAGACAACTTTTTATTTATCGCGTATTATAATCAAGGAGACTTGAATACATTCCTTCGGGTTTGTCATAAATTTGTTTACCGATATCTTCACTTTCACATTTTTCTAATAAACTTTGACGAATATCTATAAAATCTCTCCTTCTAATTTGTTCTAAGTGTTTAATCTTTTCTTTAGTAAAGTTATTTGTTTCCATTAATCCTTTTTTGAAGTTTTCAAGATACTTTCTTAAAAAGCGGAAAAAATTGTCTGTTGGAAGAGGAGTGATTTCCTTTCCTTCTTCTATAAACCAATCACTAAACGCTCTTTTATATTCACCCAAACAAAAGATTCTTGCCGAAAACGAGATTTGGTTATTGTTTTGCCTGGATTGTTTGTTAAAAACGTTTTGGTTTTTTGAAGCATAAACGACCGGCGTGTTATTTCTGATTGCTTGCATATTTATACCTTCTTTCCTATAAAACTGTAAATATCAGACAACAATCCTAAACCAGAAAATTTTTTTTGTAAATATTTTTTGAGAAAAATAGCCCGGGTGGGTAATATACAAATAAAATAAAGTTATCCTAAGCCCGTAAGATGGAGCAACAGGAGTAAGCCGGAATATATACTTAAAATAAAAAAGGCGGGATATCTCCCGCCCTACGAGTTGCGGACTCGAACTAATAAAAAAGAGAAGAAGAGCTAATATTTTAAAATTTTGTCCATTGTTTTACTTTTTTACTAATTATTGCACAATTTAAACCCTGCGTGGTTTTTATTGTACCCCATAGGATGCAAAATGTCAAGAGTGAAATTCAATGCTAAAATGTAAAACATGATTGTCAATAAACTTTCAGAAATAATGGGGAGAAAAAGGATACGTATCTGTGAACTGCAAAGAATAACGGGACTTAGTCGTAATGCAATCACCGGAGTTTATTATGACAAACGCGGCGGTATAACTTATGAAGTTATGGATAAAATTTGTGATGCTTTAGAAATTTCAGTTGGAGAGCTTTTCGAGCATATACCGAATTAAAATATAAAATATTGTCACTGCAAGGAAGAAAACATTTATTCTTGAAGTAACCCAAAAAATGAATTTAAAACATTAGGGCGTTGTAGCAATGAAATTCTGACTTACATCACCATATTCTTGAGTTTGCGAAATACTGTGATGTGATGTTTTACTGCAAAAGCATAAAAAAAAGCGTTTATTGATAATTAATAAACGCTAATTCTTTTTCTGTAATGACAAAAGGTAAATTATTTAAATTTAATAAAAGTTTAATAAAAATTTCCTCTCCCTGCTGTGCATCATGTCGTTTTAATGCAAGGTAAATAAAAGCAATTTCAATTAATGTCATTCCTTTTCCTTTCAATTGTTTTTTTCGGTTGTAAAATTTTCAAATTATTTACAATATAACGCTTTAAAACATTTCCACAAGTGTAAAATATTATAATTTTTACAAAATTTTATAATTTAGGCAATAATTTGTATTTTGCAGCGAAATTAATAATGATATTATGTATTTTGAAATTGCAGGCATGGTAACAAAAAAGATATTGGCGAAATTAAAGACGAGAATTGATGTAAATTCTCACTTAGCAAGTAGGTCAGGCATTGCCTGACCTACTTGCTAACTTACTTTGCATTAAACATTATTATCAGAATTCAAAATATCAAGGTTTAAATACTCCTGCGAAAGAATAAACGATCTAACTATTGAAGATACTGTAAATAGTTCATAAGGTATTTTTATGAAAAGAATAATAAGCATATTTTTAATATTTTCCTTTGCTTTAAGTCTAATTTTTATAAGTTGCACTGACGCAAGTGCCAAGAGCAAACCAACAGTACTTTGTATTTCTGCACCGTATTGTAAAGCTTGTAAGGAATTTGAACCGACATTTGAAGCAATGCGTAAAAAATATTCTAAAAAATTCAATTTTGAAAAAGAATATTTTGATAATTCAAAAAGAGCAAAAACTCTTAACGTAACAGAAACGCCTTCAGTTTTTATACTGGAGAAAAATAATTCTAAAAAAATAAGTTGGCAATGCTTGAGCAAACCCGGCTGCTTTGAACAAAAACTAAAAGAATATTAAATATAATTTTAAATTCTCACGCATTTTGAGCCAAAGTGTCACTTAGTTTGAGAAGGTACCGAGGGAGAGATCCGAACCCGAGCCCTTTCAGCCCAGTTGAAAAGCGGAAAGTCGGAAGTACCTCCGCAACTCGACCAAAACATTATGTCATCCTGAACTTGTTTCAGGATCTGTCCAATACCCTACGCTGATAAGATGCTGAAATAAATTCAGCATGACAAATTAAATGATACTTCCCCAATAATGAATTGCGTGTCTGAATTGCAAATTTGGGTTTACTTTCTATCAAATGCTGTATCTATATATTTATCCAATGAATATTTAATATTAGATATTTTTGCAACAACTACTTCAAGGGTATTCCCAATATCAGACATTGTAACCGCACCATTTTCAGAATATACAGATTCTCGTAATATCTTCATCATACTTTCGGTTTCACAAATATCTTGAAAAATATCTACTATAAAATCATTCAATTCTACATTTTTCATTATTTTCTCCTTTTAATATGTATTATTAATTTATTCAAAATGGAGCATAATTTGCTTCATTTTGTTTTTAATAATATGCGAAAATAGTATTAATGTCAAATAAAGATAAAAAACTTGTAGATTTAGGAAAGGAAATAACTAACTTGAGAAAAACAAAAGGATTTTCTCAGGTAAAGTTTGCTATTTTGTTGGGGATAAGCCGTGAACATTTATCCAAAATTGAAAGAGGAGCAACAAGTCCAAGCGTAAAGTTATTATTTGAAATTTCTAAACAAACAGGATGCGATATTATTATTTCTTATAAATAATTAAATCTAATTTAGTTCAGAAAGTAGGTTGGGCTTTCAGCCCAACAACTCAAAATGTTGGGGTAGAAACCCCAACCTGCAAACTTTGTGGTTCTCATCCCATCATCATTCCACAATCACAGACAAAAAAAGAACACCCGTAAAGGATGTTCTTCTTTTTTTAAAAATGGGGCGGGTGATGGGGATCGAACCCACGCATATCGGTACCACAAACCGAGGCCTTAACCACTTGGCGACACCCGCCATATATTTAATTATATTATAAAAATTGTCTCTGTCAAAATAAGATGTCTATTAAAAAAAACTTGCTTTGAGCAAGAGTTTTTATGGCACCAAAGACCACTGCTCTCCGGCTCGCAGACAAAATCTATATTCCAGATCCTGATCTGTATGGCTCCTTTGCCGCTTACAGTTCAAGCCGGGGTGACATACACTTTGATTACAAGTCGGTATAAAAGCTTTTGCCCCCTGAGGGATAGGTTAAAAGTGTGGTAAATCCTTAGACATAATTGAATTTGACCTGAGTTGTTACAAATTCAAGGTAACAGGTCAGCAAAATACAAATGTTAAGAAACATTAAAATGAGTTTTTCAGGTAGTGAGTGGGTTTTAGCGATTTATGCAATCTTTTTTGCAGACTTAGTAGCAATTTTTTTTTTCATCAACGTTAAAGCAAATGATTTTAAAAAATACAACATTAAAGAAAGGAAGTATTTGTATGCTTAATATAAATCCGATATCAAACAATCAATTATCAAGAAACCATGAACTTAGAAAATCAAAAGTAAAACAGGTAAATTTTGGTATAAAGTTGGACATAGAACCTCTTATGAAGCATTTAAACACAGAACAGGCTTACCCTACCTTAAAAAGGAATAGTAATGTAATAAGAAAAATTTATGAAGTTTTTTTAGAAGGAGGATTTAAAATACAAAATATTAAGAAAGCTTCAAACCTTAGTAAAATAAAAAAAATTGGAAACGTGTATGTTGATGATTGTAAAATTCAAATTGATATGCATCAATCCAATAAAATTAAACACCAACAGATAACATGGAAACTTATAAATAAAGATAATTTGCCTATTATAGATAATCAAATTATTCCTATTACTTGGGAGGATATTGTTTTATCCGATTTTAGTCTAATGGACCCGGACTTATTAAATTTTAAACCCTTAGTTTTTAATTCTCGGGATTCATTAATTTCCGCTCTTTATAGACCAATAAGAACGTCTCTCGTTAAATTAGAAGATTTTTGCAAAAATCCTGTTAAAAAATTAAATCTTATGGCCGGACTTAGTCCTAAAAAAACAACGATAATGTAATAACAGAATTAGGAAAATTAAGAGGCGGTAATATTCTTAAATTAATAAAAAAGTCAAATGTTATTGAAGATGCTTATGACTTGAAGGATCCTGGTGTTTTAGATAAAGCTTTGGAGGCATTAAAAAGAATCTCTAACTCTAAAGATAAAAAAGCCGCTAAGGCTTATTTGAATGAATTAAAAACAAAATTTAAAAATGCAAATAATGAATTAGGTAATTGTTTAAATTACCAAAAGGAATTGTATTCCGATACTGATTTAGAAAAAGCTGATTTAAAGAAAATTAAAACCGAATTTAATAAAAAAGCCGCTGAAGCCATAGAAAAACTAACAAACAAAAAAAAGGGTGATTTATACTGGGCTTTTTGGGAGTCTCCAAGGGGTCAGGCTTTAAAAGGTAGTTTAAATGACAATTCTAAAATAAATCTTAGAAATATGAAAGAAAAAAGGCTACACGAACAAGAAACTGCTAAACAAACAATGAATTCATTGAATACGCTTAGTCGTCTTAAGGAAGAATTTGAAGCTAATATGCCATTCTTTTTTATGAAAAAAGCCATAAATGAACATGAGCAAAGGCTTGCAAAAAAAACTAAAAGAATTAATGACAAAATTGAGGATATTAGGTCATCGGATAACTTAAGGGCACCTTATTTCAAGGAAATGCAAGCAAGATGTACTAAAAAGGAGTACGATATATCCGCAGAAATTGATAAATATATGAAAAAATTCTTTGCAGAACATAAGGCAGAACTTACTCCTTCCAAAAAGGAAATTAATGAAGCTTTAGCACCTTTAAAAAAGGCTAAAGAAAAAGCTATAAATCAAGTAAAAACTCGCAATCAAAACGAAAAAGCGGAAGCAGACATGCACATGGAAGCTTATGAAATTAAAAAGGCTTTAATTGAAAATATTCAAAAAACAATTCAGGAACTTAGTACTTAGCGAAAACCCTTGCTTAAAATTTTTTTATTACATACTAAAATGTATGTAAATTGTCACTTAGTTTGAGAAGGTACCGAGGGTGGAATCCGAACCCTCGCCCTTTCAGCCCAGTCGACAAGCGGAAAGTCGGAAGTCTTTATTTAAGCCCACTTGAATTATATCAAAACTGGGTTTACTTTCTATCAAATGCTATATCTATATATTTATCCAATGAATATTTAATATTAGATATTTTTGCAACAACTACTTCAAGAGTATTCCCAATATCAGACATTGTAACCGCACCATTTTCAGAATATACAGATTCTCGTAATATTTTTATCATACTTTCGGTTTCACAAATATCTTGAAAAATATCCACTATAAAATCATTCAATTCTACATTTTGCATTATGTTCTACTCCTTTTGTTAATATTTCATTATACTAGTATAACATATACTTATAATAATATAACAATAACTACCAAAGTCAACTATTTTTTAAAAATGAGTTATAATTCATTTTATGACTAATCAAGAATATAAACTGGAAATAAAAGAACTAAAAAATTTACTTAAATCTTTAATTGCAATGAATGGTTTGGATTTGGTTAAAGTTAAAAGTAGAGTTAATGAAAAATATAAACGAACTGATTCTATTCATAATTTAAGACGGAAATTAAATGATGAAAAATTACACGTTTCTGAAATGTTAGAAATTTTAGATGTTTTGAATTGTGATGTCATCATAAAATATAAAAAGTAACAACAAGAGAGTAGGTTGGGCTTTCAGCCCAACAACTCACAACCTAAGGGCTGTTTATAGACAAGCAGTAGACTTAAGCCTCAGTTCCCCAGCCTCTTCTCCTATATACCCTATATAATCTAAATAATATTCATAAAATGGGGAATGTATAATCCATAAAATTAATAAATAATCAATCAAGGTAAAATATTCGGAGCCTATATGGATTATAAAACTGAAAACTATAAAATACTAAAACCATTATTAGATAATTTGAATAATAGTAGTGCTTCAGGACTCAAACAGTATTGTTCTGCTGAAGACTTTGCTTCTATTGAGCTGGAGAAAAAGCCATTATATATAAATTTCCTTTTGAGAGAATCTCATTATGAAGAGCTTGTCAGAGAATATTTTTTCTTGAACGTTATAAACGGTACGGCAAGTGTAGTTGAAAGAAATATAAGAAATAGTGCAAAAGAAGTCTTAAAATCTATTAACAAAGATGATGCTTCAAACGATAAAGATTTAAATAAATACTTGAAGCAAATATAATATATTCCTCGTACTCACAAAATGAAAAGATCCTGAAATTCATAAGGTGGGCATACCTGCCCACGGACTTTCAAATTGCATAATTCGTTCATTGGTTTGAAAGGTTTGTGTTTCTTGGTCTTGAGGCGGAATTTGAATACTTCGGGTGTGCACATTTTATGAACGAAATGTGCACTTTCGTGCATTTTGACTCATACTAATTTCCGACTTTTATTCCCCCTCGTCATTCTGAATTTATTTCAGAATCTCGCTAGTGTCGCGGATTTGATAGATCCTGAAACAAGTTCAGGATGACGTAAAACGCGAAAATTTAAAGCTCAACTTGCATGAAAAAATACAATGTATATAAGGATTTAAATAGGTGTCTTTTTATATAATTTGCCGAAGGCCGGACTCGAACCGGCACGAGGGGTGAGCTCGGTGGATTTTGAGTCCACTGCGTCTACCAATTTCGCCACTTCGGCTTTTGATTGTATTAGGTTGTCAATTTTTTTTAGTGGCAAAATTGGTTTAATTCAAACCTTCGACTGTTTGCCGGAGTAAAAAGCCTAATAAAGCTTAATAACATTTATTCCCGCCACTTCGGCGCGCTTTTTTGAAAAAAGCTAAACAAAAAACTTATCTTACACTGGTTTATTCGTTAAAGCAAAACAAACTAACGTAATATTGTCTTTCCCTTTCATTAAATCATATCAAAAACAATTCAAATTTCAAATAAAATTTTTAACTTATTTAAATTATCCTAAATATTGTACTTAATACTCTTTTACTATTTATTAAAAAACACTAAAAATAATTAATAATAGTGAGGGTTAAATATGCAAAAACTTTTTATTGTGCTAATTTTTATATTCACAATTAGTTCTCCTGCTTTTTGCGGAATTGTTCAAGGCGGTGTTGAAAAAGAAATGATTGTAGGCTCAAATAGGGTGCTTGATTCTGCCACCAACGCTCCTATAAGAGGGGCCAAGGTTTCATTGCCTTTAGAAAATTACAGTACTTACACTGATGATAACGGAGGATTTGCTCTGGACGCAAACCTTAACAGTCAAACGGTTATGTCTGTTGAAAAGTCAGGCTATAAACCATATTCAGTGACAATTAATCAAAATTCTCTTTCACGTCCGATTATTTTAGGGATAGAAAAATCAACGCCAAAAGATATTACAATTGATACAAATATGTTTCACTTAGGTGATAACAGCTATTCTGATTTATCGGCTAATGCAGGTGAATTTCAGGTTCAATCGGTTGGTCCTTTTTATTCTAAAAAGATTAAAATCCCGACAATAACTTCCGGAACAAGAGTAAATCTTGTTATAGGATCCATAATAGGTGTGGATACAATAATGGCGAGAACTATGGGGCAAAATAAAGTTAACAACGCTTATGCAAGTCCTACTGAAGTTTATTTTAACGGAAATAAAATTGCTGACATTCAGGTAAACGGAGACGGGCAAAAAATTAAAATACCTTACAGTTTAATAAGACAAAATCAATTAAACGAAATTACCGTAAAAACCGGCAGAAATATGATGCAAACAGCTCATGTAGATTATGATGATATTGAGTTTATGAATCTGTCGATTGAGGCGAATTAGTATTAACTCTCCCTAATTTGAATCCTATTTTTGTAACTTTTTAGTTACATTTTTTTTTAGAAACTAAAGTTTGAAACTCATCTTGTCGATATCCAAATATATAACTTAATATTTTTTTATTTGATAAAAGGAGAATTACTATGCCATTAATTAACAACACTGACTATTCACAAATGAGTGTGCAACAGCTGCAAACTTTAGCTAAGAAAGGGGACTCCAAAGCTGTAGAATACCTTAACACCGTATTTGAACAATCTTCTACTTCTTCTAACGATAGTACGGTGGGATTGAAAGTTGAGAGAACATGCACATACAAATATAATGAAATTACCCAAGAGCCGCCTAAAGTTGAAAGAAATGAACTTGCCAGCTATGCTGATAAATACGGGGAAAATATAACTCGTGATAAAAACGGAATTCCAACAAAATTAATTAGACCAAACGGTGAAGAATACAATATTGACCACTGTGAAGAATTCTTTATTGGGACAGAATGGAAAGGTTGGAAAGAAGAATCTGATAAGTGTATAAAGGGTAATACAGGCAAAAAATTTTCCAGTTTAGATGCTATGGTTGCTTATTATAACGATAATCGCCCAAAAGGCGTCAGAGAAATAACAAGAGAAGATGTAGCGGCTTGTAACTCTGAAACATTCGGTACAGAAGGATGTAATAAACGAGGTACTTCCGTTGACGATGTTGCAAATCTTTATGTTGATGACAAATTAATATTACCTGTAATCTATGAAGAAGGATATGATTCAAATTCTAAAGAAATTCCTAAACCCGTTAAACCGACTGACAAAATCACTGAAGATACACTACCTGACCCTAAAGATCCAAAAAGCTATAGAACAGCGAATCCTGAAGAGGTGGGAGAAACAAATTATAGAATTGCTTTTGCATTTCCAATTAGTTTAGGAAATAGTCAACAAGAAGTGATTAATGTGGACGGGCTTACTGAAGGGGAAGTAACAAGATTGATAAGGCTTGATAAAGAAACAACTACTTTCAACGGTCATCATAGTATTGTAAGGGCAGAACAATTATTAAAGAAAGCAAACAAGGACGGTATTGTTTATATTAACGATACCAATGGTGATGGTAAAATTGACAATCAAGATATAGGTTTAAATATTGACAGTCTTATGAGAAGATTTGTAAAAGGGGAAGCAACAACCGGAAGAAATGGCTCAACTTTAGATATACTTCCGGAAGAAAGAGTAATAGAAGAATAAATTTTTAAAAATAATGCAAAATTTATAAATAATTATTATTATTGCATTTCAAGCATGTAATTACCCTCCCCTTGAGGGAGGGTCGAAATCTTTGATTCCGGGGAGGGGTTAAAAAGCGTTGATTTTATTGCGTTTATCCCCTAATCTTAACATTTTTATTCCAGCGGATCGTACCCTCCCGGATGAAACGGGTGACATTTACAAATTCTTTTTAATCCCAGCCACATTCCTTTAAAAATCCCGTATTTTTCAATAGCCTGTTTTGTGTATTCGGAGCAGGTCGGAGAGAACCTGCATACAGGCGGTTTTAACTTGGATAATTTTTGATATAGTTCTATTAATTTTATTAATAATTTTTTAATCATATTAATTTGCTTGAGGGCTTAACTTATTCAATCGCGTAAGTTGTTGAGTAATTTTCACCAATTGTGTCTACCGCCTCAACTTTAATGTCTGTAATCAATTCTGAATAAGAGATTACGACAATTGTCGGGATGTGTCTTTCAAGCAATTGATAAAGAGGCAGTCTTATTCTCGGTGAACATAGAATAACAGGCTGTTTGCCTATGTTTTGGTGAACTTTCATAAGGATATTTGCGGTTGTTTCTATAAGCTCTTGAACTTGCATTGGGTTTAGCAGGAACATTGTTCCAAGTTCTGTTCTCTGGCAGCTGTCATCAAGAATTTTCTCCCAATCAGGAGAAAGAGTTAGAGCGTACAGAACTTTATCTTCCTGAACATTTGAAAGACAAATTTGACGACCGAGTGCGGCTCTTAATCTCTCGGAAAGAATATCCGGTTCTTTCGAAAATCTTGCGTAGTCACAAAGCCGTTCAAAAATGAATATAATATCTTTAATGGAAACTTTTTCTCTTATTAAATTAACGAAAATTTTTCTCAAATCACTGGTAGAAATTATTGTCGGAACCAAGTCGTTTACTAATGTAGGATCTTGGGAGCGAACCAGTTCCATCAGTTTTAAAACATCTGTTTTTGTCATAACATCGTCTACGTGTTTTCTTACACATTCTTGAAGGTGAGTAATTATAACATCGGTTGCATCAACAGAAGTTACTTCTTTGGTTTTCTTGGCATCTTCTTCTGAAATCCAGTAAGCTTGGGTTTGATAAGTCGGATCAACCCCTACTATTGCATCTTCAGGAACCGTTTTTCTAACAGTATCCCATTGATCAGCAATGACCATATATTTTTTTGGATATACAAAACCTGTTGCAACGGTATTTCCACGAATAGAAATTAAGTATTCTTCAGGCTCAAGAGCAGAAGAATCCATAATTCTTATATTTGGAATGATGTAACCCAGTTCATCTGTTGTTCTTTGTCTTAATGCTGCAATTTTAGCAAGCAATTGACCTTCCTGATCCGGATCTGCTATAGCAAGCAGTTCTGAGCCTACCTGCAAGCTTAAGATATCAACACCGAGTCTTTCATACATTCGGTTAGGATTAACTAAATCCTGCATATCTTGCCGGACATGTTCCAATTGTCCCAATTGAGATTGAACGTCCGCATTAACAAGTACGGAAAATCCTGCAACAAACATTATAACTGTAAAAAGAGCAAAAGGTCCCCATGGTAAACCTGTTATAGAGCTTGTTAGAGCTATAAGAAGCAAGAAACCTCCCGCAAAGAACAAGCTGAAAGGTTTGCTCATAATTTGTGTGGTTAAGTCTGAACCTAAAGAGGATCCTGTAGCAGACGAGCGAGTCATAACAATACCTGCAGATATTGCCATTAACAAAGAAGGAACTTGAGCGGCTAAACCGTCACCTACTGTTAAAATAGTATATTTAGACACAGCATCTGCTAAAGACATACCATTCATTAAAGCACCTATACACAAACCACCGATAATGTTTATAAAAACGATTATAATTCCGGCAATCGTATCACCTTTTACAAATTTCATCGCACCATCCATTGAACCGAATAAGTTTGATTCTCTTTGCAAGTCTTCTCTTTTTTTAACGGCTTCTTCAGGTGAAATTAAACCTGCATTGAAATCGGCATCAATTGTCATTTGTTTACCCGGCATTGCATCCAGAGCAAATCTTGCTGCAACTTCTGCAATACGCTCTGCACCTTTGGTAATTACTAAAAATTGTACAAGAGTTATGATTAGAAATATTACCCCTCCTACAATTAGGTTTCCACCTGTTACGAAGTGTCCGAATGCTGAGATTACTTCCCCGGCATCCCCTTTTGCCAGAATTAATCTGGTCGAGGCAATACTTAAAACTAATCTGAACATTGTTCCTAAAAGAATTATTGACGGGAAGGACGCTAATTCAAGCGGTTTTTGAATATACAAAGATATCATCAGCAAAACAATTCCCAGTGTTAGGTTTAAACTTATTGAAAAATTTATTACCCAGGTTGGCATTTCAATAAGCAAAATTAAAACAAGAGTTATAACAAATCCTGCTAAAAATATTTCACTTATCGGGTTTCCTGTGTTTCCTTGAGCCATTTTACATTCCTTTAAAAGCTTCTTTTATTATTTCAAGCTGGGTATTTATACTTGCATCTACTATACCATTATTTGTTTGAACAATACAACTTCCTAACTCTATTGTATCATCTGAAATAATACTCGTCTTTGCTTCCAATCCTATTGAAGCTTTGATTTCTGCAATATTTTCTTTTATCAAGTCAATTTGAGAAGAATTTACTTTTATAATAATTTTACCTTCATCTTTTGAAATAGTTTTTAAAATATCTAAAATTGTTGTTAAAATTAATTCCGGATCTTGCTCTATTTCTTTTTTAACAATTTTTCTTGCAATATCAATACTTATCTCTAAAATATCAGGAGCAATATATTCAAAAACTTCCTGTTTTGCTTTCATAAAATCAGTAATGGTGTCTTTTAGTTGCTCAAGATCATTTTTAGCTTTCTCAAGTCCTGTTTTATAGCCTTCTTTTGCCGCATTATCTCTTATTGTCCCTGCTTCTTCTTGTGCACGTGAAATTAAATTTCTGTCATCAATCCTTCTGTAGCCGCGGCGGCGATTGCCTCTTCTTCTTTCCTGACGCTCAGAAAATTCTATATTATCCAGATCAAATAAATCAACTTTTTCCTCATTAACCTTTTTAGAGGTTAATGATTTTTCATTGATTTCTTGCTTATTTATTTTTTCTTCTTTTCGTTTTTTAATAATCATTAAATATTTTCTTCCAAATGTTGTACAATTATATTTGCAACTTTTGATGGGATTTGTAAATATTCTCCGTCATTTGCCTTTTCAACAAATTTTTTTACGTTTGAACGTTCTTTTGCAATAATTCTTTCTACTTTGTTTTTAGGAGTTTTTTTGAAAACAGTTTCTATTCTTGAAATAATTTTATCCGGATGTATATATTTCGGCTCCGGCAAGTTAGTTTTTATCTCTTGCAAACATTTTATTGTTATGTTCTGATCTACTTTTTTTTCTAAATCAGGCATTTGCATATATTGAATAACTGTTTGTACATCTTGAGGATCAAATTTGTTCAGTATTGTTTGAACTTTATCTTGAGAAACCTGTTTTAAAAGGAGAGCAATAGAAGCTAATTTTAAAATCTTATAGTCGGATTTGTTGTCCGATTGTGTAAGATTTTCTTCTTGCGTCTGTTCTGCTTTCTCCTGTTGAATCTGCTTCATCATTTCATCAATATTTGATTGATTTAAAGCATTTTCACAAATATTTTTATCTATAACTTTGCGTTCTTGCAGTTCTTCTATTACCTTCTGGTAAGTTTTTTTAACATGATGCTCAACTATTCTAAGAATTTCGTCCTGAGATAGCCCTTGAACAATTGATTGTTTGGCAATCTCAAAAATGGTAAATGCCAATTTTTGCATAATTCCATCCCAATAATCGGGAAGAATTCCTGATTTTATAACATCAATGGATTTATGAAATGACCATTCTGCAATAATTTGAGTTACGAGCATTGCTTGTTCTGCATTAAATTTTGTTTTTTCATCATTGGATATTGCTTCTCCGCTAAGAGTAGCAAAATTTTTGATAGTATTTATAATATATTCTTTTTGAAAATTTTGAAATTCCGCAGGAATAAGGTCTTTTGCCTGCGATGCAAGTTCCTGCGCAAATGTTTTATAATCAAAACCTTCTATGCTCATATTTTATTTCTAACCTCTCACCTTAATTTTTAAAGTAAAAATTTTAGGCCTTGCTTTTCAGGCTTCACTTTTTACGTTCTTTCTATCCAATTCTTAATTTTTTCTCCCGCTTCTTCTTCATCTAAACTTTCCAAATCAGATTTTAAGTCATTAATAGTATTTTCCAAGTCTGTATTTGAGGGAGGAATGGTTTCTCTTTGTTTTTCTTCAATGAGTCCCTTTGCCATTTGATTTTGTTTTTCTATTAACTCTGCGGCTTTCAAATTAACATCGCGTAATTGAAGTCCTTGTTCATGAGTTTTTTCCTGTAATTGCATAAGTTCTTCTCTTTGGCGTTCTTGAGCAGCTTTTACTTTGGAAGAAATATATTTAAATCCTCCAAGAAGTCCTATTATTGTTGCTGCAATTGCAAGCCACCAGGGGTTACCTGTTTCATCCGGTTTTGGTAAGTTAGCAGGTTTATCTGCAGCCAGATAAGGATCAATTGAATCGGAAAAAGCAATTGTAACTTTTTCAGGTGTAACTTTTGGTCCCGCGGCACCTGCTATAAGATCTTTTAATTCATCTAAGGTTGTTTCTGGAGGCAAGGCTTTTTTATCTATTGTTACTGCTACCGAAATTTCTTCGATTGCTCCTGCTTTAGTATATTCATTAATTTGAGTTTTTGAAACTCCATATTGAGTTTCTCTTGCACTTCTTTCATAGTTTCTGTTTTGAGATGAAGTTCCTACTGAACCTAAATTTTGTTGTAATACATTAGGAACAGAAATGCTTACCGCACCTCCCGGATTTCTGTTTGAATCTTTAGAGCTGTCTCCCAATCCTTCAACGAAAGTTTGCTCACTTACGGAAGTCTTTTTATCAGGATCATAATTTATACTTGATTTCTCAATCGGAGATTGGCGCAAAGAAGTACTGACTGTTGCGACATAATTTCCTTTGCCTATTAACTTATCCAGCTGAGCATTTATTTTTTGCTGCATATATTTATCGTTTTCTTTAGATCTTTCAATTATTTCGTCAGCACTGTCTATGATGCTGGAATAAACATTCCCGTTTGTGTCTGTAATTGAAATATTATCAGCACTAAGACCGTTTACACTGCCTAAAAGCAAATTTGTGATTGCTTTTACTTTCATATGGTCAAGTTTATCTTCCTTGTTGGGATCGCTTGTTACAGGAATAGTTACCTGAACAGTTGCGGTTATAGGCTTTTGCATTGATGTGAACATTGATTGTTCAGGAATGGAAATAAATACAGATGCATTTTCTATTGGAGGAATTTTTCTTATTAATCTTGCTAATTCTCCATTAATTGCTCTGACAAGACGAATTCTTTTATCTTCTTTTGTTGAGGTAAAATCACCTTTGTCAAAAATTTCTAACCCTATATTTTGATCCATTAAACCGCTTTTAACAATTGCTAAAAGCGCTCTGTCACGCTGTGTTTGGGTATATTCTTTTAAGTATAGAGTCGATTTTGTTCCATCAACTTTTCGAGATGCATCAATACCTTCTCTTGCCAGCAATGCTTGAATTTCAATCGCTTTACCCAGATTATCTGTAGTTAGCAATTCTAAAGGTTCTTTTATTACTTTTTCATTAACGGGATTTTTTTCACCTGAATGGCTGCTTGATGAGACAATACCTATAGTTATACTTACAGCAAAAACTAAGACCACAATGCCTATAATCCCATATAATAAAGGTTTATTCTCTAAAATTTTACTAAAATCCATTCTTAATTATCCCATTTTTGCAATAATATTATACAATTTTTTCAGGTATTTGCCTACATTATTAAGTTTACACTGTTATCTGCATAATTTTGTCATACGACTGTATGACTTTTGAGGTAATTTGGGTTGCAATACTAATACTTATATCTGCTTTTGCCATTGCTGTCATTACGTCATGAATGTCTACATCGCTATTCCCACTCATGGCACTCTTTAAAAGCTTTTCAGGAGCATTTAATTCTTGATTTAAATTGCCGGCAAGTCCTGATATAACATCTTTGAAATTTGGTTGAATTTCCTCAACACCATCAAGTTTCATAGAAGGTATATGATTTATTTCAGGCTTAATGCCGCTGCTTTGAATGTGTCCTTCAAAATCTACTTTAGGAGAAAAAAAGTTGTTTGCCATTTATTTACCTGCACTTTCGTTTATTTATTTAATTTTTATCGTAATTTTTGTTTTTAAATTTAACTTTTTTTTGATAAATCATATATTTGAAGCAGAAAACAAAATACAAATCATATATTTATATTAGATTTTCATATTATTTTTTTAATTATTTTTTTTGAAAAAGCATGTTTTTGTTAAAAAAAATTAAGATTTTTTCAAAAAGAGAAATATTGACTTGAAAGAAGTTTTTATTATATTATAAAAAGCGAGGGTATTATGAATAATGATGGAAATTATAAATATGGTTGCAATCAGAAATTGTATGAATTTCTTGCAACAAGTTATGATATTAGTGATTTGGCAAGTAAAATTGCTGCTTCAAAAAAAGCTCCTGCAAGTATTTGGAATTTAAAACATTTAGTAAATAATAAGGATGAAGATTCTATAAAATCAGCTTAACCACTTTTTAAAAAAATTTATCCCTGCTTTAGAACTCTTTTCAGGATGAAATTGAACAGCTGTCAGGTTTTTGTGTTCGATTGATGCTGTAAAGTTTATGTTGTAATTACATATTGAAGAAATTATATTTTTATCCTCAGGAATAACATAGTAAGAATTTACAAAATAAAAATAATCATCACTCAGATAAGAGTTATTTTGAGTTGTTTTTATTTGATTCCAGCCTATTTGAGGTATTTTACCCGAAGTGAATTTTTTAACCTCACCTTTTATTATACCTAATCCTCTTACATCTGGAGCTTCTTCACTTCTTTCAAAAAGAATCTGCAAGCCCAGACAAATTCCTAAAAAATTTGAATTATTTGATATAGCCGTTTTTATAGGTTCAATGAGTTTTTTGTTTTCCAGATTTTTCATAGCTTGTTCAAAATGACCTTGTCCCGGAAAAATTATTCTTTGTGCTTTTTCAATTTCTTTAGCATCGGATGATATTTGATACTTTGCTTCCAAAAAATCAAGAATGTTACATATGCTTTTTAAATTTCCTGCTTCATAGTTAATTATAGTAATCATGAACTCATTTTAACATAAAAAAGCTCTGAATTAATTCAGAGCTTTTTTATTATACTTTGCGTTTACGAGCAGCTTCGGATTTACGTTTCCTTTTTATACTTGGCTTTTCGTAACGTTCACGTCTTTTAACTTCTGATAAAGTTCCGGCTTTTTGCACTTTTTTCTTAAATCTGCGTAAAGCGCTTTCAAGACTTTCATTCTCACCGACTTTTACTTCAGGCACTTGTTCTCACCACCTTCTAATTTATATTTCTAACTAATTGTCCTTATAATAATATAAATGAAACCAGAAATCAAGAGCCTATAAAAATTTAAGAAAAACAATAAACAAAAAATAAGCAAATGAATTGTTATAATTTGCTAGCAATTATTTACGGATTTAATTATGCAAAAATAGAAAAAGTACGTTTAATGTTATCTTTTGCAATTTTATCCTGAGATTCCTGCATAAGCAAACCTGCTCTGTAAGTTACAGAATCATTAAGCATGCTGCAAGTTAATCTATTTTCTTGAGCTAAAAGAGACTTGGGACTTCCTCCTTTAAAGGACAAGAGCTTATTAGCAGCACTCATCCAATGAAATGCTGCACTATTTGCATTAAGTCTACCAATCGGGTTTGTCATCATAATTTTCTATGCCTCTTTTCCCACTGCATTATAACATGAGAGTATTGAAAAGTCAATAGTGTCCTAATTAAAAAAATGTTCTTGAAACTTTTAACTATTTATTATACACTAAAAAAATGTTTACAAAGAATGAATTAAGAGAAAAAGCAAAACAAATAAGAAGTTTGCTTGAAATGGAAAAAATCAGCGAAAAAATTGTTGAAAATATTCAATCTGCTGAAATTTACCACGTTGCTCAGCATATAATGATTTTTTATCCGATAGACGATGAAGTTAATCTGCTTCCTCTTTTAAATGATAATAAAAAATTTTATCTGCCGAAAGTTCAAGGTGATGAACTAGTTGTTTGCCCTTATAAATCCGGCGATAAGCTTACAGATTCAAAGTTTAAAACAAAAGAACCGACTTCAGAGCAGGTTAATCCTGATATTTTAGATATGATTTTTGTACCGGCATTAATGGCTGACAAAAACTTCCACCGGCTTGGTTACGGTTGCGGATTTTATGACAGATTTTTATTAAAAAATGCTCCAAAAGCTATAAGAATTGTTCCCATCGCGAGTTTGCTGGTAAGAGATGAAATTCCGTCAGACGAGAATGATGCCCCATTTGATATTATACTTGACGAGCTTTAGTAAGTAGTTTTTAGTTTACTCAAAAAATTATGTATTAAACAAGCCGTAAAGCCTGTCTTTAATGTCGTCTTCCTCAATTTCTTCTGTCAAACGGTTTAAATCCAGAGCCATTTGATAATAACCCGCAGCTTCATTATATGCTCCTGCCATTTGAGCTGCACGACCTGCATTAAAATAAGCAAGGGTATAATTAGGATTAATTTCCATTGCAGATTTAAAATATGAGAGAGCTTCATCCGGAGTGCCTATTCCGTCAAGATAAATAACGCCTAAATTGTTATGGGCAATGTCATATTCCGGATTTAGTTCGATTGCACGATTGTACGCTACTATGGCTTCTTCCAAGTAATCTTTTTCCCAAAGAGCCAGACCAATTTTGGAATAAGCTCTGTAATCTTCAGAATTAACGTTTATTGAATCACAATATGACCTTATTGCTTTATCCAAATCATTCTCTGCCATGTAAGCATCTCCAAGTGATAAATAAATTTCACTGTTTTCGGAATCTAAAATAGCACCTGCCTGAAAAGAAGCAATTGCTGCTTCATGATTTCCTTTTATCTGGTAATAAATTGAGCCTAAAGCTTGACAAACTATAGATGTCCATTCTTTATCAGGGTTTAATTTGATTGCTTTCTGGTAATGTTCAATAGCTTCATCATATAATTCTGCCTGAACATATGCGTATGCCAGAGAATTGTTATAAAAAGGGCTATCGCAATTTTTTTCTAATGCAAGCTTAAAAGCTATTATTGCATGAACTTTATCATGTTTTTTAAGGTATAAATGTCCTAATTCATAGTAAATTTGAGCATTGTCTTCTTCAACTTCCAGCAATTTATTATAATAATCAATAGTTTCATCAATATTTTCTGGAAAAAAAGTTTGAGTAACGGTTGCTAATTTTATTAAAATATCACGATTATTAGGATTTGCCTCTAAAGCTTTTTTATAATAATTAATAGCCGAATCCATATTGTTTTTTCTTATGCATATATCGGCAATTTTATGACAAAAAAGCTCATTTCTTTGCGTTTTCTGAATAGCTTTTTTGTAAATTTTAACAGCTTTATCATAATTAAATTTTTCAAAAATTTCCCCGCTTGATTTATAAAATAATATGGAAAAAGCTTCGGAAAAGTTCTTATAAAGCATTTTTAAAAATGCAAAATCCCATGCAAAAGTTAAACTTCCGGTTACCAAATAATACAAGCATTTCGCAAATTCTTTTATTGTAACTTTTTCAAAGTTCATTTTTTGCAAAATAGACAAAGACAAAATAAGCCTAGGACGTGATGAGTTTAATCCTCCTATTTTTATAGCACTTTTAAATTCTTTTTCTGCAGATTTATAGTCATTTGCCAATTTCATAAAATATCCAGCATATATTCGGGCATTAATATTTTGAGGTGCAAGAGAAATAGCAGTTTTGCACTGTTCTATAGCTGTTTGTAAGCCTATTTGACCATCTTCCCACATTAAGCTTGCAAGCCTGTAATAGCTTTCCGGTAAACTTGGATCTAACTTAATTGAATTAATGTAATATTCTATCGCGTATTGTAAATCATGTTCTTGTTGTTTTAATAAATATTTTTCGTGTGATTCTCTTGCTTTTTCTAAATATTCTTGTGCTTTTTGTAAATTAAGTGCCAAATTTGAACGTTTGAGTGTATGTTCAAGCATGAATAACTCCTAGTGTAAAATGTCTAACTTGATTTAAGACGTCAAGAGTTAAATCAAACTTTATAACAACCTTGAAAAATACTTTATTTGGTGTAGAAATGTAAGAAAATTTTTATAAATGTTTAGAAATGTAATACAAAATGTATATTTCTTGACAAGCACCAAACTTTATTAATATCATGGTATTTATCAAATGGAAAAGTTGTGAGGTTTTATGAAAAGTTCAACGCTGAGAAGATCAAATTTATCTAGAGAAAGAATGATAGTTCTTGAAGAGCTCTCTAAGAATAGACAAAAGCCTTATGATGCATCACCGGGCGTTTATGTTCAGGCAAATAAAGAAAAAGAACTAGATGTCTTATGGCAGAATTTTAGCGTAAGCCAAAAAGAAGACAAATCACCCGGAATTTATCTTGCAACAGGGTTTATTGCAGGTGCTGTAGCAATGTTAATAATGACATCATTATTAAGTTTTTCTGTTCAAGGAAATCGTTCTTCAGATGTAGTTGTTTCAGGGCAAAAAGCTAAGGAAAATGCAAGATTAACATTCATTCCAGCTGATAAATCCGCAGAAACAGCGGCAGCTATACCTCAAGGAACAGAATCTTATACTGTAAAAAAAGGAGATACTCTTGCAGGAATCATAATAAGATTTTATGGAAGATATGACACTTCTAAAATAGAGAAAATAAAGATTGCTAATAATATGTCAAACCCAAATAATCTTCAAGTCGGACAAAATTTGATTATACCTCTTGACTAGCTAAATTTAATTTACTTAGACAGTCCAAAGGTAGATGCAAGTTTTGATAAATTTCCGTTTTCGTAATTTTTTATTAGTATGTCAACAAAAGAATTACCCGCGTCTGTTAAAAAATTTTTAAATTTTGTTTTATTTTCTAAATCTATAGCTGTTCCAGGCGGGGGACCTAAGGGTTCTTTTATTTTAATAGAAGAAATCTCTTTTGCTGAAAGTTGACCGTCAAAATCGCTATCAAGTTTATCGAATTGTTCTAAAAGAGATTTTAAAAATAAAGAAGTTTCATCACTATCTCCTGTTTCTATAACAGCAGCCAATTCTTTTTGTGATATACCTTCTATACCATCAGTATCTGCTTTGTTTATCTTTTTGCATAATTCAGCCATCATAAATGAAAGATTATCTGAATTAGTATTGTTAACATTTGAAACCATAAAAATTTCCTCCCTATTTTTTATTATTTTAATCCTTTACAAAAGTTTTTTACTCCCCTATTAAACTTAAAAATTTAAAAAATTAAAAAAAATTATAAAACTGTGCGGTCCAGACTTAAAAATCTGAACCGCACAGTTTTATTTTTTAATTAAGCCATCATAAAATCTTTTTGCATCCAATTTTGTTCAGGATTTGAAGAGAAAGGATTATATGAATAAGCTGTATTATTTGCTGTATTTGTATATGCTGCTGTAGTTTTAGTTGTAGTTGAAGCCGGAACCGGAATCGCTTTAGTTATGTTGTTAATACTTTCAGCTGCTATTTTAGCATCTTCTGAATTCATACCTTCTTGTTCAAGCCTTTGTCTTGCAGTTAGTAGTACTTGTTGTGCTACTTCAGGATTTTGAGAAGCTTCTTCAGCAAGTTTTTTTGCTTCTTCTTCTCTTGCTATTTCTAATTCATCTTTACCGACTACTGCTTTAGCTATTTTTCCTGTAATCCATCCGCCTATAGCTCCCAAAGCCAATCCAAGGACACCTCCGACTACAGTTCCGATAGGACCGCCGATAAGCGTACCGATAGCCGCACCTGCTGCTCCGCCTGCTGCCCAACCTCCAACTGAAGCGGCTACTTTAACTGTTGATTTTACTGTTTGTTTTAAGCCTTTTCCTACACCTAATTTAGCAAATGTAGGTATTACATTAGTAATTAACTCTAAGCCGCCTTCAATTGCAATAAATAAAGCATTTCCTTTAATAAATTTTAAGCATTTTGCCATTGCAGGGGATTTTGTTGCTAAATTTTTAAGAGCACCGCTTAGTTTTGAAAACCCTGTAATTTTACCTAAGAACCCTTTAAATTTACCAAACAATGATGTTGGTTTTATTAAACCATGTGCATACTTGTTTGCTTTTGCTAAATATTTATCAGCTTTTTTGAGAAATTTTCCGGCTTCAGCAGGAGTATTCTTTGCTAATTCTGCTGCTTCTTTTGCTTTTTTAAAATATTCTGTTGCCAGTTTAGCTTTTTTTGATTTGCCGGCAATTTCTGCCAATTGCTCCATTTTTTTTGCTTTTGGCATTAATTCTACAATTTTATCAGCTCTTACATCAGTAATTAAATTTTTATATGTACCTAGGTTTTTAAGTCCGCCATTTTTAATGAGCTCCATTTTAGTGGCATGATTACCTTTAATTAAATCACTTACTTCTGTCCAGCCTTTTTTTAGATTTTTAAAAGAAGTTTTCCAGCCTTCAGCTTTATGCCAACCACCATTTTTTAAAGGATCTGCTGCATTTAAGACTTTTTTTAATTCTTTACCTTTCAAACCTTCAGGAATAAGAGATAGAGGATTTTTATGCGCATCCCAAGCCCATTTTATTCCTTTCCCACCTTCAATTATTCCCATGAATCCAAGCATACTGCCCATTCCGTCCATAGGGTTTTCTTCATGCATCACAAGGGTAGAACCCATTGCATATTTTGCAGCTTTCTCAAAATCTTGATAAGGAATTTTGTAACCACCATTAAAACTTACATTGTTAACCATTTAACCTGCCCCATAAATTAAATAACCATAACCTTATATTTATATAAAGAAAACTTGTTGGAGAAAATTTACAAAAACACGAAAAAGTGTTAAGTTATGTTAACACTTTTGTAATTGATTATATTCTTTATTATATTTCTTTCTCTTTATTGCGATGCAAAAAAGAAGCATGTCAGGATTGCTATCTTGACACTATTAATATTTTGGCGGAATGGAAATATAACCTACGGAAGAAAAGAAAAGTTAGGAAAATATAAAAAAAATCCCTTCCCACCTATAATGAGAAGGAACTCAATCCAATATGAATATTATCTTAAAAGCGTAAGCCAGTTACAATTTAAACCAAACCCGCATTAAGAAAAAATCTTGTCGCAACCCCGAAAAAGTGTTTGGATGCAACCAACTTACAATTATATAATAAACTTTTTTTCATGTCTTTTCACCACTCTTTAGAACTACCTTATATAAGCATAATAGATAATAAGTATTAAGCCTAAAGTATTATAAAATTAATAAAAAAAAAGAGGATAAGAAAGAAAAGGAGAGGAAAAGAATAAATTTGTTTTTACTTTTTCTATTGAAAAAAATTTTTGTTTATACTAATATTTACTTATCTTATATGTGGAAGTAGCTCAGTTGCCCAGCAGGCAACAAGCCTGCGGAGTTAAATTAAAGCTCTACTAACTGAGCCGTTCTTTGAAAAGTAAATAAGTTTGTATCATGCGGAAGTAGCTCAGTTGCCCAGCAGGCAACAAGCCTGCGGAGTTAAATTAAAGCTCTACTAACTGAGCCGTTCTTTGAAAAGTAAATAAGTTTGTATCATGCGGAAGTAGCTCAGTTGGTAGAGCATCTGCCTTCCAAGCAGAATGTCGCGAGTTCGAGTCTCGTCTTCCGCTTTTTTTATCTTAAAATGGAGTGAGCGTTATGATATCTGATTTTAGTGAGGTGATAATTGAATTTATCTTGATTATTGCGATTGTTTTCATATCCTTTAAATTTATTGATATTTTTAACAAGAAATTCAAGAATAAGATTGTTTCAAATCAGGAAGATGAAACTATTTTAAGATTTATGCCTTTGATTGACAAATTACTTAAAGTTACTATTGTATTTATTGCAATTTTTACGATACTGCAAAATCATGGTTATTTATTAACTTCTCTTATTGTAGGATTTGGAGTTGTCGCCTTGGCTCTGGGTTTTGGTGCTCAATCAACAATTGCAAATATTTTTGGTTCATTTTCTCTTTTAGCAGATAAAGCTTATAAAATCGGAGACCATATTATAATTAATCAAACGATAAAGGATAAAGCTGTTGAAGGAACTGTAGAAGATATAAATCTTCATTCTACGAAAATAAGAACTTCTGACGGTGAGCTTTTGATTATTCCCAATAATATAATTGCAAATGGTGTAGTTAAAAATGTAAGTCAAAAGCAAAATCATGAAAATTAAAATCATTGCTTTAGGAAAAATTAAGGAAAAATTTTTAAAAGACGGGATTGATGAATTTTTAAAACGGCTTACCCCGTATGCAAGTGTTGAAATTATTGAGATTAGCCCTATTGAAATTAAAGATGATAGTTTAGTTCAAAAAATTCTTGAAAAAGAGGGTGAAAAGATTTTAGCAAAAATTAAGCCTGAGAATTATGTTATAACTCTTGAGATAGACGGGGCGAATTTTTCGTCAGAAAAATTCGCCCGTAAACTTGAAGAAATATCAAATCAGGGGTATAGAGAAATTATTTTTGTAATAGGTTCATCACATGGTATTTCAAAAACTGTTTCCAAAAGAACAAATTTAAAACTAAGTCTTTCAAAAATGACTTTTTTACATCAATTTGCAAGGCTTTTGTTAGTTGAGCAAATTTATCGTGCATTTAAAATTCAAAAGGGCGAAACATACCATAAGTGATATAATTCTTGGCTAACAAAGTGGTAATCAAAAATAATAAATATCTATTTTATTTGGATTGCTCCGGCTCAAGCCCCGCAATGATATATTCAAGAATTAAATTACCCGCCAATGCCTTTTAGTCTATCTTCTGGATCCGTAATGCTTGTTATTCTTAATCCGAAATTGTCTTCAATTACAACAACTTCCCCATGAGCCACCAATTTTCCGTTGGCATAAAGTTCAACCGGCTCGCCTGCAACTTTTTCAAGCTCAATAATTGAACCGCGGGTAAGTTCTAAAACTTTTCTTATAGGAAGTTCCGCTCTGCCCAGTTCTACTGTTAATTGAAGCTTTATATCCATTAAAATATCAAGATTTTTATTAATTTCACCCTGTGTATTAGATATATCTTCAAACGATGTAAATTTTACAGGCTGTACTGTAACAGGTTGGTTAGGATCGAATTCTTGATCCGGAGAATCTCCAGGATTAGCTTCTGTTTGTTCTTCTGCAATTTCTTCTTCCTCAGCAGAAACTTTGCTTGCACTACTTTCCTCACTAACAGCCGCAACTTCTTCTTCAACAGCAGAAACTTCCTTTTCTTCAATTGCAATTTCTTGAGAAGGCTCTTTTATATCTTGAATTTCTTCTTCTTTTACTTTTTCTTCCTTTTTTGGCATTTAAAAAACCCCTTCCATGATTAATTTTAAACATATCCTCTCAATGAATCAACCGTAGCATTGTATCTGTCAGTTATTTTAACACAGACATTATTCTTTAATGTACCCGGTCTTGCAAAAAATTTTTTTTCATTGTTTATTTTTACGACTAAATCCTCACTGGTTTTGTTTCCTAACCTTAAGATATCACCTTCTTTTATATCTAAAAAATCAGAAAGTGTAATATCACAAGAGCCGAATAAAACGCTTAAATCGACTTTAGAAGTATTCAATTTTTGAATCATTTTTTGGCGTTCTTCGGTTGTAGCTACAATACCCTTGGTTTGGAAAATATGTTGCGTACTTATATTTCCAAGAACATTTTCCAAAACAGGGTAAGGAAAACATAAGCTGATAAGCCCAAAATATTTTCCTGCAATTTGTACTTCAAAAGTTATTAGAGCAACTATTTCTCCTGAAGTTGCCACTTGTATCATTTGGTAACTGTTATCCAGCCCAACAACTTCAGCCTGAACCGGAATAATAGTACTCCAGGTGCTTTCCAGAGTTTTAACGGTTCTTTCTATAACTTTCTTAGCAAGAGCTTCTTCAATGTCTGTTAATTCCCGTTGTCTATTTTCACTTAAACCGATTCCTCCGAGCATTCTGTCTACAATACAAGATAGAACCTCAAAGCTTACTCCTAAGAGAATTTGCCCAGGTAAAGGATTAAGCTCAAATATTCCTATGGTAATCGGAGAAGGCATTGAGCGCATAAATTCATCATAAGTCAGCTGATCGGTAGAAACAACGTCAATTTCAATATGCATTCTCAAATAAGCCGTCAAAACAAGGGAAATTTGCCTTGAAAATTCTCTGTGAACATCTTGTAATGCTCTTAAATGATCTTTAGAAAATTTATCAGGACGTCTAAAATTGTATAATTTATAACCCTTTTTGTAATCGTCTTCAGTATTATCTTCAGAATAAGGATTATAAATATCACCGTTTGATGTAGCTACATTGGACGATGATTCTACTTCCATATTTAATTCTTCATCTGTTTGTGATTCCGCCATTTTTCCTCATTATTGGATTATAAATTGACCAAAACTAACCCTAAGAACATCTCTTTCTCCTGCAAAAATACCATTAACGGCTTCCAATATTTGTTCTTTAGCTAATTCTTTTCCTGCTACCGTAGAAAGTTCAGCAGCTGTTTTGCTTGATAAGGTAGTGATAACAGCATCTCTTATAGCCGGTTTAAATTGAGCCATTTCTGTTTCTAATGGGCTTACAGCAGGTGCACTTTCTCCATGCCCATGTCCTCCGGCGGAGGATTCTGCTGCAGTATCTTCCGGTTTACTAGATACTTCAAGTGCAACATTAACTTTCAAATATTTTCTTGGAGAAACATCACTTAAATTCAAAATAAAATCACCCAAATCTAATATGAATCCTTTTTGGAGTTCTTCACCTTCTTCTTCATCAATCATTTCACCTTCAGCACCTGCCGTACTGATTTTAGAAAGTTTTGAATCCAATAAGCTTGACATTAGAACGTAAGTAACGCTTAAAAAAAGCACGCAAATTAAAATCGTTGTTATAAGATTTATTACGATTACTTTCATATTTTCATCTATCGGTTTTTTGACTTTTGGTTCCGATTCCCCTTCTGTTTTAGGTTTAATGTCTTTAGGTTGCTCAGGTTTTGCCATTTTTTCTCTCCAGTTTTATTCTTATTTATACTTTTCTAATAATATTATATCAACTCTTCTATTTAATATTCTACCACTAATTGTTGTATTATCCGAAACGGGCATATATTCTCCGTATCCTACGGCACTTAATCTTTTTGGGGGCACTTCCCCTTTTTTTATAATATAAGAAATTATATTAGTTGCTCTTTCGGTAGACAGTTCCCAATTCGAGGGATATTTTGCGTTATTTATAGGTGTTGAATCTGTATGCCCTTCTATTATAACAGGATTATCTATTTTTGTTAATACTTTTATAATTTCATTTAGTATTTTTTCAGCATCAGGTTTTATTGTTGCAGAACCCTCGTCAAATAATATATTATTATTCAATCTTATAGTTAATCCTTTTTCACTTTTTATAAATTTTACTGTTTCGGATTGAGAAACATTCTCTCTTAATATTTTTTCAATATTTGTAACATTTTGAACTTTGCTAGTTGTAAAAGTTTTTTGTAGTTTAATATTCAACTCATTTAGTTTTTGATTGTCCAGACGTAAAACGGCACACATGACCATAAATAGTGCCAACAACATTGTAACAAAATCCGCGTAAGAAACTACCCATCGATTTATATAATCTTTTGAATTTGTGTAATAATTATTTCGCATTTTTTACCTTTTGTGGTGAAATTTTAAGTACGATACCAGTTTTTCTTCAATTATTGCAGGATTTTCTTGCATTAATATTGACAAAATTCCTTGGAGAGTAACTTCTTTGAGAAGAATTTTTTCTCTTGTTTTTTGTTTCAGATTTCCGGCGATTGGCAATAGAATTAAATTAGCAAAGCCTACACCATACAAAGTGGCAATAAAAGCTGTTGCAATTCCAGAGCCTAAAATTTTGAAATCTTGCATATTGTGCATGACTTGAATTAATCCTAAAACTGCACCTATAATTCCAAAAGTCGGAGCATAGCCTCCAAGAGCTTCAAAAACTCTTGAACTTATTAAATCTTCTTCTTCCTGATAAGAAATTTCAGCGGAAAGCACATCATATAAAAGCTGCGGATTGTTTAAATCTATTGCCAATTGTAAGCCTCTGGAGAGAAAATTATCTTGAACACTGCTTAAAACATTCTGCAGAGCAAAAAGACCGTTTTTTCTTGCATAATGAGAAAGATGAATTATATCGTTAACGGTATTCATGGTCTTATTTTCTTCTTTATAAAAGATTTCCTTTGCTTTTTTTAAAGAATTTTTAAGAGTCGCATAGTTAAAATTTAAAAGTGCTGCACAAAAGGTTCCGCCGATAACTACCAGAAAAGCTGTGGGTTGGATTAAAAGAAAAATAGAACCGCCTTCAAAAATTTGCGTGGATAAAACCATTATTAACCCTGTTAACAGTGCAAAAATTGCGGTTAAATTCACTTTTCCCCTCCCAAAATCCCTATATTTAATTAACTATTATTTCATACTAAGCTTTATTAAACATACTCCATGAATATGAAATTTATTAATTTTAAGAATCTTTTTTGCAAAGTTTGTTATTTATCTTATAGTTTTTAAATCAGGGTCTATAATGTAATTTTTTATAAGAATTTTTTGGTTTTGATAATAAATATCCAGAAAAGGCACTGAAAAATATTTATACCTTTCATTGCCTTTTCTTGGGACATTTCTGATAACTTTTTCTTTCATGCTGTTAATTTACTTTATTTTTCTTAAAAAAACTTTGGACTAATTGTTTGTCATTAGAGTATTTTTTGCTATAATAAAATTTGATTTATGGTAAAAAGTATGATTTTAAAGCAAAAAATACTCTTAATAATAATAGCTGTGTTGTTTTTGATTTCTTTTGGGGTAAATGTTTCAAGGTTAATTTCCGGACCTCAGAATTATAAAATATATGCTGAAGCGTTAAGACAATATGAAGAGGATAATTTTTATGATTCTTATGATTTATTCGGAAGAGTTTCAAGATTTTCAAGATTAAAACCCGCTGCTGTTTATAGGCAAGCACTTTGTGCAAATAAATTAAGAGATGTAAAATTAGAGATGAGAAGATATAAAGAAATAATAAGATATTATCCAAGCTCTATTTTTATCACAAGAGTAAAGTACCTTAAAGCACAACAATCTTATGAAGATAAGAATTTTAGAAGAGCCAAAAAAGAATTTAAAGAAATTTTAAATAAATATCCTAACACTGATTATGCAATTGCCTCTGAATATTTTCTGGCTTCTATAGAAATTGAAGATCTTGAAAATATAAAAAATGAAAGAAAAAAACTTAAGATTGAAAATAGGATAGTACAATATTTAAAAGCATATCTAAAGGCAGCACCAACAGGAAAATTTGCTATGAACTGCTTGCAGAAGTGGATTTCTTTAGACACAAAATTAAATCGTGAAGATAATTTACTGATTGCTAAAGTTTATCAAGAAAATCAAAATTATAAAAATTCCCAGAAATATTTGAAAAACACTAATATAAGTGTATCTTGGCCTTATTTTGTTAAAAATGCTTATGCAATGGGTAATTATGCAAATGTAAGATACTATACAGAACAAGGCTTAAAAGGTAAAGGTTCAGATGAAGTTCTAATAAATGAAGATATTGATGATAAGATTGAAAATCAAAATATTTATAAGGCTATTGACTTATATTTAAAGGTCAGTAATTCGCCAAAAGCTGCTATATCCTATCTTGCAAGTATTTCAGAAAATTCCAGAGGACATGATTACTTGCTTTATAAGAATTGTAATAATTTACCTGTTAGTCAGCAAACAGCTTGTTTTAATACTTTATTTTACAAATATCCGGAAGGACAATTTGCAGCAGAATCACTTTCCAATATCTTTTATGATAAAGTTAAAACTCAAAAATATTTTATAGCTGAAAAACTTGGAAGAATTCATTTGGCTAAATTTGCTGATTCAAAATCAGCACCAAAGGTTACTTTTTGGCTGGCAAAAGTCTCGGAACGAACAAAAAATTATAAAGATGCAAGGATGTATTATCGAAGATTAATCCGTAAATATCCTGATGATTATTATGCTTATCATGCGTTTTTAAATTTGAACAGATTTAAGCATTTTAATTCGATTAAATTAAAACAAAAACCAGTTGAATTTCCTTATAAAAATTCTAATTATAAACTTATAGCTGAATTAATAAAAGTAAAAGATTATGGTCTTATAAGCCAACTTTATAAAGATGACAGATTTATCCAAAGCTGGCTTTATCACCAGCAGGGAGATTTTTCAAATTCTGCAAGAATAGCTAGAATGGCAATGGAAGAATTAGAGCCAAAACCGGATAGATTTGATTTGAGGTGGAGACTGGTTTATCCGATTCATTATTATGATAAAATTAAAGAATACGCACGCCGTTGGAATAACGATTCTGTCTTGATTCTTTCAATATTAAGAGAAGAAAGTTACTTTAATCCTGAAGCTAAAAGTGCTGCAGGCGCAAGAGGCTTAATGCAGCTAATGCCTGCGACAGCAAGAGAAGTTGCAGAAAGGGCAGGTATGGAGCTTCCTAATTCAAGAATGCTTTTTGAGCCCGATATAAATATAAAGCTAGGGAATATTTATTATTCGATTCTTAAAAAGACATTGTCTGATAAAGATATTTTGGCAGTCTTAGCTTATAATGGAGGCTTAGGGTCCGTATCCAGATGGAAAACGAACTTAAATTATACTGATATAGATGATTTCATAGAGCAAATTCCTTATCCTGAGACACAAAATTATCTTAATAAAGTTTACAGAAGCTATTGGAATTATTTGCGAATATATAATGGAATTAAGTGGTAAAATTTTCTTACTGAAATAATTTCTAAAGTTTAATTAAGAATTAGTCTTGGTGGTAAAAATTTGCTATTATACTATTAATAGTATGTGTTGAGGAGGAATAATGAATAAAAAGCTTTTGAAAAAAATGCTGCTTACAATAGGGGCAATGTTTTTACTTGTGCCAATGGCGCATGCCGCTATATCATTTCCCAATATTAATATAGGTATGAGATCTGCAAATACACCGCAAGAATTTTCACAGGGGATTCAAATTATTATATGGCTGACTATTTTAACTCTTGCGCCGAGTATTTTTATTATGACAACAGCATTTATAAGAATAATTATTGTACTTGCTATTACAAGGCAAGCAATAGGAATTGCAACTTTGCCGCCAAGTCAGGTTCTGGCTGGATTAGCTTTAATCTTGACCTTTTTTATCATGACTCCTACAATAAATAAAATTAATACTACAGCTATTCAACCTTATATGAAAAATCAAATTACTCAACAAGCTGCGCTTGATAGAGCGATTATTCCGGCAAGAGAATTTATGTTTAAGCAGACAGATGAAAAAAATTTAGCATTGTTTGTAAAAATTGCAAAAGTTCAAAGACCAAAGACCAGAGAAGACGTTCCGACTTATATTTTAATTCCCTCGTTTATTTTGAGTGAATTAAATACCGCATTTAAAATAGGGTTTGTAATTTTTCTACCGTTTTTGGTTATTGATATTGTAGTATCAAGTATTTTAGTATCAATGGGGATGTTATTCTTGCCTCCGACAATGATTGCTATGCCATTTAAATTAATTTTATTTGTAATGGTTGACGGATGGTATTTGATTGTAAAATCTCTTGTAGAAGGCTTTGTAACGTGAATGTGAAGATTAAAAATTAATTAAAAGGATGTGAATATATGGAACAAGAAGTAGTAATAGAAATTATGCAAAACATTTTTGTATTGATTTTGATATTAGCCTCACCCGTATTAATTGTAAGTGTAGTTATCGGTTTAACTGTGAGTATTTTTCAGACTATTACTCAGATACAAGAGTCAACTTTGACTTTTGTTCCAAAAATAATTGCGGGAGTTGTAACTTTAATTATTTTAATGCCATGGATGTTAAATCTTTTTGTTGCAAGGGTACATGAGCTTTTTGACAGTATTCCGAATTTTATTTAGAGGAGAAATATGCCGGTAGAGTTAGTTGCATTATTATCGCCTAAAAATTTGATTTTATTTATTGTAATTTTTACCAGATTAAGCGGTATGATGGCTACTGCGCCTTTAATTTCAGCTTATCCTATTCCTATGCAAATTAAAGTATGGTTTATGGCAGCTATTGCTTTTATAATGTTTCCCATTGTTTTGGCAAAAACAGGTTTTCAGCTTCCTACCAATATTCCTGAGCTAACGTTAATTCTGTTAAAAGAGTTTATTATAGGATACACTATAGGATTTATAGCAAATGTTGTGTTTATAGGGGTTGAAATATCGGCTAATTTGATTTCTATGCAGATGGGTTTGACGGCAGCTCAGGCGATGAATCCAATGACAGGAGATACAGCTCCGATTTTAACACAGGCTTATACACTTTTAGCATCAATGATTTTTATAAGTCTAAATGGATATAAATGGCTTTTTTCGGCAATCTATAAAACATTTCAGATTATGCCTCCGGGCTATGAATTTTTTGTTAATGGAACTTTTACTCATAATGTAATTTTACTGACAAGTCAGATGTTTATAATAGGTTTAGGTATAGCTTTACCTATTTTTTCCGTATTAGTAATAACGGATGTTTTGCTTGGTTTTACGGCAAAAATGATGCCGAAAATGAACATATTTATGGTAGCTTTGCCTGTAAAGATTTATTTAGGGCTTATATTATTTATTATGCTTATACCTCCTATGTATTTACAAATCAAGTTATTGCTGGAAAAATATTTAACCGGTATAATGATAATATTGGGAGGTTGATGA
The DNA here is from genome assembly GCA_963839525.1 of uncultured bacterium. Lineage (GTDB taxonomy): Bacteria > Cyanobacteriota > Vampirovibrionia > Gastranaerophilales > Gastranaerophilaceae > CAWIVJ01. The sequence goes on along the minus strand of CAWIVJ010000005.1, from coordinate 101,503 downwards.
TTGAGTAATCCGGATGAAAAAACAGAAGAGGCCACGTCGCGCCGACGAAATAAAGAACGTGAAAAAGGTCATGTTTCTAAGAGTCAGGATTTAAGCGCAGCTCTTATGGTTACAATAGGAATAGGTCTTTTAGGCTTGTTTTCAGGGCATATTCTTTCAAATTTCCAAACAATGCTTTATAACACTTTTACTCAACTTGATCCGCAAAATATAAGCTTAAATGATATTTTAGCAGTATTAATGCCGTATGTGAGTATAACAGCACAAATTCTTCTCCCATTTTTTATAGTTTTAGTAGTTTCAGGAATTTTTATTATAAGAATGCAAGTGGGACAAATTTTTGCACCGGAAAAGATAAAATTTAACCCTGAAAATATATCCCCATCAAAAATTTGGGGAAATGCGAAAAAAATGCTTAATCCTGTTGAATTAAGGAACATGGTAGAGTTTATAAAATCACTTATAAAACTTTTAATAGTGTTCTTTTGCGGATTTTCAACAGTAAATTCAAGAAAAGATGAGCTTTTCGGTCTTATGGGATTGGGCATTAACACTTCTTTTTCGGTTATTGGCTCAGTTTTGATACAAATGGTTATTAATATGTGTCTTGCAATGATAGCAATAGGAATTTTGGATAAAAAATATCAGGATTACGAGTATGAAAAATCCATAAAGATGACAAAACAAGAAATAAAAGATGAAATGAAAGATACAGAAGGTGATCCAAAAATTAAGGCCAGAGTTCGTTCAATACAGATGAAAATGGCTCGTCAAAGAATGTTATCCAATGTTGCAAAAGCAGATGTTGTTGTAACAAATCCGACACATTATGCGATTGCATTGGAGTATAACAGATTGAATGCTTCTGCTCCTAAAGTTGTTGCAAAAGGAGTTGATTTTGTTGCTTTTAAGATAAGAGAAATTGCTCAAAGCAATAATGTTCCTATTGTAGAAAATCCTCCACTTGCACGAGCATTATACAAATTAGTCCCTATTGATGGTATAATACCATCAGACATGTTTGTTGCTGTGGCGGAAGTTTTAGCATACGTTTATAGCCAAAATAAACAGGGAAGGTAATAAAAGTGGATTTTAACAGACTGACATCATTGTTAAAAAATAACGATATAGCACTCGCAATTGGTCTTGTTACGATTATTGCAATGATGGTATTGCCCATTCCTCCACATATTTTAGATTTCCTGCTTACATTAAACATTTCTTTATCAATTATAATTTTGTTGGTTTGTCTTTATACTAAAGAGCCTTTGGATTACTCGACTTTTCCCACTATTTTGCTTATAGCAACTTTGTTCAGACTCGGATTGAATGTAAGTGCAACAAGATTAATTTTATTACATGGAGAAGCAGGGAATGTAATCGATTCTTTTGGACAGTTTGTTGTCGGAGGAAATTATGTTGTAGGTTTTGTAATTTTTACTATCCTTGTTATTATAAATTTTATGGTTATTACAGGTGGTGCAACCCGTGTTGCAGAAGTTTCTGCAAGATTTACATTAGACAGTATGCCGGGTAAGCAGTTAAGTATTGATGCTGATTTAAATTCAGGATTAATAGACGAAGTTCAAGCTAAAGCTAGAAGAAGAAAAATAGAAAGAGAAATGAATTTCTACGGAACAATGGATGGTGCTTCTAAGTTTGTTAAGGGTGATGCTACTGCCGGAATTGTAATTACAGTTATAAATATTATCGGTGGATTTATTATAGGAATGTGGCAGTTAAAAATGGATGTGTTAACATCACTTTCAACTTACACTATTTTGACTGTAGGAGATGGACTTGTTTCTCAAATACCGGCACTTTTAATTTCTACCGCAACAGGTTTGATAATTTCACGTGCTTCAGGACAAGAAAATTCTTTAAGTGAAGATATCAGACTGGAAATGTTTTCTGATCCCAGAGTCCTTGGTGTTGTAGCAGGGTTGCTTTCTTTTTTAGGAATAGTTCCGGGGATGCCGACACTTCCTTTTATTGCAATGGGTATGATAATCGGAGTTCTAGCTTACTATAAATATCAAGGTAATAAAAAAAAGATTGAAGTTGAAAGAAAGCAAAAAGAAGAACAGACACAGCAAGGAAAAACAGGAAAAAGAAAAAAGAAAGCAACAAGAGAGAGTGTTTTAGAACTTTTAAACGTAGAAACAATAGAAATAGAAGTAGGTTACAGACTTGTACCCTTGTTAAATATCGAACAAGGTGGGGATTTACTTGAAAGAATTGCTCAAATAAGACGTCAAACAGCACTTGATTTAGGAATAGTTTTACCATCAATAAGAGTAAGAGATAATTTACAATTATCCCCTAATACTTATCAAATAAAATTAAAGGGTGTTGCAATAGAATCAGGAGAAGTCCATCCTGATAGAAGTCTTGCAATGAATTCGTCAGGCGATAATGAAAACTCAAGATTAAGCGGCATCAGTGCTATCGAGCCGGCTTTTGGTCTGCCTGCTTTATGGATTGAAGAAAAAGACAAAGATTATGCCGAAACTTACGGTTATACTGTTGTAAGCCCTTCAGCTGTAGTTTCTACTCATTTAACTGAAATAATCAAGAAAAATGCTGCAGAAATTTTATCACGCGCGGATGTTCAGCAATTGATAGAAAACCTGAAAAAAGAAACTTCAGAAGATTATGTCAGTGATTTAATGAAAGAATTAAGTGTTTCGGATGTTCAGCAAGTTATGCAAAACTTACTTAACGAAAGAGTCCCTGTAAGAGACTTGAAGACTATTTTAGAAACGCTCAGTTTGCAAATTAAAATTAATAAACATCCTGATTATCTGACTGAGCAAACAAGAAGAGCATTGGCAAGAACTATTTGCAAACAAAATTTATCTGATGTCGGAGAACTTTTGGCAGTAACGCTTGCGCCGGATGCTGAGAATATAATTGCTCAAGGTGTAAGCCCTGATGGACAAAATTTAACTCTTGATCCTGAATTTACAAGAAAATTACTTGATAGTATGAATATTGAGCTTGAAAAAGCAATATCTTCAACAGGAAACCAACCTGTAATACTTTGTTCCTCACCAATAAGAATAGCATTTAGAAAACTTATAGAAAGAACTTATCCGCAAATTACAATTATGTCTTATAATGAAATCAGTTCAAATACAAAAGCAAGATCAGTCGGAGTTATAAAAGTAACTGCCGCAAATGCAAAAGTAAGTTAATTTGAAAGGGCATTTAAATGAATGAATTATTAGAAAAAAACCAGATAATAAGTATTGTTCCGCAAAATTTTAGAAAATCAAATAAAGGAAAAATTTTGGATGTAAAAGATAGCTTTTTTGCTTTAGAATTATTTTATGCTCCTGAAGAAATTATTCCAAAAAAAGTAATGGAATTTTATTCTCAGACTAAAAATGGAATGTTATACTTTAATTCCGGTATAGTAAAAGTTGAAGGAAATAAAGTTGTAGTTTCAATGCCCAAAAAACATAGATTTTTGCAAAGAAGAATGTTTTCAAGGGTAGAATTTATAAAAGAATTGGATCTTATATTAAATAATAAAGTCTATAAATCAACATCTATAGATTTGTCTGTAGGTGGAGTAAAACTTAAAATAAGAGAGTCCTTAAAGATAGACGAGGATTATGATTTATGCATAAATTTAACAGATAATAATATTATAAAATGTAAGTTTCAGCCTATAAAAATAGAAAAAAAGGATAACAATTTTTATACTTTAGCAGGACGATTTAAAAATCTCACAATTTTTGATAAAATAAAATTGGTACAATTTTGTATGAAAAAAAATATGGAAGATATTAACAGGTAAAAATGGGTAAAAAAAGTGTTTCTCAAAAGAAAAGATTAGCGGCTGTATTTGCAAGTTTTTCTATATTAATTATGGGAGCTGCTTCATTGTTTCAGAGTATGACTTTAGACTATTATTCTGTTTTAGGGACTTTAGAGAAAATTATCCCTGCAAGTATTATTTTGGGCGGATTAGGCTGGGTTATGGGTGTAATTTTAGATAAACCCAAAAGAAAAATCGGCCGATCATTTTATAATAACATTACGGAGAACTAACTTCCTAGATTCGAATAAGGAAAATAAGCAGTGAAAATAAAATTTAGGAGACAAATAAAAGTAAGTACAGCTATAGGTTTAACGATGAGTATCCTTGTTGCATCAGCAACTTTAGGTGTAGCTATTTATGCGTTGTTTTTTGTGAATAAAATGCTTATATTTCAAAGTGATATTCATAATCAGTTAGTTATTTTTCAAGATAGCTTGCAGCGTTTGGTTCTAGCTTTTTTAACATTTGGTTTAATAGCATCTTATTACCTGACAAAAGTTATTATAAATCCGTTATTAGACCTTGTAAAAGGTTCTAAAGAATTAGCTGAAGGTAACTTTGAACACAGGTTTAAATTTACAAAATATTTTGAGATTAATAAACTAATTAATACATATAATCAAATGGCTGAAAATCTTCAGATTTTGTATACAGAATTGGACAATAAAGTAAAAGAAAGAACAAAAGAGTTAGAGAATGCAAATGAAGAATTGAAAAACACCCAATCAATGATAGTTCACAGTGAAAAAATGCGTTCTTTGGGGGAATTGGTCGCAGGAATTACTCATGAAATAAATAATCCTATAAATTTTATTCATGGAAATATGGTTCATTTAAAAAACTATTCTAAGGCACTGACAGAAATTATAAATTTATATGAATCTTTTGAAGAAGATTTGAGTGAAGAAAAAAAACAAGCATTAAAAGAATTAAAAGAAAAAGTCGAGTTGGATTTTATAAAAGAAGATTTGCCAATGCTTATAAAAAGCTGTCAGGAAGGAACTGAAAGGACAAAAAATATAATTTTGGATTTAAAGAATTTTTCCAGACTCGATGAAATGGTTGTAAGTGATATAAATTTACCCAAAGAAATTGATACAACATTGAATATCTTACATAATAAACTTAAGAATAAAGTCGAAATTATAAAAGAATATGAAGAAAAATTGCCATTGATAGAAGGATATGGAGGGCAATTGAATCAAGTATTTATGAATATTTTAGATAATGCCTGCTATGCAATTAAAGAAAAAGGTACTATTAATATAAGAATACAAAAAAAGGAAAAAGATGTTATAATAGAATTTGAAGATAGTGGTTGCGGAATGAATAAAGAGCAGCTTAATAAAATCTTTGATCCTTTTTATACTACAAAGCCGGTAGGTGAAGGTACAGGGTTGGGTTTATCTATCAGTTATAAAGTCATACAAAGACATAATGGAACGATATCGGTTGATAGTGTTGAAGATAAAGGAACAAAATTTACAATTCAATTACCTATAAAAATGAAAGAGAAATAAGAGTTGAAAAAAGATTTAACAGATGATAAATTTAAAGTTTTACTTGTTGATGATGAAGAAGATAACTTGGCTCTTCTTTATAGAACATTAAGACAAGATTTTTATATTATTAAAACAACTTCTCCTATTGAAGCCTTAAATATACTGAAAGATAATCCTGTAGATTTAATTATTTCTGATCATAAAATGGATGAGATGGATGGTGTTGAATTTTTAAGAAGAAGCTATGAGCTTTATCCTCAGAGTGTAAGGTTACTTGTAACGGCATACTCTGATTCTCAAATATTAATAGATGCTATTAATTACGGAAAAATTTACAGATATATTAAGAAACCCTGGGAACCTTCAGAATTGTTGACAATTGTCAAAACAGGAATTGAATATTATCAGTTAAAACAAGAAAACGACAGGTTGATATATGATTTAAAAGAGCTTTTTTCAGGCACGATTAAAGCTATCATAGAAACTTTAGATGCAAAAGATTCTTTTACTCTTGGCAGAAGCCGCAGGGTAACATTCTTTTCTTTAAGAATAGCAAAATATTTTAATCTGCCCGCAGAAGATTTTGGAAAACTTCAACTGGCAGGGCTTTTGCATGACATTGGTATGATAGGAATTCCTGAAGAGGTATTAAATAAAACAGAAGAGCTTACAAATGAAGAATTTGAAATTATTAAAAAACATGTAAATCATGGAGTTAAAATTCTGGAAGATATAAAGCAATTAAAAGATGTTGTGGAAATAATTAAATATCATCATGAAAGATTTGACGGTAAAGGTTATCCTCATGGAGTTAAAGGGGATGAAATTCCTTTGAACTCAAAAATAATATCAATAGCAGATGCTTATGACGGTTTAATTTCAAATCGTTCCTACAGAAAAGGTTTGTCTCATGAAGAGGCTATGGCAAAACTTGAAGAGATGTCGGGCACTCAATTTGATCCTATGGTTTTTCATGCTTTTAAGACTATAATACCGACAGCGCTTGAAGAAATTAAAAAATTTGAAGAGCAAATGATAGAGAATTTATGAGCTTAATAAATATTTTAAAGAAGAAAACTGAGATTGGCTTGTTTACAACACCATCTCATGCACAGCATTTTTTTATTTTTCCAAAATTAAAGCACTTTTACAAATATGACATATCAGAAACCAATGTGCATAACCCTCAAGAAGCTTTGAAAGCAACTCAGGAAAAAGCAAGCAAAATTTATGGAACTAAGTCAACTTATTTTTTAACTAATGGTTCTACCAGCGGTATTATTACAGCAGTTCTTGCCTGCGTAAAACCGGGTGAAAAAGTACTTGTTTGGAAAAATGCACATCCTTGCCACGAAAATGCAATTAAACTTGCAGGAGCAATTCCCGTTTTTTATGAAATGAAAGAAGATAAAGAATGGGGTTTTTGTACAAAAACTTTAGCAGAAGAAACGGAAAAATATTTAAAACAGAATAAAATAAAAGCAATAATTGTAACGTCACCCACTTATGAAGGAATTGTTTCTAATATAAAAAAAATAAAAGAAATTTGTCAAAAATATAGTACATACTTAATTGTAGATGAAGCACATGGTGCATTATATCCTTTTTGCGATAAACTTCCATGTTCTGCAATTTATCAGGGTGCAGATTTTGTAATTCAATCCTTGCATAAAACAGCAGGCGGTTTAAATCCCAGTGCACTTTTACATTGTAATATTGAAATTGATGTAAAATCTTCTCTTGACTTAACATCAACCACAAGCCCTTCTTATCCTTTACTTGCAAGTATTGAGAAGAATATAAATTTCTTAAATAGCAAAAGAGGCAGGGCTAAAATCTTGGAATTAATTAAAAACATTGAAAAGATGAAAAAAAACACTTCAACTTGTGAATTTTATGAAAGTGACGATCCTACAAAAATTTTGATAAAAACACCGAATTTAAGCGGTTTTGAATTTTCAGACTTTTTGTATAATAACAAAATTGAAGACGAAAAAGCAAACGAAAAATCAGTAATGCTTTTATGCGGAATTGGAACAGACATAAAAAAACTTGAACGGCTTGAGAAGGTTTTGAAGAAGATATAAGCAAAAGCTAAAACTATGCAAGAATGGTTTTCATGAGTTTCCTTACATCTCTTATGTCTTCCCATCTTGCTTCTTTGCCATGCCCTGACAATTCTAAAGGTCTTTTTAGCCCTTCTTTGCTAAATTTATGGTGTGAACCCGAATATCCTTCATCAGTAAGTCCCAAGAACCCTGTCAGAAATTTTTCTAATTTATTGTATCCAATATGAATTTGGTGTAAAGATTTGTTAGAATTTAATTCATTTAAAACTTCTTGAGTAACATTTTTACCAAAACTTACCTGAGGTAAAGAGTTTGATTTAACAAATGTATCATTTAACGTCTGATTTTTAGGCACAGAAAGTCTGTTGGTATTGTGAGCCTCATAAGAAAATAAAAAATTACTGCAAGTAAAATTATTAATTACTTTCAAAATAACTTATCTCCAAAATATAAACTATACGATTCAACTTGATTTAAATATTATACACAAAAAAATAAATTTTGCTACATATATAACAAAATTTATAAATAAAATTACAAATATTAACGTTATTTATTGATTATGCATTAGATTCAATGCGTTAAATACAGCTTGGACATTAGCTTGTGCAGTTGAATCATGGACTGCTCGGGTAATTATTGTGCTGCCTTTATGAGTAAAATGAAGTACACTCATTGCTTTAGCTTTTTCTTTTTCACTTTCTAAATCTTCAATTGCGTGTTGTTCGTAGTGTTCCAGCTCAAGAGGAAATCCGACCTTTTTTAAAGCATTAATACAAGCATCAAGCGGTCCCGAACCTTTGATTATAACATCGAATTCTTTATCATTATGATTGAAACTTAAAGTGAATTTATCATCACTTATTTTTGTAAAATTGTTTAATTTAAAAGCACCTTTTACATTGCAAATTTCGTCAAAATAAAGCTTTAGCAGTTGTTTTATGGAAAGTTCACCTACTTTTTCCGCTTTATTTTTTGCAAAAGGCGTAAGATAAACTGCTTCTTGGATTGAAATTTGGTATGGAGTTGAATTTATTAATTCAAAGATTGCTGTTTTTCCTGATTGACTTGTAAATCCAAGTTTTTCAGCACCTGTACGACCTATTAACTCAGGATTAAAAGCACGGTAAGCACCTTTTTCAAGATGTTTTGTTTTAACTACTCCATCTTGATGTATTCCGCTTCTATGAGCAAGTGCATCGTGCCCTATGATTGGTGCTTTTTCCCAGATAGGAACGTTTGCCATCTCTGAAGTTAAAATAGCTGTTTCGTAGATGTTTTGCATATTTAAAGGCACATCAACTCCTGAATTATAAAGTGCGATAGCTACTTCATAAATATTTGTATTGCCTGCCCTTTCTCCAAGTCCGTTTAAACTGCATTCAAGCTGTGTTGCTCCTGCAAAATAGCTTTCCACTGTTGTAGCAGATGCCATTCCAAGGTCATTATGACAATGAACCGCAACTACAATATCTTCCGGCAGCGATAATCTTACTTTTCTTACCATTTCAATAAATTCCATCGGGCGAAAACGTTCAACGGTATTTGGCAAGTTTATAACATCAGCTCCTGCTTTAACAATATCTTTAAGAGAGTCGATTACTTCATCTAAATTCTCTCTGCAATCGCCAAAATGTTCAACGGAAAATTGAACTTCGCCATAAGAAGGCAGAACATTCTTTGCATAACTTACAGCATCAATTGCGATTTTTTTGACTTCTTTTAGCGGTTTTTTCAAAACATATTCAAGCCCGAGTGGATTCATCGCAATAAATGTATGAATACGAGGCTTCGGAGCATTTTTTATTGCCTGTGCAACCTTATCAATATCGCGTTTAACAGCTCTTGCAAGTCCGGATATAACAACGTTTTCAGGAGCTAAATTTGCTAAATGCGAGCAAGCCTCAAAGTCCATATCAGAAGCACCTGAAAAACCTACTTCAATACCTTGAACGCCGAGGGCAAGAAGTTTATTAAAAATGATTTCTTTTTCCTGAGTGTTCCAGGGCTTTTTCAACGCCTGATTTCCATCGCGTAATGTTACATCATAAAAAAAAGGGTTGTTCATATTTTATTTAATCCTTTCAACTTATGCTTTTTGTGAAAGGTGAGTGGTGAGAAGAGCTTTCCCTCTAACCATTCACTTCTCATCACTCACTTTTTGAGCAATCAAATCACCCATTTTGCTTGTTCCGACAAGTTTTTTGCCTTCTTTTTTTAGAATATCTTCTGTGCGGTAACCTTCTTTTAGCACTGAATCAACAGCATTTTCAATTGCTTCGGCTTCTTCTTGCATATCAAAACCATACTTTAACATCATAGCTGCTGATAAAATCGTTGCAATAGGATTAAGCTTATCCAACCCTTTAAAGTCAGGCGCAGAACCATGACAAGGTTCGAACATACCAATAGAGCCTTCAGATAAACTTGCGCTTGGCAAAAGCCCTAAAGATCCGGATAAAACAGAGGCTTCATCTGATAAAATATCCCCGAATAAATTACTTGTTAATATTACATCAAATTGTTTAGGTTTAATAATTAATTGCATCGCCGCATTATCTACGTATTGGTGCGAGAGTTCAACTTCAGGATAATCTTTTGAGACTTCAGTAACAATTTCTCGCCAAAATCTTGAAACGTCTAAAACGTTCGCCTTGTCAACAGAACAAACTTTTTTATTCCTTTTCATAGCAATTTCAAACGCAACTTTTGCAATTCTTCTTATTTCACTTTCTTTATAAATCATGGTATTAAAGGCAGTTTTTTCGTTATTTTGCATTCTTTCACCTTTTGGTTCTCCAAAATAAATTCCGCCAGTAAGTTCTCTGATAATCATAATATCTGCACCTTTAATCAAATCTTCTTTTAAGGGTGAAGATGAAACCAATTCATCAAATATTTTTACGGGACGAAGGTTTGCAAATAATCCCAAACCTTTTCTGATACCCAGTAAACCTTTTTCAGGTCTTATTGCAGGATCTAATTTATCATATTTCCAATCTCCTACTGCGCCAAGAAAAACAGCGTCTGATTTCTTAGCAAGTTCAAGTGTTTCATCAGGCAGCGGTACACCGAATTTATCAATTGCTACACCACCGATAAGAGCTTCAGTGTATTCAAAATTATGATTAAATTTTTGACAAACAGCATCTAAAGATTTTAATGCCTGATCAACAACTTCAGGTCCTATTCCGTCGCCTTTCAGTACAACAATTTTTTTATTCATTATGGCATCCTTTATTTTTAGTGAGAGGTGAGTGGTGAGAAGTGAGAAAAATTAGAGTTCTCTTCACCTCCCACTTCTCACTTTTCACTTCTCACTAATTCTTCCGGTGAAGCGATTTTACCAAGTACTGCGCTTGCTGCAGCTATTGCAGGAGACGCAAGGTAAACTTCGCTTTCTGTGTGTCCCATTCTTCCTACAAAATTTCTGTTAGTAGTAGAAATTGCACGTTCACCTTTCGCCAGAATACCCATATGCCCGCCTAAGCAAGGTCCACAAGTCGGAGTTGAAAAAGCTCCGCCGGCTTTTATGAATATTTGAACATAACCTTTTTCAATTGCCTCTAAGTATATATCCTGAGTGCCTGGTAAAATTATTAAACGTACATCTTTATGAACTTTACGCCCTTCAAGAAGTTCAGCAGCAATTTTTAAATCCGAAATTCTTCCATTTGTACAGCTTCCGATTACAGCTTGGTCAATTTTAATATCCCCGACTTGCGAAATTGGTTTTGTGTTTTCCGGTAAGTGGGGGAATGCAACTTGAGGCTCAATTTCTGACACATCATATTTTAAAACCTTTGCATATTCGGCATTTTCATCGCTTTTATAAAATTTATAAGGTCTTTGGCATCTGTTTTTAACAAATTCTTCTGTAATTTTATCGGGAACGATAATTCCGTTTTTAGCACCTGCTTCAATTGCCATATTGCAAATAGTAAAACGTCCGTCCATTCCCATATTTTCAATTGTGCTTCCGCCAATTTCAAGAGATTGGTACAAGGCGCCGTCAACACCTATTTGTCCGATTAAAAACAAGATTAAATCTTTTGCGCTTACCCATTTATTCAATTCACCGTTAAATTCAACTTTAATAGTCTCCGGAACCATAAACCAGGTTTCTCCTGATGCCATTGCGCAGGCTAAATCAGTTGAGCCTACACCTGTTGAAAAAGCGCCTAAAGCCCCGTAAGTACAAGTATGACTGTCCGCACCTATGACTAAATCCCCGGGTCCTACAATTCCTAAATCAGGCAATAACGTATGTTCAATACCCATTCGGCCGAGTTCAAAGAAATTTTTTAAATCCTGCTCTCTGGAAAATTCTCTAAGAATTTTTACCTGTTCAGCTGATTTAATATCTTTGTTCGGAACGAAGTGGTCAGGAACAAATACAACTCTGTCTTTATCAAAAACTTTTTGTGCACCTGTTTTTTTAAATTCTTTAACAGCAACAGGACCGGTAATATCATTTGCAAGAGTTATGTCAACTTTTGCAGTAATTAAATCTCCAGGTTTAACACTTTCAAGTCCTGCATGGTCAGCTAAAATTTTTTCCGTAATAGTCATTGGTCTTGTCATACTTCTGTTTCTCCTTTTTCTTTAGATTAATTTTAACATAAAAACATTTGTATGATAAAATGAAATAGTAAGTTAATATTTTTGTCATTGCGAGGCTTGAAAAAAGCCGAAGCAATCCAAAAAAATATTTGGATTGCTGCATCGTTCGTTAAACTCACTCCTCGCAATGACGTGAAAAATTTTATTGGGAAAAAATTCAAAACACGATTAAAGGAACGGAGGTAAATGTGGTTGGTCAGGCACAGAGTACGCCAAAAGGAATGAGAATACATATAGGAATTTTCGGTAAAAGAAATGTCGGTAAATCAAGCATTTTAAATGCTCTGACAAAACAGGATATTTCAATTGTTTCAGAAACAGCCGGAACAACAACGGATCCGGTTGAAAAATCGATGGAATTGCTTCCCTTAGGTCCTGTTTTGTTTGTTGATACTGCAGGAATTGATGATGAAGGAGCTCTGGGGCTCAAAAGAGTTGAAAAAACAAAAAAAATTATTGACAGAATCGATTTAGCAATAATTGCATGTGATTATGAAGGATTTTGCGAATTTGAAACGTTACTTATTGAAGAGTTTCAAATTCGCAAAATCCCTTTCATTGTTGTTTTAAATAAAACAGATGAAGGCGAGATTTCAGCAAAAAAATTAGAAGAAATAAAAAAATACAATGTTCAAATTGTTTATACTTCGGCACTTTTAAATCAAGGAATTGACGATTTAAAACAGGCAATAATAAAAAATGTTCCGGAAGAATTTTTTAAAGATATTTCAATCGCTTCTGATTTGCTTAGAGCAGGTGAAACAGCTGTTTTAGTTGTACCGATTGACCTTGAAGCTCCAAAAGGCAGATTGATTTTACCTCAGGTACAGACTATCAGAGATTTATTGGATAATGATTCTATTGCAATTGTCACAAAAGAACGTGAACTAAGAAGAACTTTAGAAAATCTTAAAACTCCTCCGACTTTAGTGATTACAGATTCACAGGCATTTTTAAAAGTTTCTGCTGATGTTCCGAGAAATATTAAATTAACATCTTTTTCAATACTTTTTGCAAGGCTTAAGGGTGAATTGAACGAATTTGTCAAAGGTACATTAGCTATCGAAAAATTACAATCAGGCAATAAAATCCTGATTTGTGAATCATGCACACATCATGCAATAAGCGATGATATCGGCAGAGTTAAAATTCCCCGCTGGCTTACTCAATACACAGGGAAGAAACTTGAATTTGAACACTATGCCGGGCATGATTTTCCGCAAAATATAAAAGATTATGCGTTAATAATCCATTGCGGAGCCTGCATGACAAACAGACGTGAAATTTTATCACGTATTTTGAAGGCAAGGGAAGCCAATGTTCCGATAACTAATTACGGGCTTACAATAGCCTATTCTCTGGGTATTTTTGAAAGAGCTCTGGAGCCGTTTGAAAGCGCAAAGCTTATTTATGAAGAAGTCAGAAAATAAAAAAGCAACCCGTTTTTGTGGTAGTGGATTAGGGAATCCGCCCTACTTGCTGCTTACTTTATGACGGTGCGTTTGGGCGCAAAAAAATTAAACTTGTTTATTTAAAGCATTAACGCACCCTGCTTACTTGCTCAATCCATAGTTTACTTTTAATTATTTCTTTGTTTTTTTACTCTTATATAATCTTCATGGCTACTTATGAATACGTCCCCTGTTCCTCCAGTAGCCTTTTTTGTACCCTTTGGGCTGACGTTAACTTTTTTTCCAAATAGATTTTCCCACATTTCAAGACTCTTAATTTTATCTTGCATCTCTTTTGTTAATTTTTTTGCTTTATTTGAAAGAGCGTCACGTTCTTTGGGAGATAAAAACTTCTCATCCAATGGAGTACAGTTAAAAGATTTTTTTAGGTGTGTTAAATCTCCTCTTTTTTTCATAATAGCTTTACATCTTTGTATGTTTTTTGCTGCTTCTACTATTGGTGACACTGCGGGCATAATTTACCTCTTTTCTAACTACGATTCACTTTAATTTTATCAAACACAACGAGTTTTTGTAAACCCCTATATTTATTACAAGTAAAGAGGATAAGAATTATTGCCCGCAAAAAATCCTCTTATTGGATACTATGTGCTCAATCCCAGCATTGCAGGCTAATTTTGCTTTTTTAAAATTCAACTTTACAATTCTTAACAATTTATAAATATTTTTGTTTTTAGTAAAATAAATTTACTAAAAGAAATAAAAGTAAAGAAAAATTAATGAGAACCGAACACGATATCTTAGGAATAATAGAAATTCCAAAAAATTCTTACATTGGCATTCATACTAAACGTGCCGTGAAAAATTTTGCTGTGTCCGGTTACAAAATTGATGAAGATTTTATCAAAGCCTATGGGTTAGTGAAATTAGCATGTGCAAAAACTATTTCAGACATAAATAGACTGGAATTAAAAAACAAAGAACAAGCTATTATTCAGGCATGCAAAGAAATGTCTGAAGGAAAACTGAATAAATACATTGTAGTAGACGCATTTCAAGGCGGAGCAGGAACTTCTTTGAACATGAATGTTAATGAAGTAATTGCAAACAGGGCTTTAGAAATTCTGGATGAGAAAAAAGGCAGTTACGATATTATATCGCCTTTGGGCGACGTAAATAAGTATCAATCAACGAATGATACTTTTCCTACGGCTTTAAAAATCGCTGCGATATATAAATTCAGAGAACTTGAAAAATCTGTGGTTGAATTGCAAGAGGCTTTAGAGAGAAAAGAAAAGGAATTTTCTGCTATAGTTAAGATAGGAAGAACACAGCTTACAGAGGCTGTTTTAACAACTTTAGGCAAAGAATTTTCAGCTTATGCGGAAGCGGTTTCAAGAGACAGATGGAGAATTTATAAGTGCGAAGAGCGTCTGAGAGTCGTAAATATTGGCGGGACAGCTATAGGAACAGGATTGGGAGCGCCAAAAAAATATATTTTTCAAGTCATTGAAAGTTTAAGAGATTTAACTGGTCTCGGTCTTGCAAGAGCTGAAAATCTGGTTGAAAATACCCAGAATGCAGATGTTTTTAGTGAAGTTTCCGGAATTTTAAAAGCTCATGCCACAAATTTAATAAAAATATCAAATGATTTGAGATTGATGTCATCTTATAAGGAGATAATTTTGCCTTCTGTTCAGGCAGGTTCATCTATCATGCCCGGTAAGGTAAATCCTGTTATTACAGAAATGGTCGGACAGGTCGGGCTTAAAGTACTTGGAAATGATGTTATAATAAGTCATGCTTCATCTCTGGGGCAATTGGAGCTGAACCATAATATGCCTTTAATTGCATTTTCTCTTTTAGAAAGTTTGAATTTGCTTATAAATACAAACAGAATTTTTGCCCAGAAATGTATTGACGGGATTAAAGCTAATGAAGCAAAATTAAAAGAGGAATTGCATTCAAGCACAGCAATTTTAACGGCACTTTTGCCAAAATTGGGGTATGAAAAGCTTTCGGAAATTTCCAATAGTTTAAAAGATAACAGTTTAACCGTAAAAGAACATGTTTTAAGAAATAATTTGATTAGCGAAGAAGAATTTGAGCAATTAATCTCGGCTGAGCATGTTTTAAGTTTGTAAACAATTTGTTAAATAAAATTGACTCAAAATTTTTATAGTTTTATAATAGTCTAAAGGTATATTGGGGACTCAGGAAAATGAAAATAATCAGTAAAAATTTAAGATTAAACAATAAAATATAAGAGGGAGAAAAGCTAGGGCTTTTCTTTTTTTTAACTGATACAGTAAAAATTGACAAAAAAAATATATCAGCGGAGGGGTTTCATAATAATGGAAATCAGTATGGCAGAGGTTACACCAAGCCAAACGGGAGACATAAGAAAAAATCAATCGGGAACGGTTAAGGAGATTAAACAAATAAACAAAAATGTTTACTCTGTTCAGATTTTTGCGCCCAATCTCAGTAAAATTGAACCGGGAGAATATATTTCGATTTTGTGTGAAGGACTCACTCTCAGACGACCTTTCAGTATTGCTGGTTTTGAAAATAATATCATAACAATATTAATGAAAAAAAGAGGCAAAGGAACAGAATACATTGCAGGTTTAAATATCGGAGACAATCTTGAATTTTCAGCACCTTTAGGAAACAGGTTTAAAATTGAAAATAAAAAAACTTTATTGATTGGAGCAGGAATTGGCGTTGCTCCTTTGTTGTCTTTAAATAAGAAATTAAAAGAAGCCGGAGCAGAAACCTTTTTTGCCGCTGGATTTTTAAACGAAGAAAGCATATTGGGAGCGGATTTTAACTTTATTTCCACCGATGACGGTTCAAACGGGAATAAAGGAAGTATTTGTGAGTATTTAGAAAAACTTATAACAGAGTTTAATCCTGAAAAAATAGTTTCTTGTGCTCCGTATCCTGTTTTAAAATTTGTTGCCCAAGCAGCCCAGAGATATGTGATTGAATGTGATGTTTGCATGGAAAAAGTTATGGCATGCGGAATAGGCATTTGCAGAGGATGTGTGATAAAGATTAAACAGGGAAACAAAATTATAAATAAAACGGTATGCAAAGACGGACCTGTCTTTAAAGGAGAGGAGGTCTTATGGCAGTGAATGTTTTAGATTCAACACTTAAAATTAAAGATTTTAAGCTGAAAAATCCTATAATTACAGCTTCCGGAACTTACGGCTATAATAATGAGTTTAATGAGTTTTGTGATGTTAAAAAACTTGGTGCGATTGTTACCAAAGGAATTACACTTGAACCTCGTATGGGAAACGAAGGTGAGAGAATTTTTGAAACTTATGGCGGAATGATTAACAGAATCGGGCTTGAAAATGTAGGTATTCAAGCATTTTTAGAGAAAAAACTGCCCGTTTTAAGACAAAATGATATTAATTTTATTTTAAATGTTGCGGGGAATACTCCCGAAGATTATATTGAACTGGCAAAAATTGCCCAAAAAAATGACATTAAAGCTATTGAACTTAATGTTTCCTGCCCTAATGTTAAATGCGGCTGTATTGAATTTGGGGTGAATAAACAAGCTTTATATGAACTTGTTTTGATGGTTAGAAATCATTATGAGAATTGTCTTATTGTGAAGCTTTCACCAAATGTAACAAGTGCTGAAGAAATAGCCGAAGCTGCCCAAAGTGCCGGAGCAGATGCGGTTTCTGCAATAAATACGGTAAGAGGGATGGGAATTAAGCTTGAATTTACTAACGGACAATTCAATAAAAAAACTGTTGCAGGTGGACTTTCAGGTCGTGCAGTTAAACCGGTTGCGCTTTCATTTATTGATAGAATCAGTAAAGTAATTGATATACCCGTAATTGCAATAGGCGGAATTTACTCGTTTGAGGATGTTTTAGAATTTTTCTCTGTAGGCGCAAAGGCTGTTCAAGTAGGAACGGCTAATTTTACTCATCCTGATATAGCAGAAAGATTGGTAGATGATTTGGAAAAGTTTATGGATATAAACGGATTTAAAACTTTGCTGGAATTGCAAAAAAAGCTACTCACGTCATCCTGAACTTGTTTCAGGATCTATCCAGCAAGATGCTGTGGGGAACCAGACATTTTCACGTTTCTCAAGCTCAACGGCAAAAGCAGCCAAATAAATTCAACATGACAAAAAATAAAAACTTAAAAAAGGAGATAAAATGTCAGAAAACATAGAAAAATTATTAGAAGAAAATAACGGATTGTTAAAGGGACATTTTTGTCTGACTTCGGGATTACATTCCGATACTTACTTTCAGTGCGCAAAATTATACGAAAATCCTAAGGTAGTTGAAAAACTCGGCAAAGAGTTAGCAAAAAAACTTGCGGATATTGAATTTGATACGATTGTTTCTCCTGCAATAGGGGCGGTAATTATCGGTTATGAAACTGCAAAACAGTGCGGAAAAAGAAATCTTTTTGTTGAGAGAAAAGATGGATTTTTACAACTAAGACGGGATTATAAATTAAAAAAAGGTGAAAAAGTAATAATTTTAGAAGATGTAATTACAACAGCAAGAACAATTAAAGAAACAAAAAAAGCAATAAAAGAATTTGAGCCGGAAATAATAGGAGTTGCTTGTATAGTAGATAGGACAAACGGGCAAACGGATTATAATATTACATCACTTTTACAGGTGAGTCCGGTAACTTATCAACCTGATAATTGTCCGCTTTGCGAAAAAAGGCTTCCTGTTGTTAAACCGGGGAGTCGGGAGGTAGTTAATGCGTAACTTAGTTGATATTAATGATTTAAGTAATGAAAAAATACTTGAAATTATTGACTTAGCTTCAAAATTTGAAGAAGATAAAACTCTTTCAACTTGCTTTGGTAAGCACGTTGTTTTGATGTTTTTTGAAAATTCAACCCGTACACATTTTAGCTTTGAAATGGCAGCAAATAAGTTGGGGCTCATGTTTATAATTTTGATACAAGCAAATCATCTTTATCTAAAGGCGAATCGATGAAAGATACTATTGAGAATCTTTATGAAATAGGAATTAATGGTATTGTAATCAGGCACAGTGAATCAGGAATTATTGAAAGAACAATTTCGGAAGTAAATTGTCCCGTTGCTTTTATAAATGCCGGGGATGGAAATCATGCCCACCCTACTCAGGCTTTGCTTGATTTTTATACAATGAAAAAACATTTGGGCTCGGTTGAAGGTAAAAAAATTGCAATAATAGGAGATGTCCGCCACTCAAGAGTTGCTCATTCTAATGTGAAACTTTTGAAAAAATTTGGTGCAGATATCTGGTTTTGTGCTCCAAAGTATTTTAAAGACGAGACTCAAGATGTAATATTTACGGAAAAATTTGAAGAAGCTCTTGAAAATGCTGATGCAGCAATGTTTTTGAGAGTTCAAAGAGAAAGATTGGAGGATAGAATTCCGATTTTTGACTATATGCACGATTACGGATTGACAATGAAAAAACTTCAAAAATTTGCGAAAAAAGATGTGCTGGTTATGCATCCGGGACCGGTAAATCGTGATGTTGAAATATCTTCCGAAATTTTAGACAGTGAGTATGGCAAAACAATCTTAGAGCAAGCTCACAATGGTGTTTTTGTGCGAATGGCGGTTTTAGATTTGTTAATGGGGGATCAAAAGTGATACTCAAAAATGCAAGAATAGTTAGTCCAATAGATAATATTAACGGTATTTTAGATATAAAAATCGAAAATGGCGTTATTTCAGAAATTGCAAAGGGTATTGAAGGCGAAGGAATTGATTATTCCGGAAAAATTATTGTTCCGGGATTTATTGATATGCATTGTCATTTGCGTGAACCCGGTTTTGAGTATAAAGAAACAATAGAAACAGGAATCCAGTCGGCTTTGGCGGGCGGTTATACAGCTATTTGTCCTATGGCTAATACAAACCCGGTCATTGATAATGCAGAGACATTAAAATATACAATTAGTAAAGCTGAAGGAATAGGATTTTACCCTATTTGTGCAGTTTCAAAAGGACTTAAAGGTGAAGAATTAACTGATTTTAAATCTTTAAAAGAAGCCGGAGCAGTTGCTTTTTCAGATGACGGCAAGCCTATTGAAAATATAAATTTATTTAAAGAGGCTCTTTTGTCCGGTGAACTTATAATTTCACACGCAGAAGAAGAAGCAATTTGTGTTGAAAGAGAAATTAATGCGTTGCGCGAAGTAGGCGGTAAACTGCACTTTGCACATATTTCAACAAAAGAAGCAATAGAGTTAATCCGGCAGGCAAAAAAAGAAGGTTTAAATTTAACTTGTGAAACAGCTCCGCATTATTTTTCTTTTACAAAAAAAGATGAAACGGAAGACGGACGTTTTAAAATGAATCCACCGCTTCGAAGTTGTGAGGATTTAAATTTTGTAATTGAAGGTTTAAAAGATGGAACAATTGATTGCATAGCAACGGACCATGCTCCTCATTCACTTGAAGAAAAAACAAAACTTTTTGCTGAAGCCCCTTTTGGTATTGTTGGTTTTGAAACGGCATTGGGTGCAACCTTTAAACTTGTTGATGCAGGGCATTTGACATTTAATCAATTGGTTGAAAAACTAAGTATTAATCCTGCTAAAATACTGAATTTAAAAAATCATGGACAAATAAAAATAGCTCAACCAGCTAATTTAACTATAATTGATACTGATACTATATATACAGTTAGGGCAGATGAATTTAAAACAAAATGTAAAATAACTCCGTTTGAGGAAATGGAATTTAAAGGAAAAGTGATTAGCGTTATAGCAAATGGGGAACAGGTAATAGGCGATAGAGCAAACAAGCTTTGTTCAACTGCAATGGGAGAGAAATGAAAATGATAACAATAAATAAAAATATAAAAGAAAAGATTGTGCTGGCGCTTGATGTGGATACAATTGAGGAAGCTAAAAATTTAATTATGGAGCTTAAAGATTACGTAGGAGTTTTTAAGGTAGGTCTTCAATTATATACACAAAACGGAAATGAAATAATCGATTTTATGGCAGAGCAAGGACTTGAATTTTTTCTGGATGTTAAACTTCTTGATATTCCAAATACTGTCGCAAAAGCAAGTGAAAATATTGTCAAACGCGGTGCAAGTTTCTTCAATGTTCACACTTTGGGCGGTGCGGATATGATGAAACAATGTGTTAAGAACTCCAAAGCCCAAGCTTTGGCGCTTAACAAAAAAGAGCCGTTAATTTTAGGCGTTACTGTTTTGACAAGTCTTTCGGATGAAATTTTGCAAAAAGAGCTTGGAATATCAACAAAGGCAAATGATTATGTTTTAAAACTTGCTAAGCTTGCAAAAGATAGTGGTTTAGATGGTGTTGTAGCAAGCACGTGGGAGGCAAAAAAGATAAAAGAAATTTGCGGCAGTGATTTTAAAGTTCTTTGCCCGGGCATAAGACCTGAATGGTCATTAAAAAATGATCAAAAAAGAGCGGCAACTCCTGCAATTGCTATCAAAGAAGGAGCTGATTATCTTGTAATCGGTCGTGCTGTTACATCGGCTGATAATAAGATAAAAGCAATGGAAATGATTTATGAGGAGATAAAAGAGTAAAAATGAGGAAGTAAATACGTAAGATAGTTGCGAAAGTGCCTGTTTTGTAAAAACAGTAAGACAGGATAATAGACAGTTAGTTAATAAAGGCTAGAAAACCAGATAATATAAAAAAATGGTAAAGATATAAAAAATTAGAAAGGGCGGAATCAAAAGATTTCGGATGAGGATTAAAAGAATGAAAGCAACATTATTATTAGAAGATGGAACAAGTTATGAAGGTGAATCTTTTGGCGCAGAGGGGACAAACCTTGGAGAATTGGTTTTTAACACATCAATGACCGGTTATCAGGAAATTTTAACTGATCCGTCATATGCAGGACAGATAATTACAATGACTTATCCTGAAATAGGAAATTACGGGATAAATGAAGATGATTTTGAAAGTGAAAGACCTGCAGCAATGGGATTTATTGTTAAAAACAATTGTGAAAAAGATTCGCATTATAAAAGTAATCAAACAATTTCGCAATACCTTAAAAAGAACGGAATAATAGGAATTTCTGGAATTGATACAAGAGCTTTGACAAGAAAGATAAGAGAATTTGGTTCGATGAACGCTGCTGTTACAACTCAAGAGGTTGGTGAGGAGCTTAAAACAAAACTATCTGAGCATAATCAGGATACAAATATTGTACTTTCTGTAACAAGAGAAGAAATAATCAGAATTCCTAATTCAGGTGTAAAAATGGCATTTATTGATTATGGAGCAAAAGGGAATATTATTGAAAATTTACATAAAAAAGGGTGCGATTTAACTATTTTCCCCGCAACAGTAACAGCCGAAGAAATAATCAGAGGTGATTTTGAAGCTGTATTTCTTTCAAACGGTCCGGGAGATCCGCAGGATGTAACTTATTCAATAAAAACAATAAAAGAACTTATAGGCAAACTTCCTATTTTTGGGATTTGTCTTGGACATCAGATTTTAAGTATAGTGCTTGGAGCAAACACGTATAAACTCAAGTACGGTCACAGAGGCGGAAATCATCCCGTAATTAATTTACAGACAAATAAGGTTATGATGACAAGCCAAAACCACAGTTATGCGGTTGATGAAAGTACTTTGCCAAGTAATGCTGTTGTTACGTATAAAAATTTAAATGACGGAACTATTGAGGGATTAAGTTATCCTGTTTTGAACATTGAAAGCGTGCAATTTCACCCTGAAGCAGCACCGGGACCGCTTGATGCAAATGAAATATTTGATAATTGGATAAATAAAATGGTAAAAGATAAGAGTGAAAAAGTAAAAGGAATAGTAAGAAAGTAAATATTGGAGCGTAAAAGTAATAAAAGTTTTGGTTTTTACTTTTAATTTTTTGCTAAAAGGGCATAGGTATGAAAAATAAAACAATAAATAAAGTTCTTGTAATAGGATCAGGTCCGATTGTAATCGGGCAGGCCGCAGAATTTGATTATGCCGGAGTACAGGCATGCTGCGCATTAAAAGAAGAAGGAATTGAGGTAATTCTTGTTAATTCAAATCCAGCAACTATTATGACGGATGAGGATATTGCCGATAAGATTTATCTTCAGCCCTTGACAGTGGAAGCACTTACTTACATTATAAAAAAAGAGCGGCCTGACGGTTTAATTGCCAGCTTAGGAGGTCAAACAGGTTTGAATTTAGCTGTTTCTCTTAATGATACCGGAGTTTTAGCAAAATATGAGGTAAAAGTTTTAGGAACGAATATAGACTCAATTAAAAAAGCTGAAGACAGGGAGCTTTTTAAAAATCTTATGCAAAAGATAGGTGAACCTATTCCTCAAAGTGAAATTGTTTCAAGCTATGAAGAAGCAGTAAAGTTTTCTCAAAAGATCGGATTTCCGATAATAATAAGGCCGGCTTATACTCTTGGCGGATCGGGAGGCGGAATCGCGCATAATGAGCAAGAGTATGAAGAATTTGTTCATTCAGGACTGGCAATGAGTCCTATAAATCAGGTTTTGGTTGAAAAAAGTATTGCCGGTTATAAAGAAATTGAATATGAGGTTATGCGCGATAGTAATGATACTTGCATAATTGTTTGTAATATGGAAAATATTGATCCTATCGGTATTCATACAGGGGACAGTATTGTAGTCGCACCTTCTCAGACACTTACAAATAACGAATATCAAATGCTTCGCTCTTCTGCTCTAAAAATTATTCG
The DNA here is from genome assembly GCA_963839525.1 of uncultured bacterium. Lineage (GTDB taxonomy): Bacteria > Cyanobacteriota > Vampirovibrionia > Gastranaerophilales > Gastranaerophilaceae > CAWIVJ01. The sequence continues at coordinate 78,334 of CAWIVJ010000005.1, read as the reverse complement.
GGCATTAGAAATTGAAGGCGGGTGTAATGTTCAATATGCACTTGATACTATTTCAAATCAATATTATGTAATTGAGGTAAATCCCCGTGTAAGCCGTTCTTCTGCACTTGCATCAAAGGCAACTGGTTATCCCATTGCGCGGGTTACAACAAAAATAGCTATAGGATATAATTTGCATGAAGTTAAAAATGCAATTACAGGTAAGACTGTTGCTGCATTTGAGCCTTCAATCGATTATGTGGTAACCAAAATACCTAAATGGCCTTTTGATAAATTTAGCTATGGGGACAGGCTTTTAGGAACAAAAATGAAAGCAACCGGAGAAGTTATGGCAATAGGAAGAACTTTTGAAAGTTCATTTAAAAAAGCTATAACTTCTACGGAAGAAAAAAGAACAGGACTTTTAAACTATAAATTTTCGGATTATACCACCAATCAGTTAATTGTGGATTTGGCTATTCAAGATGATAGAAGAATTTTTCGTCTTGCCGAAGCGCTAAAAAGAGGAGTTGATATTGATCAGATTAATAAAATCACTAAAATTGACAGATGGTTTATTAATAAAATTAAGAATATCGTTGATTTTGAGCAGGAGATTTTTTATGGTAAACAGGAAACGGTAAATAGTGAACAGAATCTTTTTAACACCGCTAAGTTATTGCCGGATGCCAGAATAGAAAGTAATGAAACTGTTAAGAAAGAGGGAGTAGAGAACAGATTACAAGCTAAAGCCGACTATTCGACTATTCAATCATTAAATTGTTCAACTTATTTAAAAGCAAAAGAAATAGGATTTTTAGATCAGGAAATATCTCAAATTACCGGAATATCAATTGAAGAAATAGAGAAATTTAGAAAAGAAAATAATATTAAGGCATCTTTTAAAATTGTTGATACATGTGCTGCAGAATTTGAAGCTCAAACCCCTTATTATTATTCAACTTACGGTGAAGAATGCGAAATGAAAAAAAATTCAAACAAAGAGACTATTATGGTCCTTGGTTCAGGACCTATAAGAATTGGTCAAGGAATTGAATTTGATTATTGCTCTGTTCATGCGGCATGGGCTATTAAAAACAACGGATATGAATCTGTAATGGTTAATTCCAATCCGGAAACGCTAAGTACAGATTTTGACATTGCGGACAGGCTTTACTTTGAACCGATGAATATTGAAAATATTATGAATATTGTAGAAAAAGAAAATCCTAAAGGCGTTTTGGTTCAATTTGGGGGACAGACCGCAATAAATCTTGCAGAGAAGCTTGAACACAAAGGGGTAAAAATTCTCGGAACTTCACTTAAATCAATTGATATTACGGAGGATAGAGAACTTTTTGGAAAGTTACTTCAAGAATTAAATATCCCTCAACCAAAAGGAAGAGGTGTTAAAACACTCGTTGAAGCAATAGAAGCGGCAAAAGAAATAGGTTACCCCGTTCTTGTCAGACCGTCTTATGTAATCGGCGGACGAGGTATGCAGGTTGTTTATAATGATGATGAACTTATTACATATATTAATGAAGCAATTAAATTTTCTGATAATATAATTCTCATTGACCAGTATATTGAAGGTCATGAAGTTGAATTGGATGCTATTTCTGACGGTGTTGATATTCTTATTCCAGGAATTAATGAACATATTGAACGTGCGGGTGTTCATTCTGGTGATAGTATAAGTGTTTACCCGGCACAGAATGTTGATAAAAAAATTGTAACAAAGCTTATTGAGTATACAAAAAGAATTGCTACAAGGCTTGAAATAAAAGGACTTATGAATGTTCAATTTATCATCAAAGATAATATTCCGTATATTATTGAGGTTAATCCGCGTGCATCAAGAACAGTTCCTATTATGTCAAAGGTTACTAATATTCCTATGGTTGATATTGCTGTAAATGCTATTCTCGGGACATCTATACGAAAACAAGGCTACAAGTCAGGCTTGGCAAAAGAAACTTCACTGGTATGTGTTAAGGTTCCGATTTTTTCATTCCAGAAATTAAACAGAATTGACCCTGCTTTAGCTCCTGAAATGAAATCTACGGGGGAGGTTCTGGGAATCGATAAAACTTATGAAAAGGCACTTATAAAAGCATTTGTTGCGGCAGGATATAAATTCCCGTTAAACAAAGAAAGAATTTTAGTTTCTTTAAATAATCATTATAAAAAACCGGCGCTTGATATTGTAAAAGGTTATTTTAAAGCCGGATTTTTTATTATGGCAACCTGGGGAACTCATAAATTTCTGGAAAAAAACGGTGTCCCTTCTAAAATGATTGAAGAATTTATGATTGATAAGCTTCAAAAACGTATGAAAGAAGGACGCTTGGCACTTGTAATAAATACACCTACAATCGGTAAAGATTCTGAAAGAAAAGGGTTTCAAATAAGAACAATAGCAGAAATGTACGGAGTTCCATGCTTTACTTCAATAGATACGGCAAGAGCATTTTTACAGGCGATAAATGCTTATGAGAATAATTCTAAATTAAAATACAAAAGTATTGAAAAATACCGTAAAAAGAAATTCTTTAATTGGATGAAATTGTTTAATTAAAAATTTAAACGAAAAACTTTAAAACATTGAAAAAGTATTATTGCATAATATAAATTGCAATAAAAGTTTTAATAAGTTCTAACAGTTTTAATTGGATTAAGTTTACGGAATTTAAAAGGAAGTTAAAACCTCCCATAAAAAGCATTATTAATATCAGAATTAAACCATATGGTTCTAGAGAAAGATAAAAATATTCAAGTTGTTCCGGAAGCAACCAGGATATGACTCTTGAACCATCAAGAGGAGGGATTGGAAGCATATTGAATATTGCTAAAATTAAGTTTATTCTGATGATTATATTGATTGACATTACTAAAGTTTTAAATATCTCACCGCCTTCTCCATTGTTTGCCAGTTGCATAGAAGCTAATATAACTGCGAAAATCAAGGCAAGTAAAATATTGCTTGCAGGACCTGCTAAGGCAACTAACATTTGTTTTGTTTTGCTTGGATAATTTAAAGGATTTAGCATAACGGGTTTTGCCCATCCTATGCCTATTATGAAAAGCATTAAAGTTCCGAGAGGATCAAGGTGTGCAAAAGGGTTAAGGGTTAACCTGCCTTGTAATTTCGGTGTCGGGTCTCCGAATTTATAAGCAACATACCCATGGGCATATTCGTGAAAAGTTATACTCATAAATAACGGTACAATAAGTATCATAATAGTTATGATGAATTGGATCGGGTTATAGATTAATAAACTTAATAAATATAGTAAAAGCATTTTTCCTCATATTAATTATAATTTATATGATTATATACAAGTAATTACTTAAAATGTCAATTCCCAAGAGTAAATATATTTTGATAATTTTATCTATCAATTTATTTACATTAAAAAAGAACCAATTATACGGGGGCAGGACAATGAAAATACTTCAAATTTTAAAAATGATAAATATATCAGGAGTGAGTATGTTTTTACTAATCCTAATACAGATGACAAATATATTGATGTTAAAAAAGGATATAGAAATTTGCTTAAAAAAGCAGAAATTTCTAATTTTAGGTTTCATGATTTACGGCACACCGCTGCAACAAGAATGACTGAAATGGGAATTGATTACGCAATACAAAACGATGTTGAAGAAATTTTATACGGATTTTGGGAATGATTTTTGGACTGGGTGTTTCGTTTTTAGGGTTGATTTTATTGGTGTTCGGTATCGCTTTTTGTACTTCTGCGATTGGAATATTGGTTGGTATTTCTTTGATTATTTACAGTTTTAGCCTGATTATCGGCGGAATGATAAGCGGTTTTAAAACTTTTGTGGATGGAAAATCCGGCTTTAAGTTTAAAAAATATGAGCCTGTACATAAATTTGGAATTGAAGACCTTCGTTGGAAATATACCGAATTTAAAATGGATGAACAGTACATTAACAACTATTTAGCGCCGTAGGCTCTGCTCTATTGCCTGTTAAGGCTCGTTAAATTATCTGTGGCGGTATATTCATACCTCTAAATTATTTAAGTGCCTATTTTACTGGCTTTTGCCTGTGTTTTATTAATTTTTGTAAATAATTTCGCTAAAAAGGTAATTTTTCCCTTTACCGATTTTATATAATCATCAGTATAATTTTAGTAACGTATGAAGGAGAAATTATGTTAGATAATTCACAAGTATCATTTAATGGTTCAGTTCATCAACTGAATAGATTATCCCGAAAATTATCCTATGGAAAAATCGTAACAGAAGTAATAAGTAATCAATTCTGTCATGTTCCAGCTAAAATTGGTGGAGAACTTGCTAATTTTAGAAAATTGAAGGATGGTAGATTTTACGTTGATTTGGCTAAGCCAGCAGAAATAAAAAAAGGGAGAGTTTTAATTGAAGTATCAGGTATAGGAACAACAAAAGCAGGAGCTGCAAGAGATTTTTTAAATAGAATTAAAAATGGGGTTAGGCTTGTTACTGATGCATGTGGCTTTGCAAGGGCAGAGTATTTTGTACAACAAGGAAAACATGGCTCTGAAATTAAAAGATTAAATACAAGTGTATAATCCATAAGTAAAATATAGACTTGAAATTTTAAATCTGTTTACGCTACTAAAAAATCTTCCGCTATTCGTTCCATAGCGTTGATTTGAAGTTCCGGCGAGGGGTAAATGTTCTTCAACCCACACCAAAATTTGCCGATTGTTGAAAATAGGTGTGAGTAAGTATCAGTTTTATTTGAACGCTTGCGTGTCCTAAAATTTTGTTGAGACACATAGATTACACAAAAACAAAATAGCAGCGGCTGAAAACGCCTGCTGCTATTGATTTTAATCTGGGCCATCCTGGACTCGAACCAGGGACCTCACCCTTATCAGGGGTGCGCTCTAGCCACCTGAGCTAATAGCCCTTATTTTGTTTTTTTATTCAGTTTTCACTATTTTGTTGTCTTGTCAGGCTGACCCTTATCAGGCCTCTCACAAAACTTGACATTTAGTCAACTTTTGCTCGGCAGAGTGCTCTAGCCACCTGAGCTAATAGCCCACAACCCTTCGGCTGAACTTAAGCGTAGCATGGACATTTTAAAAAATCAACTTAATTCTTTAAAAAATTTTAATAAAAAAATTACTCTTGAACGACTCTTGCAGGGAAATTATTTTCCAGCAATCTTGAAGTAATCTCTTCAGCTTTTGCTCTGCTTGAGTAAACACCTATTTGTAAAGTATAATATCTGCCTAAGTCCTTAATAAAAGGGTTTACCCCGAGGTCTGAATCTGCCAAAATTTCCTGAGCAACTTTTGCTTGTTCAATTGTTGAGTAACGTCCTACATAAATTTTTGACGTTTTTACACTTTCAAAAGGTCTTGATAAATCTTTATTCGCTAATTTCTGCTCTTTAGGCGCAGACTGAACAAGCTCTTCTAAGTTTTCCTCTTCACTATAAGTATCCGTTTTAGTCGGCAGGCTGACTTTTTCTTCGGTTTCTTGAAGGAAGCTGTCAAAATCTTCGTAATATTCTTGATGTTGTTTAGGGGGTTCTTTAACAGAAACGCCGGCTGAACTATCGTCTAATTGAATCATTTTTAATCTTTCATCAATAAATCTCTTAACCCCCAACCCTGTTTCCTTGGCATCTGTTTGAGATTCATCGCCGATTGTTACGTCAACATCAGGAGAAAGACTCTTAGCAATTACAGTAAAAAGAAGCAACGTTGCAAAAAAAGTTGTTACAAAAACTAGCATTCTTTTGTCAGGATTAGAATCTCTTTTCTTTTTATACCTTTGATAACTTAAATAGTCCGGTGTTTTCATCGATTCTCCTTAGTCACAACGACCAATTACTTTAGTGCTGGCTAATAATATATCTTCTATTTCCTGAGAATATTTTAACATGATTTTTTGTGCAAATCCTCTTATGTCAGAAATTTTTAATAAACTTAAACCGATTGCTTCAATGGGAGCTCCGCTTGGATTAATATTTATTCCCACATGTATTAAGACAGAAGTTAGAGATTTTGTAGCAATAGAAACAGATAATTTTTTTTCGTCTACAAACAAATCATCACCTTCTCTAATTACGGGAACAGATATTTCTTTTTCAAGAATTTCTTTTATTATACTGATAAAAAGCCTTTGTTTTAATACCCCCTCGACTAATCCTATATTAAAATGCTCTACTATAAAATTTAACATTAATTTCGAATAAATCGGTTCGTTGTTAATAACATCTTCTATATCAACCATTTCAGTTAATTTTACGTCGCATTCACCGCAAAAAGCTACTATAGAATCACCTTGAAGATGAAAATTTTTATAAATCCAATGGGGTGCAAGTTCATTTCCTGTATATTTAATCTCTTCTTCTATAAATTTTGTATGCATATTAAAATAATTCTCTAATAATTTCTTCACATTTGTTTTCTTCTAAAGCTCTTTTAAGCCTTACGCAAGACTCACATATACCGCAATGTTTTTCTTTTGTAGAGTAACAACTTCTGGTTAATTCTAAAGGAACACAATGTTTAATCGCCGCTTTTACTATACCACTTTTATCTAAATTAATCAAGGGTGCATATACTTTCGGCTTTTTTTGAGTAGAATACTTAAAAGCTTCATTAATTTTATCAATAAATTCCTGTGTATTATCAGGAAAAGTTTGGCCTTCTTCTTTATTTGCCCCAAAAATTATATAGTCATAACCTACGGAATCAGCAAAGCATCCTGCTATATTTAAGAAAGCGCCGTTTCTGTTTGGAACCCAAACAGAAACGGCGCTTTCCTCTGTAAAAGCATCTGAGCTTAAATCTTTTAAGGATGTTAACGGTATGTCTTTTTCACTTACAAGTGCTGTTTTGGTAATTTCTTTCAGCCAATCTAATTTTATCACTTTGTGTTTGATTTTGTAGTGTTCACAAATTTTTTCTGATGCTGAAATTTCTTGCGGTGCTGATTTTTGTCCATAGTCAAAAGTCAATGCAAGTTCTATATTATATTCTTTATGAGCCAGAGCTAAACTAACAAAAGAATCGAGTCCTCCTGAAAGTAAAATTACTGATTTAACCATCTTATTTATAACCTTTTATTTTTTTTACCATAATTAATTATATCAAAAAACATTTAATATGTAAGGCATAATAACAAAAAACTAAAATTTCATTTTATTTTTATTGTATAATGAACTTATGGAAGCAAAAAAAACTATTCGAAATTTAAGTGCATATTACGTTCCGCTTTTTGATGATGAGGATTACTTAAAACTAGATAGTAACGAAAGTGATTTCGGACCTTCTCCGAAAGTTATTGAAGCTTTAAAAAATATTGAGGCTTGTGATGTTCAATATTACCCTTATTTTGGGAAATTACTTCAAAAATTAGCAGACTTTCATGGAGTTGGTATTGAAAACATAATTTTAACGGCTGGGGCAGATGAAGCAATTTGTGCAATTTTGGGGATATTCTTGGAGCCCGGTCAAACCGTTTTAAATGTAGCTCCTTCTTTTGTAATGCCCAAAATTTATTCAAGAATCAACGGGCTGAATTATTTGGAAATTCTATATACTCAAAAATGGCAATTTCCTGCAGAAGAATTTATTAAAAATATTAAAAAGGCTGATTTTATTTATCTTACAACACCTAATTCTCCAACAGGCGAAATAATTGAGCGGAATATAATTAAAAAAATTATAGAAAAATCAGAAAATAAGGCTGTTTTAATTGATGAAACTTACGGAAATTATGCAGGAATTACAAATTTAGATTTGCTTAAAAACAGAGAAAATATTTTTATTGTCCGCTCTTTTTCAAAAGATTTTGCACTTGCAGGACTTAGATTAGGCTACGTAATTTCAGCATCTCAAAATATAAAAGAATTAAGAAAATATTTGAATCCGTACAATGTGTCAAATTTAACTCTAAAAGCAGGACTTGCATCTCTTGATGATATTAAATATTTTGAAAATGTAAGGATTGAAATAGAAAAATCAAAAAAAGTGATGACTCAAGGTTTGCAAAAGCTCGGAGCGATTGTTTATCCTTCAAAAACAAATTTTTTATGCGTTGATTTTGGTGCAAAAGCTAATTTTATTTACCATAAACTCCTTTTAAATAAAATTAAAGTCAAAAAATTTAAGCAGATTCCGATTCTTGAAAATTGTTTAAGAATAACTATTCCAAGACTTGAAAATACTGAAAAAATTCTTGATGTTTTGAAAATTAAGCCTACAATTGTATTTGATATGGATGGAGTTTTAGTAGATGCATCAAAATCTTACAGGGTTGCAGTGCAAAAAACTTTTAATCATTTTACAGGAAAAGAGGCTTCCGAGCAAGAAATTTCTGATACAAAAAGACTTGGCGGTCTTAACAATGATTGGGATTTGACAGAGTTTTTATTGAAAAAATACGGATTTAACATAAAATACGATGAAATTGTAAAAGTTTTTCAATCACACTATGAAAAACTTGCAGATATTGAAGAACCGCTTGTAAACCACGAATTTTTCAAAGGTTTGGCTAAAAACTATAATTTGGCAATATTTACCGGCAGATTAAAGCAAGAAGCATTTTTTACGCTTGATAAACATGGCTTTGCGCAATATTTTTACCCCGTAATCACAATGGATGATGTAGGAATGGACAGACAAAAACCTGATTGCCGCGGACTTGAAATAATTAAAGAAAAAATTATTACGGATAAAATTTATTATCTTGGAGATACCGTTGATGACATGATCTGTGCTAATGTTGCAAATGTCACAGGAATAGGAGTTTTGCCTCCTCAGGATAAATCACAGAATTTAAAAGAGTTATTGAAATCTAAAAATGCTATGGTAATATTAAATCAAGCATTAGATTTAACAGAGTTTTTGGAAGGTATTTATGCGGCAAAGTGAAAAAACAAGAAAAACACTTGAAACTGAAGTAAAAATAGAACTTAACCTTGATGGTACAGGGAAACATGAAATTACTTCTCCTATAAAATTTTTCACGCACATGTTGGAGCAGTTTTCTGCACACGGCAGTTTTGACTTAAAAATTGATGTACAGTCGCATGACAAAGATAATCATCACATTGTTGAAGATGTTGCACTTACTCTTGGAGATGCCTTTAAGGAAGCTTTAGGAGATAAAAAAGGCATAAATCGTTACGGAAGTTTTATTTTACCTATGGATGAAGCACTTTCGCTTGCGGTTATCGATTTAAGCGGAAGAACATTTTCCAAAGTTGATGCTGAAATTAAAGACGAAAAAACTTCCGATTTTGAAACGGTTTTATTGCCGCATTTTTTTAACAGTTTTGCTCAAGCAAGCCTTTCTACTATTCACATAAAAATGTTTGACGGCACGGATACTCACCATATAATAGAAGCTGTGTTTAAGTCTTTTGCAAGAGCTTTAAGCATTGCATGCGCAATTGATGAAAATAAAAAAGACTTAATCCCTTCAACAAAGGGGATTTTGTAAACATATAAATCCGCGTCATGCTGAACTTGTTTCAGCATATTACCGGCATAGTAAGCTAGATAGATCCTGTGGAAAACCAGACATTTTGCACGTTTCGCAAGCTCAATGGCAAAAGCAGTCAAATAAATTCAGGACGACAATTAAATAAATACTAAAAAGGAGACAAAAAAATGACAGGAAAAGCATGGAAATACGGTGATAATGTTGATACGGATGTTATAATTCCGGCAAGATATTTAAACACTTCTGATCCGGAAGAATTAGCAAAATTTTGCATGGAAGACATTGATACAAATTTTGCAAAAGAAGTCAAAGAAGGTGATATTATTGTTGCAGGGGAGAATTTTGGCTGCGGTTCATCCAGAGAGCATGCGCCGATAGCTATAAAAGCAGCAGGAGTTCAGGCAGTTATTGCAAAAAGCTTTGCGAGAATATTTTTTAGAAACGCAATTAATATAGGGCTTGTGATATTAAAGAATTCAGAATTTCCTGATGAAGTAAAAAAAGGCGATGAAATAGAAATTGATGTTGAAGCCGGAAAAATAAAGAATTTAACTCAAAACAAAGAATATTCAACAACTGCATTTACCGATTCGATTAAAGAATTAATTGATGTCGGCGGACTTGTTAATTACACAAAAGCAAAATTATCGAAGTAATTTTCTGAAAGTAAATATTGATTGTTTATTAAAAATAAAATAATATTTAAAAAAAAAGTTTGCTCGGTTGGAGCAAACATTAAATAAACACGAGGATATTAAGAGAGAGAGATATAAATCTGTTTTTAAAATCGTTCGTTTAAAATATTATTGAACGTATTTTTTTAATTTTGTTTTTACAACCCTAAAGTTATAAACCCTTATTTGATTTCCCTTACTCTTATATAAAGTTTTTTTTTGAACAAAAATTGACTTAAAAAAAAAAGATGTTACGAGTTTGTAACAAACATTTTTTTACGGTTCAAAAAACGTTCATATTGCTGGGTTTTACCATAACCGAGCATTATTCCTAAAATAAAATCTTCTTCAATCGACAGTTTATTTAACTCTTTGCATGAAAATAGTTTTAAAATTTCAAGGCATGCCGACATGCCAAAAAAAACATTAATTTTATTATTTTCAATCGGACAAAGAATATATTCTATATTATGACTTTCCAACTCTTTTTTAATTCTGGCAGTAAACTCGTTTGAACAAGTATGCAAACATAAATCCCTTAATTCTTTTTGGTATTCATAAATCAAATGGTAAAATACCTGCATATTAACTCTCCCAAATCCTCTAATAAAAAATTAAAACAAAAGAATAATTTGTTTTTTGTCTTTGCTTATTATTAAGACGTTAAAGGTTCACAATTGTTTCTTTTATAGTAAAATAAAGTAAAAAAGAGAGGAAAAGTATGCCCGCAAATTATAAAATAGCACTATTATTAGCTTTTTTAGCAGGTTTAGCGACCGTTGCAGGAGGGCTTTTGACCTTTGTTATCAAAAAAACAAATATAAGAGCTTTATCGGTGGGTTTGGGCTTCTCTGCCGGTGTAATGATATTTTTGTCGTTTACTGAAATTTTGCAAAATTCAAATATAATGTTAATAAAATATTTTCCTAATCATTCTCAATGGCTTGTATTTGCAGGTTTTGCACTGGGAATAATTATTGCTATTTTAATAGATTTTTTTATCCCTGATCACATAGATGAAGATTTATTCTGCAAACAGGAAAGATGCTTGCATCAACACAGAATAAGAAGGGCAGGGCTTTTAACAGCTGTTGCAATTTCTGTACACAATTTTCCGGAGGGCTTAGCAACTTTTTTTGTAACAACTCAAAATCTGGCTTTAGGTTTTTCTGTTGCCGCGGCAATCGCGATACATAATATTCCTGAAGGAATTGCTGTTGCGCTTCCTATTTACCATGCTACGGGTAAAAAAAGATTAGCAATTTTGTATACTTTTCTTTCTGGAATTTCTGAGCCTATCGGCGCACTTTTAGGTTTGTTTGCACTTCATTACTTTCTTCCTCAGGCAGCTGTAGGTTTTTTATTTGCATCAGTAGCAGGAATTATGGTCTATATCTCATTTGACACTCTTTTGCCGCTTTCAAAAGAATATGGAAGCGGGCATTATTCTGTTTTAGGGATTATCTCAGGAATTTTTGTTATCTGGCTGAGTCTTTTATTATTAGGTTAGTTTTTTAAGGTAAATATAATATTTTTTTGATACAATATTGATTAAGAACGTTGATTAAGAGTAAATAAGGAGATTAACATGAAAGATTTATCACCGCTTCAAATTGAAAGATTAAAATATCAGCCCAAACTTCCGGATTCTTTAGAAAACGGAATAAATTCTCTTGAGTTAATTCAGGGTGAAGCAACAAAATCAGTTAGTGATCAGGAAAAAATTAAAGAATTATTTAAAAATACTTATGGAAAACCTGTTATAACTTTTAAATCCACTGAAAATAAAAATATTTCTTCAAAAAGAAATGTAGGAGTAATTCTTTCCGGAGGTCAGGCTCCCGGAGGACATAATGTTATTGCAGGACTTTATGATGCTCTAAAACAAGCAAATCCTAAAAATAAATTATACGGATTTTTAGGCGGACCCGCAGGAATTATTGATGGTAAATATATTGAATTTAGCGATGAATTAATTGATGAGCATAGAAATACAGGCGGATTTGATATTATCGGTTCCGGCAGAACAAAGCTTGAAACCCAAGAACAATTTGAAAAATCGTTTGAGGTTTGTAAAAGGCTAGATATTTCAGCGGTTGTTATAATAGGCGGAGACGATTCAAACACAAATGCAGCTCTCTTGGCTGAATGGTTTCTTGAAAATAACGCAGGTATCCAAGTTATCGGATGCCCGAAAACAATTGACGGTGATTTAAAAAATAATCAGGTTGAAATTTCTTTCGGGTTTGATACTGCAACAAAAACTTATGGTGAATTAATCGGAAATATTCAACGCGATGCAAATTCAGCTAAAAAATATTGGCATTTTATTAAAATTATGGGAAGAAGTGCTTCACATGTTGCTCTTGAAGCAGCTTTGCAAACTCAGCCTAATATAACTTTAATTTCCGAAGAGATTGAAGAAAAGAAAATGTCTTTGGAAAACATCATAAATTATATGGCTGATATTATATCCGAACGTGCAAAAAAAGGTAAAAATTTTGGTATTGCAATTATTCCCGAAGGATTAATTGAATTTATTCCCGAAATGAAATCTTTAATCGCTAATTTAAATGATTTGATGGGCAATTTGGAACAAGACCCTGATTATAATAATGCAACTTCGGCTCATGAAAGATTTGAAATTGTAAAAAACAGATTAAAAGATAAAAACGTAAAATTATTTGAATCCTTACCTGCATTGATTAAAGAACAATTACTTATGGACAGAGATCCTCATGGAAATGTTCAGGTTTCAAGAATTGAAACAGAAAAACTTTTAATTGAAATGCTAAGAATAAAACTAAAAGAAATGGCTTCACAGGGAGAGTATGTAGGTAAATTTTCTGACTTGGCACACTTCTTTGGGTATGAAGGCAGATGCGCATTCCCTTCAAACTTTGATGCTGATTATTGTTATTCTTTAGGTTATAACGCATTTGCATTAATAAACTTCGGATTAACCGGTTACTTGTCTTCAATCAAAAATCTTACTCGACCTGCTAAGAATTGGGTAGCAGGAGGTGTTCCGTTAACAATGATGATGAATATGGAAAAAAGACACAGTGAACTTAAACCTGTTATTAAAAAAGCTCTTGTAGAACTTGATGGACCTGTTTTCAAGAAACTTGAACTCAACAGGGAAGATTGGGCTTTGAAGGATAAATACAAATATCCGGGAGCTATTCAGTATTTTGGTCCAAGCTCGGTTTGTGATATTACTACGGTAACCTTGAATTTGGAAAAAGGCAAAATTTTAGTTAAGACCTAATTTTATATAATGTTGGAGAAATAAGTAAAAAAAAGGGCGAAATCTTCGATTTCGCCCTTAAAATTTAACCTACCTGCCTATTCCCTTTATTAAAAAGTTTTAATTTATTATCATATAAGGATTTTACGGATGTTAAAAGAAAAGCTCTATTAATTAAACTTAAATTTCCTTCTTCAGCACTTTTTTCAACAATGTATTTTTGTGCATCAGCGCTAAGAAAGCATATTTGATTAGTCATTTTTTTATAGCCTAATTCCTTTAAAAGTTCCGGATCTATTTTTGCTAAAATATCTAATGAAGGGTTATTATTAAGAATAGCTTTAACAATATCCACATTTTGAGTTTGGTTTAATAATGCTATTAATTCGACTTTTGACAGGTTTTTAATTTCTTTTTCAATTTCATTAGTATTTGAATTGTTTTTAATAAGTTCTTGAATCTGAGCTATTTTTTCATTTGTAGTTTTTGGTGACTCTTCGGACCTTACTGCTGAACTTGAATTACTATAATTTGCTTCATATTCGTTTGATTTTTGCTCTGTTGCTTCAATCTCAGCTTTAGCTAAAGTTTCTTTAACACTTTCATAATTTGTATTTTCGATTATATATTTAATCTCTGTTTTAGCACTATCATCATATTTTGCCCATTGAGCAGCCGCAGCGTTTATTGCAGCTTCATTATCGGTTTTAACGGTAATTTCAAATGCTGCTTTCTGGTTATCAGCATGGAATTTATAAATATTTGAAGCCGCATATTCAACTGTCTCAGAAAATTTTGAAGCAGATATAGTATCATGTATTTTTAATTGGCTGTTTTTGGTGAAACTACCATACTGGTCAATTATATTTTTATTGATTTCTTTTTGGGCTTCATCTTTAAGCCCTGAATTTTGGTAAACTTCAACCGCTTTTGTTTGGTTTGTTATAGTCCTTCCGTTTTCATCTTTCCCCAATTCAGTTGAAGCAAGTTCTGATAAAAGAGTTGAACCGAATTTTATCAAATCTTTATCATTAGTTTCTATAACTATTTTATGACCTTCGACTTGATTTTTGTCTGCAAATTTAGAAATTTCTTTTACTGCAATTTTTTTGGTTTCTTGCCCTGTTTTTTTAAGTACTCGTCTTTCAGCTTCAAGTTGATTGTCTTCGTGCAAATTATGAAGATTTCTTGCTACCGCATTATTGCTTTCAATTCTGACTCTGCCGCTCAGTCTTTTATTATCTAACATATCATCAGCCGCCGGAATTTGAATCTCTTTTGGTAATGAACCGAAAGCTCCCCCCAAAAAGTTAGCGTCATTCGTTGTTCTTGTTTTTGAATTTAATCTTTCAAATTCTTTTAATGCTTCATCCGGGTTTTCAATTTTTTTAAGATTGTTATTTAATGTTTCTTGCCTTGCTTCATCATCTTTTAAAATAAAATAACCGGGAATTTCTCCTGTTAATCCATCTCTCTGATTTGCAACTTTAACTTCTTCTTCAGTAAACGGCCCGTATTCAACTGTTGAAATGTTATTGTTATTATCTGTCGTTTTTTCAATACTAATCCCGATAGTCTGATTATCTGCGCTAGTACCTACAATCGGCACATTTCCTTCAGGACTTAATTGCCCCGGTGTTGTATTAGAAACCGTATTACCGCCGATAGGAACGGTAATATTGCTTTCCTCAGCGGATAAAGGCTTATCAATTCTGAAATTTAACAGCCATTGATATATATTATTATCAATACTATTGTTATAAGAATAGGTCATAAACTCCTCATGTTTTTATTGCTGTTATATATAATAAGTATATAGGTGTTAAATAATTGCATGTGTTTTCGCATGTTTTGAAGTTTTTGTAATAAAAGTTTACAAACGCAATTAGTTTTGAGAAAAAGTTTTTATATAAATATAAGCAAAATATATGGTATAATAAGTTTATGGATGAGAAAAAAAGAATAACAAAGGTTTTAGAAAAAGTTGAAAAAGAGCTTAAAGAAGAATTTAAGCCTAAAATTTCGCATCCGAATCAAACCAATCCTATTTACAAAAAATTAGCTGATTTTAATAATGCTAAAATAGGTGATAAGTGGTCTATTAAGGATCTTTTAAGATAATTTTATGTATGAAGTGAAGAGCAAAGTTTTTTTGGAGTTTTCTAAAGCTCAAAAATCTGCATTATGCAATTTTTTAAGGGCTTTAGTTAAAAAGTTCCCTGACTTTAATGCTGATAAAATATTTCAGAAATTTCTTGAGGATGAAAAGTATTATCTTGAAATTAATTCGTCCAGATTTGAATTTTTAAAAGATTTCATTGATGATGAAAAATTTATTTCTGAAGTAAAGCTATACATAAAAGAGTGTAAAAAATATTATGATTATAAAAAATCTCAAGCACCTTTAATTAAGGCACAAAAAGAATTTGAAAAGAAAAAGCGGAAATTTTTGCAGGAAGTCAAAATGTCCAAAGAACTTCCTACCAAAAAGCAAATTTACTATTATAATAATTTATGTAAAAGGTATAATTTAGATAAGAAAGATACAAAAGAGCTTTCAAGGTTAGATTTAAGAAATTTGATAAACGGAATTTTAGATGAACATAAAACAGATTGAAAAAATACTTGTTGATAGCGGAATTGAAAAAAATGAAGCAAAAATCGAAGCAAAAATGCTGGTAGAACATTTTTTAGGTCTTTCTGATATTGATTTAGCTTTAACTGAGGAGCTTAAAGCGCGCGAAGATTTGCTGGAGAAACTTAAAAATGCCGCAAATCTTCGCGCGCAGAAAAGAATACCTATCCAGCATATTATTGGAACAGCTTATTTTATGGGTGAAGATTTTATTGTAAATGAAAATGTTTTAATCCCTAGAGATGAGACAGAAATTCTTGTAAGAAAAGCTGTAGAATTATTAAACGGTAGACAAAAAACAGAAAACAGGAAATGGACAATTCTTGATATTGGTACAGGTAGCGGATGTATTGCTTGTATTATTGCAAAACTTACGGGGGAGAAAGTTTTAGGAGTAGATATTTCAACTGATGCTCTACAAATAGCTCTGGATAATTCTTCGAAGTTGAAGCTTTTTAATAAAGCAATTTTTAGAAAATCTGATATTTTTTCGAATATAAAAACAGATGAGAAATTTGATATAATAATTTCAAACCCACCATATATACCTTTAAAGGAAAAAGAAAATATTCAAATAGAAGTTCAATTTGAGCCAAAATCAGCACTTTTTGCCAAAGATAAAAAAGGAATTGAATTTTATGATAAAATAATTACAAAATCACCTGAATTTTTAAATAAAGAAGGGTATTTAATGTTTGAATTGGGAATAGGACAAGCAGATTTAGTAAAAAAACTGATGGAAAAACAAGGATTTAAGGACATTCAAGTCGAGAAAGATTTGTCAGGTATAGAAAGAGTAATTTTGGGAAAAATAGAAATTTAATCTATTAATGTTCGATTTTTTTCTACATAATCCGCAATCATTTTTGCTGCGAGATTACTTGCTGAACGTTTTTCTTTGCTTGCAATTTTTTTAAAATCTTCAAATGTTGTTTTTTCTATAATAACGACAAATCTATGGTTTTCTTCTTTTATTGTCATTTACCCACTCCTTATAAATAGATTATAAACTTATGTAAATATTAACTTGTATCTTATATAAATTCAATTGCAAATAGTTTACAATTAGTTTGTAAACTCATTAAATTTACAAATAAAGGAGGACTTATGAGCAAAAAAACAAAACTTGAAAAAAATCATTTAAAAATTGTTATAGCAAGTGAACAAATAATGATTTTATCAAAATTTATAGGTTTTTATACTGAAAATGATATTGAAAACCAAGTTTTAGCAAATCTTATTAATGAAAAATCTAAACAAATTCTTTTTGCAAATGAAAAAATTGCTAAAATTTTTAAAATATAATTAAAAAATATTGAGTTAAATTTTTTTTATCGTATATTAGAAGAGTACATTTATGAAAAGGAGAATGGTGGAATATGGAAAGTAAAAAATAAAACGCTTCACTTTTCACTTAATGAGGTATTTATGGAAATAATAATAGCAGTCCTAATCGCATATTTAATAGGTTCAATCCCGACAGGGTATATTGTAGTGAAATTATTTACAGGTCAGGACTTAAGAAAAGCAGGTTCCGGCTCAACCGGAGCAACAAATGTTAAACGGGTTATGGGCAAAAACTGGTTTTTTGCCGTAATGTTTTTAGATGCATTTAAAGGCGCGCTGCCGGTAATTTTGGCAAAAATTTTTGCCACTGCTTTTGTATCAATAGGGCTTATTCCTGTTTTATGCGCTGTTGCGGTAATTATAGGTCACAGCAAATCCATTTTTCTTAATTTTTCAGGCGGCAAATCAGTAGCATCTGGAGTAGGGACCATTTTAGCTCTTAATTGGCAAGTAGGTCTTCTTATTGCAGCCATTTGGGGGCTTATAACTTATATTTCAAAATACGTTTCACTAGGTTCAATTATTGCTCTCTCCCTTTCTCCTCTATTTATGTATTTATGTAAAGAACCGATTGCGTATGTTTTATATTGTATCTTGGGGGCGATATACATCGTATATCTTCACAAGGAGAACATCAAGCGTCTTTTAAAAGGTGAAGAAAATAAAGTAAGGTGAATTTATCGTACTTTCAGATGATAAAGAAGGATTGAAAAGCCTGTAAAATATGTTATACTAGTAAAATAATGTTATAAAGTTGAAAAGGATTTCACATTATGCCACTAACATTTTCAGGATTAGGCTCAGGCTTAGATTATGATAATTGGATTAAAGAATTAGTTGCAATTAAACAAGCAGATATTGATAAAGTTAGCAAACAAGTAAGCGGAATAAAAAAGCAGGAAGATACTTTATCTACATTAGAAGGTCATTATCAGGACTTGCTTGATGCAATAAGTGTATTTACCAAGGCGCTTTCTGAAGAGAATGTCTTTAATCAAAAAAAAGCGACGTCTTCATCAGAAGCTGTGACAGTGGAAGCTTCTTTTAATGCTGAAATTCAGGATTTGACAGTATCTGTTTCTCAACTTGCAACAGCGACTGTAGCAAAAAGTGCTTCCAATGTAGCATCTTATGTTGATTTATCTACAATTGTAGGTGATATTTCTGAAGGTTCTATCCAAGAAGGAACTTTTAGTATTTATGTTAACGGTTCAAAAACAAGTATAAATATAACTTCTGAAGAAACAATGCAGGATGTATTGGATGACTTAAATGATATAACAGGTGTGTCTGCAAGTCTAAGTGCAGAGGGTAAATTGACAATAGAATCAACTGATAGCGGGATTTATACAGTTAATGCTGGTTCAAGTTCTGATACAAGTAATTTTTCTAATGTTATGTCTTTAACCAGAGATACTGAAACTGGAGTTTATTCAAGCAGTAAATCAATTTTTGATACCGATACAGGCGAAGCATTAACTACAGCAAGTTTTGCAGGCGGAACCGTGACAACAGGAACATTTACTATCGGTAGCGCTGAATTTACAATCGATTCAAGTACTACATTAGATGATTTAATTAATAAAATCAATATAAATGAAGATGCAGGTGTGGCTGCTTATTGGGACCCAAATGCCGGAAAACTGATTTTAACAGCTGAAGATGAGGGTGCGATAAATATTAATATTGAAGCAGGAACCAGTAATTTTACTGATATTATGGGACTTACAAATAGCGGAGTTTTAGCAGAAGATTCACAAGCCCTAGGCACAAATGCAATTCTGACTGTTAACGGAACAACAATTACCTCGGCATCTAACACTGTTAAAAGTGATGTTTCGGGAATACCGGGTCTAACGCTTACTTTAAATGATGAAACCACTTCAACTGAAACTATTAGCATAACGCAAGATGCTACAGAGATTACCGATGCTATTACAGATTTTGTAAGTGCTTATAATATGGCAATTACGGCAACCGATGATGCAACAACTACGGATGGCAATTTATATGGTGAATCTATATTGAATTCATTAAGAAATAAAATCAGAAAATTAGTTACAGCAAGTGTTAATGGAGAAGAAGGATATAACACTCTTGCAAGTATTGGAATCACAACAGGTTCGTTTAGTACAAATACTTCTGCTGATACAACTCAGTTAAAATTAGATTCAGATAAATTACTTGAGGCATTAACTGATAATCCAAATGCCGTTAAAAAACTTCTTATTGGCGATAGCATTAATGAAGGTGTATTTGACAAAATAGAAAATATTTTAGATAATTCTCTTGATGTAGTTAACGGATATTTTGTTTCTCGTGAAAAATCTTACGATAAACAAGCTGACCGTTTAAATGATAAAATAGAAAAAATGACAGAGGATTTGGAAAAATATGAAACAAGGCTTGAGGCTAAATTTCAAGCTATGGATACTTTGATTTCTGCATTAGAACAAAATGCTTCTGTCTTTGATTCTTATTTTAATAAAAGTGATGATAAAAAATCTTAAATTTCTTCGGGTTTAATTTCAAAAGAGTCAACAAACGATTTCGAAGACGGCAAAATAAATTTTATTTTGCCGTCTTCAACTTTTTTTATCGGAGCGCATAAACTTAATCATTTTTTTCGAGTTGAACTTAGGTATTTTTTCTATCAAACCATATTTATTAATAAGCTCAAGTCCTTCATTTTTATATTCTTCACTTACCAGATCTTTTTTAAATGCTAAATTTAGTGCAAAAATCATACCTATTGCAACGGCTTCACCATGTGTATATTTTTTGTAATTAGTAATTTTTTCTACGGCATGTCCATAGGTATGTCCGAAATTAAGAATTTTTCTTAAATTGCTTTCTTTTTCATCTTTCATAACAACATAAGACTTCATTTCAAGCGAAAGCCTTATAACTTCAGCAAGGATTTCTTCATTACGGGATAGAATTTTGTTAGAGTTTTCTTTTAAAAATTCAAAAAATTCATAATTTTCATTACAATTTCCGCAAATAAAAGCATATTTTATAATTTCTGCCAGACCTGTTTTAAATTGCCTTTCATCAAGCGTTTTGAGAAAATTGAGATTACAAAAAACAGCTTTCGGCTGATGAAAAGCACCAACCATATTTTTCCCAAAGACTGTATTAATAGCAACTTTTCCTCCGACTGATGAATCTACGCAGGCAAGTAACGTTGTAGGAATTTGAATAAAATCAATTCCTCTTAAATAAGTGGCAGCGGCAAAACCTGCGATATCTCCTACAACACCGCCCCCTATTGCAACAATTGCATCTTTTCTTTCCAGTTTGTTTTTTAAAGCAAAGTCTAAAATTCGTTGATAATTTTTAAAATTTTTTTGTTTTTCACCATCTTTAAGAATAAATTTTACACTGTTTTTAAAATTTAATTTTTTCCCGTATAATTTATTAACTTTTTCACTTATAATAACAAGAATTTTATTTGCATTTGTATAAGCAAAAACATTTTCTTGAATTTTTTCAATATTGTCATCACTTATAAAAATAGGATAGGTTTTATCAGGTAAAATTTTAACAAAAAGTTCTTTTATTAACATAGTTTTCGTATTCTTCCAAAATATCATTCATAATAGTATAAGCTTGTCTTTGGTAGGTGTCAATTATAAAATTGGCATTAAAATAATTCTTTTCTCTTTTTCTTAATAAATCCTCAATAGTCTTTATAGAAAAATCTTTATTTAACAAAGGCCGGTGAGTTTCATTTTCAATTCTTCTGAAGAGTTCTTTGGCTGGAGCTTTCAAATAAAACGTCAATCCGTTTTTATTTAAATTTTCAACGTTTTTAGGATTTTTAAATGCACCGCCGCCTATAGAAATTATTTGATTTTTATTTTCAGAGACTTCCTTTATAGTTTTGGCTTCAAGTTCTCTAAAATATTTTTCACCATGTTTTTCAAAAATTTCCGCAATAGTAAGTCCAAAAGCTTTTTCTATTTTTTCATCTATGTCTATGTAAGTAAAATGTGCTAGTAATTTAGCTAATTTAGAACCTATGTAAGATTTGCCTGCACCCATCATTCCAACTAAAACAATATTGAGGTTATTTTCCACTTCCATTTCCTTTTCCATTTTTTAATTCCTATTTGAGTAACAT
The DNA here is from genome assembly GCA_963839525.1 of uncultured bacterium. Lineage (GTDB taxonomy): Bacteria > Cyanobacteriota > Vampirovibrionia > Gastranaerophilales > Gastranaerophilaceae > CAWIVJ01. The sequence continues at coordinate 56,838 of CAWIVJ010000005.1, read as the reverse complement.
TTTTTTATTTCTGAAAAATTGTCTTTTCCAAATTTTTCTAAAAAGGCATCTGCTAAAATACAAGCAATCATTGATTCTGCTACTACAGCACAAGCAAAAACAGCGCAAACATCAGAACGTTCAAAATGAGACTGTTTTTGAGAATTATCTTTAAAATCTATTGTTGAAAGAGTCTTTTTTAAAGTTGGAATCGGTTTCATTGTTGCTTTTACAACTAAATTTTCACCATTTGTCATTCCACCTTCAATTCCGCCGGCATTATTTGTTGTTCTGAAATATTTTTTGTTTTTGATAAAAATTTCATCATGCATTTCACTGCCTAAAACTTCTGCTGATTTAACCCCTAAGCCTATTTCAACTGCTTTAACCGCAGGAATACTCATCACAGACTGTGCAATTAAACCATCAAGTTTTCTATCCCACTGGACATGAGAACCCAGACCTACCGGCAAATTTTTAAAGATAATTTCAAATTTTCCGCCTAATGTATCACCTTCGCTTTTTGCAGATTCAATTTGTTTTCTTATTGCTTCATCTTCTGCTTTTCCGAAAATTTTCAGAATTTTAGAAGAGCAGTTTATATCAAATTCTTTTAAAATTTGTTTGGCAATTGAGCCGATAGCAACATCCATTGCTGTTTTTCTTGCACTTGAGCGTTCTAAAATATCTCTTAAATCTTTCAAACCGTATTTTATCGCACCTGCAAAATCCGCATGTCCCGGACGAGGAGTTGTAAAAGATTTTTCCTCCATATCCGCATCGATTTTTTCAATACTCATAATTGTTTGCCAATTTTCAAAATCTTTGTTTTTTATTTCCAAACAAATAGGAGCACCTGTTGTTTTTCCAAATCTTATACCTGATTTAATTTCAACTTCATCCGTTTCAATTTTCATTCTATCACCGCGTCCATACCCGCCTTGACGGCGTTTAAGTTCGTTATTGATAAAATCCAAATTTATTTCAAATCCCGCAGGAACGCCGTCTATTATTCCGTTAAGACATTTCCCGTGGGATTCCCCTGATGTTAAAAATCTGAAATTATTTAACATTATATTTCCTTTTTCTGGATTGCTTCGTTACTAATTCTTAGCTCTTGGCTAGATTTTAATTACTTTGCATATTTTAAGAAAATTTGTTCCTTTGTCTGCATAAGTTCTTTTACAATTAGCCATTTCCCGTCAGGTTGTTTTTGTACCACTATTGAAGATTTTAATTTATAATCACTCAACGACGGTTTTCTCATTGAATCTATTCTATATCCTTTTGAAATTTTTGTAATTTTAATATTAGAATAAGAATTTTTATATTTCTTTATTTTCGCTATTTTTGCACTAATCTTCAATTGTTTTCTGTAATCATTAATTGAAAAAGGCACATTAACAAGTTCTCCGTTAGGTTTTATAACCTGCCGTATTATTTTTGCATTATCTGAATACATATTTAACAGCGAAGTGCTGTAGCTATTTGATGCACTAACAAATTTATTAAAAAAATCAACAGCTTCCTCACGCTCTCCGGCAAAAGCACTTAGACCAAACATTAATACTATAAACACTAATAAAAAATTCTTCATAAAAACTTTTCTCCTTTGGTCAATTTTAACATAAAAAAATATGCTTTACAAAAAGTTACATTTAAACACCTAAAAAGGCAATTTTTTAAAAGGATATAACTTTATATATACATAGGATATAATAAGAGAGAGAAAGAAATGTTAACACTATTAGCAACTAAACCTGCAAATAATGAAAAAAACGGAAACGGTAAATATAGACCGTTGAGAAAAAGAAAAGTAAAAAAATCTAAAAAAGATTCTAATAAATTTTCTTATTTGAAACATAGTACAGATATTACAATGAGATTCAACAATTCAAGAGATCCAATATATTTTGCATTTGAATATTTAGAAGAAAGGACAGTCCCTCAATTAATGGGTGATTTCATAAAAGATTCTTTCTTTGAGATTACAAATTTTGTATCAAAAGCAATTAAATAAATTTACAAAAAGCTATTAGGCATGGGAAAAGGGTTTTAAAAAGTCGAGAATAACTCGGCTTTTTTTATTTTTTTATTAATTCAATTTCTTCTGTAACTTCATCGGGTAATTCCGGTATGTCTTTATTAATCGTTGCACCGAGATCCCTAAGTCTTTCTATATTGTTTAAAATATTATCCTTACCGCTTAGTTTTATAAGTGCTGAAATTATATTTTCCCGGGCTTTAAGCAATTCTTTCAGCATTTCTGCAAATTTATCAAGCATTTTTGTACAAATTCTTGAAATTTCAACTGCATTTTTGTTTTGCCTTGAAACCGTATGAAATTGGTTTATTATTTTTAATGCCGCCAATAAAGTCGATGGAGAAACAGGCATAATATTGTTTTTCCATGCAATATCCCATAGTTTATTATCTTCGCAAAAAAGTAGTGAATAACAGCTTTCAATAGGAATAAACATTAAAACGTAATCCGGTGAACCTTGTTCTGAAGAATAATCACGTTTTGACAGGCATAAAACATGTGTTTTGGTAGATTCAATAAATTCTTTTAAATTTTTCTCTTTTTCTTGGTCATTTTTTGAATTTACGTAAGCTTCCCATGAGGAAAGAGATGTTTTTGCATCAATATAAACACGTTTATTTTCAGGTAAAAAAATTGTAGCATCAGGACGTCCTTCAGCACTACCTTTTTGGATTGAATATTCTTCATCTTTTCTTAAGCCTGATGCTTCCAGTACTTTTTCTAAAACAATTTCTCCCCAGCTTCCCTGTTTTCTATTATCGCTTTTCATTACGTTAACCAGAGATGTTGTATAGTGAGAAATTTTACTTCCTTCCTCAATAAAAGTTCTTATATTTGTATCAAACTGGGTTAATTTTTCGGCTTCTGTTTTTAAGTTATATTCTGTTCTTTTTTCAAAATCTTCAATTTTTTCTTTAAATTTAGCGAAAAATTCATCAAGTTTTTCTTTATTTTTTGATGAAAAATCTTCAGAAGTTTCCTTAAAAATTTTATTTGTAATATTTTCAAACTGAAGCTGCATACGTGTAAACAATTCCTCTTTTGCATCTTCGTTTTTTCTTTGTGTTAAAGCAACGATAGCAAACACAATTCCAGCACCGCAAATAAACCCCAAAATAAAATATAATATTTCCATACTTATCCCCTTTTAGAATAAGTTTAGCATGAACATAAGCAAGTTTCGCGCATTATTTCTGTGGTTTTAAATTTTTTGGAGCAATGTGTTTGAACATATTCTTTCAATAGCTCACAGCAGACAGAACAAACTTTTTCTGTTGCTTTTTTATCATAACTGCTCTCGTAATTAAAATCAAATTGCAGCATAGCGAGCAAAAAATCTCTTAATTTATTATGTAATTTTGTTTTAACACCTAAATGTTTGTTGCATTCTTCACAGATTACACCACCCATTTTAGATGAAAAATACACATTTTCTTCCAAAATTTGCTCTCTACAGCACAAACAAGTATCTAACTCTACTCCAAAACCCGCTATTTGCATGATTTTAAGCTGAAATTTGATAACACTTATTAAAATTTCTTTTTTATCTTTAGCATTTGCTATTTTTTCTAAAGCTTTATACAACAAGTTATAAATTTCATCGGAGCATGGATCACTTTCTACGCCAAAGTTATGTACAACTTCGGAAATGTAAGTAGAATAAAGTAATTTATCAATATTTTGCCTGTTATTTTTAAATGTATTCAGAGCTTTTGCTTCACAAATTGTATCAAGATTTTTACCTTTATAAAGCATTAATTGATTTGCAACAAGCAAATCCATACGTGCACCCAGTTTGCTTTTTGGCTTTTTACAGCCTTTCGCAACACCTTTTATAAGCCCGTTTTCTCTTGAGTACATGACAATAATTTTATCTGATTCACTTAAATCGTATGATTTCAAATTTATTGCTTCAGTCATAAAATTGTTCATATTCCATTTTCCTTTTTAATTTTTAGTACCATGGTAAGCACCTTTAAACATTTGTTGGAGTTCATTTTTGTCTTCAGATTTACTCAAAGCTTCTTCTTTTGTAATAATATTTTTTTCAACAAGCCGCAATAATGACATGTTCATTGTTAACATATCGTTGAAGGAACCTTTTTTTACTAGGTCATAAATCTGCTCCAATTTATCTTTTATAATAAAATCTTTTACTGTTGGCGTACAAACAAGAACCTCACAAACCGGATGTCTTCCCTCCCCGCTTTTATTGTTTACAAGCTTTTGGGAAATAGTGCCTCTAAGAATTGTTGCTATTTGTTCTTTAATGTAAAGTCTGTCTTGAGTGTCAAACAAATTTATGATTCTATTTATAGATTGAACAGCATCATTTGTGTGTAAAGTTGCAAATACAAGATGACCTGTCTCTGCAGCTTTTAGGGCAGTTTCTACAGTCTCTTTATCTCTTATTTCTCCGATTAAAATAACATCAGGATCCTGACGCATTGCATACTTTATACCTTCGGGAAAAGACGGTGTGTCAATTCCTATTTGGCGTTGAGATATAATTGATTTTTTACCTGTAAAAATAAATTCAATAGGATCTTCTATTGTTATAATATGTTTTGGATATTTTATATTTATGTGATCAATTAAAGAAGCTAACGTTGTTGATTTTCCACCTCCTGTAGGTCCAGTTACGAGAACAAGACCGTTATTACAGCTTGCAAATTGTTCAATAGAAATTGGTAAATTTAATTCTTCAATTGTTTTGATACGGTAGGGAATATTTCTTATAACAATAGCACTTCTTCCTAACTGTCGGCTCAAATTAACCCTAAATCTTGATAAACCTTTAATTTCGTAAGCAAAATCTAAGTCAAATGCTGAATTCAATTGTGTACGAACGGTTTTAGGAACAATTCTATTTACAGTACTTGTAATATCCTCTTCCGTTAATTTTGGCATATCAATTTTGACTATTTTCCCATCCCTTCTTATGATGGGGTGTTCATCTACCCTTAAATGGACATCTGAAGCCCCTATCGATATAGCTTTTGCAAGAAAAATATTTATATCAAATTTTTCAGCCACCTTAATCCTCTCTTATTCAACTAATAACTTATCGTAGCATTTTTTTACTAAAATTACAAAAAATTTACAAAAATAGTATATTATTACTTTTAATATTTGCTTTACAAAAATTTACAGTTCTAAAATCCGCTGATATTGGAAAAAAGGGTATAGCATTCCAGAAGTAGCAGAAAATAATAGGAACTGAAACTTTTTTTAATTTCAATGAACGATATTAACTTTCACTTGACACAGAGAAAATTTAAGAAGAGAATTTAATGGAGAGGGGATTAAGATATTATGACTAAAAAAACATTTTTACATGACGAACAAATAAAGCTCGGAGCTAAAATGATAGAATTTGCAGGCTGGATGATGCCTGTTTCATATTCTTCTATTATTGATGAACATAAAACTGTTAGAGAAAATGTCGGGCTTTTTGATGTTTCGCATATGGGAGAAGTTTATGTTTACGGGAAAGATTCTTTTGCTTTTTTAAACAAACTTGTTCCTCAAGATGTTTCAAGATTAACTGTTTCTAAAGCTATTTATTGCCAATTATTAAATAAAAATGGCGGAATAATTGATGATTTAATTATTTATAAAATAGAAGAAGAAAAATATTTGCTGATTGTTAATGCTTCAAGAATTGATGAAGATTTAAATTGGATGGTAAGAAATTCTTTGGGATTTGAGGTTTATATTGATAATCAATCTCATAATTACTCTCTTCTTGCTGTTCAGGGACCTAAAGCTTCTGATCTGATGGAAAAATTGGGATTAAGAAAAGAAAATCAGCCTGAATTTTTTTCAATAAAAAGAACCGAATTATTTAACGTAAACCTTTTTGTATCAAGAACAGGGTATACGGGTGAAGATGGTTTTGAAATTCTGGTAAGAAACGAATTTTCTCAACTAATATGGAAAGATGTTATTGAAGCAGGTAAAGAATTTGGACTTAAGCCGATAGGGCTTGGGGCAAGAGATACATTGAGATTAGAAGCGGCTCTGCATCTTTGGGGAAATGACATGGATGAAGAAACAACACCGATAGAAGCAAGTCTTACTTGGTCTGTTTCAAAAACAAAAATTGCAGATTATAATGGTAAAGAAATTATACAAGAACAATTAAAAAACGGGGGCAGAAAAAAATTAATAGGTTTGAAAATGTTGGATAAAGCAATTGCAAGGCATGATTATGAAATTTTTTACAATAATGAAAAAGCCGGTATTATCACCAGTGGAGGAGTTTCTCCGGTTTTAGGCGAGAATATAGCTCTTGGATATGTTAAAAATATTAAAGATATTTGCACAGGAAGCATAGTTCAAGTTAAAATAAGAGAAAAATTTTACAATGCGGAAGTTGTTAAAAAACCATTTGTAACAAAGAAGAATAAAGTATGAATCAAACATGTAAAGAGGAGACGTGAACGTATGAGTTTATCAGAAGGAATTTTATGCAGTAAAACACATGAATATATTCAGGAAAAAGACGGGAAATATATTATAGGTTTAACTGATTATGCGATAGAACAATTAGGCGATATAGTTTTTCTTGAATTGCCGGATATTGGTGCAGAATTTGCTAAAGGTGAAGTTTTTGCAACAATTGAATCTGTTAAAGCAGCATCTGAAATTTACATGCCAATTGGCGGTAAAGTTGTTGAAGTAAATGAAACTGTTGTAGATAATCCTGAAATTTTAAATGAAAGCCCTTATGAAAAAGGCTGGCTTGTTAAAGTAGAAAGTGAGACGGCAACAGTAGATTCGGTTGACTTATTGGAATATGAAGATTACAAAGAAGAAGTTGCCTAAATTTTAAAATGATATTTTATCAGGAGAAATAAATGAAAGAATATACAATTGAAGAAATAACAGGAGTTATTGGCGGATTATTAAATAAAATTGAAGATGTCAGGATTTCTAAGATATCTCCGCCTTTGCTTGCTGATGAAAACACATTAGCACTTGCTCTCGGAGAAGATGAAATAGAAAATCTTTCAAAAACAAAAGCAAAAGCGGCACTTGTTCCGTTGGGGGTAGGTTTGGAAGGTATTACAACGATAGAAGTTGAAAGACCAAGACTTGCAATGATGAAACTTTTGCACATGTTTTATAAAGAACCTGAAACAGAAATAGGAGTTCATTCTAGCGCTGTTGTACATGAAAGTGTGAATTTGGGAAAAAATGTTTCAATAGGTCCGAATGTAGTTGTATCACGAGGAGTTAAAATTGGTGATAATACTAAAATTATGGCCAATTCTTTCATTGGAGGAGGAGCAAAAATAGGCAATAACTGTTTTTTTCATGCTAATGTCAATATCGGAGACAGAGTTCAGGTAGGTAATAATGTAATTTTGCATCATGGAGTGTGCCTTGGGGCAGATGGATTCAGTTTTGTTACAGAAAGTCCTGATAACATTGAGCAAGCAAGAAAAGAAGGAGCTGTTTTAAAAGAAAATGTTTCTCATACTATTTTTAAAATACCATCAATTGGTAGTGTAAAAATTTCTGATAATGTTGAAATTGGTGCTAATACAACAATTGACAGGGGAACTATAGAAGATACTGTTATCGGAGAAGATACAAAAATTGATGATCAGGTAATGGTAGGTCATAACTGTAAAATCGGTAAAGGCTGCATGATTGTTTCTCAGGTAGGGATTGCTGGTAGTTGTGTAATAGGCGACAGAGTTGTTATTGCAGGTCAAGCAGGTTTGGCAGACCATATAAATATCGGAAATGATTCTATTATAGCTGCAAAAGCAGGAGTTACAAAAAGTTTTCCTGAAAAATCGATTGTAGTAGGTGCTCCTGCCGTTCCGAGAAAGGAGTTCATTCGTCAGCTTAAAACAATTAAAGATGCGGAAGAACTTATTAAAAAATTTAAAAAATTTGAACCGTTTTTAAGTACATTTGAACATGAAGGCAAGGAAAATTGACAACAATTTTAAAAGAAATTGAGATAACAGGCAACAGCTTAATGAAAAATAGGCAAAGCTGTGTTCGTATTTTACCTTCAAGTGAAGGTAAAATACGGTTTTTTATAGAGAATTCTTTAGAATCGATAAATTTAGATATAGAAAATGTCGATTCTACAAATCATTGTATTGTTCTTGGCAAAAAAAGAACTAAAATTATGCTGACGGAGCATTTTTCTGCAGCATGTGCTTTTCTAGGAATAGACTCTTTAGATATTCACGTTTCTAAATCTGAAATGCCAATTTTAGACGGAAGTGCTAAAAAATGGGTTAAGCTTTTTAGGGAAGCAGGTGTTGAAAATCAGAGAAAAGATTACTTTAGTGTTTTAGAACCGGTTTATTATTTAAATGGCAAAACATATTTGGTTATTTTGCCTGACAAAGAGTTAAATATAACTTACGCGGTAAATTATGATCATCCTGATTTAAAAAACAGATGGGTTTCTTTGGATAAAAAAAACATTGAAGAAATTATTGAAGCAAGAACTTTTGGGTTTTTAAAAGATTTAAAAAAATTTCAATTATTTGGCTTTGCACGAGGTGTTTCTTATGAAAATACTGTAGGATTGGATGGAAACAAATATACAACGGAGCTTAGAAGTGAATTTGAGCCTATAAAACACAAGATTTTAGATTTAATAGGCGATTTATATTTAACCGGTATTAATCCGCTTAATCTAAAAGCTCAAATAATAGTAAAAGAAGCAGGGCATGCCGTACATGTCAAAGTAGCAAAAATGTTGAAAGATAAAATAATAAAGAATTAAACAGTGGAACTTTCAGCTAAAAAGGAGACAAAAATGACGACAGAACAAAAATGGAGTTTTGATACTACTGAAATCATAAAGATGATTCCGCACAGATACCCGTTTTTACTGGTAGACCGAATTACAGAATGCGTTCCGGGCAAATACTCAAAAGGTTATAAGAATGTTTCGATAAATGAAGATTTTTTTAACGGGCATTTTCCTGGTAATCCGATTATGCCGGGAGTCTTGCAATTGGAAGCTTTGGCTCAATGTTCAGCGCCTATTCTTTTAACATTAGACTCTTTTAAAGGAAAGTTAGCGCTTTTTGCGGGTATGGAAAACGTACGTTTTAAAAATATTGTGAGACCGGGTGATAAATTTGAGATGGAAATTGAACTTGTAAAATTAAAAGGGGTAATCGGAAAAAGCCATGCCGTCGGGTACGTAGATGGCAAGGTAGTAGTAGAAGCAGACATGACTGTAGCAATGAAATAACATTATTTTCTCAGAAATTATTGAAGAATGTTATTTCAAAGAGCCTGAAAGTAAGGTGTGATAATCTAATTAATAATATAAATAGAAAGAGTGGATTAAATGATACATAACTCAGCAAGTATCCATAAATCAGCACAAATTGCAGATGGAGTTGAAATAGGACCAAACGTTGTAATAGGCGAAGGCGTTAAACTTGAAAGCGGAGTTAAAATAGTTGCAAATGCTTATTTGGAATATTGTAAAATAGGAGAGAATACTATTATCAGTCCGTTTGCGAGCATTGGAACCGGACCGCAGGACCTAGGCTATAAAAATGAACCAACTAAAGTTATTGTTGGTAAAAATTGTCTTATAAGAGAAAATGTTACAGTAAATAGGGCTTCCGGTGAAGGAAATTCAACAGTTATTGGCAACAAATGCATGCTTATGACAGGTTCTCATATTGCACACAATTGTAAGATTGAGGATGAAGTTATTATGGCAAACCTCGTAACTTTAGGCGGGCATGTTCATGTAGGCTTTGGAGCATTTATCGGTGGGATGAGTGTATTTCATCAAAATATAAGAATTGGCGAACTTTCTATAATAAGTGGATTTTCTGCTGCACGTCAGGATATTTTGCCTTACTCAAAAGGCGAAGGCCGCCCTCCTTACCCGTGTGGAATAAATGTTGTTGCTCTGAAACGTCGTGGAGTGAGTCAAGAGGAAAGAACAGCTATTCATGAAGTTTTTAAATTGTTAATTTCTCCTGAATACAATACTTCTCAGGCGGTAGAAAAAATTATTAAAGATTACCCTTCAAATAAGTATGTAGATATTATGATTGAATTTATTAAAACTTCTAAACGGGGAGTAACTTTAAAAGCTATCAAAACAGGGTTTAAGTCTCTTACTGATGCTTAAATTTCAATACGATCTACATTTCTTTTTGCATCGATATTAGGAATAATTTTTAACGAGTAATTATCCAAAATCTTTGAAAATTTTTTTTTAAAATACTTTAGGAGACCACCATCATCAATCCTAGTAAAAAAATAAGCACCAAAATTACCGTCAGCATCAATACCTTTTTGGGGAATAAATTCAGTATCAGTAAAAACTTTAGTAAAATCTTTCGGTGTATATCTGTGTACCGCAACTACTGCTTGAAAATTTTGTTTTCTGCTTTGAGAGATGTTTTTAATTTTACCTATTTTCATTTTAAACTTCCTTTTAATTATTATACCTGACACTTTACTTTAAAAATCATAAAAAAAAATTTTGCTAATGAAATCATGTTTTTTATGAATTATTATAGGTATATTTAAAGATATTATTGCCTTTTAAGATGTTTTGAAAATGCTTTTACATTCCTTAATACTTGAACTTTTATTCCCATTGAGATAGAATGTACCAATAAAGAAGGGTGGTTAATGATGACAAAAGGTATCTGGGAAAAATATGCTCAAGTTTTAGTTGATTATTCAACAGAAGTTAAAAAGGATGATTTGGTTGTAATTAGAGCCACAAGTCCTATGGCAGAAGATTTAGTTAAAGCTGTTTACAAAAGAGTTATTCAAAAAGGTGCAAATCCTATTTTAAGAACTTCTATTTGCGATATGTCGGATATATTTATAAAATATGCAAGTAACGAACAATTGGACTATGTTGATCCTATATCTAAACTTGAATATGAAAAAGTGGATAAATATATTTCGATTGGGGCTCCGCTTAATGTTAAAAACATGGCTCGTGCTGATAAAGCAAAACTTGCAAGACGTTCTAAAGCAACAAGAGAGCTATCAGAATTATTGCTTTCCCGTGCAGCTAAAGGTGAAGCTAGCTGGGTTCTTGCAGATGTACCTACAAATGCACTTGCTCAAGAAGCAAAAATGTCTATTGATGAATATAGCGAATTTTTAATTAATGCCTGTTTTCTTGATTTAGATAATCCTGTAGAAAAACTTCAAGAAATGGATAAAGAACAAAAACGCTGGGCTGAGTATCTTGATAAAACAAGTAAAATAAGAATTGTGGGTGAAAAAACAGATATAACTTTTTCAACCGCAGGCAGAAAATGGGTAAGCTGTTCAGGGCTTAATAATTATCCTGATGGAGAAGTTTTTACATCTCCTGTCGAAGACAGCGCAAATGGCGAAATTTATTTTGATTTTCCTGCAATTTATAGAGGAAATGAAGCTCATAAAATTCACTTAAAACTTGAAAATGGTAGAGTTATTGAAGCACATGCGGAAAAAGGCGAAGAATTTTTGAATGCAATGCTTGATATGGACGATGGTTCAAGATTTGTAGGTGAAATAGCCGTAGGAACAAATGACAGAATAAAAGATGTAACAGGAAATATTTTATTTGATGAAAAAATCGGCGGTTCAATTCACATGGCTGTCGGCTCATCTTACCCGGAAACCGGCGGGAAAAATGTCTCAGGACTTCACTGGGATATAATTAAAAACATGAAAGATGTAAATGGTAATGGCGGTGAAATTTATGCCGATGATGTTTTAATTTACAAAAATGGAAAATTTATAATTTAGGCTTAAAACACCTACTGTATTGATAAATCCATTTAATTGCCAAATTCTTTTGATATGATTGTTAACAAATGTAACAAAAATTTCAAAATTTGAATTTGGAGTTTTGTTATATACTTTATATATATGTAAGATACATCGAGGAAAATAAAATGGCAATAAAAGATTTAAACAGAATTGATGATAATTTGAATAAAATGTATGAGAACCAAACAACTACAAATGTTGAAACAAATTATATAGATAGGTCAGAAGTTTTATTTAGTCAAATGAACTTCATCGCTTTAAATAATAAATCTTTTTTAAATATAAGATAGTTAATAGATTTTAATAACCTTTCATACTTCACACTTACCCCCTACCTACCCTACCTTCCCTTCCTAAAAACAAATTTTTAAATACTCCCATTAAGGGAGTTTTTTTTTCTTTATAAAGCATAAAAAAAGAAACTAACTTAAGTTAGTTTCTTTTTTTAAAATTCAAATATAAACCGCTTTGTCTAAAAAATTTTAACAGATTTTTTTAAATACATTATATATTAAAATATTATACCAATAATCAATTTGGCCAGTTAAATTTATTACAAATTCTGTGTTTTCAAATTTTAGATTTTACCCGGTTATTGTTGCCCTTTTCTATAGCAATCCGAGCAAAAAACAGGTCTGTCATTGCTTGGTTTAAAAGGAACTGTAGTTTCACAACCACAAGCATCACAGACTACAGAATACTCTCTTCTTTCTCTGCCATAGCCTCCTCCTCCTCTTGAACCGCTGTTGTTTCTTGCTTTTCTGTTTTCACGACATTCGGAGCATCTTTTTGGAGCTGAGTACCCTTTTTTTGAGTAAAACTCTTGATCTTCTGCAGAGAATTCAAAGATTTTTCCGCATTCAACACATTGTAGTTGTTGAACTTCATAATTTTGTTCGTACATTTTTTTTCTTTCCATATTTTGTGTAACTACATTATTATGATACAAACAAAATAAAAAGCCACTAAAATAATGTTTAAATATTAAATAAATAAAAAATATTTACAATACATAATAATAAGATTCAAAAATTCCTCAATTGTGCAATGTCAATTTTATTATTTTTCGCAAGAATCAAGTTATGATTTTTAATGAAAATGTTAATATAGTAATTGCAGGTGAAGCCGGTCAAGGGATTGAAACAGCGTCTGAAGTTATAACAAAAATCTTGCATATTCATAATTTCAACGTATTTTCCATGCCTGAATATATGTCAAGAATCAGAGGAGGATGTAATTCAGCTCTGATCAAAGTTGGCAGTGAAAAATCTCCTTGTTTTTCAAAGAAAATTGATATTCTTTTTACCTTAGACAACAAAGCTTTTAATCATTTAAAAAACAGGGTTGATGAGAATACAATATCTTTAGACTTAAAAAAGAAAAATTTTTATGTAATAGGGTATATTTCGGCTCTTTTTAAGCTGGGCTTGGAAAAATGTTTAGAGATTTTAAAAAATACCTTTGAAAAATATTTTCAAGATACGAATATAAATGATTTTAAGGAAGGTTTTTCAGATGGTGAAAAAGGAGTAAATGATTTTGACATCAATATAGAAATTCCTGCAAATAGAAAACATGAAGAAAATATGATAATTTCTGTTAATGATGCTTTAGGACTTGGTTGTATTGCCGGGGGTTGCAATTTTATTTCATTTTATCCAATGTCTCCGTCAACATTCTTGCAAGCTTTTTTAACTGAAAAGGCAGACGAATTTGGAATTATTTCAGCACAAGTTGAGGATGAAATTTGTGTTATAAATATGACACTGGGAGCATGGTTTACCGGTGCAAGAGCATTAGTCTGTACTTCCGGCGGAGGATTCGATTTAATGCAAGAAGGAGTTAGCTTGGCAGGGATTACAGAATCTCCTGTTGTGATTAATATTGCCCAGCGTCCCGGACCGGCAACCGGTCTTCCGACAAGAACAGAACAAGGAGATTTAAATTTAGCACTTTATTCGGGGCATGGTGAATTTCCTAGAATTATTTATGCTCCTTCTTCTATAGAAGATGCTTTTAAAATAGGAAAAACAGCATTTGACATGGCGGATAAATTTCAAGTTCCTGTTTTTATTCTAACGGATCAGGCTTTACTGGAATCAATTTACAGCATAAAAGAACTTGAATCTGACTCAGCGCCTCAAAAATATATTATAGAATCAACTCCTCAATATAAACGTTACCAATTGTCGGATAATCCTGTTTCACCCAGAGCAATTCCAAATTTTGGAGGGGGAATAGTTTGTGCGGATAGTGATGAACATGATGAGAACGGTTGGATAACAGAAGATTTTAATGTTCGTGAACAAATGGTTGATAAACGCTTAGATAAACTTAATCAAATTTTAAATTACATTTACCCCCCTTATTTTATAGGTGACAATGATTATAAAAAACTTGTTATTTCCTGGGGCTCAAGTTTTCATGTAATTAAAGAATCTATAAAAGATAAAAAAGATTTTGCCCTGCTGCATTTTGTACAGATTTACCCTGTGAATAAAATTATAAATGATTATGTACAAAAAGCTGAGAAACTTGTAATTATTGAGCAAAATGCAACAGGGCAGTTTGAAAATCTTATAAGACGTGAATGTGATATAACTTTCAATAAAAAATTGTTTAAATACAATGGCGAAGCATTCTCTGTCGAAGAAATTAAAACCTTTTTGGAGAAAATTGATGAAATTTGATAATGAAAATAAAAATATAGCATGGTGTCCTGGTTGTGGAGATTTTTTAATCCTTCAGGCATTAAAGTCTGCTCTTGAAGAATTAAATTTTACTCCTCAAAATACTGTCTTAGTTTCAGGAATCGGGCAAGCTGCAAAAATGCCTCAATATATTAACGCAAGTTATTTTAACGGTCTTCATGGAAGAGCGATTCCGGTTGCAACAGGAATTAAAAGTACAAACAAAGAACTTAATGTTATTGTAGTAAGCGGCGATGGAGATATTTACGGAGAGGGGGGCAATCATTTTATTCATGCGATTCGAAGAAATCCTGATATCACGGTTATAGTTTGCAACAATATGGTTTATGGATTAACAAAAGGTCAAGCTTCTCCCACAGCTTATTTAGATTATACGACAAAAATGCAGCCCCACGGGGTACAAGAGGAACCTTTTAATCCGATTTCGATTTCTATAGCAAACAATATTTCTTTTGTTGCACGCGCATTTTGTCAAGATATTGAAAAGACAAAAGAACTTATGAAAAAAGCTATTTTGCATAAAGGATTTTCTCTTCTAGATATTTTCCAACCCTGTGTAACATTTAACAAGGTTAATACATATCAATGGTTTAAACAAAATACTTATTACCTTGAACAAGAATTAGATAGAGTAAGGGCTTTTGAAAAATCAATTGAAACAGAAAAACTTCCGCTTGGAGTATTTTTCAAAACACAACGCAAAATTTTTGCTGAAAATGTTTCGTCACCTTTGTATAAAAATGATTTGGATATGGAAAAATTAAAAAAATTAATAAAAACGTTTATGACAGATTAAAAAATTAAAGATTAATAGTATAAAATAATTAACCCGAAAAGGTGTAGATTAAAAAAATATTTTAATATAAAATTGTCTTAATGTAGTTAAGAAAGGAAAGGTAAAATATTATGATTAAAAATGTTAAAAAAGAAGGAAATATATTCTATGCAGAAGCCAGCGATATGGTAACCAAAGAAGATATAGAAAGCATTATTCCAATGATGGAAGAAATGATTTCTGAATATAAAAAAGTTAAATGTTTATTGGTTCTGGATAATATGAAAGGTTATACTGTTGGAGGTTTTTTAGCTGATTTTGGTTTTTATCTTAAACATAAAGATGCTTTTGAAAGCATGGCTCTAGTGGGTGACAAAGACTTCCAAAAAGCAGCAACAGAGATTTTAAGCCATTTTTTCTCAGGTAAAGCAAAATATTTTGATGTTTCAGAATTGGATAAAGCTAAAGAGTGGATTAAAGAAGCTTAATTTTATTTAACTTTTAAGCCGACTTTGTATTTTTGGCAATATTTAATTAAATCATTTTTTAATTCTTTTGCCATAAAATACATAGCCAAACAGTTTGGAACGGCCATTCCCAGCATCATTGAATCTGTTAAATCGATAATAGTTTTAACATTCATTACAGAACCTATTACAGTAAAACATAAGAAAATTATCTGGTAAAAAAGTGTACGTTTTTTACCTTCTCCAACTATGTAATTCCAGGCTTTTTGCCCGTAATACGCCCAGGAAATAAGTGTTGTAAGTGCAAATAAAATTACAATAACAGAGAGAACGTACTTAAACCAGGGAAAAATAGATTCAAAAGCTGATGAAGTAAGTTCAATCCCATTAACTCCCTGGGTGTAATTTTTATAAACACCTGAGGTAATAATAATTCCGGCCGAAAGTAAACAAACCAGCCCTGTTAAAAAAGGTTCTATAAGAGCTATGAATCCTTGAGAAATAGGTTCATCAGTTTGTGCAGGAGTATAAATAATTGCCGCAGAACCTGTTCCTGCTTCATTTGTTTGAACCGAGCGCCGCATACCGATAATCATTATACCTATAATTCCTCCGGTAACAGATGCAGGGGAAAAAGCTTCTTTAATCGAAATATAAAAGGCATAAGGAATATTTTGCCAGTTAGCAAGAATGATTACTATTCCTGCAATTAAATATAAATAAATCATAAAAGGGACTGCCTTCATTGCAACTCTTGCTATTGATTTAATTCCGCCAATAATAATCACTCCCATTAAAATGGCACAAATTAATCCTATAAGCCAATTATATCCATGCAAAAGACCGTTTTCTCCGCCCGTAATATTTATAATTTGCCTTGTTGTCTGGTTAATTTGTATCATGTTTCCGCCGGTTATACCCCCTCCGATACAAAGGTAAGCAAAAATAACTGCAAGAGGCTGTCCTAACCAGCGCATTTTTCTCCTTGTAAGCCCATGTGCAATAAAATGCATTGGTCCTCCTGCGATTGTTCCATCAGGTAAAAATTTTCTATACTTTAGAGAAAGAGAAACTTCTGCAAATTTAAGCGTCATTCCTAAAATTGCGCCAAACATAATCCAAAAAGCGGCTCCGGGTCCGCCTATTGAAATAGAAATTGCAACTCCGGCAATAGTCCCCAAACCCACGGTACCTGAGAGAGCAGCCATTAAAGCTCCTAAAGGTGAAATTTCACCTTCTCCAACGTTTTTTTTAGGTGTTTTAAGAATATCAAACGAATGTTTAAGTCCCCAAAAGGCGATTCCTTTTAAATATAAAGTAAAAAATATTCCGGCAATAAGAATCCAAAGAATTATTATAGGAACTTGGATTCCTAAGAAATTTATCGGAAAAAACATTAGAGCCGCAATTTTATTTGAAACAGGAGAAACATATTTCTCGATTTCAGCATCTATATTAAAAGCAAAAGCTTTTTGAACTGTAAACATTAATGTACATAGGGTTAAAAAAATCTTTTTCATTAAAAATCCTCTCACAAGTAGATATATTAGTTTATCCTAACAAAAACAAAGCCTAAAAGAAATGTACTTTATAAAATCTTTGCAAAATAACTTTATTTGGAAAAAGTTTATAATTTAAATATTTTTCAAATGGTTGATTTTTATATCAGGATTTAGGATTATTGAAATAACATCTATTCTAAAATTCTTATATTTAATTTTTGTTTCTTGGAGATAAGAAAATAAACCTGTTTTTATATTTTCATATTTTGTTCTGGTAATTGCTTCAAAAGGTGAGCCGCAAAAATCAGAAGAACGGGTTTTAACTTCGCAAAATACAAGCGTTTCTTTGTCTTTTGCTATAATGTCAATCTCACAAAACCTAGAAAATCTCTTATTAGTTTCAATAATTTTATAGCCTTGTTTTTTAAGATATTCTTCAGCTAATTGTTCACCTTTTTGACCTATTAATTTATTACTCACCAATCAATCCCTCACAAATTACAAAACGCCCAAGCGAGTTTACTTCACAGTAATTTTTCAGAGAATCAACAAAACATTTATTTTCACAAAATCCGCCTGAAAGATAAATTTCCTCAGGTTTTTTCGCAAAACTCCATGCGTTATACGCTATACCGTGAATAAATTTGGAAACAGCTTGCGCGGCTTCAGCTCCTTTTGAAATATCGTCCATAATTTTTTCCAGCCCGAAAATGCCGCATGTTACAGGAAATTTTTGCGGATTAAATGATAAATTTTCTAATTTAATATCATAAAATTTTAGCAACATTTCAACAGTTGCCCCCGTTGAACTTGCGCAGGAAGTATTCCAATCCATGTCTTTAAATTTATTGTCCTTAAACCTAATCCATTTTGCGTCACGACTGCCTAAGTCTAAAACAGTTGCATTATCCGAAACTTTTCCTTTGCAACCATTTGCTAAAGCAATAATTTCATTTTCTGCTATCGGTTCTCCTAAGCCTGTTAACAAATTACTTCCCATATGCCCGCATATTTTTTCAAATTGAATATTTAATGTTCTTAGTAAATTAGAAGGTAAAATATAATAATTTTTATCTTTGTGTTGTTGAACAGGCGAGCCTAACCCATTGTTCAATTTATTTGTGCCAACTTCTATTACCTTAGAATATGTTGTTCCTGCATCAATATAAAATTTATTCATACAACAATTTATCCTTCTATTTTCTCTATCATCTTAACCTCAAAAATGCTTCAATTTTTGCCTTTATGGAGTTTGTTGCATAATCATCAATATCAATGTAAAGCCCATTATGTTTGTCTGCTAAATACTTTGCAAGCTGTGATTTTGCACAAAAAGCCTGTGAATAAAACACTGTCGGCAAATTTTCGTCAACATACATTTCAAGTTCAATGTCAGCAGGTGTTCCCGCTTCTACACATCTTGTCCAGCCAAAAATGTGGGTTTCATTCGGGAATAATTTTAAAATCTCCAAATCATTTGGCGGAACACCCCAGAAACCGAATTTAGGCATTGAATATGTGAATGATTGCAAAGTTGAAGGATTTATTATGTTGTTCATAATAGTGTTAACTTTATCAAGCAAAGGTAAGTTACTGGTGCAAATTTTAATTTCTCGCTTAGGTTCAATTTTTTCATAAGAACTTTCAATAACATCAAACCCCATACCTTTTAAGATTTGTGCAGCAAACCATCCACTGTCGCATTTATCTTTACCAATTGTTGCAACTATCTTTAAAATATCTCTTTTTAAAAAAATCGAATTATTGATTATATTTTTTATAATTTTACAATAAGCATCAGGTAAAATATTTGCATCAGGGTAATTAAAATCTATATCCAAATCAAGCCATTGAGCTTTTGGATAATCTTGCTTTAATTTTAAAACCAGTTCAGGTTCAGGATAACCCCAAAACCCGATAAGGTGAGAGGTGGAAGGTGAGGGGTGAAAGGAAAAACAATTTGACTCACTTAACTGTTCATTATTAGAACAATTCTGATTATTTTCACTTTTCACTTTTCACTTCTCACTTCTCACTTTTATATTATTTCTTTATAAGCTTCCGGATTATTCAACAAATCATAGTTAATTTCGTTTTCATTATCCGCTATAGCTGCGGCTACAACTGCATCAGAAGTTACGTTTAACATTGTTCTAAACATATCTGTAAGCTTTTCTAGTGCAAACAATAAAGCAAAACCTGCAACCAGTTGTTCAGGACTCAAACCTAATCCGTTTAAAATAAGTGCAATTGTAATAAGCCCTGCACCAGGAATTCCTGCGCTGGTACTTGATGCAATAATTGCCAGAAAACATATTTGAACTATCAAAAAAGGACTCAAATGAATTCCATAAGTCTGAGCCAGAAAAATAACGGCAACTGTCTGCAAAAGAGCAGTTCCGTCCATATTTAAGGTTGCTCCCAAAGGAAGTACAAAACTGGAAATCTTATGCGAAATTCCTCTTTTTTCACAACAGGCAATTGTTAAAGGTAATGTTGCAGAAGAACTTGCTGTTCCAAAAGCAACCATCATTGCCTCCGTAATTGCTGTATATAACATTAACACAGGGACTTTTGAAAAGATTTTTAAGAAAACAGGATAAACTATAAAAAATTGGATAGCAAATCCTATAGCCAACACAAGCAAATATTTTGAGATACTCTGGAAAATATCAATTCCAAAACTTGAAACAGCTACAGCCGTCAGTGCAAATACCCCTGGAGCTGCAAAATACATTATCCAGTCTGTAACTTTCATGGTTGCTGCAAAAACTGATTCAAAAAATGACACTACGGGGCGATTTATTTCACCTACTTTTGCCAATGCTATTGCGAAAATTAGAGCAAAAACTATAATTGAAATCATATCTCCTCTTGCAACTGATTCCAGAGGGTTCTTCGGAATGAAATCCAAGAAAATATTTAACATATTTCCTTTTTGTATCTGAATAGTTTCTGCAACCTGATGCTGAATTTCTACAGCTGAAGTTGTATTTATGTACTGTGCAGCACCTAGTCCCGGTTTCATAACTAATGCAAGAAAAGCACCTATAGTTACTGCTGCAACGGTTATTATACCGTAATATAAAATCATCTTAGTGCCGTATTTGCTTAACTGTTTATTATCCCCGATACTTGTAATCCCAATTGTAATCGCAGAAATAACTAACGGAATTACAACCATTTGAATAAGTCTTATAAATAATTGACCGATAAAAACTAAAATATTTGAAATAATAATGTTGTCATGCCCGTGTAAAAATACTCCGACAATAACCCCGGCAATAAGACCGAAAAATATATGCCAATTTCGTTTTAAGCCAAGTCCAAGAGCAATAAGTATCTGCATATGTAATTTCATTTATAAAAACCCTCTAATTTTCTCTAAATTTATTTTATTATTTTACTACTTTAAAAAAAAAATACAAATTTATTTACAAATTGTATTAAAAATAATATTTATTTTAAGGTTCTTAAATCTTTAGCATCTTTTAAATATACAAAATTTGGTGAAAAATCTTTTTCACAGTTTAAAATAATTAAAATTCTTAAACATTTTTCTAAAGAATTTTCTACATCAAGCTCGTGAAAACACATCATTGCAACATCATCCCAGCCAAGATTTTTACGGGCAAAGGTTGCTGGAAATGCGGCATTCAAATCACTTGTCAGCGAAAATATGACATGAGAAATAAATTCTTGTTGGATTTTGTTTTGCTTAATTAACTCATTTAAAAGTTCTATAGTAGCTTGTTTAATAGCGGCTTTTGAATTGTCTTTTACTGTTATTGCGCCTCTTATTCCTTTTGTAATCATTCAAATTTATCTCCTTCTGAAATTTTTATTCCATTTGCCCAATCTCTTGCAAGCATTTCACTCTTGCCTTCGGGTTTAACCTTAATAACCAGTAATATACCCCGAGCAGTTGTTATTTCTATACCTTCTTTTGATACTTTCAACATTTCGCCTGCTTCACCCACAAAACCTTCGGGAATTTCGTCATCTAAAACTCTCGTTTCCAAAATTTTAATCATTTTCCCTCTGAAGAAACAATGTGCTGAAGGAAACTTATACAAACCTCTGACTAAATTATGAATTTCTCTTGCCTTTTTTAACCAATCTATTTGCGCATCTTCTTTTTTAATTTTATTTGCGTAAGTAGCTTTTTCATGGCACTGCATTATCGGTTTAAGATTGCTACTTTTAATATTTAGAAGAGTTAATTCAATTAGTTCAGGAGCTTTTTGAGATATTATCTCAAAAAGCTCCTCATAATTCATATTTTCGGTGATTTCAATTTCATTTTTAAGACAAATTGCACCGCAATCAAGCCCTTCTTCTGTTACCATTGTACAAATTCCGGTTCTTTTATCTCCGTTTATAAGAGTACGCTGAATAGGGTTCGCGCCTCTGTAAAGCGGGAGTAAAGAAGCATGAAGATTTATTGTTGCATATTTAGGGATTTTTAAAACTTCTTTTGATAAAATTTGCCCGAAAGCAAAGGTTACAAAAAAATCCGGTGCTAATTTTTTCAATTCTTCCTGAATCTCAAAATCTTTTTTAATTGAGGTAGGCTGAAAAACAGGAATATCATTTTCTATGGCATATTCTTTAACCGGCGGAGGCAAAATTTTATGACCTCTTCCGCTGGGTTTGTCCGGCTGTGTTACTATCGCCAAAACCTTTATTTTTTCGGATTTTACAAGGTAATCTAATGATTTTAAAGCTATCTTTGGAGTTGCAAAAAATACAACTTTTATCATTTTTTTCTTTCTGCTAAATTTGCTTTTATCTCTTCTTCAAGTTTGCCTTCCTCAATCAATTTGTCAATTTCTAACGGAGGCAGGTTATATTTTTTAAGTCCTTGTTCTGCTTCAAATCTGTTTCTGGCATGATCCACAAAAAGGATTCCTTCTAAATGATCATACTCGTGCTGAATTGCTATCGCAAGCAAACTTCCTTCTTTTGCTTCAGTTACAAAAGAACGTCCGTTACGATCAAGTGCTTTTACCGTTACCTTTGAATACCTTCTTACCTCGGTATAAAGTTCGGGAAAGCTTAAACAACCTTCATTGCTTACTAAAGCACCTGATTTTTTAATGATTTTAGGATTAATAAATACCATCGGATTTAAAGGCTCATCTCCTGAGGAAGTATCGATTACAAAAATTCTGTAATTTTCACCTATTTGAGGGGCAGCAAGTCCTACACCATTATGAGAATAAAGAGTATCCAATAAGTCTTTTATTAAATCTTGAATTTTTCTTGAAACCTTATGAATTTCTTTTGAAGGTTGGCGCAAAGAAAGTGTACCATATCTTAAAACTTTTTTTATTGCCATTTTTTCTCCTTAAAATTTACAACTTTATTATACCATGTAATAGAGACCAATACAAAATTATGATTTGTATAAGATTACAAAGTTGTAATTATTTTGATTAAAAATTTTTATATTGTAAAATAGAAAAATGGATAATAAGGAACTTGAAACAAAAATAAAAGAAACCATTTTAGCAATAGCTAAAGAACCGAAAAATATTGAAAATTATCATGTTTGGCAAATTTATACGGGATGGATTCCAAATTTGACAACATGATTTCAACTTATGAAGGATTATTGGATATAAACCCGAAAGATGTTCTTGGGTTGATAAATATAGGCAGTTTGTGGTTTTATAAAAAAGATTACAGAAAAGCTTTTTCTTATTATAAACAAGCTGAAGAACTGGATCCCCTCAATTATGCTGTTTTCTTTAATATGGGAAATGTATATGCCGAGTTGAAAAATTTTTCAAAATCATTGCATTATTACAACCGTGCTCTTGATTTAACGTCTTCAGTTAAAGATATTTATAATGCAATGTCTCAATTATTTTGTGATTTTGAAAATTATCCTGAAGCAGAAATTTATTACAAAAAAGTTTTAAATATAGATAAAGATAATGTGCTTGCTAACCTTGGTTTGGGAAAAATTTACTTAAAATTTTATGAGTATGAAAAAGCCCTGATTCATTATAAAAGAATTGTAGAACTTTACCCTGAAAATAAAGAAGTAGCTGTCTATGCAGGAAAAACTTTCGCATTAATGGATAAAAAAGAGGAGGCTTTTGAACATTATGAAAAAGCTTTAAAAATACCCGGAGAAAATTATAAAGTTTATATTTCTTATGCAATCTCACAAAGTCACTTTGGAAATTTTGATAAAGCCGTAGAATTATATAATAAAGCTATTGAAGAAAAACCTGAAAATGAAAATGCTTATATTTTTCTCGGTTATTTGCACCATGATTTGGGGCAACTTGACTTAGCTCAGGAACAATATGATAAAGTCTTGAAAATGAATTACAAAAATGCTAGTATACATGTGTCTCAGGGGAATGCTTACTACATGCAAAATAATATTGAAAAAGCTTTAGCTTCTTACAGAAACGGAATTAAAATAGCACCGGAAAATGATGAGTATAAGCTCGTTTATCTTCAAGTTTTGGATGAATACATAGATAAGAAAGAAAATTAAATTATGCAAAAAAAAGACTTACAAAATGAACCTTTATTATTGGAAAAATTAATTGCGTCATTAAGCTACATAACTTTTGGATTTGTTGGCTTTTTGTGGATTTTACTGGGAATTTTTACTAAAAGCTCTCTCAGACCATATTTAAAATATCACGTATTTCAATCAATATTCATATCAATTGCATATTTTTTATTAAGTGCTTTTATAGGATTGATTATGAATATTTTAAGTGTAATTCCGTTTGTAAACCAGTTAGTATTGCAATTAACGTTTTACTTAAATGCTCCTATGTTTTTTGGATTTTCTTTAATTCAAACATTAGTTTATGCGCTTATAATGTATCTGGTTATAACCAGCCTGCAAGGTAAGTATAGTTATCTTCCCTGGATTTCTGAAATAATTAAAACTAATGTGAAAGGCAGTTAGAAATTTATGAATTAGAATTTACAATAAATTTATAAGTTTGGAAATTTTAATATGGATTTTTTAAAATTAGTAAAAGAAAGATATTCTGTTAGAAGCTTTAAAGATAAGAAAGTTGAAGCAGAAAAAATCAATTTAATTTTAGAAGCCGGAAGGCTTGCGCCTACTGCTTGCAATCTTCAGCCGCAAAGGATTTTTGTACTTAATGATGAAGAAGCTTTGAATAAATTGAGAAATTGCACTCCTTACCACTTTAATGCTCTTTTAGCTATTCTTATTTGCTACGATAATTCTGTAAGCTGGAAAAGAAAGTACGATTCTAAAGATAGCGGAGAAATTGACGCGAGTATTGTCACAACTCATATGATGCTTGAAATTGCTAATATTGGGCTTGGAACTGTCTGGGTAGGTTCTTTTGATTCTGTTGCAATAAAGTCTGCATTTGAATTGCCTGATAATATTATTCCGGTTGCTCTTCTTCCGGTAGGTTACCCAAGCGAAGATTCAGTTCCTCACCCAAATCATAATATCCGTTTGGATGAAAATAAAATTGTATTTTATAATAAATTATAATAAAATTACCATTAACACTCTTCTTTGACCCCAAAATTTTTTTTGACAAGTAAGAATTTGTCCTTAAAATAAAAAGGTGCTATAGTTTTAGCATGTGCATTTTAGCGATAAATAGATTAAAAGCAAAATTAATTTTTACTTTATTGCATTAAGAGTAAGATAGCAAAAGAAAAAGGGGATTTTATGAAGAAAAAATGTATTGTGAAAGTATTAGTATCGACTTTTTTGGGTATCGTTATTAATCCCGTTTTTGCTATAACTCTGGATAGACCTCCAATTCCGGATAAAAATACATTAAACACTGCTCAAATAGAGGAAGTTAACCCTCTTTATCCTGCGAAATATACACCCGAATATTTGGAAGAAATTAAGAAAGATTACAAGGTTGCAGGTAAAGAAGAAGTCTTTTATGTTGCCCTTGATATGTTAAAAGGAACAATTGGAGATTTTTCAAGAAAAGCTATATTAGGAAATAATTTGACAGGAAGACCGATAAAAATCGAATTTAAAGATTTAGGTGAAATTAACAGAACTTATGCAAATTACGATGCTCTTGGTTGGAAAAGAGGCAAAAAATTATATATTTATATAAACCAAAAACATAATACATCTCCGGCAATTGCAATAGCAGCTCTTTTATCTCATGAATCTTTGCATCAAGATGAATATAATTCTTTGGCTGAAGAAACTTATGCTTGGACTATGGAAGCCGCAGTTTGGTGCGAATTACTGGAATTATATCCTGACTATAAGCTTGGTTTAGATTCTCTTGTTCAAAGAGAAAACACTCTGAAAAAAATATTTGAAAGAGGAAATCATACCAATAAATATGTTAAAAAAACTGTTTACTCAAATCCCGGATATCAAAATTTACCCGAGACGTCTCCCGGCTTTGAATCTTTATAAGGTTATTTTGACAGTAATTTAGAGAAAAAAGGGAAAGAATATCTTTCCCTTTTTTCTCTTTACCTTAACCTTTCATACAATTGGTTATTGAAAAAAAAAGCAAGTTGGTATTAAATACTATTAAGGTTTAGAGAAGAGTCAATATGAATAAAAAACAAATTTTAATTTTTATATTACTGGTTTTAATTCTGGTTATTTTTAATAGAATTTTAATGAGAAGGTTTGCATTGTCTTCTTTTACCAGTACGGAAGACTTGTTAAATACAGAAAAAGTAAGCTCTCAAAAATTGTTTGATAAATCATGGACAATTATTAATAAAACTTTTTATGATCCTGAATTAAATGGTCAAAACTGGAATAGATGGAAAAAACATTATGAGGGTAAAATTAAAACGGATGCAGATGCTGATGTTGCTATAAACACAATGTTAGAAAGTCTTGATGATCCTTATTCAAGATATTTGGACAAGAAAAGTTATGCCGACCAAAATGTCTCAATTAATTCAAAAATTACAGGAATAGGAGTCAATATATCTTCCGTTGACGGAAAAACTTATGTCGTGAACGTAATAGAAAATTCACCTGCTTTTTTTGCAAAACTCAAAGAGGGAGACATAATTATAAGGGTTAACGGCAAAAATATTTCAGGAATGAGAATTTTTGAAGTGGCAGATCTGGTAAGAGGTCCTGAAAATACAGTTGTTAAAATTACAGTTTTAAGAAATAAAAAAATAATAACTAAAGAAATTAAAAGAAAAGAAATAAAAATTAAAACAGTAAAAAGTTATGTTGATAAAAATATAGGTTATATACAGGTTTTAAGTTTTATAGGTACAACGACTCCGGATGAATTTATTACAGCTCTTGAGAAAACCGATAAAACAGAAGGACTTATAATAGATTTAAGAGGTAATACCGGCGGATTATTGCCTAATGCTATTTTTATAGCAAATATGTTTATCAATAAGGGAAATTTGGTTAGTATTGTTGGCAGAAACGGTTACAAAAAGAATATTTATGCTCAAAGCACAGATTATGTTGTAGATAAACCTATACTTGTTTTGGTAGACGGAGCTTCTGCAAGTGCAAGTGAAATACTTTCAGGGGCTTTAAAAGATTATCATAAAGCAAAGTTGGTCGGTTCTAAAACATTCGGAAAAGGTATGGTTCAGAAAATTATTCCGATGCCCAACGAAACCGGTTTAAATTTAACAATAGCAAAATACTTAACTCCATTAGGTAATGATATTAACAAAAAAGGAATTAAGCCCGATATTGAAGTAAGAATCAGCGATAAAGATTTGGACTCTGAAAAGGATATTCTGCTTAATAAAGCTAAGACCATTTTAGCTAAAATGATTAAAGAAGAGAATAATTAAGGCTTATAAAATTTTATGCAAAAAAAAGAGGCCTTTTTTGAGTGGGCCTCCGGAATGCAAACTTTGTTTTCATTCCTCGTTAGTGTGAAGTGTAGTGTGAAGTGTAGTTTGTAATTTTTTGAAGTTTTGTTTTATCCTATCGTGTTAATTTTTTTCTCTCTCTTTTCTCTCGTGTTTTGTTCTCTCTTTAATTTTTTGTAGTTTTTAGCTTTTTTGTCCTCTATAAATATATAAAAACAAATTGATATATTTTATTGCTAAATTTTATATAAAAAAGCTATATTTTTGTCATATTTCTTAACAATGCTTTTTATAAGCTTTTGATTAAGCTAAGATAAGAAGGTATAATGTTGTCCCAAGTTTATTTAAGGTTTTATACAAGCTTTAGTAGCATAAAGGAGATTTATGAAAATATTAATATCCAATGATGACGGTCTGGTTGCAAACGGGATAAAAATGTTATCCGAAACTCTAGCAGCAGAACATGATGTTTACGTCATTGCTCCCGACAGGGAAAGAAGTGCTGCAGGACATTCTTTAACTTTGCACACTCCTTTGCGGGTTGAAGAGCTTGAACCTAAGAACGGTATAAAAAAATGCTGGGTTACGACAGGAACTCCAGGAGATTGTGTTAAAATAGCTATAAATGCTATTCTAAGGGAAGAAGAAAGACCTGATCTTGTTATTTCAGGAATTAATCATGGTCCGAATCTTGGAGCAGATATTTTATATTCGGGAACGGTTAGCTGCGCAATGGAAGGAGCAATGTTAGGTTGTCCTAGTATAGCTGTTTCTCTGGCAAGTTTAAGGTATGAATTGGAAGATTTTAAATTTGCAGCACAATTTATTTTGGGACTTTTACCAAAATTAAAAGAGTTTCAATTTCCTAAAAAAACAATATTAAATGTAAATGTTCCTGCCCTTGATCCTGAAGATATTGTTGGAGTAGCAATCACTGAACTTGGAAGAAAAATGTTTACAGATACTTATGAAAAGAGAGTTGATCCCAGAGGCAAAGTTTATTATTGGCTTGCAGGAGAACTCATTAATGAGCCTGAAGACGCCCAAACAGATATAGCCGCAGTTAGAAACAATAAAGTTTCTATAACCCCTGTTACTTATGAAATGACCAGAAAAAGTTTTATAGCAGAACTTAATTCAATTTTATGTGAAGACAACGCATGCAATTGGTATTAATTTTTATATAATTTTATGAGAAGAGTTGTCCGACTCTATGCGTTCTTTTATTGCTCCCTGAGGTTCATAATAAGGTGAAACGGTCATTATTTTGGCTGCTATATCCGGGTGATAATAAATAAATTTTAGCTCACTGTCTGTTAAAGGTTTTTGAGTATGAACGTTAGCGTAACGTGTAAGTTCAAGTATATTTCTTGCTTCATCTTCATCTTTAAATTCAAGTTCAAGTCCTTCATAAACATCCCTAAATCCTTTGATTCCGCCATATTCTCCAACTGTAATCATTCTTCCTGTTTCAATTATTTCAGGTTCTCCGCGTCCAAGTTCTTCAAAGTCATAAAGTTCGTAGTTTCTTCTGTCTTTTAGAGCTCCGTCTGCATGGATTCCTGACTCATGTAGCAAATGCATTATCCCCTACAGCAGGTTGATTTACCGGTACGGGAATGCCAAAAGCATAAGCCGTATATTTTGAAAGCTTCCAAGCTTTACTTAAATCTATTTGAGGATCGAGTTCATACTTATTTTTAAGTCCGCTGGATTTTAAAATAGCTAAAAGACACGAAACCAGATCGGCATTTCCTGCCCTTTCTCCCATTCCGTTAATAGCTGTGTTTATATAAGCATTTTGTCCTGCATCAATAGCCGCAATTGCTCCCGTTACAGAGCAGGCAACCGCCATACCCAAATCATTATGGAAGTGGGTTTCAATATCCATTTGGGTTTCTTTTGCTATTTTAAAAATTCTATCGTATGCTGTTTTTGGATCATCATAGCCTAATGTATCGCAGTACCTAAAATGCTTAGCTCCACAATCTTTAGACGCTTTTGCGTATTTAATCAAGTAATCTAAATCACTTCTTGAGGCATCTTCCGCATTTACACCTATTATTTCAGCACCTTTAGAAACAGCACATTCAATTGCTTCACAGGTCATTTTTAAAATATCTTCAGGAGTCTTTTTCCCTTGATATTTTCCGTTTATCATTTGTTGGGAAGTTGACTGGGATAAATTAATATTTTTAAGGTGGGGAACATTTTTAAAAGAAAGTTCTACATCATTTGATATTGCCCTCATCCAACCTGAAAGTTTTGTTTTTTGAATAACTCCTTTTCTAACAAGTTCCAGATTTCCATTTAAATAATTAATTTCGTGCTGGGTTGTCGGAAAACCAAATTCAGATTGAGTTATTCCCATATCGTTAAGCATAAGGTTTATTATAGTTTTTTCCAGCTTTGCCAATGCAAGTCTTGAAGTTTGTACTCCATCTCGATTTGTAACATCAACAAAATAGATTTTACCCATAAAAAACCCTCTTTCACTAACATTATAACAGAAATAAAAAATATTTTAGTAATTTGTTTGTTTCTGATAAAAATTTTTGAAGGATTTTTATTACAATTTGTAAATCAGATTTATAAGAATTTTTGCAAAATAGTTGTTCTATTGCATTTTTGTATAAAATTATTTACAATATAATATATGAGCAATATAAAAGAAGGTCAGAAAGTAAAATTATACGTAAACACGGTAGATGGTCATGAAAAAGAATTAAACTGTCTCATTAAAGCAGTTTATCCTGACAGGCTTTCTCTGGAAATATCTAAAGAAATCTTTGAACAGTCACAATATTTGGACGAAGGTAATGAAGTTCCGGTGAAAATTTTTACTCCGATAGGAATTCTGGTATTTAATGCGGTAATTTTAAATTCTCCATATGAGCAGGAATTTGTTATAGAATATATTGAAAATGCTACTCAAATTCAAAGAAGAGAGTATGTTAGAGTCCCTTTTGTAATGAAAATTCTTATTGAAATGGAGAATAAAAGCAAGATAGTTACTCGAACTATTGATATAAGCGGAGGAGGGATAAAGTTTTTTTATGAAGGAGATTTGATTTCCGG
The DNA here is from genome assembly GCA_963839525.1 of uncultured bacterium. Lineage (GTDB taxonomy): Bacteria > Cyanobacteriota > Vampirovibrionia > Gastranaerophilales > Gastranaerophilaceae > CAWIVJ01. The sequence continues at coordinate 26,665 of CAWIVJ010000005.1, read as the reverse complement.
TGAAGTTTTAAAAGTAACATTATATTTACCTGAAGAGCGTTCAGTTCAAGCTAAAGGTATTATAGTGGAGAATAACCGTATTTCGCAAAATGAATATGTTTTATCTTTTATAGAAATAGAAGAAAAAGAAAGAGACAGAATAATCAAACAGTGTTTTGATGTCCAATTAGGAAGAACAACTTAAAAAAAGAAAAGAAGTTTAGTATGAAATCAGAAACAAAAGAGTTAAAAAAGATTAGTAAAATATCCCAAAAAGGCGATATGCAAAAAGCTATTGAGCTTTGCCAGATAGGTTTGCAAAAAGACCCGACAAATGCTGATTTGCATATACGTTTGGGAGATTTATATTTAGCCTGGCATTTAGATATTTATAATTCTTCACAATATGTGGATGAAGCTATAACAGAATATCAGAGAGCTCTTGAAACATATATGGACTCTGCTGAAATTTATTTTAAAATAGGTCAGGCCCAATTTTTTAAAGGTGATTTAGATAGAGCAATTAACTATCTTAATGTATCAATTAAAAAGGATGAAAAATATTATAAGGCTTATTATCTTTTAGCAGAAGCTTATACAAAAAAAGCCAGATTTTTAGATGCAATACTTTATGCAAAAAAATCCATAAAACTCAGACTGTTTAAAAATTCTTGCGCACATTTTCTGCTTTATAATTTGTATAAATTATCTTCTTTTAGAGATTTAAAAATTTCCTTAAAGAGCAAGCTTGAGCTTATCCTTTCAATTTTAACATTGCCTCTTGATAAACAGGCTTTAAAAAATGTTGTAAGGGCGATATCTTACATGAAATTTTTTCCGATTTTAATGAAAGGTTATTATCAAATTCAAACCAAGGGATTGAGTCAGGCAGTAGACATTTATATTCAAGCTATAGAAGAAGCTCCGGGATTTGTTCCTTTATATTGCCTTTTAGGAGATATTTACCGCTCATTAGGTCAATATGATGACGCTATTACGGAATATAAAGCTGCTATTTGGTTAGATTCTTTAAATATTCCTGCATATAGGCACTTATGCCAAACTTACGAAGAACAGGGTGATTATGACAGTGCAATAGATGTTTATAAAAAATTAATTCTGATTTTACCGACGATTCCGGAATTTCATTCTAATTTAGCAAATATTCATTACTTAAAAGGCGATATAAAAGAAGCTATTTCTCATTACCAAACCGCAATTACTTTAAACCCTAGTAAAAAGTGGACAAGTATTATTTCTCAAACTCTGGGCTATGTTCATCAGCAGAATAATAAAGATTTAGATGCTGCGATAAGTGCTTATCAGGGTGCATATCTTCTAACGCCGGATGATATTGATATTTATATCAATCTAGGAAGTGCTTTTTATGATAAAGAAGATTATGAGAATGCTCTGGCTGTTTACAGAAGTGCACTGGAACTTGAGTCTACTAATGCTAAAATTCACTGTAATCTAGGATTTTTATATTGGGGAAAGGGTGATACTGACGAAGCAATTAAAGAGTATGAACTGGCAATTGAATACGATAAAACTTATGATATAGCATATAATAATTTGGGAGTAATTTATCTTGATGATTTAGGTCGGGTTCAGCAAGCAATAGAGCTTTTTACCAGAGCTATTGAGTACAATCCGAATTATGCGTTGGCTCATTTTAATTTGGCAAGAGCAATAACAATAAAAGATGATAAAATTGAAGCAGCTAAATTATATCAAATAGCTCAAGATATCAATAAAATTACAAATGAACTTGATCCTCAGGATATTACAGATAAAATCAATGATTTATTCAGGTAAATTACATTACTGTCATTGTGAGACATTATCCGAAGCAATTCAAAAAGAAAGATAGGCTTTCTATCCCAACACAAAATTAAGTACAAATTTCCACCATACATTTTATCGCCTAAAAAAAGCCCTTGCAGGATTAAATACCTGCAAGGGCTTTTTTTAGTTTTAAATATTCCAACTGTTAAGATATTCTTCTTGTTCGGGAGTTAAAGTATCTATTGAAAGACCCATTGATTCAAGTTTTAATTTTGCAATGTTAACATCAACTTCAATAGGAAGAGTGTGTAACTTGTTTTCTAATTTTCCTTTGTTTTTAACTAAGTATTCAATACCTAAAGCCTGGTTGGCAAAAGACATATCCATAACGCTTGCAGGATGGCCTTCAGCTGAAACTAAATTAACTAACCTTCCTTCAGCAAGTACATAAACGGATTTTCCGTTATTAAGTTTATATTCCTCTAAGGTTGGTCTTATCTTTTTAATTTCTGTTGCATAAGAAGCCAAATCCGGAACGTTAACTTCATAATTAAAGTGACCTGCATTTGCTAAGAATGCTCCGTCTTTCATTTCAAGAATATGTTCAACATCCACTACATGTTTATTTCCTGTCACAGTTAAGAATATATCACCTTCTTTAACTGCTTGAGAAATTGGCATAACTCTGTAACCTTCCATAACAGCTTCAAGAGCTTTAAGCGGATCAACTTCGCAGACAATAACATTTGCACCGAGGGCTTTTGCACGCATTGCACAACCTTTGCCGCACCAGCCATAACCTGATATTACAACTGTTTTTCCTGCAATAAGAATATTTGCAGCTCTGATAATTCCATCCATAGAACTTTGTCCCGTACCATAACGGTTGTCGTATAAGTGTTTTGTTAAACTTGTATTAACACCTACCGCAGGAAATTTAAGTTTACCTTGAGCTTCAAGAGCTTGCAGTCTTATTATTCCTGTTGTTGTTTCTTCTGTAGAACCAATGACGTTTTCTGCAACTTCAGGATAATTTGCATGAATAGCAGCTACTATATCACAGCCGTCATCAATAATGATATCGGGATTATGATTGATAGCATCTTTAACGTGAGCTCTGTAGGTTTCTGTCGATTCCCCTGCTATAGCGAAAGTAGGAATACCATAATATTTAACAAGAGCAGCTGCAACGTCATCCTGAGTTGAGAGCGGATTTGAAGCAACCAGTATAGCATCTGCTCCTCCTGCTTTCATCACAACGCAAAGAGCCGCTGTTTCTTTAGTTACGTGAACACAAGCAGATAATTTTAGACCTGCAAAAGGCTGTTCTTTTTCAAATCGTTCTTTAATGGACGTTAAAACCGGCATGTCTTTAAAAGCCCATTCTATTTGATTTTTACCCTGACCTGCAAGGTTAATATCTTTGATGTCATACTTTTCTAGTGCGCTCATTGTCATTTTTATCTCCTTTTTTCCTGAACCATCGAAGGGATAACAAATAATCCCAAGTCGAGAAAACTCAACTTACTATAATATTCTAACACAAATTTTCGCAAGCCAGACTAATAGTTAATTTATTGTAATTAACATTAACAATTGCCCAACGTAAAGGAGTAATTCCTAATTCATTAAGTTTTGCCTCTATAAAATCGTTATCGACAGGCAATTCCGTTTCAATTTCAATTAATTTTGATATTATTTCCATAATTTTATAATTTAAGCAGTTCCTTAACTTCTTTTCTTTTTATTTTTATTGTTGTTGTTTTTGGCAAAGGTTCTTTTTCAGTAATGATTTTAATTGGTCTCTTGTAAGGAGCAAGTTGGTTAGAAAATTTTTTAACTTCTTCTTTTACAATTTTATTTAACTCTTCATCATTTTGAGTTTTTTTAATCAAATCTTCGGTTGGAACAATAACCGCCGCAACATCTTCTGTCCCGCTTTTATAACCTTCTGTATGTGAAATCCCAAGAACACAGACTTCCCTAAAATATTCGCTTTTTCCTAAAACAGCTTCAACTTCTTCCGGAAATACTTTTTTACCTCCGCTTAGAACTATCATATTTTTAATTCGACCTGTAATATAAAGATGTCCGTCTTTTTCAATTTTTCCAATATCTCCTGTATGAAACCAGCCGTTCGGCTCAAGTACCTCAGCCGTCATTTTAGGGCTATTATAATAACCTTTCATTACTGAAGGACCCTTAAGCATTATTTCTCCCGTTTCAGGAGAAATTTTAGCTTCAAAGCTTTGCAAAGGTCTGCCTACAGATGCTAAATCGCTTCTTTTATCAACATTTACGGATACTACCGGACTGGTTTCAGTAAGCCCGTAACCTTGATAGACTTTTATTCCTATTGTTTCAAAGAAAGCTGCTACGTCAATATCCAAGGGAGCTCCACCTGCAATGCATCCGCTAAAATTTCCTCCGAATTTATCATGTATTTTTTTGAATAATATTTTTCTTATTGTATAAGAGTGTATTTTTTTCGCGATATTATACGTTATTTTAAATAAAATTCGGTTTATTTTAGATGAGGTTTTTATTTCGGATTCTATTCCTGTTTTTAAAAGTTTTAAAAATGCCGGAACTACAATCATAAAATTTATTTGTTTTTCTCGCATTATACTTAAAATGTCTTTTGGCTTCAGGCTTTTTGTATAATAAACTGATAAACCCCAATATAAAAAAACAGAAAAACCTATTGTTAATTCAAATAAATGATTCATTGGCAAAATAGACAGAATAGACGCCCCTTTGCTAATATTAAGGAACTTTGGAACAACTAATTCCGTATCTGTTAATTGAGAAAGCATATTTCTAAAAGTTATTTCAACACCTTTTGGTGAGCCGGTTGTTCCCGATGTATAAATTATAAACGCAGTAGATTTCGAGCTTCTGTGGCGCCATTTGCTTTCGTAATTATTGGGTAATGTATATAGACAAGGCAGAGTTAAATTATAAGTCGGTTCGTCAATTAACAAAACATGTTTTATCGACGGAACTTCTTTTTGGAGTTCAAGAGCTTTTTCAATATAATCCTCAGATGCTAAAATTATAGAAGGACAGCAGTTTGATAATATAGATTTCAGTTCGTATTTTGTGAGTTTAGTATCAAGAGGAACTGTGATTAACCCTGCCATAATTGATGCAAAAACACAAGCTCCGTATTCAGGTTTGGACTCTGATAATATAGCTAGTTTCTCACCTTTTTTAAGGTGTAAATCATTCATAAGATAATAAGCAAGTTTTCTTGATAAAAGCCCTATTCCTTTGTAGGTAAATTCTTTCCAACCCAATGCCGTTTTTATTCCTAAGGCGATACGATCCTTATAAATATCGGTTTTGTCTTCCAGTAATAAAAGTATATTATTTTTTCTATATTTCATTATTTTCTCCGTAAAAGCCAAATAAAGAGACAAAGAACTTTCTTTAGAATAACAAAAATACGAAATACTTGTCAATCAAGTAAATTATTTTTTGTAAAAGCCTCATACGTTTAGATGGTTTTTTTAAAAATCTACTGAATTCTCGGACGTAAATACCGTATAATTAATATAGGAGTGTCTTTAGATAGATTTTTGAAAATATTGACATTTTAAAAGAAATTATTAAATAGTAGATAACAGAAGTAAACAACAGGAGAATTAAACTATGGGTATGGCAGCATCACAGGCTAGATATGTACAACTGACAGCAAGGAAAACAAATGTTGAATTTCAAGGCCAACAGATAAATCAGCAACGTACCAGCCTGGCAAGTGAAAGCGCCGGACTTTTTACTCAATTAATGGACTTACAAGTCCCTACTGCTCCAAGTACTTCGGATTATTCTACTGTTGAATATACATTTAATGATGGTATTAACAATTATACAATTTCAAATATTACAAATTTAAATCCTCCTGTTGACGGGTTTAATGCTCAAGTGTCGTATTATTATACAATAAATACATATAAAGGTATTGGAAGAACCAGAACAGACTTAGGTGTTAATCATGTTAATGGTGAATATTGGTTGACTAATGGTCAAGGCCTTAATATGATAAAATTAGCTCAATGTAATAATGATCCTGATTCTGACGATTATCACGAAGACTATAACGCAATTCTTCAAGTGTGTAGGGATAATCCCGATTCAACTTTGATAAATACTTGCGGTTATGATCCTGGTACTCAAACTTTGGCAAATATTGATGGAGCATACAAATATACTTCAAATGGAGTTACGTATTATTATTCAACGACAGATCTTGACAATGCAGCTCTGCAGGGAGGAGCACCTACGGCATTAACCGGTTATTATGCTGCAAATATAGATGAAAATATTGACATAACAACTAATGCTATTCTTGAATCTGTGGAAAGCGGAAGATATTCAAATATTACACTTGAAGGCGATTCGACAGCTTTTGATTTATCTACAACGACTACGACAGATTCAAATGCTTATAATGATGCAATGAATGAATATGCATATAAACAAGATCTTTACCAGAAAAACGTTAATGATATTAATGGAAAAACTTCATCAATTCAGCAGGAAGATAGAATTCTTGAGTTGAAGTTAAAACAGCTTGATACAGAACAGAAAGCTTTATCGACAGAATTGGATTCTGTTAAAAAAGTTATTGATAAAAATATTGAACAAACATATAAAACATTCCAGTAAGAAATGAAGAGTAAAGAGTGAAGAGTAAATAGAAGCAAAATCTTCTAAATTTTCACCTAAAGAGGTAAAAATGGCTTATAAAAACGATAGTTATTTAGTTATAGCAAACAAATTCGGTTCAGCAAGCGGCAAAGCCAAGGCTGAATTGTTTGAAACCTATGATAAGTTAAGAGATTTAACCGTTTCGGGAGCGGGCGGAAGTTCGGGCAGCGGTTTTGAGGCCGCAGGCGGATTCTTATACAATCTTTCTTCATTATTTGCGCCAGCTTCATTTATGACTTCAATGAGCGGAAAAAGTACTTACAGTATTCCTGGAACTTCTTTTTATAATACCGGAGCTACAGGTTCTTCTACTTACGGGTTAGAAAGCTATTCAGGATTTGCAGCCCCGTTAGGTTTTTTAACAGGAGAAGCAGCTCCTCTTCTCTCAGGTTTTGGAACTGAAACAGGAGGTGCATCAAGTATTGGAGGCATTGCAAATATTGCAAATACAGCAGCTTATACAGCAGGAACAGCCAGCGCTTTTAGCGGTTGGGGACAAAATCTTCTTATGTCAACAGCAGGTTTAATCTCAGGTTGGGGCGGCATTGTTCAATCCATGGCTCCTTATATGGGTGAATACGGCTTAGGAGCTGTATTAGCAGGTAATTTAATGTCAGGAACAGGTTCTGCTGTTGCTTCAGCTGTTCAAAATGCTGCTGGAAAAATTACTACTAACGCAGATGTAATTCTCTCTACTAAAGTAAGAAATCTTGAAACTGTTTGTAAAATGCTTGATACACAAAGTGATATTGTTAAGAAAATGTTGAAAGAATCTATGGATTCAAACAGTAAAGCTATTCAAAACTTATAAAAATATAAAGTCAAAGATATATTATGTTTGTAAGAACTTATATAAGAACCCTGTTTAATGATATTTTAAAGAAAAATTTTTTAGTTAAAATTTTTGTAAATATTTATTACAATTTCAGACTTGAAGCTGTGAAAACTATAAAGTTTCAGTCAAATGTGCCGATTGAAAAATTGAGAGAAAAAAAATCAATTTCTTTCCAAAGTGTTACAGGTGATAAAATAGACTGTAGATAGTTAAGACATGTTAAGAACTTTATTGTTATTTAAGCAATAAATGTTAACAATATGTTTTTATATTATTGAAGGTCTATAAGTGACAAGGAGTGTAAAATTGTTACAGCGGACTTTAGAAACAAATTATCATAGGTTTATGAATTTTTTTGGTTTTGCAAGGAGATTTATCCGAAGAAAGAATCCAATAAAGATAATGGCAAACGAATTTGTTCAAACAATAAAAGACATCTTAACCATTAATAAAAAAATTAAGATGGCTCATTACAGGTTAAGCTACCATAAGCACCAGCTTAATAAAATGGAAACATTAATAGCAAAAAGTAACGAACATGCATTTTTAAAAGGTAGAAATATAAACGAAATAAGGTAGTAAAATGGAAAGCACAGTTCTTAATACATATGAAACAAAGCGCCTGACTCTTTTAAAGAGTCAATTAGAAGCAAAAAAATCTGAAATATTAGATGCTCAAATGGAATTAAAACAGCTTGCAGATGATCTTTTACCTGTGGGTACTGATTTAGATGATAATAATCCTTTAGTAGCTCAGCTCAGAGAAAGAAAAGAACGGTTGCATAATTTGGAAACTAAACTTTCAACAGAACTAGAACAAATTAATAGAAAAATTAATGATGCAAATTCTAATCTTCAGCATTACAAAGGATAAAATAAAATTATAAAGCTTGAATAAAATATAAATTTTATAATGGAGCGGGAATTTCAACTGAAATTCCCGCTTTACTTTTTATAAGGTTCATGATAAAAATATAAAATAAAAAAACGCAGAATCTTTCTGGAGGAGTGCCAGAGCGGTTGAATGGAGCGGTCTTGAAAACCGTCGTACGGTCAAACGTACCGTGGGTTCGAATCCCACCTCCTCCTGTTTTAAGTCCATTGTTCCGAGAACAATGGACTTTTTAAATGCAAAAACCCCACCAACAGGGGGACTTTGCCGAAGACAAAATTAAAAGAGAATTTTAATTTTTAAAATTCTCTCAATTTTTTGCCAAATTTTTGAAAAATTCTCTTTCTCAATTTTTGCCACATCGTTTTATAACAAAACACAACGAAAAAAGGTTTAATAAAACCTTTTAATTAAAACAACCAACTAGAACTCTTCGATACCTTCTTATAAGATGTATTATGAAATGTTGGATTAATCAAACTTTCCATTCCAAAAGCGTCTCAAAATTTCATTTAAAGGCCGCTCCTTATCTGAATATTCTGGAAGATTTACTCTTTGCCAAAAAGATAATTTTTCATAAGGCGTCCCGATAAAAGGATTCCTTATCGGCATTAAGGTTTCTTTATCAAGTGATTCGGCTATAACTCTTGACATATCACAAGCAACAGCTTCTAATGGATTCTCTTTTGAATACTTACAAATTGAAGATAACTTTTGACTATATTTGTCTTGAGATTTTTCTATAAAATCTTGATTATTCATCAATTCTAGTTTTTTAACTAAATCTGCCCCGCTAAAGTTTGATTGCATATTTGACAAATGTATGACATGCAGAAACTCATTTATAATATGTTCTAAAAATATATCCGTACTCCTAAATCCTGTTTCATAGTTTATATCTGCTATTTGATCTATATTGCTCCAGTCATATAACCATTGTGCTTCAGAAGGAACATTTACTTTTTTTTGTTTTAAAGTGTCATAATAGATTACTTTAGACGGAACAATTTCATCAGAATTTTTTATTAATTTAGTTGGTGTTAGATTACAAAAACCTAAAAACCCTTTATCATCTATATTTAATTTTTCAAAATCTTCAACAAAAATTCCTTTTGGGAAAGTTAGTTTTAGTTTATATTTATTATTTAATTGTTCAAAAATTTCTATTGTTTTATCACAACACCATGCAACAATTTTATTTCCTTTGAAATTAGTCGGCATTCCCTTTTTAGCAAGTCTGCTTGATATTTCTAAAACATCTGCTTGTTGAATTTCCTGAATCATTTTAGGCGTCAAACCTGCCTCAAATGCAATATTTTGCTTTTGAGGTTTTGATGAATTATCTTTTTGAAAAGAAAATACTACTTTCAACTAAGTTTTTCCTTCTATTTATTTTTATATAAAACAAAAGATATAAAAAGTTGCCACAAATTCTTATTTTGTAAACCTTTTTTAACATTCAGCTTTTAGAAGTTCATTATTTCTTTTCAAGTGTTTTTATTAATATAAGGGAAAAGTGTGCATGCAAATTAATAGTGTAGTAAATTTACAAAATATTCCGCGTCAGCAGAATTTTAAAGGAAGTTCTGCAACTTTTGGTTATGTTTCTGATTCCCTTAATTATCAACAAGTTCCCTTAGAAACTTCTAAAGCTTACGCTTTACCACAAATTACTGAAGGTTATAGAGAGATTGAGACTTTTGATGTGCCTTACATAGGGAAAGGAAAACTATATGAACTTACCAATGGACATAAAGTTATTTTAATACCGAAAGCAAGCAAAACATATATTTCTACTATTGTTGGTGCCGGTTATTCAGATGAACCAGCTGATAAAAAAAATATAGCTCATTTAACTGAACATTTATTAGCAGGCTATTGGCATAATAAAGATGAAACATCTGAAATTACTAAAATACTAAAAAACGTAGGCACTTTAAATAACGCAAGTACAAGTGACACCTCAACATCTTTTTATATGTATGCTAATATCCAAGACAATACTGACTTAGAAAAATTAATGGCAATACAATCAAAAACATTAACAAATAATAATTTTAGTGAAACTGGGATACAAAAAGAAAAGGGCATAATTATTCAAGAAGCCAAGGAGAAAAGATATTTTACAGAAGATTACAGAATAGCATATAAACGAAAATTAAAAAATCTATTTCAGCTAGATGATACCAATGGTGCTGTTGCAGAAAATTCGATTAAAAAAATTGATGATATAAGTAAAGAAGACTTGGATAAATTTTATAACGAATTTTATCGTCCAGATAATATGACAACGGTTATTATTGGGAATATTGATGAAAATTCAATAAAGACTATAAGTAAATATCTTAATAAAATGATGAAGCCTACATCTAAACTTCGAAGAGAAAATATTTCTAACATAAAAGAAGATAAAAGCATTAATGAATTTAAAAGAAGTGACATAGAAAGTCGTGATAAAAATAATTTAGATGGGAACTTTGTAGATTTATCATTTATTGGCCCTCAAATAAATAATTTAATAGATACAGAGAATTTGGTTGTTATAAACGAAATAATTAAAAATAGATTAAAAGAACAAGATATAAATGTTAATATTGAAATCCCTTCCATTTCTGCTGATAAGAATATCCCACAGATTATTAGTATAAACGAAAATACTTTTGAGGATGAAACAGAAAACAATATTAAAATGTTTTATTCAGTTATTAATGATTTAATAGAAAAACCTGTTAGCAAAGATGAATTAGATAAGGCAAAAAAACAAGTTTCTGAAAATTTTGCAGAGGATTTGGAGGATAATAAATCTTTATCTTGGTTTATTAATGATAGATTACCTTTAGATTCTAAAATAAATATTAAAGAATCGTTTAGCCATCTAAAGAATCTTTCTTCAATAGAAATTCAAGACACTGCAAAAAAATATTTTAATTTAAACAAGGCTTCATTAGTTGTTGTCCATCCATATAAAGATAAACAAGTTAATTCAATATCATTTAAGGGTTTAACAAAATTAGAAAATGAAAAAGATATAAAAGAATATGACCTCCCCAATAATCTGCATGTGGTTATTGATTCTCGACCAGGTGTTTTAAAAACAGCTGTATCTTGCCAATTTTTATTTGAGGATAAACAAAAAAACAATAGCGGAATGATAGACGCTATGCAAACAGCTCTAATAAATAATTATTATGACTTTCCAAATTTCTTTTTTATAAGTCAACAGGGTGTTTCTATTAGAAAATCAGGTTCTTTAGATGATATACAAGTTATACTAGATAATTTGAAAAACGAATTAACAAATCCTGAATTTAATAAAGATAAAATAGAAGAAACAAAAAAATCTCAAAATAATTATTTACAAAAATATAATGATGCACAAGATTTTCACTCAAAAAAAAGGAGATTACTTGAAGATCCTGATTATCCTCAATTAGAAAATGGTACTTGCTCACATGATACAACGGTAGACAATTTAAAGGACTACTACAATAATTTATTGAAAAATTCTCAGGGTACAATTATAATTACTATTCCAAAAGAAAAACTCGAACAATCAGAGACTGAATTAATAAAATCTTTGTCTGAATTCCCAATGGTTAAGCCTCATAATTTTTCTAAAATTTCAAATCAATATGCTCTGAAAGATCTAAGTAAAAATGAGATTTTTTTAACACCATATGAGTTTGCTGATGATGTTATAATTGAAAAAACTTTCAAAATAAAAACAAAGGGTAATATAAATGATGAAGCTGGAATAATGCTGTTAAAATCGATTCTTGATGAAAAATTAAAAAAGTCATTACGGGAAGATTTAGGATTAACTTACGATATATCGTCGACCTTTGAAAAATATAGCACAAGGCATGGAATAATAAATATATCAACAATAATAGCAAAAACTCCATTGCAAGACAGTACAAAAACAGCTATAGTTGGGATTGACAAGATTATTTATAATCTTTCTTCATCAAAAATTAATGAGGAAATTTTAAATAATACAAAAAAACAAATTAAAGCAGAACTTTTAATTCCGACTGAGAATTCGGTTAATAGAAACTTAGATTTAAAATCTTCTTATATTACATCTTACGATATTAATTATCCCCAAAAATTAGCAGAAGCGGTAGACAAGATCACTCTAGATGACTTACAAAGATTGGCTCAAAAATACTTGAAAAAACCTTATCTGCTTGAGATTTCTGGCAATAAAGAAGCTATTGATGCTAATAAGGAATATTTATCAAAATTAGGAGAAATTTCTACAAAAGATTAAAATGATTTCAATATACAATAAAATGTAAAAAAGTTTTAATATAGTATATAAAATTTGTTGAATTAATCTTTTTTAGAGTTATTTTAACAATAATTGATTTTGTATTATTTACAATATTAAAACTAGACTAGCCGGAGTATAAAATGATTATTGCAGTTTCTAATTTCAAAGAAAACAATTTAAAAACAAAATTAATTGAACAAAATAAAAATAATCCTATTTATAATAATCATTATACAAATATTTTGACTGATTTAAAAGTATCAAAACAAATTTCATTTAAAGGTAATTTTTCCAAAATGGGTAAAAATCTTTTAGGCGACGTTGGCAACAATTCAGGAAAGAAAGTTATAAGGTTTGTAGAGGAAGCCCTAGATTCCATTAAAAACATAATCAGAAAAATGAAAAAAGAAAATTATTTACCCTTTACAATTAAGCCACTGATAGCAGCAACAGCAAACGATGAATCTATAATTAGTAAAGCTCTTAAACTATTAACTGATCCTCAAATACCGGATTCACATAAAAAAATAATTAGAGAAAAATTAGCAGAATTAAGAGTTTTACAAAAAACCCCTCAAAACTTAACTCCAAATTCAGCTACAAATTTAGATCTTGCAAATATGCATGCGGAATGGGCAAAAAATGATGTCATAAAAGCAATAGAAGAAGCTGGTGATAAAATTAAAAAAGCTGGATATGATGTAGGATATAGAGACATCGATAAAAAAACAGGCAAATTAACTAGAAGTGGACAAAGTAAAATAAGCAATCCGCTTAAACGTCATGAGGATTTTGATAATTCGGATGGTTTTAATAATCATGATAGAACATCATTTAGAGGCGGAAATAATGAAATTGATGTGGAAAGAACTAATGAATTAGCAGATAATACTCTTACAGATAATGATAGTGTTTTCCATGATACTCATAATATAGATGACGTAACTGATTTTACATCAAAACAGGCAGAAACTTTTGATAATATTACTGACAGTCATAATTTAGATTCTGATATCCTAGAAAATGCTGAAGTTCCGGATATTGATTTTAATGGTCACGAAATTGATTCGGATGCTTTACGAACATGGTACAAATGCCCTTGATAACCTTTCGGATTTAGCTTCCGAAAAAATAAATAAACTTAATACTCTTTCAGAAAATTTTGATTTTCCTTGGGAGGCAGATAATATTTCTGATGCTTTTGAACCCGCAACACATTCCTTGAATGATGTTTCGGATATTGCCGAAAAACATAATATAATTTCAGATATGGGTTTTAATGATGATGGTTTAGACTTGGATTCTTTAGGGCATGGGGGAATATTTTTCGAAAGTCTTTCAGAAGCTGCAGAAAAAAGTGATGCTTTGTCCGATGTTTTAGAAAAATTTTCAGATGTTGCTGAAAAACTTAATAATCCAATACTACAAGGTACTTTAGCAGAAATTTTACCTGGTACAAAGTTCATAAAACCGGTAATAGATTTGACTAACGGAAAAGTTGACAAAGCCCTTGTTGGAGCTGGAACAAGAGCTTTAGAAATTTTAATTGCTCCGGTTAAGTTAGCATGGGCTGGTTTTGGTGGTATTGCTGGTACAATTTCCAGATTGGCCGGAAATAAGGGTAAAGGAACAGGGTTCTTTGGAGGCGTTAATGCGGCTTCAAAAATGTGGGCTAAGGCTAGAGATACTGCTGAAGATTTTGTAATTGACGCAGAAAAAATTGATCCTTTAGATATTGCAAAAAAAAGAAGAGAAGCCTATGAAGCGGGCACAGAAAAAATTGTTAAAGATATAAAAGAGAAGACTAACAAAAATATTAAACAAGCAGGAAGTTTTTATCAGTCTCTCGTAGACAAAACAAAAAAAGTTGGAAATTTAGCTCAACAAATTGCTAAAAAAGCTGAGAAAGAAACTGTTTTTTATCAAGAACAATCGAAAGTTGTCGAAGGTCAACTTTCAGTTATAACAAAAGTAATTGATGTTAACTTACAAAAATTACAAGAAGCTCAGAAACAAATGGAAGAAAATCACAAGGCTTTTATTAATAATCTTTCTAAAAAACTTGAAGAAGCAGAAAAACAACACAACATAAAACTTCAAGAAGAACTTAAATTAAAATTGGAAGAAATACAAAAAGCCCAAAAAACAGAAATGGATGAAATTACTAAAGATATTAAAGATTTAATGCAATCTTCAAGTGTTTTTGAAAAAATAGACAATAAAGCTAATTTAAAAGGTTTCGGTAAGATTGCCGGATATCAAGACCAAATTAATACTTTATTAGACCACTTTGGAACACCTATTGCTTTGGAGCGGTTAGGCAAAACGGCAGATGTTCCTGGCGGAATTTTATTCTTTGGTCCTCAAGGAAACGGAAAAACAACCTTTGCAGAAGCTTTTGCAGGGCAGCTAGGTTGTGAACTTGTTAAAATCACACCGGAACCAGACGCAAAAACAAATTGGCATAATTTAGAAAAAATTGCTAAAGGAGCTCAGGCACGTTTTGAAAAAAATAGGACAAGAACTGTTATTTTGATAAATGAATTTGATAATTTTGCATTTAATGGCCCTAAGAATGGATTTAAAAGAGTTATTGAGGCTATATCTTCGCTCAGATTTGTCGATATAAATATCAAGCTAAAGAAATTTATAGATGAATGTTCTAAAAAATATCACTGTACAATATTTGCGACAACAAATTATCCTGAAAGAATTGATAAAGGATTACTTATTAGCAGTCAATTATATAAAACGGGCTTACCTCCTGCAAGCAAAGCCAATGCTGCAGCTGTTCTAAAACATTATGCTGAAGGATTCGCAGAATCAGGCATAAATTATGAAGAATTAGCTGAGCAAATAGTAAAAAATCAACCAAATGAAGCTTATAGTAATAGCAAAATTAAATCAGTAGTCATGGATTTAGTAAAAGCAGACGGAAATAAAACAAGAAAAATAACACAAGAAGATTTACGTAAATCTATAGAAAATAAAGGTACTGATATATCGAAGCAAGATTTGGATAACTTCAATAAACAACTTGAATATATAGCAAAATTGTCAGGTAAGAAAAATAGTTAATTATTAAAAAAGAAAGGTTAAAAATGAAAGCAGATTTAATTAAATTAAATGTTGTTCAAAGACAAAGTCAAACTCCAAATGGGAATTATTTTTCGATTTCATTAGCTAACTCAAATTTATCCAAAGATTTTATTTCTTTTGGTGCTAAAAGCAGAGAAGAAAGAATTGATGCTGAAAGGGCTAAAAAAGGTTGGTTTGGCAGAAATATTGGCTGGTATTTTGGAGGAGAAAGCAAAGTAGAATCAAAAGTAAATAAGGACATGGATGATGAAGCTAACGATTTAGAAAGAAAATTAGAAATAGCGAAAGTTAAAAGAGAAGAGCAAGATAGAGCACAAGTTAAAATACTTCAGCAACAAAAAGAACTTATAGAGTCAAGAAATGCAATTATTGAATCTCAAGCAAAAACAGAAAAAGCTAATCAGCAAACAATCTTTCATTTAAATCAAGTAGTTGAATCTAAAAATAAACTTATTGAAAAAACAGAAGAGGCAAACAAAAAACTTGACATTTCATATAAAAAACAAAAAGCATTAGTTAAAGCCCATGAACAAGAAATTAAAGACCTTGTAGAAAAAATGGAAAAAGCACAGAAAGAAAATAATAGTAAAATGCAGCAAGCATTAAAAGCCCAAATGGAAGAAATGCAAAAAGCTCATAAAGTAGAAATGGAAGAACTTGCAAAAAGCATAAATAAGGCAAGTCAATCTGCGGATGTTTTTGCAAAAATAAGAGATAGATCAAATATAAAAGGATTTGGTAAAATTGCTGGATATCAAGAACAAATAGATACTTTATTAGACCACTTTGGAACCCCTATTGCTTTGGAAAAAAATGGACAGGCTGCAGATGTTCCGGGCGGAATTTTATTCTTCGGTCCTCAAGGAAACGGAAAAACAACTTTTGCAAATGCCTTTGCCGGGCAATTAGACTGTGAATTAGTTTCGATTAGACCAGTAGTTGAAAAAAATATGGATAAAGCCTCTTCAAAGAATTGGAAAAATTTAAATAAGGTTATTGAACAAGCTAAAAAAAGATTTGTTCAAGATAGAACAAGAACAATAGTCTTAATAAATGAATTTGATGAATTTGCTCCAAATGGTTCCAAAATAATAGGAACAATGAAAGATTTAATGGATACTTTATCTAAAGATTATCATTGTACAATATTTGCGACTACAAATTATCCTGAAAGAATTGATAAAATTTTATTGAGGGATGGTAGATTCTATAAAGCTGGTTTACCACCGGCTGATAAAGCAAATGCTGAAGCAGTTTTAAAACATTATGCAATGGATTTTGCAAGCAATGATGTCAAGTATGGTGACTTAGCAGATGAGATAGTAAAGGTACAACCTGATAGAGCATTTAGTAACGCGAGAATAAGGGCTGCTGTCATTCAAATTGTTGAAAAATGTAAAAATATGGGTAAAAAATTAACTCAAATTGATTTATCAAATTCAATTAAAAATTTAGGACCTGATATTGATAAGGCAGCTCTTGAAATATTCAGAAAACAACTTGAATATATGAAGCACCTATAATTTTAAAAAAACAAAGGAAATTATCAGTGAGAATAGGTTCATATCTTAATATTTATACATATAATAACTCATCAATTAATCGTTATTCTAAAAATCCACTTACAACTAATCGAAATAAAACAAATATTTCATTTAAATCGTATTGGGATGATAGATTGGATGATTTAGAAGATGAGTTGCATAAAACAAAAAAAAGTATAAAAGAAGATAAAGAATATTATGATTGGAAAAAGCAACAAAATAGCGATACCATTGATAATTTAGATACTCAGATTACTGATATACAAGAAAATAATGAGGTTTTATCTAGGCAGGTAGAAAAATTAAAACAAGAAGAAGCAAAAAGAAATAAAAAACTGGCGGAATTGGATAGACAAAATCAATCATTAGATGAAACCATAGAACAAACAAAAAAGGAACGAGCTTCTTTAGATGCCGAAAGAAAGAAAATCTTAGATAAAATAAAACAAGATAGAATAGCTGCTGAACTTAAAACTCAAGAACAGATTGAACAAACAACAAAAGTAACAAATGAAAAATTTCATACAGAGGTACAAACTATTTTAGCTAACGCTAAAACTACACTTACCGAAAGAGTAATAACTCCTACAAAACTAGAAAACCAAGCCGGAAATGTTAATGTTCCCGGAGGAGTATTAATTGAGGCTGATTCCACAGAACAATTTAAAAAACTCTTTGAATGGATTGTCAGAAAAACTGATTCAAATTATGCAACAATAGATGCTTCTTCGTTTGAAAACAAAGCAGATTTATTTAAAACAATTATTAATATATCTAAAAAAGCACAAAAAAAATTTGAAAGCACCGGCAGAAGAACTTTTACATTTATTGACAACTTTGAATCCTGTGCAATCCCAAAAGAAGAAAATTATGCAATTATTGGACCTTTAAAAGATTTTTTAGATACAACTTCAACTGAATTTCATAATACGTTAGTTGTTTCTACAAAAGATAAATCTATATTAGATCCAATAGTATCTGCGGATCATCGTTTTCAAGTTAAAACTAAGGTTGATAATGCATTTTTAATGGATGATAAATTTGGATATAATGTAATTTTAAAAGAATTAGAAACTCTAGTAGCAAAAGGAAAAGAAATTAAAGATACTTCTATAGATTATCTATTTAAAAGAGCAATTAAAAGAACAAAAGAAATATTTTCATCAAAGGAACAACCACCTAAAGAAGTTAAAAGTACCTCTCCACAGCTTTTGCATGAAATGGAAGAAGCGTTAAAACAAAAAGATTTACAAATGCAAAACGAATTAGTTGGGGGTGGCGATAGAACAGAAATGACCTCAAAACACAAGCAACAAATGGAGGTTCTAGTACATCAGTTAGAAAGTAAGCCTCCAATATCAGATGCTGAATTAAAAAATTCCCTTAAAGAACAATTAGAAGAAATGCAAGTAAAACACAATGCTAAAATAGAAATAAATCCACCGCCTCCAACACCAAAAGAACGAGAGTTGCGAGCAGTTTTAGATGCAATAAATGATTTATCTAGACCTAAAGGACTTGGGAGAATTGCGGGTTATGAAGAACAAAAGGACCTTTTAATGAAAAACCTTGGAACTTCTATTGCTCTTGAAAAAGTTGGGAAACCAGCAAATGTTCCAAATGGCATTCTGTTATTTGGTCCAAAAGGAGTTGGTAAAACTACTTTTTCACGTGCATTGGCGGAACAATTAAATTGTAAATTTGTAAGTATTATTACGGAGTTAGACCCACAAAAAGATTTCAAAAATTTACGAAATGCTGCCATTCAGGCACAAAAGAATTTTGAAAAAGATGGGATAAGAACAATAATTGAAATAGATGAATTTGAAGCTTTTGCACCAAAGGATTCAAGAATGACTGGCCCATTTAAAGGTTTCATTGAAAATATATCAAAGGAATATCATTGTACAGTGTTGGCAATAACTCAACATCCTGAAGAAATAGATGATGTTTTATTAAAAGACAATCGATTTGCCATTAAAGTAGGAATGCCTCCTGCAAGTAAAGATGATATAAAAGCTATAATAAAATATTATACTAAAGACCATGTTAGCTCAAAAATTAATTATGATGAATTAGCGGAACAAACTACTAAAATCCAATCAAATAAAGCTTTTAGTAATGCTAGAATTAGAAATATTGTAACAAAATTATTTAGTAATTCTCGTGATTTTGGTAAAAAATTAACCCAAGCTGATTTATTAGCGGCTATTAAAAAAACAATCCCTGATATATCAACCAAAACACTTGAAATGTTCGAAAAACAAGTTAAACGTATAAAAAATATTTGAAAGGAGCAAAAATACGGTTAAAAATACAACCACGTTATTATGTAAATCAAAAAAAATAATTTATAATAATGAAAAATTAGGCAATAAAATATATTTATTTGTTTTATTATATATAAGTGTAAATGTGGAGAATCTTTATGATTTATTTAAATGATAAGGTAGGAAATGTAAACAATGTAAGCGTGCAGCAATATAGTTGCCAGTCTAAATTGTTAATTAATAAAAATAATATAAATACTCCGCAATATACGGTTAAACCTAAGTTGATTGTAAAAAATAACAATTTAAAAGATTCCGTTAGTTTTTCCGGTAATCAAACTAATGATGATAAATCAAAGAGAAATAAAATAATTGCAGGTATAATTGCAGGAGTAGCATTAATTGGAGGAATTATTTTACTGGTAAAAAAGGGTAAGATATCAGAAGATGCGGGTAAAAGTTTAAAAAACGGAGCAGAAAATCTTGGTAAAAAAGAATCAGGTCATACAAAAATCAAAACAAAAAACATTGATTATTCCAGTTCTTCTGGTTCTTCAAGTCATCCACCAAAAAACACAAGTCCTGCAGATCTAGGAAATAGTGGTAAGGCTGTTAATGAACAAGATGTAACTATAGCAACTCAAAAAAATAATATTACGGAACAAGAAAAACAAATATCACAACTTGAAGAAGAGAGTAGAGAATTAGATAAAAAAATATCTGAATTAGACAATAATCCAAAGCCAGATAATATTTCAACAACAGCAAAAAAGGAAAGTGATAAAATAACTCAACCTGTTAAAGAAAATCCTGAAAAAAACTTATTTGATGAAGCTTTTGATATGTATACAGATGAGTTATGTAAAAATCCTGAACTACAAGGAAAAAAAACACTAATCAGAGAAACATTACCAGATTTCCAGAAAATAACAAAAATAAACAATGATCTTATAAGTGGGATTGATGATGAAAAGGAAATATTAAAAGTAATCACTCAGGACAATAAAGATTTTATGCTTCAAAAAGCAATCCCAAAAATTCTTGAAAGAGCTAAAGATTTAAATATTAATGATGCCAAAAGTGTTGGTGCTGTTTTGGAGACATTAAGCCCTGAAGTGCTTGCAAAAACTGACTCAATAGCTGATATTATAAAAGGTTTTAATGTAGGAGGTTCTAGCAATACTATTGAATTATTTAATGTATTTAAAAAAGATAGCAATAATTTTATATTAAAGCAAATATTCCCTCATTTTGCCAGTAATCTTGATAAATATGGAATATCAAGTGCAGAGGACTTAGCAAACTTGCTAAAAGTTATAACTCCGAAAAATAAAGATTTTATGTTTAATGAAGCCTTTCCGGCTATACTAAAAATTGCCGAAAAATTAGAAATTAGTGGAAGTGAAATTGCAGAAATAGCAGGCGAATTAAATCCTAAAACATTAAAAAATATGAAAATTATTGCAGATAATTTAGATAAATTTGATATAAAAGATTCTATGGATTGCATAGTTTTGAATAAGCTAAACCCATTACTAAAAAAAGATAGTAGTGAACTTTTGAAATAAGTTCAGTTCCCTGCTAATTCCCTGTTAACATTACGGGAATTTAGGGGTAAATGGTTTGCTATATTTAAAGAAAAATTAATTACGATTGGCAAATTTTAAAAAAATCCCTGTAAATTGGCTGATAACAGGGATTTTTATTCAGAAAATATTGCTGTCGAAACTACAATATCCTGTTTTAAGTCCATTGTTCCGAGAACAATGGACTTTTTAAATGTAAAAGCCCCGCCAACAGCGGGACTTTGCCAAGTATATAATTAAAAGAGAATTTTACTTTTATAAAACACTCTCTATTTTTGCCAATTTTTCCAAAAATTCTTTTTCTCACTTTTTGCCACATCGTTTTATAACAAAACACAACGAAAAAAGGTTTAATAAAACCTTTTAATTAAAACAACCAACTAGAACTCTTCGATACCTTCTTATAAGATGTATTATGAAATAATTGTAAAATTTTATTGCATTTTGTGTTAAACTTGGCAATAAAAAATCTTCATTACTATTAAGTGATATATAAGAACAATTATAGGAGGTAATTATGGCACAAATTCAACCAATTTCACAAACTACAACGAATACTCAGTTTGCTACAGTTAATGGAATTACAAATAATGACATAAATGCCAAAATAATTGAATTAAATAAATTGAATTCACAAAATAATAATATGCCTCAATATGATATGAATTTTGGTGAATACTTGGCAACTATACGAAATAATATTATGCTTGATAAAATTTTAGACAATCAAAATAAGATAATGCAAAAATTAGGCATTGGTGAAAAATTAGATGTTCAAATATAACAATTTATTAACTATTTATATGTTTTTGAAACTCTATACCTGGTCGAGGGAATTCCCCATAACCAATATCACCATATCTCCCTCCAGAAATTAAAGATGCCATAAAGCCTACTTTAGCGCCGGAGCATTGAATAGCAGTATTTAACGCATGACTTATCGTTCCGGAAGAAATCAAACTAGAAAACATTGGAGCCCCATGCGCGGCTAAGAATGGCACTAAAGCTGGAGCAAAAGGACCTGCAGCCATAGCTCCGCCTATTAAAAGTGCAGGTCCTGCAACTTGTTTTAGCATCCCACAAACTTTTTGTATTTTGTGGTCTTGTTCATATAATTTTTGCTTATACTCTACTGTTTGTAAGAATTGTGATAACTCCATTCTATCTGCATCTTGAAGTAATTCTCCCATTTCTTTTTTCAAAACAGGGTCGCTTGTACTTTGAATTGAATGGAATAACATCGCCTTAACATTTGTTTTAATGTTTGACGTATCCACATGAATATCTTCCATTGTTTTTGCCATTTGACTAAGATTTGCATTCGTTTCAGCTGAATTTACTTTATAAACATCTATAAAGTGGTCGATATTATTAGAAATATCTAATAATGTATGTTGTTGACCGTCTAACTGAATACTAATATTGTCAAGCTTTTTAGATATTTGAGCAGATTGATAACCAGCATCAACGGCTCTGACTTTTTCCAAAATATTATCATTCATATATTTTGATAAGTAATTCTCTGACCAATATTTTTTAATATTTTTGCTTACCAGCTCTAATTCTTCGTTAGGAATTTCGGATAAGAAATAATACTTATCAGTATTTGTCATATTACTCGGTTCCCTGCCAAGTAGTTTTATATAAGTATCTGACATTTCAGGCATAGCCTTAATTGTTTCCGGAGATATATTTTTTCTAAATTCATTTGATAAAGCATCAAAAACGTTATTATTTAATTGTTCTGAGGCAATTAAATTTTCAATGTCTTCTCTTCTGTTTACCGCTGGCTTTTTCAATAAATTAATTAAGTTATTGTCATCTTTATACTTTGCAATGAATGTTTTTTGGGCATTGTTTAATGTTTTATCTTCCAATGCTGTTCTTATTTCTGATGGCAAGTCTTTTTCTAAAGCTCTTTGAATAGTATAGAGTTGTTCTAAACTTATATCAGTTGTTTTTTTAGCTTGAGATGATTCAAAATATTGCTGAGCTTCCGTTAGTAATTGTTTCCATGCCCGATTCTGTTTCTTTACTGGCACTACTTATAGTGTTGTTAAAATTAATTAGAGCTTTTTTCGTTTTTTCAGCCTCTGTTGGCAACGAATTATTAATTTTGTCTTTCAAAATTGAAATTACAATTTGAATTTTACTTTGAACATCACCTGATTCAGCATTTCTGGATATATAGTTAAAATCGCTCAAAGGTTCAAAAATATTACTTTTTGCTTCTTGAATATTAGTGTTTTTTTCATTTTGGAGATTTTTAATTATGGACTGAGCAGTTACTTCTAAGCTTGTTATTGATTTTTTGTCTTTTGCTTTCCCAGTAACTATTTCCAGGAATAATTGGCTATTAAAATATTCGTTTAAAAGTTCTTTAGAGTTTTTATCTAATTCTGTATCATCAATAACGTTTTGATATGCTTTTTGAACATTTCGAACGTGCGTAAGTACTTCATCATTTTCTTCTAGCGTTGCTTTATATATTTTTGCTAAATCTTCATCCGAATTAACAATTTCAAACAATCTTCTTTTTTTTTGCGCCAATGTGTATTCTTTAGCGGATCTGTTTCCTTCTATTGTATCTATCCAAAAATCGACTAGAGATTTACTGCCTTTTCGCTCCTGTTCAAATCTTGCAATACCTTCTTTATTAATAATTTTTATTAATCTATTTTTTCTATCGCTACTGATTTCATTAAAAATATTCTTGCCAGATTGTCTTGAATTTGTTAATGCTATATCATTCTTATTCAAAATATTGAGTTGTTTTGGTAAAATTTCTTTAACCCAGTAATCGACAGTTTTGCCAACAAGGCTTTGTTTATTTTCATCAGGCAAATCATTTAACAGCTTAGCTTTTTCTGCATAGGTTCTGCCGTTAGTTTTAATTCCCACAGACGATAACCAAAAATCAACTAGATTTTTGCCGCCTAATTTTTTATTTTTTGCCCAAAATACGCTAAATTTTTTATCGCCTGATTTTGCAAGAGTTAAAAGAGTATTTTGGGCAAAACCATTGTATAAATATTGGGCTTGAGCTAATTCTTGAGTAGATAATTCCGTCAATGTTGATTTTGTTCCCACGTATAAGACCTTTACTGATTGAACATCTCTGTATTTACCTAACTTTTGTAATTTATCTAAAGCTCTAATATCTGGTAATATGGCTTCGAGGTTATCGCTAAAAATGTTCTTATTAACAGTAACAACGCTACCTGTTTTTGTTTGCATTTGATATCTTAGGACTCCATTTTCTATTCTATTTAATATTGTTGCAGATTCACTTTTTCTGTTTTTTAGCACATGAACTTCACCGCCTGGATTTGTAAATTTTATTTTTCCGCTTATTTCAAGGGGGCCGGTAATAAAAATTTTATCGCCTTTACATTCAATATCTCCGACAGTCCCTTCCCCCATATAATGTTAAATTTTCATCGGCAATAATTTTATCAATATTAGGTTTATTTTTTAATTCAATATTTAAAGATTCAACTTTTTCCACGCTTGTTGAATCAAACATTGATAAAAATTTTGTTATTATTTTTTTAGCCTTTGAAAATCCATTAAGCGTTGTTGTATTTGATTCAATTTCATCTACAAAAACAGAACCATTTAATTCTAATGTCCGGTTGCACTGTCTGAATCAAAAAATGCTTCTTTGGCTTTTGCGATAATTTTTTTCAAGCTAATTGAGCCATCTAAATCAATATCATGACAATCCAGCTCTATGCAGCCTTTTGGAATGTCAGTATTCCTTATCAATTTTTTTGTAAATGTAGTTAAATTTCCTTTAAAAGTAAGGTTATTTTTTGTAGTTATTAATCTTTGATTTATGTTGGAGGTATTTGTTGCCACCAGCAAATAATCGTAGCTATTGCTGGCTATGGAATTTGATACATTTGTGGTTTTCTTTCTCAAGTTGCTGTTTGATTTAAAACTATTGCTGTTCTTAACTGCATCAATTTTCATTAATCAAAACCCCTTTCAAATTTCCTACTTTTAAATAAGTTATAAATCGAATAAAATTTTTTTTGCCAGTTTCTGAGTAAGCCTTTCATAATTTGTTACAATAATCTTTCTTTATTATGTAACGAAAACTTTAAAAATTAGCAATAATAATTATTCAGGAGTTTTATGTAACCATATTTCAAAAAGAGAATTTATATGAAAATTTTATCAAAAAGTAATTATAAAAACAGACAGTTTAGTTTTAAATCTAAAAATTGCCCAATAAAACCTTTTGTTATTGAAACAACCAAAGGTTCTCTTTTTGTTGAAGAAATGAAAGAAGAAGACTTTGATAATACTATTTCTTTTTATTTGAATCTATGAAAAGTGTAATTAAAAAAAGACCTTTCTTAAAAAAACCGTATGGAAAACAAAAAAATGAATATAAACAAAATTTTAAATACAGACTAATTCATTGCTTAACGAAGGAGGATGGTTGTAATAGCACAATCCTGACAGCTAAAAATCCTCATGGTAAAGTGGAAGCATTAGCAGATTTACAATCATTTGATGAAATTGACATTTTAACTAAAAATGGATTTAAAGACTTAAAAACAGGCTATATTCAAGATTGTTATGTCTTCTCAGGGTTGAGAAACCAAGGCGTGGGCAATCTAATGGTAGATAAATTATTGAAGACTGCCGAAGGATTTTTTTCAAATATATTTCTTTGTTCAGAAAATACTGCGATAAATTTTTACAAAAGAGTTGGATTTTATGAGCTTGACACATCTAATCCGGATATTAAAAAAGTTGTTGATTACATTTTAAGTATTAGAGGGGATAAAGATTTTGTAAAACCTATGTTAAAAACTTTAACTTCTGAAAATAATTGGCATTTAAGAATGATTAATTTAATCAATAATTTAAAATAATTTTGAAAGATTTAATGTTTATTTTTATATAGAAATTTTCAATTTCAAAATTTGAGCAAAATTTGTAACAATTAATTAACAGAAATATATGTCTTTAGCAAAAAAAAAAACTTTACGAGTTATTATCTAAATAATTTGGTCAATAGCAAAGAACTAGACCGAGAGGAAAATATGAAAATCCAAACAGTACAATGTAACAATTACACAACCAACAACAAATCAAAAACAAGTTTAAATACTTATACTATGTCGTTATCAAAAAGTTGTATACAAAGTTTTGGCTCAATGGGACAAATTTGGGGTGCTAACCATTCAGGAGGTGGCGGTCGAAGTTACTCTTGGTCGGCTAAACTTTTAAGAGTTTTAAGTAGAACTACAAGTGAAATGGAAGATTTAGCAGAACATTTTCACAATAAATCTAACGATGAACTTAAAAGTGTTATGAGTGAAGCTCACTGGATAAGTTCAGAAAATGCAAGAAATGCAGCTAATAGACTTATTGAATTTGTTACTCCGATAAGAGAAGCAAAACTGAAAATGGTTAAAAGAATATCAGAACTAGAAATTAAAAAAGCATTAGGTATTAGTAATGCAACTGAGCAAAAAACTAGATTAAACAGAGAATTCATATCTTTAATTGCAGCCAAAAAGAAGGTAAAGAGCCTCCTATCAAAAATGAAACTAAGTACATGGAACATCAAGTAATAAAGATGGATTTATCAATTGGCTAAAGGTTTCAAAAATTACTTCATGACGCTAGTCAAACATCTTCATCCTCGAATATTACAGATCAG
>CAWIVJ010000004.1:0-97761 GCA_963839525.1 uncultured bacterium | reverse complement strand
ACGTACATTATGGAAGTTGTTTTAGAGCTATATAATGACATTATATAGCTAAAAATACAAAAAAGAATCGGGCGCTTGTTTTAAAATAGCTGAAGAGTTTATAAATAAAAAATTAAAAATTACAGTCAAAAATAGCCGACTTGGGTTTGTTATTATTTGATATACGGGTTTAAACTAATACTATATTTTTATATGGAGAATTATAAAAGTGCCTGAAGCAAATGACAGCGATGAAAAACAAAGAGCCTTTAAAACAGTTTTAGAAACAATCAGGGCTGTTTTTGATATCAGTGAATCTAAAAAAAGGATTGTTGATATTATTGGAAAAACATTAAATGCTGACAGATGCTACATTGTAGAATATGATTCATTTAAAGAAGAGTTCTTATATATAACAGAACAATACACTTCTTCAGAAGAAATAAGTGAATACAAAGGCTTAAATGTAAACAAAGAACTTCCTGCTTTTGTTGATATTGTAAAAGAGGGACATCCGATTCTAGTTAAAAATAAGCAAACACTGCTTAAAGAAAGTGAGGGTAAGTTTGAAAAAGAATTAGCTGTTCTTGAAAAATATAATATAAAATCCTTTTATACTTTTCCTTTATATTATAACAAACAGTTACTGGGATCTTTATCAGTACATTATGTAAAAAATGAACACTTTTTAACAGAAGATGAAATTAATTTTTTAATTACTATTACACATCGAATAGCAATGGCTATTCATAAAGGAAGATTATATCAAAAAATTAAATTACAAGCAGAAAGAGAAAAGATTATTTCTGAAATAGTTTCAACTTCCTTAAGTACTTTAGATATAAATCAAATAAAGACCATATTAAGTAAAATCGGAGGATTATGAAAGCTGATAGATGTTATTTTGTTGAAGTTGATTATAAACATATGAGAGGGGTACCTATTAATTTGACGGCGAATATTTGGCCTCTCCCGATATAAAAAGAGTTATAGGCTATGAGTTTCCTGCTGAAGATATAAAAAGATTTATTGAAATATTTATTCGTGCTTTAGATGCTGTATTTTTTCGATTATGACAAATTAAAACTCGAAAATAATGCCTGAAAATAGAGAGGTTTGTTGAGATATAGTAATTTCTTTGGAATAAAAAGCGGAATAGCTATACCAATTTTATATGAGAAAAATTAAAAGCCATATCTGGCAATAGAATATATGAAAATAAAGTTTTTACTTAAAGATAAGATTTAAAATTTCCTGAAATTTTGGGAAACCAAACAAATATTTTTTATAATCAAATATTACTTTATCAAAAGCCCAAAAAGAAGTCAAAAGAGAAAAAATTATATAAAAACTATATATAAATTCCTTAAGTACTTTGGATATAGGTCAAATAAAAACAATTTTAAGTAAAATAGGAGCTATGATGAATGCAGATAGATGTTTTTTTGTTGAGATTGATCCGGAAAATATGAAAGGTCTGCCAATAACACCTGACGGAGAATATTTATCTTCACCTAATGTCAAAAGTACTGTTGGGTATGAATTTCCTCAGGAAGACGTAGAAATGTTTGTCAAGATATTTTGGAAGGTCCTTCGGTCCCTGTCTTTTTTAATTATAAGAAATTACAAGAAGAGAATAAAGAAGAATATCAGGGGGTTATTCGATATGGTCGCCGGTTTGGAGTAAAATCTTGTGTTGGAATTCCCATTTTTTACAAAAAAAGAGTAAAAGCTGTATTGGTAATAGAATATGTAGAAAGAGAATTAGTGCTTGAAGAAGGTGATTTGAACTTCTTAAAACTATTAGGTCAGCAAGCAAATATGGCTTATACCCAAATATTGCTTTATCAAAAAACAAAAAAGAGAGCAGAAAAAGAAAGGTTGTTAAGAAAAATATTTGAAACCATGCGAAGTTCTTTGGATGTTAACGTAATTAAGAAGAATATAGTAACGGAGGTAGGTAAGGCGTTAGGTGTTGATATATGTCTGATTTTTCTTTATAATTCGGTTGAAAAGAACTTTTATGTAGATGAGGCTTCGGAGTATATTGTTTCTCCTGATGAAAAAAGCTTTATTGGTTATACTTCTGATAAAATAGGACTTCAATTGATTACAGATATATTCAAACAAGACAGAGAAATTCATTATGAAGATATAGATAAATTTATTCAAGTAAACGGGCTTCAGGGAAGTCCAATGGAGAAATTCTTAAGAAGTTTTGATATTAAATCAGGATATAGTGTTTTAATTCATTATGCAAATTCTCTAATCGGGCCTTTGTATTAGGATATAAAAACGAAAATAAAAGTTTGCTGCAATCAGATTTAGAATTTTTGAAAATTATTGCAACTCAAACAGGGATTGCAATATATCAAGCAGAATTATATGAAAAAATTAAAATGCAAGCCGAACGAGAGAGAATAAGCAGAAATATTATTGAAATATTGAGAAATTCTATTGATAAGTCTACAATCAAAAAACTTTTTGTTAAAAATATAGGTAAATTTTTCAATGCTGATAGAGTATTTTTCTCGGAGTATAATTCAGAAACAAAAAGTTACCTGCCTGTAGATGCTAATTCAGAATATTTATCAAGTGATAAAGAGAAAAGTTTTATAGGTGTTGATTGGACTAATATGTATTCACATCTTCATCCGCTATTAGAAAAAAGAGAGTTGAAAATTCAGGATTGGGGTAAATACGTTAGTGAGAATCCTGATAAAGGGGATGAATTCTATGCATTATATGGGAATGCGAATGTAAAATCCAGTTATAGTTTTCCTGTGCTGCATCAAGACAAGATAATGGGATACTTTTGTATAGAATTTACTAATAGATTTTATGTGTTATTAGAAGAAGATATTAGCAGAATAAGAAGCATATGTGCTCAAGCAGGTATAGCTTTGTATCACGCTGAGTTATACTTAAATGCTCAAAAATTTTCTTGTTCCAGAAGTGAAATCATTTCAGAAATTTCTGAAATGATTGAAAATCCGACCAATAATATTTTGGAAGTTTCAAAACTCTTGAGAGAAAATGAATTTGAAAGATCTATGCAGATTGAATATTTGAACAATATTATTAACAGTTGTTCAGAATTATTAGACCTTACAAGAGATATTAAATAAAAAATTATTTTTTGTCATAAACTTTTATCAAATGCCAGCCGAATTGAATCTTAATTGGTTCTGAAACTTCCCCTATAGGGAGACTAAAGGCACTATTTTCAAAGCTTTTTATCATCTGCCCTTTTTTAAAATAGCCTAAATTTCCTCCATTCGCTCCGGATGGACATTTAGAATATATTTTTGCTAAAGTTTCAAAACATTCCCCTTTATCGATTTTAGATTTTATCAAATCAGCTTCTTCTTTTGTATTAACAAGAATACGGCTTGCTTTGACAGTAGTGATTTGACAAAAGTTGGTAAAAATATTTTAGGGGAAAGCGCTTCTCAAGCAGGTAAAAAGATTCCAAGACTTAGCTTTTGATTTTGTCTTCTATTATTTGCATACAATTTTTAATATTTTTTCTAATTTCATCATCCCAGAATCTAAGAAGCTATACAAGTTAAAAACATTAGATTGGAAAGAGCAAGAAAAAATACTGAATTATGTATAAAATATTGCGGTAAAAAGTTTGCTTTTTATTTTGAGGCGAGTATAGTATGGCGTTTTAACCCCGAAATACTCACTGTGAGCTTGTTTCGAGGCTTTATGGTGGGCGTTGAGAGGCTCGAACTCCCGACATCTTCCTTGTAAGGGAAGCGCTCTACCAACTGAGCTAAACGCCCTTATGTATTTACTTAAATCTTATACTCAGTTGGTAGAGCGCTTCCTGAAGCGGGATCTAACTTTGTGAGGTAAACCTCACCGGGCAACTGAGCTAAACGCCATAGGCACTAACAACAAATAAGCTATTTGCACCTCTGGCAGAAATAATCTTATTAAAAACAAAGTTGTTTGTCAATTAATTTTGTTTTTAAGTTTTAAAAATTCTGTTCTGCTTCGTTCATTATAGGTATTATTTCAGCTTTTTCGCGAATTATGGCAATTTCTCTCTTTGGCATAATAGGTTCTGTTTTTAAAGTTTTTCTCAAAACCCTAAGCATTGTTTTTTGATTTTTTACTAATTTTTCCTGATTTTGGACTAAAATATTATTTTGAGTTCCTAAAATATTAACTAAATCTCTTGATGTTTTAAGTTGTGCTTTTTTCAATGCACGGTAGTTTTCTTCAATTTTTTTATTACTATCCTTAGAATGTTTTATTGCTTTAAGAGCTGCCACACCTAAAATAATCCACATAGAATTTAAAAGGGCAAATTTTCCTGCTTTTGCAGCCCAAGGAGCTTTTTCTGCAATTTTTCCAAGTTTAGCAGATATTTTAGGCAAAATCTCTTTATTTAATTTTGTTTTATTTAACCATTTTTTAACATCTGCAACTTTATCTGAGTACTTGTCTACTTTATCAGGATATTTTTTAAGCACTTTATCTTTTAGATTAGCAATTCCTGCACGACCAAAAATAAAACTTGTTGAAATTATTCCTATATCGGCAAGTAAAGCAAGAAAAGGATTCTGTTGCTGGAAATTTTGCAAAGAGGGACTCTTAGAGACAATAGCATTTTTTACAGAACTGTAAAGACTTACCAAAGCAATAACACCAGCCCAACTTCCTGCTTTTTTTGCAGCAGAAACTACTTTATCACTCAGAACAGATTTTGTTAACACACCTGCAGCAATAGTTTCTGCCACCGGAATTGTATAAAGTGTTTTGACAATTGATTTTCTGTTTTCCTGTTCTTTTTTGGGGTCATAACTGCTTTTATAAGCTAAATATCTTAACTCGGAATTATCCATATTAACAAAATTTGAAGCCTGTTCAATTGCATTTGAATTAAATCCTAGTTTTGAATTTCGGTTTTCAATTAGTTGAACTTGCATTAAAATAACTCCACTTTGACACACTCTATTATAATGTATTAAAACCCAAAAGTAAATATAGTTGCTAGTTTAATCATGTAGGTTAATAAATATTTACAATAATTTACTTAGCTGTTAAAATTAAATTATGAAAAGATTTTTGATAAAAACCATGGGATGCAAGTCAAATCAGCTTGAAGGAAGTTTGATTGAGGAAAATTTAATTAATAACGGATTTGAAAAAGCTAAAGATATTTTAGATTCTGATATTTTTATCCTTAATTCTTGTACTGTTACCCGTAAAAGCGATAATGAAGCATTTTATATTATTAAACGTGCGAAAAAACAAAATCCCCGGCTAAAAATTGTTCTGACGGGATGTATTGCTCAGATAGAAAAAGAAAAATTACTTGATAACCCTAACATTGATATTGTTTTAGGTAATGATGAAAAGCTTGAGATTGTAAAACACTTAAACAAATCTTGTTTTGTCGGAAACATTGAAAATTTAAATTCTTTTCACAAAATTCTTTTGCAAGATACACAAAAAACAAGAGCCAGCATTAAAATTCAAGACGGGTGTGATAATCGCTGTTCTTACTGCATAATTCCTTTTGCGAGAGGTAAAAATAGAAGTGCGGATTTTGATTTTATATTAGAGCAGATAAAAATTTACGAACAAGCTGATTTCAAGGAAATTATTCTTACAGGAATCCATATCGGGCAATGGGGAATGGAAAGAGGAAATAATCTTTTGTATTTGCTTAAAAATATTGAAGAAAAAACGAATATTTCCCGCTTTCGTTTAGGTTCTTTGAATCCGCTTGAAATCAATGATGAAATGCTTGAATTTTTAAAAATTTCAGAAAAATTTTGCCCTCATTTTCATCTTTCGCTTCAGTCTATGTGCGATAAAACGTTAAAGTCGATGAATAGATACTATTCAGTTCAGCAAGCGCTTGATTTGATTCAAAAAATTTCTGAAAATTTTTCTCACATTTACCCCCCTTTTATAGGCAGTGATATTATTGCAGGTTTTGCAGGTGAAAGTGAAAAGGATTTTGAAACAACCATTGAAAATTTAAGAAAATCAAAACTTACGCAAATTCATACTTTTCCTTATTCAATAAGAAAGGGAACGTCAGCAGAAAAGTTTGAAAATCATCTTGATACAAAAATAAAGGAAGAAAGAGCCAAGATTATTAAAGAAATTTCTGCTCAAAAATACTTTGAATTTTTGCAAAAAAATTCAGGAACAATACAAGAAGTTTTAATTGAAAAAAAATTAGATAAAAAAACAGGGTTTTTAAGGGGAATGACAAGAAATTATATTAATGTCCTGATTGAGCCAAAAGTTTCTTTTGGAGAGATTAAAAAAACGCTTCAAAAAGTTAAAATCAAGAATGCGGAAGGAAAAATTTTGGGAGAA
This sequence comes from uncultured bacterium, assembly GCA_963839525.1. Lineage (GTDB taxonomy): Bacteria > Cyanobacteriota > Vampirovibrionia > Gastranaerophilales > Gastranaerophilaceae > CAWIVJ01. The sequence goes on along the minus strand of CAWIVJ010000004.1, from coordinate 91,431 downwards.
CTTTTTTAAACCCTTCGTTGTTTTTTACCACTTCTTTTATGTCTAAGTCTTTCAAAAGAATGTTATAGGAATCTTCGGATTTAGAAGCATAAATTTGAGCTTTCAATTGCTTAGATAACTTGTCTGAATCAATCTTGCGGGTTGATGTTTTGATATGTATTATAGGACTTTGTTCTCCGGGTTTTAGTTTTGACTTTGAATTAATAATTTTTTTTGAATAGGTATCAATTATCTCGTCTTTATCTTTAAAAATAATTTCAATAAATAAAGAATTTATATTATATTTAGAAGTGTTTTTTAAAGTAAATTCAAGGTTAATATTGTATTTTTTTCTCCAATTATTCAGCCGGATTTCTCCGTTTATATTATTAATACAAATATCTTCGACTGAAAGCAGGTTACTGTTATAATAGTCTTTTAATTTTTTTATTTTTAATTTATACAATTCAGCTTTTGTATTTTGCCCTTGCGCTTCTGCATTTAACGCTAAATCAGATAAAAATTTATAATATTCTTCATAATTTATTATTTTAGGTTCGGCTTTAAAAACTTTTTCAAAATATTGAAATGCTGAAAGAGGATCTTTTTTTGACAAAATAAGAGCTAATTTATATTTTATAATAGGCGCACCAATTATAGCATCTGCCTTTTTCAAATAATTAACAGCTTCATCTAGTTTCATTTCGTTTAATTTTTCTTCCGCCAAATAGATGTAAGCAGAAGCTAAGTTTCCGTTTAAATTTTTAATTTTTTTAGATTTTATTATTTTGTAATAGAATAAGGCTTTTTGATATTTAAAACTTGCTTCTTCATAATTGCCTTTTTCATAATATTTGTCACCCAGATTGCTGTAAATTTCAGCTTTAAAATTTATTAGCTTTTTATTCGGTCTTTCTCTTATTTTATCTATTAGAGTCTGGGCTTCTGTCAGACAGTCGGAATTTAAATAAAGAAGCGCTAATTTATATACCGGTTTGAATTCATTATAAGGTGCTTTTGATATTGCTTTTTTGTATTCAAACTCAGCATTTTTATAATCTTTTTTTAATTCATACAACTCACCTAATTTTAGATTAATTCTGTAATTTTCCGGTGACCGTTCTTCTTTATACTTTTGCTCATCTATTAATAAAGTAACAGTATAAGTGTCTGGAGCTTTATCTTTAGGTTGTTTTTTAATATTTTCTTCATTGAATTGGTTAAAGATTGTCCAAAAAATAATAAAAAGAACAACAAATGTTGCCAGTATTGTCCATAAAATTGTTTTTAAATATTCGAAAATATTTTTCTTATTCATTACTTTCCTGTATTAATATTGAATCCAAGCCTTTTAAATTTTGAAATTTTTTGTTTAAAGACTGTAGAGGTTTTTTACCGTTAAAATCAATTGTGAAAATAATTTTTATTAAGTCACTTATTTCATCATCACGATTCTTAGATATTTCATGTATATAATCAAAATTTTCAATAATGTAATTGTGAATTTTTTCGGCATTTTCATCGTTACAGGTTATAATTACTTTAAAACGTTTCAAATTCTTGCTGCTGCTGACAAGAACATTTTTTTCAAACATTCTTATTAAAACAAGCACGCCTACACTTAATAATGTTGCTTCAAACCCTATATCAATCATTCCGGCACCGCATGCCATACCAATCGAAGCCGTTACCCAAAGAGTTGCTGCCGTAGTAAGTCCGTAAACCGACGAACCATGTCTTAATACGGTTCCACCACCGATAAAACCTATACCTGTAAGGATTTGGGCTGCAATCCTTGCAGGATCGCCAAAAGCTTGAGGGTCTGTCTGGTCAACAGCCATCGGAAAAGCAAATATTGAAAGAATTGTAAAAACGCACGAGCCCAAACAAACCAAAATATGTGTTCTAAGTCCTGCGTGTTTGTTTGTTATTTCTCTTTCAAGTCCTATTCCGAATCCAAATAGTATAGCCGCTGCTATTCTAAAGAAAATTACTAAATGAAAACCTAAATCAAGCATAATTTTACCTTATTTTTTATACATCCTTTATTATAGCATTTATTAGCCTAAATAGCTAATCTCTTTACAATAGATTGAATAATTCTTCGCTTGTTTCATGCAAAATTTCGCTAAAATCAATTAAATTTGCAATTTCCGGCACCTCTTCTTCATAATTTTCACAATACCCTTTTAAAACAGAAGTCATACTTGATAATTTGCATGCTAATTCTGATAATTTTGTTTCTTTTTCTTCATCCATAGATTTACCTCTTTTTCAAACTCTGCTGTTCTAACACTCTGTGATGTGAATCCACTGCAGCACTTTTTCTTTGCTGCTATATAGTGATTCCATATTGATGTCAACATGAAATCTTGATTGTTTTTTACATTTCTTATAAAATGAACCATTATGGTATCAAAAAGGTGGCATTATAATGACAGAAAAATATGAAGAAAGAAAAGTTTTTACATTAAGACTAGGCTTTGATTTGTTCGAAAAAGTTAAAAAAATAACCGAAAAGAATAAACGCTCCATTGCAAAAGAAATTGAATTTGCTCTTGAACAATATATAAACCAATAAAAGGTTTGTTATCTTACTTTGCTTTTAGGATCCAGAACATCCCGTATGGTATCTCCAATTAAATTAAATGATAATACAGCTATAAATATTAAGAAGCCGGGTGTCAAAAGCCAAGGACGATAAAGAATATTAATATATTCCTGCGCTTCTTTTAACATATTACCCCAGCTGGCATCGGGTTGCTGTATTCCTAACCCCAAAAAGCTTAAACCTGACTCGGAAAGAATATAAGAAGGAACGCTCAAAGTCATTGCAACAATTACGTAGCTTGTTGTTTGCGGTAAAATATGTTTTAGGATAATTCTTAACCTTGAAGCTCCTATTGCCTGAGCAGATTGAACAAATTCCTGTGTTTTTATGGATAAAACCATGCCTCTGACGACTCTCGCAAAACCTGCCCAGCCAATTAATGCAAGGATTACTACAATTAGCATAAACCTTTGTATGCTTGTCATATTTGAAGGCAAAATTGCTGCTAAAATTATCAATAAATAAAAACTGGGGATTGACATTACTGCTTCGGCAAATCTCATCATCAGTGTATCTATTTTTCCGCCAAAATATCCTGAAACACCGCCGTAAAAAAGTCCGATGGGAAAGAGTACAAACAATGCCAGAAATCCTATTGTCATGGAAATTCTTCCGCCAAAAAGGATTCGAGAAAAAACATCCCGTCCGTTTATATCTGTTCCAAGCAAGTATAAGCGTCCTTGCGGTTCAACACCGATTAAATGTCTTGAGCATGGAATTAGTCCGAGAAATTTATATTTTTCGCCCCTTGCAAAAGGCTTTAGAAAATATTTTTTGCTTCTGTCAAGTTTATATTCAACTTGCATGGATTCAGAATCAAATTCTCTTTTATAATTATATGTATAAGGCAAGGAAAGTTTGCCTTTTTCATTTATGGTGAAAATTTTGGAAGGCGGTGCGTAAGATTGGTTTCTGTCAGAAAAATCTTTTGAGTATGGAGCAATAATATCCGCAAACAGAAGCGAAAAGTAAATTATTGTCAGCACCATTAATGCAATTAAGGTAAATTTATCCCGTGTTAATTGTTTAAAAACTGATATATTTAAGTTTTTGTATTCTTCTGTCATTTGTTTCCTTTTTTACGTCATGCTGAATTTATTTCAGCATCGCATGGTCGTTCGCTTAGGAGATCCTGAAACAAGTTCAGGATGATGTTATTTCACGCCTTAACCCTGATACGAGGGTCAGTGATAATAAGCAGAATATCTGCAATTAAATTGCCTAAAATCAACATAATCGCTCCCATCATTAAAGATGCCATAACCAGATTTATGTCGGACTTTAAAACTGCTTCCAGGATTAATCGACCCAGTCCCGGATATTGAAATACATATTCGGTTAAGGCCGCACCGCTTAAAAGAGATGCAAATTCAAATCCTAATAGAGTAATCATTGGATTAACAGCATTTCTTAGCGCATGTTTGTAAATAACCTTAAATTCGCTTAAACCTTTTGCTCTGGCAAATTTAACGTAATCACTTTCCAGTACATCCAATAAATTTGCTCTCATTTGTCTTTGCAATCCTGCCAGTGAGATAGTAAACAAAACCGTAGTAGGTAAAATTAAATGGTGAATAATATCCAAAATTTTACCGGCTAAATTCATATCATAAAAATTATAACTGGTAAGTCCTCCTGCTGGAAACCAACCTGTTTTAACTGCAAAAATTAATAGTAAAATCGCAAAGAAGAACGAAGGTATAGCCATTCCGATGCTTGTTAAAATAGTCAAAATTCTATCCAGAGGAGTTTTCCATTTTATTGCTGCCAGAATACCCAGGGGAACTCCTGCAATCCAGGTCAAAAATATTACAAGAACTGTTAGAAGGAGTGTATTAGGTATCCTTTCTTTTAGTTTAGCTGAAACTTTTTCACCGGTTGAACAAAATCCTAAATCACCTTTGACAAAAGCTTTAGCCCAAAGAAAATATTGAACATAAATCGGTTTATCAAGCCCTAACCTCTGAGTTTCTTTTTGCAATGTTTCTTTTGAAATTGATGGGTTCAGTTTTAATTCTGCAAGCGGATCTACAGGGCTTAATCTTATTATAAAAAAGCTGATTAAGGAAACTATAATCAGTAACGGTATAGTTTGAATAATTCTTTTTAAAATATAAATTAAAATGGTCATTTCTCACCTTTTGATGGGTGAGAGGTTAGAAGAATTTATCCTCTCACTTCTCACGTTTTATGTAAATCTCATCTAAATTATACGTTATCCCTGAAAGCGGAGAGGGATAAATATTGCCGAATTTCTTGCGAATAGCAGTTACTCTGATGGGTGAATACAGATAAATTATCGGTTTTTCATCATAAATTATCTGCTGATATTCATCGTAAAGTTTTTTTCTGTCTTTGAAATTTATTTTTAAAGAGGCTTCATCAATTATTTTATCAAGTTTACTTTCCCAGAGCAGTTTATCATATGCTTTCCCGTCTGTTCTTTGATAAAAAAGATGTAAAGTTCCTATTGAACTCCAAACATTTTTCCCGTTATGAGGTTCAAGCGGACTTCCGGTTAATCCCATTATAACTAAATCCCAATCAAGTGAATTTACAAGTTTATTTACAAGCGAATTGAATTCTACCGGCTTAAAATTAACTTTCATACCTAAATCTTCCAAATCTTGTTTTAGCATAACTCCTATTGCTTCACGTTCAGTGTTTCCGGCATTTGTATAAAGATCAAATTCAACTCTGTTCCCCGATTTGTCGTATAAATCTTTATTCTTCCAATAAAATCCGGATTTTTTTAGATATTGTTTTGCTTTTTTAATGTTTTTAGGATGTCCTTTTGCCAGTTTTTTGTTTAAATAAATAGAATTTAGACTTTCGGAGGTGAAAAGCGTTGAAGCAAGACCGTTCGCAACATTATTTACCATAGCTTTTCGGTCAATTGCCCAGTCTATAGCGTTTCTGAAGTTTAAATCATTGAACCAGACCTGTTTTTTAGGAGCAACATAGTATTTTCCCTGATTATTTTTGCGTTTATTTAAATTCAATGCAACAAACATTGTTCCTGTATCAGGTCCGAGATTGTAGATTACATAATCGGATTTTGCTTCTTTTTTCTTGTATCTTCCGACGTTTGAACCTCTAAGTCCGATTACATCAAGCTCTTTTGCTTCAAATTTTAAAATTTCGTTATTCAAATCTCCTACAATTAAGTAGATTATTTTGTCAAGGTAAGGTAATTTTTCGCCATTTAAATTTATTTCATAATAATCGGGGTTTCTCTCAAAAACAACTCTTTGAGCGGCTAAATATTCTTTTAATTTAAAAGCACCGCTTAATACAAAATCTTTTGGATTTGTTGTGGTTGACCAAAAAGAATCAAAATATTTTGCTCCTTTTTTTACTACAGGTTCAAAAATATGTTTTGGTGCAATTGGAGCGGATAAAATTCTTAAAAACGGAGCAAACGGTTTTAGGGTAATAAATTTTACGGTATAATCATCAACTTTTCTAACTTTCGGAAGTTTCCCGTCAATTAATACTGAATCTCTTGTTGATGTATTTCCAAGTCCTGCAAGAATAATTTTATTCCAGGTAAAAACTACATCATCGGCGGTTATCGGTTGACCATCTGACCATTTTATACCACGTCTTAGGTAGAATGTATAAGTTTTTCCGTCGGGAGAAATTTCAAAAGATTTGGCAAGTTTAGGAATAATCTCACCTGTGTCAGGTCTGCTTGATACAAGCCCGTCAAACATCATATCTGCCATAGTAGCTGATGTTGCATCTTTTGTGTTAAAAGGATTAAAAGTTTTTGGTCCTTCTCCTATTGTCGATGAAACAAGAACCCCGCCAAAGTTACCCACAGTAGCCCGGCTTTGGAGATAATCAACACCGTTTATTGTTACTGTTTTGGGAGCCGGCGGAAACTCAACTTTTTGAAAAATTGAATTCCCGCCGGCTTTATTCTTAACTTCCGTTTCAGGAATATCAGCATTAATGCAAGATTTTAATGCAATTAAAATAAAAATAACAATTAATAAAGCATACAGAAATTTTTTCATGCTATTAAATTAACATGAAAAAACAGATTTTTAACCTATACTGATGGTTTAATTCTTATTATATTTAAAATTAAGGTTGATTAAATTTTTGTTTTTTTAATATTTATGAAGCTATAAGCGTTAAAATCTATTGAGCCGTATATTATTTTGATTCTTTCCTCATTATAAGGAATTAATTGTACAAAGTTTATTTCCGTTTTATTGAAATCATTGTTTGTTTCTATGGCAGGAACGCTTGCAATTAATTTTGATGATTGAAAAAAATCAAGATAAATTTGATTACTTTTCTTTTTGCCTAAAATTTTGTAGTGCCCAATAGGAATTTCTGCTCCATCACCGTTTATTAAGCAAACAGGTACCCTTAAAAGTAAATTCTTTCCGGCGATTTTATCAATATATTTACCGCCATCTTCTTCATTTAGACTTTTTCCTTTAAATAGTTTATCTTTTTTCTTTTTTTTCTGTTTAGATTTTACTTGCTCAAGTGCTTTCTCAAAGTCTTCATCTGTAACTTTTTTTTGTCCGGCAAATGCATTATCAAAAGAATCTGAATATTTCATTGCATCTTCAATACCGCCGGTATATTCAGATTCATCCTCTGCCGAAGCAGGTAGAACAAGAATAATAGATAAAAATATTAAAATAAAAAAAATCTTTCTCATACTTTATATTTTAATATATTTTTATATAAAGTAAATACTTTTCTTTTACGGTAAGATATTGTATAATTAATTATTATGAGAGATTTTGTTTTTGTATTTTTTGCAGTTTTTGCTATAACAGGGTTAATTTATTTTTTATATAAAATTATGTTGAATTCAGGAAAGAGCAACAGCAATAATGAACTTCAAATAACATCCAGAGAGATTCTGCAGCAGTTGATTATTCTTCATAAACAGAAAAAATATAATATAGTGGAAGGTTTAGCAAAAAAATATCTGGAAAACAAAGGTTATGATGATGATGTAAGGAATGTTTTAATAAAAACTCTTTACGATTCAAAGAAAATTTATGAAGCTATAGACCAGGCTAAAATAATGTTAAGGCATCAGCCGCATAATTTTGATATAAAAATATTTTTAGCTAATTGTTATGAAGATACTCAGAGAATTAATAAAGCGATAATTCTTCTTGAAGAAGTATTAAAAAATGATTCTGATAATGTGTTGGCAATGAAAGGGCTTGCCCGTCTTTACCTAAAAGCTAATCAAAAACAATCCGCTATAAAAAATTTCAAAAGATTAGAAGAGTTTCTTGAAAATACTCAGGAAAAAACCAGAAATAAGATTAAAATAGCAGAATTATACACAGAATTAAAAGAATATAGTTTAGCAATTGAAGAATATAAGAAAGTTTTAGAAATTTATCCCGAAGATATAAGCATTAAAAAATGTTTAATTGAATTATACAAGTTAACTTTCGTACATGAAGATTTAATAGAACTTGCGACAGAAATAATTCAAACTTGTTATGAGAGTGAAGATGCCTTATTCGCAATGACTGCTTTGATGGATACTTATAACGTTAAATTAGATTATGACAAAGCTCTTGAATTTGCAAATTTAATAAACGAACATCCTTTATCGGATAAAATTCAATCAGGTGGAGATATTGCTATAATTTTACTTGAGAAAGAACAGATTGAGGATTGTATAGAATTGTTGAAAACTCTTATTGAACAAGACCCTGAAAATATAAAAATCAAAAAGAATTTAGCGAAAGCTTATGAAAAAAAGCAAGATTTTGAATCTAGTATTGCTGTCTACAAAAAAATTCTTGATCAGGCAGATGTTAAAGAAATAGAACAAATTCACTTTGAAATTAGTAATATATATGCAAATTGGGCAATGCATCTATTTTCACAGAATGATAACGACGGATGTTTTAAGCATTTTATTATTGCTTTGCAATACAATAATCAAAACCCTGATATTTACTATCAAATCGGAAATGTAAATCAATTAATTAAGAATTTTAATGAAGCTGTTTCTCAATATAAAAAAGCAATAGAGCTTAATCCTGAGAATGTTGATTATTATTATGCAATAGCGGAATGTTATGAAGAAATCGATAGTGTATACGAACAGAAAAAAGTTCTTATAGAAAGCTTGAATTACAATCAGGATAATGCAAATGTTCATTATAAATTAGGAATTATATATGAGTTGCAAAATGATTTAAGCTCAGCAGTTTCTTATTTGAAAAAAGCAATAGAGTTGAATGAAAATTTCGTTGATGCAAAATATAAATTAGCTTTAATCTTTGAACATATGGGTAATAAAGAAGAAGCAATAGAGCTTTATGAAGAAATATTAAGACTTGATCCTGAGAACGAAAGAGTTGCAAATAATTTAAAAATGATAAAATAAGGTTTAACTTCTTACAACAGAAATCCCGTTAAACTCAAATAAAGTTTTTGGATTGTTTTTTTCATCTGAATTTCTAGCTACAATTGCACCAACAATTGCTTCTAATTGTGCCATTGGCATCATATTGGAAGGAAGAGAATTTAATCCATACTTGATTTTCAAAGCGGATTGCAGAGCTTTGCAGTCAGCCGGAGAGCGTTCTTTGAAATAAGAATTTAAATTTAAAGTCTGTCTTGTTAAATAAAGTTCAAAACGATTAATGCTTACACCTTGTTCTATCAGAGAACTAAAATATTCACAACCTCTATTAGAGTAGCGTTGTGTCCAATTATTAGTATTTGGAAAGTTACCTTTTAAAGTCAGTTGTTGGTATAATTTAGATAAAATACGCCATTTCCCGTTTAACAATGAGTTACTAATCGGTAAAGAAATACAAACTTGAGAATTTTTTAAAGAAGAGAAATTCTCAAAGAAATGTTGAATATCTTGCATTGTAAATAATTTATCAATTAAAATTATGTTATTGTTTCTATCCAGTATCGCAAGACCTGACTCACTATTAGCTCCGGAAGAAAGCATTAATCCTATAAAATAATGTTTCATTTATTTTTCCTAAAAATTTATTTTTTTTTATCAAAGACCTTTATTTGATTAATTCTTGCCGGCGATTTTAACCAGAGTCCTTGTCCTGTAACTTTTTGTCTTGTGTCAGCATCTAATACAAGTGTTTCTTTGGAAAGTCTTTTCAGTTCTTTTTCATAGACTTGATTTAAAATAATTGCATCATCTTCCACGTTTTTATTACCGTCGGTGAGTTTTTTCGCAGCTTCGGATATAGAATTAATACGATTTATTGTATTAATTCTTTCGGCCTGCATTTTTTCTTGTTCTGCTCGGCTCATTTTTGTAATTTCGTTTACAGGAGATTCCTGACCTTTAAACTTGTTTTTCAAAATTAAAATTTCAACCCTTCTGTTTTTTGCTTTGCCTGCCGTAGTTTTATTGTCTCCAATTGGTCTTGTATCAGCAAACCCTACGGCTGTAAATAAGCTTGGCATAAATTTGAACCTATTAATATAATATCTTATTATAGAGCTTGAACGGGCGGAAGATAATTCCCAATTAGACGGGTATACTGAATTTTTTATTGAATCACTGTCTGTATGACCGTCTATTCTTATATTATGCAGGATAAATTTTTTCGCAATAACTGAACCTACTTTATCTAATTTAATTTTAGCTTTTTGGGAAAGAGCTGCCGAACCTGTTGCAAACAGATAATCATCATTAAATCTTATGACCAAACCCTTATCGGTTCTAAAGACTTCAATGCCGTCAATTTCACCTATTTTTACCTTTTGATTAATTTCTCTTTCGATTTCACGCATTGCCTGTTCTTCATATTTTTGGCTTAAATATTCCATCATTAAAGGTGTTACCATGGAATCTGCCTGTGCAGAATCAAAAAGACTGTCTGAAGATTCTTGCATCATGCCGTCATTTCCCTGAATTACAGAAGGAGCAGCAAAAGCTTCTCTTATTGAATTTTCAAGAGTTTTAAAATCTCTGATATCTACCTGAGATAAAGCATATAAAACAACGAAGGTTGCAAAAAGTAGAGTAATAAAATCGGCATACGAAATAAGCCATCTTTCTAAATTTTCATGTTCGGGGTGCTTATGTTTTTTTTTTCCCATTCTTACTTAGCTCCTTCAGAAGCTTTATTTTCAAGAATAAAGGATCTGAGTTTTCTTTCAATTAATGCCGGACTTTCTCCAGCTTGAATTGCAAGAATACCTTCAAGCATTATTTCTTTTGCCAAAAATAATTTTTGGTAGTTAAATTTAATTCTTGTTGAAATAGGCAATAATACAAGGTTAGCAGCAAAAAGACCATAGATTGTTGCCACAAATGCAACGGCAATACCGGCACCTAATTTAGAAGGATCCGAAAGGTTTTGCATAACCTGTATCAATCCCATAACTGCACCGATAATACCCAAAGTGGGTGAATAAGCTCCGGCAGATTCAAATACTTTAGAACCTTTGTTAACTTTTTCTTCAAGTTGTGTAATTTGGTTTTCCATCATTCCTTGAACCAAAGACGGATCAGCACCATCAGCAACGGCTTCCAAACCAAGGGTTAAAAGTCCGTCGGAAGCATTTCTTGCTTCTTTTTCAAGAACAATTACGCCTTCTTTTCTTGCTTTTGTTGCAAATCCTACAATTTCAGATATTAAATTGTCCAAATTAACATTTGGAGGAAATAAAACATCTTTTAGCATAAACATTGCGTTTTTTAAATCAGAAGGAGGAAAGCTTGCTATAACAGCACCGGCAGTTCCGCCAAAAACAATCATAGCAGCAGTAACTTGGAGTAGTTGTCCGATGTTTCCGCCCTCTATTGCTTGAGCGACAAGAATAAATCCTATTCCGATTATAGTTCCTAATGCTGCAAATATATCCATCTTAACTCCGGTTACTCCTGTACATAATTAATTTACTATACCATGATTAATAACACATCATTTAATCAGAGTAGAGTTGTTAGTATTAAAGGCTCATCGTCTGTTACCAGAATAGAATGTTCAAAGTGAGCGGAAGGTTCTTTGTCAATTGTTTGAACAGTCCATTTATCAGATAATACTTCAACTTCATCTTCGCCTAAATTTAACATAGGTTCTATAGCTATTGTCATTCCGGATTTTAATACTGTTGTATTACCTGTTCGATAGTTGAAAACAAAAGGATCTTCATGCATTGAACGTCCTAAACCGTGTCCGCCGTATTGTCTTACTATTCCCAGATTTTCTCTATGAGCAATATCTTCTATAGCACCGCCAATCATATCCAAAGTATTTCCCTGACGCATTTGGGCAATACCTGCAAAAAGAGCTTCTTCAGTTGTTTTAAGCAATCGTGCTTTTTTATCGGATATTTTACCTACAGGATAAGTCCATGCGCTGTCGCCTACAAGCCCGCCATAAGTAGCTCCTACATCCACACTTATTATATCGCCTTCTTTTAAAATAACATCTTCTAAAGGGAACCCGTGAACAACTTGTTCGTTAATTGAAGCGCAAATACTTGCAGGAAAGCCTTGATAACCTAAAAAGGTAGGTATGGCTTTGTTTTCCTTAATTATTCTTGTTGCAATATCATCCAAATACTTTGTTGTAACTCCCGGTTCTATAATTCTTCTCATCTCTTGATGAACAAGAGCAACAATATGCCCGGCATGACGCATTCTCTTTATTTCTTCTCTTGATTTTCTGGATATCATTCTCTCAGCTTTCTAAAATTAACTCACTTTATTACATTTCACTTTTTAATTTTATTTTAGCAGAAAAATACTTTCTCTTCATCTATTTTTTTTATTTTAAATGTTACAAAAATCCAAATATTACAGAATGTAAATATGAAATTTAAGACCTGAAACACTGTTATTTAAGGGTTTTGTTAAGGTTTGAAAAAAAATCATAAATTGCACTAGCAAAAAAATTTTGTTATATGTTTTATATAAAAGTCTCAAGTTGAATTAGGTGTATAAGGAGTGTAAGGTATGAAAGTTTCAGGAATTAATGTAAACAATTATCAAAATCAAGCAAATAACCTCAAAAACAACAAACAAAATGTTGCTTTTGGTTTATTTAAGTCAGATGTTAGTAAAAGTATAATTGAATCAATACTGAAGGAAGCAATAGAAACCAAAAAAATACCCCCTGAGCTTAAAGCTAAAACTTTAGAAAATTGGTTACAATTCATACAAATATATCGAAAAGCGTTTTTATCTACTGAAAGTTATTCTGTACATTTTCGTCCTGAGGGAGATAAAATAATTCTGGAAGTAACAGATAAATTTAAAAAAATAACATCTATTGAGGAATGTAAAGCAAATAAGGACCCCTTTGAATCTATGAAGCCCCCAATGAAGCCTGCTATAGAAATGCCCCGTTCATTTATTCTGGATCTTTTTAAAAAACAGCCCAGTTAGTTATTGACTACATTTAACAATCTTTCCCAAACTTCATCAACTTCACCGTTTGCATCGATTTTTGTTAAAGAGCCTTTCTTTTCGTAAAAATCAATCAAAGGTGCAGTTTGTTTAAAGTAAGTATTAAATCTTGATTTTGCAATTTCTTCGGTATCATCTTTTCTTTGGATTAATTCAGCACCGCAATCATCACAAACGCTGTCATTTTTTGGTTTTAGAGATTTTAGGTTATAAATTTTACCGCATTTTGCACAGGAGCGACGGTAAATTATTCTCTCTAAAAGCAATTGCTGGTCAATATCAAAATAAATCACTTTAAAATCAACATTTTTTCCCGCATCAATCTCTTTAAGCATTTCTTCAAGCATTTTAGCCTGCTCGGTACTTCTGGGGAATCCGTCAAGGATAAAGCCGTTAAAGCAATCAGCTTCTTTTAATCTGGTTTTAATTATTGAAGCAACTATTTCAATAGGAACTAATTCACCTTTTTCAATATAAGATTTAGCAGTAATTCCGTCGGGTGTTCCGTCTGCCATAGCTTTTCTTAATAGAGAACCTGTATCAACATGCGGAAAATTTAAATAAGTTGATAATCTACTTGTTTGGGTGCCTTTTCCGCTTGCAGGCGGACCTAAAAATACTAATTCTTTTTTTGTCATTTCTCTAATTCCTTATAATATGTATTTACAAGGACGTCATTCCGAACTCATTTCAGAATCTGTCCAACTTAGTACGTTGATAAGATGCTGAAAACAAGTTCAGCATGACGTTACATCATTACGTATCAATATTTATTGCATAAACCGCATTTGATTCAATAAAATCTCTACGGGGTTCAACTTTATCGCCCATTAATATATCGAAAAGCTGATCTGCTAAGATTGCATCTTCAATACTTACTTGCTTTAAAGTTCTTGTTTGCGGATCCATTGTAGTTTCCCATAATTGTTGAGGCATCATTTCGCCAAGACCTTTAAAACGTTGCAGTTGTAAGCCTTTTTGACCTTTTTCTTCAATGATTCTTTGTAAATCTGCAAAAGAATTAATTTCTATTTGTTCGGAATCTGTTTCAAGAATAAGCTTTTCTTCTTCTTCAATCAAGAAATTTCTAATTAAAGGATAAGCTGTTTTTAATCTTTTATACTCTGAACTTTTAATTATGTTTGAGGTTATTAAAACAGATTCTAAATCTTCACCCAGAATTAATTTTATGTTGTATTTTGCATTTTCAGGGTTATATTTTAATTCAACCGAATAATTTTCTGCTTCCTGTGCATTGTAATTCGCAGCATGATCCTTTAAGTATTTATTCAGGTAATCAATAATGCTGTTCATCTTATCCTGGCTTTCAAAATCTTCAAATTCTATGCCGGAACGAACTAATCCTCGAAGCATTATCGCCGGAATTGAGTTCAAGATAGGATTGTTGTAAGAATTATAATAAGCTGACATATTTGCTATTAATTCGATAAATGCAGATTCTGAGCAAACTTTGGTTTTAGTTTTGTCACACAGACAAAGTCCTTTAACTCCCCGTTCTCTCAGTAGTTTATCCAAAGCCTTTTCATCATATAAATATTCAGATGTTTTTCCGCTTGTAACCTTATATAAAGGCGGTTGTGCAATGTAGACATAACCGTTATCTATTAAAGGTTTTGCGTATCTGAAGAAAAATGTTAAAAGAAGTGTTCTTATATGGGCTCCGTCAACGTCCGCATCTGTCATAATAATAATTTTATGGTATCTAAGTTTTTCAAGTTCAACTTCGTCTTCATTCTTGCTTATATTAATTCCAAATGCTTGAACCATTGCCTGAATTTCATTATTTCCGTAAATTTTGTCAAGTCTTGCACGCTCAACATTGAGGATTTTACCTCGAAGAGGTAAAATAGCTTGAAACATTCTGTTTCTGCCTTGCTTTGCGGAACCTCCCGCTGAATCTCCCTCCACTATGTAAATTTCGCATTTTTCAGGTTCGCGGTTAGAACAGTCTGCAAGTTTTCCGGGTAAAGTCGAATTTTCCAGAACAGATTTTCTTCTGGTTAATTCCCTTGCTTTTCTTGCAGCTTCTCTTGCACGCTGTGCTTGAAGGGTTTTTTCAATAATTGTTTTTGCTACTTTAGGATTGAATTCAAGCCATTCTTGAAGTTTATCACGTACGACATCTTGAACCGCACTCATAGCTTCCTGATTGCCCAATTTTTCTTTTGTCTGACCTTCAAACTCAGGGTTAGGAAGTTTTACGCTGACAATAGCCGTTAAACCTTCTCTTGCATCATCCCCGGAGAGGTTTTGTTCAGACTCTTTTATTAAATTATTTCTGCGGGCATAATCATTCAACACCCTTGTAATAGCGTTTCTAAAACCTGTTAAGTGAGTTCCGCCATGATGTGTGTTAATATTGTTTGCAAAAGATAAAACACTTTCATTGTAAGCATCTGTGTATTGCATTGCAACTTCAACAAGAATATTATCGATGGTTTTTTCCATGTAAATTGTGTTTGCAAATAAAACGGTTTTATTTTTGTTTAAAAATTCAACATAGCTTCCAATACCGCCTTCATAGTGAAATACTTGCTCTTCAAGAGTTTTTCCGTCAATAAATACTATTTTTAATCCTTTGTTCAAGAATGCCATTTCACGAATTCTGTTTTTAATGACATCTTTATCTATATCGGTTGTTTCTGTAAATATTTCAGGATCAGGCCAAAAAGTTGTTTTTGTTCCGGTTTTATCTGTTTCTTTTGTCTTTTCAACCGGTGTAGAAGGCTCTCCTCTCATATATTCCTGACGCCAAACATGTCCCTGACGTGAAACTTCAACAATCATTTTTTCAGATAAAGCGTTTACAACAGATGCGCCTACACCATGAAGTCCGCCCGATACTTTATAACCTCCGTCACCAAACTTTCCGCCGGCATGGAGAATAGTATGAACAATTTCTAAAGCAGATTTTCCGCTGTCCGGCTTGATGTCTACCGGAATTCCACGCCCGTTATCTTCTACAGTCACACTGTTGTCATGATTTACCATGACTCTTATTTCATTACAATATCCGGCTAAAGATTCATCAATTGAATTGTCTACAATTTCATATATACAGTGGTGTAAACCTCTTTGTGAAGTTGAGCCTATATACATGCCGGGACGCAGTCTTACAGCTTCCAACCCTTCCAAAACTCTAATATTACTTGCACCGTAATCGTTATTTACACCTT
Organism: uncultured bacterium; assembly: GCA_963839525.1. GTDB lineage: Bacteria > Cyanobacteriota > Vampirovibrionia > Gastranaerophilales > Gastranaerophilaceae > CAWIVJ01. Next base: position 75,239 of record CAWIVJ010000004.1, on the reverse strand, counting down.
GATTTGTTTCTGTTGTCATTATTTCTCCCTGTCTTAACGGGCTAAAACCCGCCATACTCCCTAAGCGAAAAGCGAGCAGTAAAGTGTGAAGGTCAATTTTCTTCACTTTTCACGCCTCACTTTTCACTTAATCATAGCACAAACAAAAGATTTTGGCATGATTTTGTTACGTAATATATAAAAAAGAAACCAGTCAAAAAGACCGATTTCTTTTTTATTAAATTTATATTTTTTTATTAAGCAGTCTGTTTTTTAGGTGCAAAAAGCTTGGCTAAAATAAGCCCGATTACAAGCCCTATACCCGCACCTATTGCTAATTTCTTAGCACAAAGTGTTTTTGGCAGTTCTTTAAATTTAGCTAATACATCATCAATTTGTTTTAAGCCATCTGCTTTAATTTTTCCTTTGTGATACCCTTTCAAAGCCTCCCTTGAAAGCATACCTTGCTCTGTTGCTGCGCTTTTTACAAAATCAAGTTTTCCTTGAGCTCCATTTACTTTATTTTTATAGTTCTTAAGTTTTTCAGTAAATGTATTTAAATATTCTTTAGCCGTTTTCTCAGCTGTCTCTGCTGCTACTTTTCCAGCTTCATCTGCTGATTCAAGAACTTCTTTAGCCTTTTTGTGATTTTCTGTTAATTTAGCAAGAAACTGTTCATGCTTTGGAATTTTCCCTGCTTTTGTATTAACAGCTTTTTCGAAATCAGCAAGTTCTTTGCCTTTCCTAATTCTAAGAAACTTTTTACAGAGACCTCTGTTGCTTCTTTATAAGTCTTTTTAAGGATTTCTTCTGCTTTTGTATCGACAGTTTTATCCGCAAGCTTTTCTAAAGCCTCTTTTATTGAATTTTTTTGCTCTGCTGTAGCATCTTTTATTTTATCCGCCATTTTCTCAAATTTATCACTTTCTTCACTTAAAGCCTTTAAAAAATCTTTTGAGTTAGCCGGTCTTCCTATACCATAACCTCCTATGCCTGCGCCTGCAGCTGCTCCAGCCAAAGGTATTAAGGGATTCATACCTTGTCTTCTTTCATTTGCTGAACTTACTGTCATTTTCCACAACCTTTCTTTTATATAAATTTTTTTAAAATAATCTATACATTAAAAAACCTTCTTATATATTATAACGATTATGGTTAGAAAAATTTGCCTTGTAAATGAAAGTTTTTTCTTATAATTCGTTAACCCCCTTTTTCTATAGGGGAAAAAGCGTATTTACATTTGTTAACATGTTTGCCTTTTAGTTAATAAAATAAAGAATCCTCTAATAGATACCCTGATAAAAATTGCCAAAAGTATTAAAATAATATAAAATAACTCTATGGCATACGATTTTTTAAATATTTTTTTGGATCCGAAAGAACTTTTGCTTCAGGATAGAAAAGATATAAATTCTTTTTTGCTTGAGAATAATGTATCTCAAATTGAAAAAATTTATAATTTTTATAAGAGTAATATAAACCTTCTTTATGTTAACGGATTTTTAGGTACAGGTAAAGCAGAGATTGTAAATTATTCGATTGCTTTTTTATCTCCGGAAACGCTTGTTTTTAAATATAATTGTTTTAATTCTACGGTTCTGGATGATATTTTATTATCGTTTTTTAGTGATTTTAAAAAATTATCAGCGCAAAATATAATTTTTGAGCCAAAAGTTAAGACCGAAAATTTTACACAAAAAGTTAATTCTTATTTTTCTCAAATAGAAAAACCTTTTGTTATTATACTGGACTCGTTTGAATCTGTTTTGGAAGAAAACCGTCAGGAAATTCTGGATTTTATTTTTCACCTGAATTCCATGCAAAAAGTTAAAATTATTATAATAGGAAGAACATTTGAGAGTAAGTATTTCCAGAATATTAACATTGAAAGAGTAACAACGTTTGCACTGGAGAGAGAAATTTTTGAAAAATATTTAAAATCAGAAAAAATTAAATTTTCAACAATTATTTTAGATGAGTTTTACAAGCATACCCGCGGCTATTATTTTTTTACAGCACTTTCAATAAGATTAATGAAACTCGAAGATTTATCATTAATGGATTTTCTAACAAGATTAAAAGAGAGCTATCTTCCTTTCTCTAATTTTCTTGAAAAGCAAGCTTCAAAATTAGTTCCTGCGACAGCAAGGAATTTATTCTGGTTTTTGGTAATGATAAGGCATCCGATAAATTTTCATTTGTTGAGAAAATTGAATTTTTACAAAGAAAAAGAGATTAATTTTCTAATTGAAAATCTTATTATTATCCGGGATGATTCAAATATTTATGTTCAGGACTATTTGAAGGAGGAGGCAGATGAAACAACTTCCTCACATGTATTGCAAAAAATCAGGCAGTATATAATTGATTTGTACTTAACCCAATTACCTTTGAAGCCTTTAGAGCGAGATATTTGCGTGTCCAGACAAACAATGAGAAAAGAAATAGAATATCATAACAGGTTTCTCCCCAAAAAACCTAAAATAGAAGATACTCCGGCGATTGACATTAATTATTTATCCTATTCAAAAGTCTTTGAATTGGAGGAAAAAATACCTCAAAAAGTGGAAGATAAAACAGAGTTTCAAAAAGAGGACAAATCTAAGTTGGATCTTACGCAAAGAAAAAATATCAGTATTAATATAGATAATTTACCTTTCCAAAAAAAAGAAACCGGTCAAGAAGAAAAAATTAAAGAAGAAAAATCTTTTACATTAAAAGAAATTTTAACTTTAATAAAAAAGTCCGAAGCATCTTATCAATATGCCAGAGTTATTGAATTATGCCAAAAAGTTCTTTTAATGAAAAACGATAACGATTTCCAGTTGTATTTACCTGTAATTTACACAAAATTGGCGCATGCTTATCAAAAAATAGCAGAATATGAAAATTCTCTTAAATATTATGAATTAGCCGAAAATTTTTATGAAAATAGTCAAAATTTTGTGAAAGTAAACCAAATAAGATTTAACATAGCAAGAATTTTTTATGAGACTTACAAAATTGAAAAAGCAAAAGAAATTTTTATTGAAATTACTAAGTCAGGAGAAAGTAGTGATGTACTTATTGTTAAATCTTACATTCAGCTGGCAAATATGGAAGAAGATTCTTCTAATTCTCAAAAAGCACTTGAGTATTACAAGTTGGCTATTGGCGCGGCAGGTGAAATGATGAGCATAGAAATTTTATCTGAGCTTTATTTTAAATATGCTCTTATTCTGGATGATAAAAATGAAATAGAAATTGCAATGGAATTTTATAACAAGTGTATAAACTTAGGTGGGGATTTTAAAAATAATAAATTCCTATCATCTTCTTATTCCAACATAGCTGCTTTATATTTGGAAAGAAACGATATAGAAAAAACTTTAAATAATTATACAAAAGCTTATGAAACCGATAAAAAAGGTGATAACTTTGAAGGAACCTACTATTCAGCTTCAAAATTGGCATCAATTTTAAAAAGGAGTCAACCTGAAAAAGCACTTGAATATTTTAAAATTTCTCTTGACTCTGCCAAGAAAACAAAAGATATTTTCTACATTATATCTGCTTCTTTAGAGTTGGGGGACTTCCATTATGATATGAAACAAAACGAAATAGCTTTAAAATATTATCTGAAAGCACTTGATATGGCTCAAAATAATTTAAGCCAAGATAATATTTATAAGATTAATGTAAGAATTAATGATATTAAGCTTAGGCTGGGTGCTGAAAAATTTGATAATTTAGCTGATATTATCAGAAAGCAAAATAATGAATAAAAATCAAAAAAAGATTTTAAAAGAAGAATTAAATATTAATTTAAGTGATGAGAAAGCAATTGTTTTTGATAATTACGTGCGAATTTTTCTGAAGAAAAATTCGCACGTAAACCTGATTTCTAAGAATGATGAGAAATTCTTGTTTGAAAAACATATTTTTGATTCACTTGCGATAAATAAGTTCTTGAAACCAAAAGACGGAGAAACTTTGCTTGATATTGGTACAGGTGGAGGTTTTCCTTCAATTCCTGTTGCCATTCTTTACGAAAATCTTAATGTTTATCCTATTGATAGTATAAGGAAAAAAATTAATGTAATTAAGGAAATTAAAGATGAGCTGAATTTAAAAAATTTATTTCCAATATGTGACAGAGTTGAAAATATTAAAGAAAAATACGATTATGTAACAACAAGAGCAGTTGCTTCTTTAGAGCTTATTTTAAAATATGCTGTTCCGCATTTAAATGACGGAGGCTATTTTATCGCATACAAATCTAAAAAGGCAATGGATGAATTAAGAGCGTCAAAAAAAATAATCAAGAAACTTGGTGTAGAAATTTTTGACATAATTGAATATATTTTGCCGTTAGAAAAAATTCATGAGAGAAATCTTATAATCTTTACTAAATAATCGATAATTTTTTCCCTACTTCTTCAAGTGCATTAAGTGTTTTGTCCAGGTGTACTTTTGTATGTCCTGCCATTAAACTTAATCTTAATCTGGCAAGTTTTTTGGGAACAGCCGGGTATAAAACAAGGTTTGCGTAAATTCCTCGCTCATGGAGCATTTTACAGGCTTCTTTAACTTTATAATCATCACCTATTATAATTGGGAAAATAGCTGTTTGAGAATTGCCTATATTAAATCCTAAATTTAAAAGATTTCTCCTGAAATAATTTATATTTTCCCATAATTTTTGACGAAGCTGAGGTTCAGATTCAATAACATCGATAGCTTCAATTAACGAGCCTACAACTTGAGGAGTTGGCGCTGTTGAAAACATGTAAGCTCTTGAGCAAAAATGCAAAAGTTCTACTAACTCTTTATTAGTTGCAACAAATCCTCCTACAGTTCCAAGAGCTTTGCTGAAAGTTCCGGCAACTATATCTATTTTACCTTCCAGTCCAAAATGCTCGGGTGTTCCCCTTCCATGTTCACCGATTACTCCTGTTGCATGTGCTTCGTCTATCATCAGATAAGCACCGTAAGAATGTACAAGGTCAACCAGTTTATCAAGCGGTGTGATATCCCCATCCATTGAATAAACGCCGTCAACAATTACAAGTTTTGTTCTATATTCTTTTTTTGTTTTTATTAAGATTCTTTCAAGTGATTTTAAGTCATTATGTCTAAAAAATTTAACATTTGTTCCTCTGCATCCATCTATTATGCTGGCATGAACAAGTCTGTCTAAAATGGCAATATCCTTACCTTGTAATAAGCCGAGCAGAGAACCTGTATTGGCACCATAACCCGATGAATAGAGGATAGAATCTTCACAGCCTTTAAACTTTGCTATTTTTTTCTCCAGTTCAATATGTATATCAAAAGTGCCGCCTAGAAGAGGTACGCTGCCTGCTCCCGAGCCGTATTTTTCCAGAGCCTTTCTTCCTGCTTCAATTGTACGAGGATGCTTTGTAAGATTTAGGTAGTCATTTGAAGCCATATAAATCATTTCTTTAGGTTTGCCTGTGTGTTTGTCAATAATTTTTATAACAGGAGCGGAACCGTCAAAAGATACTCTTCTGTAGTAATCATGCTTTATCTTTCTTGAATAATCAGCGTATTCTCCAAAAGTTTTTGCTTTTTCCATTATATCAGCATTTTCTATATCCAAAAAATTTAAAAAATTTGTTTCATTAATATTTAATGGCGGCATTCTCTAAAGCTCCTTAATGTTTATTTAAATATTTTCTTAGAATTCATGCAGAAATCAAATCACATGTTGGTTATAAAATATTACTAATCAAAAATTTAAAAAGAGTAGAAAATTTTCTACTCTTTTTAAATTAATTTAATGTTTTTCTAAAATTTAATAAGTACTTTTAAAGTACCTTTTTCTTTGTTTTTTTCAAAAGCTTCTATAGCTTTGTCTACAGGATAAATTCCCGAGATTAAGGGCTTAAAATTAACTTTTTGGGACGCCAATAATCTTAAAGCAGGCTCAAATCTGCCGCAGCGTGAACCCTGAACTCTTATTTCATCAATTACAATCGGCGCTAAATTAAATTCTTTGGAGGCTGCTACTGTGCTTTTTAAAACCAGAGTTCCGCGTGGTTTAGTTAAAGCCAGAGCAGTTTCAAAACCTGAGATTGAACCTGTAGCTTCAACAACAAAATCCCATTCTTTTTTAATTTCTAAATCTCCCAGTAATTTGGTTTTCACACCTTGCTTTTTTGCTATATCAAGTTTATTTTGATGTTTTCCGACAAGAAGAACATCAATGTTGCTGGCATTAAGAGCTAAAGCTGTTGCAATACCGAGTTTACCGTCACCTAAAATAATGACTTTTTCAATCGGCTGAATGTGAAGCTGTTCAAGGATTTCAAGTCCTGCCGCTAAAGGTTCTGTAAATACAGCCTGTTCATCAGATACATTTTCAGGAACTTCAAGTAAAGTTTTTAAAGGCCAGGTTAAATATTGTGCAAAACAGCCTTCTTTTTTCCAAATACCTAATGTTTGACGGTTAAAACAATGTCTTTCAAGCCCTTTATGGCATAAATCACATTCTCCGCAACCGTTATTTATTTCTCCGACAACTCTCTTGCCCAAAAGAGACTTGTCTTCATCATTAATTTCTTCAACAATACCAACGAATTCATGTCCTAAAATCCCTTTATATCCCATGTAACCTTTGGTAATTTCATAATCTGTATTGCAAATTCCTGCAAGAGTTATTTTAATTAACGCTTCACCTTTTTGTGGGACAGGTTTTTCGTAATTGTCAACTAATTTTAATTTTTCATCAAATACAACTGCTTTCATTTTTTCCATCCTTACTCGAAATCCTTGTAGTTTCGCCTTTACTAATAAATTTTTTGTCTTTTACTTTTTATATTTCATCTAATACATCTACCGTATAGTCATTCAAAATTTCTTCTCTTGCTACGACCTTTATACTATTTATGAACTGTGACAAAAGCATAAAAAAGACATGTCTGATTTCAATTGGTGCTAAAATAACAAGATTATTAAAATCAATGTTATTAGCTTTAGCTTTTTTCAAAATTGATTTAGCAATTTTTTCAATTTTTCTGCCCTCAATCCTTATTATATTATCCTTAGATTTTACTTTTGTAATGATACTCTGATAAGTTTTATCTGATAATTCTAAAGCCTGAATTATTCCGTTCTCGTTTGAAATTTTTTTGCTTATATACCTTGAAAGTGATAATCTGATTTTATCAAGTAAATCTTCTTTTGAAGATTCGTCTGCATAATCATTTATTTTTTCAAAAATATAAACAATATCTTTTACTGGAATTTCTTCTTTTAATAAGTTTGCTAAAAGATAACGTATTTCTGCAATTGAAACAAAATCAGGAATGATATTTTCGATTAAAAATAGATTTTTTTCTCCGACAATTTCAATATATTGGTTTATGTCTGCGTAATCCAACAATTCATCAATGTTTTTTATAACGGTATGCTCTAAAAGTCTTGAGATGAATTCAGCCGAAGTTAGACCGTTTTGCCAAAAGTTTTTTGTTTTCTTTTCTTCAATCCAGACGATTTTTTTGCCGGTAATTTCATCAATTGCATAAATTATTTCTTTTTGCTTTTTATCAAGTTTTAAGTCATCTTCAAAAAACATTAAAAATCCGGGATATGCATAGGAATTAATAATCTCAAGTCCTCTGATTTTTATACTGAACTCATAAGGGTTAAGTTTATCATCATCTTCAAAAATAATTTTAGGAACTATATATCCTAATTCTTCAGCAATTTTTTGGCGGCTTTTAACTGTTTCAGATATTAAAACCCCTCCCATATCGGGATTGACAAGATCTAAAACTTCTTCACTTAAATGAATTGACAATTTTTCCTGATGAACTTTAGAGTACATAGATTCAGGCGAGATTGTTTTTATTAAATTTTGCTTTAATGCATCCAATTCTTTTAAACCTTTTGATATTTCATCATTTAATGTTTTTCTATTTTTGGAAATAGGTGCTTCTGATTGAGCTTCAAGCTGAGTTTTAATTTTAGCAATCTTTTTTCTTTGTTCCTTAATTTTTTCCTGAACTTCTTTGCAGGATTCATAAGGTGAAAGAGTTGAGGAAAGCATTTTTTCCATCTGGCTTCTAAAGGTTTTAATATTGACTACATCTTCTTCGTCAGATTCTTTTTCAGGCTGATTTTCAGTAGCAAAGATACAGTTATATTGAAATCCTTCTTCAGTTTCAACTTCATGCATGCTGTATAAATCCCAGCCTGTCTGAGACATTTCATTCAATAAATTTTCCAGCGCTTTTGTGTTATTGCTCGGTACGGATTTTATTACATATTTAAGATTTTGCATTAAGCATTATTCTCCTTTAAGCTATTTTATAATTTTATATATTAAATCTTTTTTCTCAGGCGTTTGAGCTGAAAGCTCAAACGCCTGAGTGCATAATTGTTTAGCTAAGTCAGTCTTTTCTTCATTATTCGAATAAATAGTATAAAGAATTTCCCCTTTTTTACAAAATTCTTCGCTTTTTTTGTTAAGGTAAATTCCTACACTATAATCAATGTCATCTGTTTTCTTTTCACGTCCTGCACCGAGAATTTTACAAGCATAAGCAATTTTGTAAGCATCTATTTTTTGAACAAAGCCTTCTTGTTTTGATGGAATTTCAATTTTATATTTTGCCTGTTCAAAATTTGTGTAATCTTCTACAATGTTTGGATTGCCGCCTTGTGCAACAATTAATTCTTTAAATTTAGCAAGTGCCTTACCTGATTTAATTACAGATTTTAAATATTTCTTTGCCTCATCTGGATTACTGCATTTACCTCCCTGCATTAGAGCAATTGCACCAAATTCATAAGTTAAATCGGTTAAATCATCTCCGCATTTATCATTATTGCCTTTCAAAAATTCTATTGCTTCTATAACTTCAATGGAATTTCCGATTGCTCTGCCTAGAGGTTCTTCCATTGAAGTTACTACTGCTGTTATTGATTTTGAAAGTTTCTTACCTGTTTTAACCATTAAATTTGATAGTTTAACGGCATCTTCGGGTGTTTTAATAAAGGCTCCGGAGCCGTATTTAACATCAAGAATTATGTTCTCGGCACCCGATGCAATCTTTTTAGAGATAACGGAAGATGCGATTAAAGGCATACTGTCAACCGTAGCTGTTACATCACGAAGCGCATAAAGTTTTCCGTCTGCAGGTGTAAGCTCTTTGGTCTGAGAAGCTATTGCGACGTTAATCTTTTTTACTTGATTAATTATTTGCTCAATCGATAGATTAGTATTAAAACTTGGTATTGACTCCAGTTTATCAATGGTTCCGCCTGTATGCCCCAGTCCTTTGCCTGATAATTTTGCTATTGGTACATCGCAAGCTGCCAGCAGCGGAATTAAAGTTAAAGTAACTTTATCTCCCACGCCACCTGTTGAATGTTTATCCACAACATTTTTTGCAAGTTCTTTGAGTTCAATAGTTTCACCTGACTCAATCAAAGCCTCTGTTAAAAAAGCTGTTTCTTCGTCATTCATTCCATTAAAATAAACTGCCATAAGCCAAGCTGAAATTTGATAATCAGAAGCAGAGCCATCCATCAAAGAATTAATTAAAAAATCAATTTCTTCTTTTGAATGAGCTTTATTTTTCTTCTTTTTATCAATTAAATCTACTATTCGCATGAGTTTATTAGTTCCGTAACCTCAGACATACTTATCTGAAGAAATTTCCTTTATTTACAATTTAGTTTTTTAATGACTAAATCTGTAATATCAATTCCTCCAACAAAAATTATCCTGAAATCAACTATAGCATAAAGTTTTTGCTCTATAAGTACTTTTTTTGCTGCTTCTTGGATTTTATCATAAACAGCTTCTTCTTTTTTGCTTTTTAATTTTAAGTAAGTATCTTGCTTTACTTTAAATTCTTTTGCTGTTTTTTCTTCAAAATTTTTCTTTTTTATAGGTGTATCAAGAGCTTTAAACTCTTTTTCTTTGTCAACCAAGTACTGTTGTAGTTCAAGAGCTTTTGCATCAACTTCTTTAATCGCTTCTTTTGCATAAGAATAATTTTCTTGAACTTTTTTGTAATTAATGAAACCAACACCGCTTGCTTGAGCAACATTGCTTAGTGACGCTAAAGCCATAACTGCCAAAGCTAAAACTGTAAACTTAATTTTGTTCATAATGCCTCCTTTTCTGGTTGAATAGTGGAAATATTAAAGTTTTAAAATCCCACATGTCACCTTTTTGCTTTTACTTATTAATACATCATATCACCTATACCGAATGTGAAATATCCTTGAGAACCTGTACCCCCTGGATTTGTGAGCGGAATACCGTAATCAACTGACAACGGTCCCATCCCTGGAATGTAAATTTTTAATCCTATCCCTGCCGCAATTGCCTGCATAGGTCTGTCATATATTTTATCGGTTACTGTTGGATTAAATATTTTACCTGCATCAACAAAGAATGTCATTCGTACATTGTCTAAGAACTGAACTTTAAGCCTATCCAAGAAAGGAATAGGGGTTGCAAGTTCAGCAGAACCCATTACAAAAGCATTACCCGTACCTACCCCGCTCATTCGGAAACCTCTTATAGAATAAGGCCCGCCGAGCCTGTAAGCCATAACTTCCGGCATTTCGCCCCAAGTTTTTCCACCTGCACGTCCTAAGAAAGACAAAGAGGATTTTTTACCGATAGGAACATATTTCTTGATTGAACCGGTTAATTTACCATAACTATTATCAAATCCTGCTAAATCAACTGCTTCATCAAACCTGACACTTGCAAGAACGCCATTTCTAGGATTTATAGTAGTGTTCCTTGTGTCATAAATTAGTCCGGGGCTTAAAGACAAGAAGGTTCCGCCTTCCAGTTGTTTGGCACGTTCAGAAATGTTAATATTATGTGCTGCATAAAGTCCGGCTATTTCATCCCCATCTCCTTCTCTGACATTAACATTTTCAAGTCCGAGAGAAAGTGTTCCGGTTAAATTTTTATTATTTTTAATTTTATGCGCAAGAGTTGCCTCTGCACCTATTCTTCTTTCTATAGCAAGCGGTATTTGATAACTGCCGAAATCTCTGAAAAATAGTTTATTCATCAATGAATTATCAGAATTTAAAAAATGCGGTTCAAAGAAACTTAGTTCAGCCTGCATATTCATACGGTTAACTATTGAAGAATCATTCAAAATAATCCCTGAACCAGCCAGAACGTTTAAAGCAACTCTTTGATTCAGTCCTCTAAAGTTGTTATCAGCAATTCCTGCAGAACCAAATATACCTGTTGCCGAGTCAAGGCCGCCTCCTACAGAGAGCGAAGCTGTTCTTTCTTCATCAACTTGAATTGTAACATCGTATTTTTCAGAATCTTCTTCCGATGGTTCAATATCTCTTTTTACATCTTTATATGCTTGAGTAGCATATAACCTAACCAAATCTTCTCGTATTAAATTTTCATTATAAACAGTTCCGGCTTCCGTCAAAATATTTCTTGCAATGATGTAATCTTTTGTTTTTACATTGCCCGAAATCAAAATTTTATTAATCTCACCTTCATTTACATGTATATTTATCGTACCGTCAGGATCATCATAAATAGAATCAACACGAGCTAAAATATAGCCTTTTGAGTTATAATATTCTTGAATTTTTTCTATAGCAGAATTTATACCATCTATATTTTGAGGTTCGCCCTTTAAAGGCTCTAAAAAAGATAAAATTTCGTCAGAAGAAACAACAGAATTGCCGTCAATCGTAAAATCGGTTATCGGAGCATTCTCTTCTAAAACAATTTTTAAAGTAATTGAACCGTCAGGGTTTTCCATAGGGATTGCTTTCATTTTTTCTGTAAAAAACCCTGTATGGTAAATATTTTTTAAATCATTTTGTATTAAATCCCTGCTGTATTCATCACCTCTTTGGAGCTGAAGTCTGTTTAAAATATATTCCGGTTTAATAACATTTGTGCCTTCAATTTCAATATCTTTGATATAAACAGCATCTTTAATAACTTCTTTTGTCGAATTTTTTGCATCTTTAAGAACTTTTATTTGAACATCAGATTTTATTACAGCATCAGAAACTTGCCCCTCTTCGGCTAATGCCGGAGATAAAGAAGCTATTAAAGCTAAACATATCAGCAACTTTTTTGCTTTATAATTTGAGTTAAATACTCCCATTTCATCCTTAGAAACAAGCAAACATAAATCCTTAGAGGATTTTATTAAAATCTTTGCTCATCCCCCCGATACAAAGTACTTTCTCTTTACATTATACCCCAAAATTAATTGAAATAGAAATTGTATCCAAATATTAATAGAATATTTACAAAAGGCATGGAGAAGGTAGAAAATCAAGAATTAACGCATCGATTAATTGAGCTTTAATTTTTCCTGTAATTCTGCAAATTTATTGAAAAGGGTAGTTTTGTTCTTCGAAGAATCCACAAAATCCTTAAATTTTTTAAAAAAATCTTTCATTTCATCTGGTATTATTTCCATTAATGTTTTTGCCTCTTTTTGGGTTTTAATGCCATCAACTGCTTTCACAAAGTCTCCAACAGTATTGATATTTTCCTATATGGTCTCTATAGGTGATTTTTTGAACGTTAATTTATTATTTACATTTCCATAGTTTTGTTGTTGCTGAATACCTCTCATCATAATTTTCATAATACCAATTCCTTTCTCAAATACTAAATACCTTACGAATATTTAAAACATGATAAAAAAAATCTGTAACTATATCTATTACTGGATTTATAGAAAAAAGTCATTTTTACAATCCTTAATATTGTACAAGAAAAAGGGTTTCTGCTATTATTCATTTATGAAAAAAAATGAAATTGCAAAAGACGTCGGGATTGTTCAAACCCAATTTTTAGAAGTAAAAGAGCCGCTTGAACTTGAAAGTGGAAAAATTTTACCTGAATATACCATTTCTTATGAAACTTACGGAGAATTAAGTGCAGCAAAAGACAATGCCCTTCTTGTTTTACATGCTTTAACCGGAGATGCTCACGCTGCGGGTAAGCATTCAGTCGATGATAAAAAATTCGGTTGGTGGAATGAAATGATAGGACCGAATAAAGCCTTTGATACCAATAAGTACTTTGTAGTTTCATCAAATATTTTAGGCGGGTGTTCGGGAACTACAGGTCCCAGTTCTTTTAAACCGAACTCTCAAGAAAGATACGGGCTTGATTTTCCTGTAATTACAATTGAAGATACGGTTAAAATCCAAAAAAAATTGCTTGATTTTTTAGGTGTAAAAAAAGTTATTGTTGCCGGCGGTTCAATGGGCGGTATGCAGGCTTTGGAATGGGGGATAAATGAGCCGGATATGGTGAAAGCTTCTATTATCATTGCATCTACCAGTAAGTTATCTGCTCAGAGTATAGCTTTTAATGCAGTTGGCAGAAACGCAATTCTTTCTGATCCGAATTTTAACAACGGTAATTATTATGATGCTGAAAAACAGCCGGAAAGAGGATTGGCAATTGCACGAATGATAGGGCATATTACTTATCTTTGTGAAGATTCAATGCAAAATAAATTTGCCAGAAGATTTCAAGATAAAGATAAAACTGATTTTGATTTTAATATTGATTTTGAAGTTGAAAGTTATCTTGAGCATCAGGGACAAACTTTTGTGGAAAGATTTGACGCAAATTCATATCTTTACATTACAAAAGCTGTTGATTTGTACGATGCAGCACAAAAATACGGTTCATTGGTCAATGCTTTTAAAAAAACTAATGCAAAATTTCTTATAATGTCATTTACAAGTGATTGGCTTTTTCCTACAGAACAGTCAAAAGAAATTGTAGGCGCACTTGTAAAGGCACAGAAAGATGTTTCTTTCTGTGAAATAGAAAGTCCTTGCGGGCATGATGCATTTCTGCTTGAATTTGAAACTCAAACAAAGATTGTTAAGAGTTTTTTGAATAAAATTAAATGTAATAACAAACAGGAACTCTTATGTCATTCTGAACTTGTTTGACAAAGGGAACAGACGAGGAACGAGTCTTGTCCACGTAGAATCTTACTAATATGCAAAATAGGATAGATGCTGTGAAAAACCAGACATTTTGCGAGTTTCGCAAGCTTAACGGCAAAAGTAGTCAAATAAATTCAGCATGACACAAAAAATAAAAGGAGAATATGAAAAAAGAAAATCCAAAATTAAGATTAAGACTAGGATACTCAATTATTACCGATATAATTGAGAAAAATGCTAAAGTGCTTGATTTAGGCTGTGGCAACGGGAATTTGCTTGCTAAATTGATTGAAGAAAAAAGTATAAACGGATTGGGTGTAGAAATTAATCAAGATTCTGTTATTTCTGCTTTAGAAAAAGGGCTTTCAGTCATTCAAGGGAATATTGATGAAGGCTTTAAAGGGTTTGAGGACAAAGAATATGACTGGGTAATTTTAAATCAAACTTTACAGTCAACCGAAAAACCTGATTACGTAATTAAAGAAATGCTTAGAGTGGGTAAAAAAGCGGTTGTTTCTTTCCCGAATTTTGCTTATTGGAAGATTAGATTTTATTTGTTTTTTACAGGACATATGCCTAAATCAAAAGTTTTACCTTTTGAATGGTATGATACGCCAAATATACATCTTTTAACGGTCAATGATTTTTATAAGTTTTGCAAAAAGCGTGAAATAAAAATATTAAAATCAATTTATATGACAAATGCTAATGTTAAAACTAATTTTATAACAAAACTATTCTCAAATTTTTGTGCAGAAGAAGTGATTTTTGTAATTTCAGATTAAAAAATAGCAACGACAGGATTTGAACCCGATTTGAACTTATTATTTCAGTTGCACATTTTGTTTCAAACGTTGATTATTCAAGTATAATTCAACAAATTGATTGCTCATTACACAAATTTTATCAAAGGGTATTCAGATTAACCCTGAGGAACTTTTATATTTTATAATTAAAGCTGAAAAAATCTATTTGGGTTAACGTGTAAATCCTACTCTTTAAGCAATTTATATTATTTATAATAAGGGGTTAATTTTTCAATAATTCCAAAATACAAAAATAATGCAAAACAGCACCTGCTAAAACACATAAGTGCCAAAGTGTGTGCATAAATTTCTTTTTAGATAAGTAAAATATGCTTCCAATCGTAAAACATAGTCCGCCACCAAGTAGCAACCATATTACAGTATGTGAGCATTTTATCCAAATGTTATATGCAAAAAATACTCCCAACCACCCCATTAACAAGTATAAGCCTGTTGATATATGCTTGAATTTCAAGGTTATACAAGAAAATACAATCCCTGTAATTGCTATATACCAAGTCATTGACATTAGAGCAACAGAATTTGGGAAACTCACCACCATCATTAATATAGGAGTATATGTTCCTGCAATCATTAAATAAATCGCAGAATGGTCAATCTTTCTGAATATTCTTTTGGTTCTTTCATGTGTTATCGCATGATAGCAGGTTGATGATTGAAACAATATAAACATCATTGCACCATATATAGCAGTAGTAGCTGTTTGCAATGGAGTTTCTGAGATTACTGCAAGCGTAACTATTGCATATATAGCAAACATTGCTCCGATTGCGTGTGTAAATGCGTTAGCTAACTCTTCTGCCTGAGTATAATTTTTAGCCTCTTCCATTAAAACTTGCTTTCTCTAAATTCTCTATCTATTAGATTTAGACTTAGATTTTTTATTAAAGTTGCCGAAAAACTTCATTTTGGACTTATCCGTTGATTTTTTCTTTCGATTTTCACTATTTTCTTTGGCTGACATAATCATATCATTAAAAGAATTAATATCATCTGTTTGTTTCTTGTTTCTATTACATTTTTTGTTTTCTTTCCTTGGCTGAAAATCATTTTTATTCTTATTATTTTCTCTGTTTCGTCTATCATTGCGGTTTCTGTGCCTGCTTCTATTGCCGGTATCACATTTACCCCTTTCTTCTGCCGGTGATTCAAAAACAACATTTTTATTTATCTTTTTTCCTTCTTTTGACATATAAAACTTTAATAACGCAGCTGCAATATCAGTAACGTCTATGCCACTTGATACCATTTCTTCAATATTTGACTTGTATTCAGACAGTTCGGCTTCGTCAATAATAGATTTAATTTTATTTTTAAAATTTGAAACTCTTGCAACTTGAATTTCTTCAAATGTCGGAATATCTTTTTTATGGATTTGGATACCGTTTGCACGTTCAATTCGTCTTAAATTTTGTACTTGCTTTTTAGATACAAAAGTAAATGATATTCCTGACGTTCCGGCTCTGCCGGTTCTTCCAATTCTATGGATGTAATCTTCATCATCTCTTGGTAAGTCATAATTGAATACGGCTTCGATATTTTTAACGTCAATTCCTCTGCCTGCAACATCAGTTGCTACAAGAATTTTAACACTGCCATTTCTGAAACCACGCATAACTTTTTCTCTTTGAGCTTGGTTCATATCTCCGTGGATTGCATCTGAAAAATAGCCTTTAGTTTTTAATATTTCTACTACTTTGTCAACATTACTTTTTGTATTGCAAAAAACCAATGCCAAATTTACATTGTGCAAGTTTAATAACCTTGTTAAAAGTTCGA
Organism: uncultured bacterium; assembly: GCA_963839525.1. Classification (GTDB taxonomy): domain Bacteria; phylum Cyanobacteriota; class Vampirovibrionia; order Gastranaerophilales; family Gastranaerophilaceae; genus CAWIVJ01. The sequence continues at coordinate 58,704 of CAWIVJ010000004.1, read as the reverse complement.
TTTTATCTTTTTCTACAATTTCAAAATATTGCTGTTCAATATCTGGTGTATTTAAAAGATTGTCTGTTACATCAACTATATTCGGGCTTTTTTGGAGTTTTTTTGTAAGTTCCATAATGTCTTTTGCCATTGTAGCCGAAAATAGAATCGTTTGGCGGTTAACCGGTGTTTCATCCAGTATCGTATAAATATCTTCTCTAAATCCCATATCAAGCATTTCATCCGCTTCATCTAACACAATAGTATGTGCAAGGTTTAATTTTATTGAACCGCGTCTTAAGTGATCCATTAATCTTCCGGGTGTAGCTACAATAATTTGTGGTTCTTTCTTTAATGCATTGAGTTGTTTCTCGATATTTTGTCCGCCATAAACAGATACAACTGAAATATTTTCAAAGTATTTTGTCAGTTTTTCAAATTCTCTGTGAACCTGAATAGCAAGTTCTCTTGTTGGACACAAAATCAGAGATTGGATTGATTTATTTTCAGGGTTCAAATCTAGTTTTTCTATAATCGGAATTGCAAAAGCGGCAGTTTTACCGCTTCCTGTAGGAGCTTTTGCTATAATATCATTCCCTGATAAAACTTGAGGAATAGCTTCTTTTTGAATAGATGAAGGATTAACAAAATTCATATCAGCAAGAGCTTTTAGTAGGTTATCTGATAAATTCAAATCGCTAAATCCTTGTGCTATAACAGGAATATCATCTGTAAAAGTTGATGTCATAGCATCTTGTGGGGTGGTTAATGTTGTCATTATTTTCTTTCTTTTTTTAAATGCTCTTGTACAACTAAAATGTAAGAGAGCATAAGAAAATTACATTATAGGAATTACATTGGGTATTTGTATATTACTACTCTAACATGAAAAAAATACAAAATACGGAAACGCCACTTTATTATTACGTTTTAATAAGGCAAATTGCCAATCACATAATTTTAGTAGCTTTTTATTTTATTTGTATCATACTAGTATAGTTACACAAGAATGAGAAAGAATAATAATGGAACAAAATTTTCAAAACCAACAATTACAGTGTGCTGAATGCGGAACAATTTTGAATTCTCAGCAGAAGAGCAAGAATTTTATGCGAAAAAAGGTTATTCATCCCCAAAAAGATGTCCTGAATGCCGCGCAAAACGTAAAGCACAAAACAATAACCGCGGGGGCTCTAGAGAAAGAAGATACTAAATGAATAGCATTCTAGGTAGATTTGTAAAGTAAAGGAATATAATAAATTGGCAAAAAATAATCAGAAACGTGAGAAGGCAGAACGTAATAAGTTGAATGCTTCAAAATATAACAAAAAGAATAATCGAAATAATAGATATAGAAGCAATTAAAATATTTAGTACTATCATTTTAATTTTTATAATCGGTATAAAAATAAATAAATCTAAAATTAAAATTGTGCACATTAACATAAAATAACGTGTCTCTAAGTATTGTTTTTGTTCAAATACAGCAAATTTATTACCTGTTATTTAAATTTTAACAGGAGATAAAAATGGATAAATATGTTGTACTAATTTCTATTAAATCAGGTGGTGCTTTTGTTAAAGTTGAAGCATTTGTTAATAATATAAATCAGACATTAACAATGCGTTATGCTCATCCAGTAATTGAAAGAAAGTTGAAAGCTATTGAGGCTTTGGACAATTATGTTGAATAGAACGCATTACACAAAAATAAAAAGCTGAACTCGGAACATGTTAGATTTTAGGTTCAAATCTTGTCAGTATAATAATTTAAAAATTAAAATAAAAAATCGGAACGACAGGATTTGAACCTGCGACCTCCACCACCCCAAGGTGGCGCGCTACCAAGCTGCGCTACGTCCCGATTTATTTTATTTATTATTTTATCTGAATTTTTTCATCATATTCATTGCTTGAGCCATGTTTGCCATATTCCCTGATTTTCCGCTTTTCATTTTTCCTTTCATATCAGACATCCCTTTCATCATAACTCGCATTTGTTCAAATTGTTTTATATAAATATTAATGTCATGTAAAGAAATTCCACATCCTGCGGATATTCTTTTTTTTCGGCTTGAATTAATCAATTCAGGGTTCGCTCTTTCTTGAGGTGTCATACTTTGTATAAAAACTTCAATTCTTTTAAGCTGTTTTTCTCCCTGATGGGAAATTAAATCTTTATCTTCTCTTTTGAGTCCGGGAATAGGTAACATTCCAAGAATTTGGTCGAGAGAGCCAAACATTTTCATTTGTTTTTGCATTTTTAAGAAGTCATCGAAGGAAAATTCTGCTTTGCGCATTTTCTTTTCAAGTTCAAGCGCTTGTTTTTCGTCAAAGACTTCCTGAGCGCGTTCAACAAGAGAAACAATGTCCCCCATTCCTAAAATTCTGTCCGCCATTCTTTCAGGATAGAAGTCCTCAAGTGCGTTTAATTTTTCACCTGTACCTGTTAGTTTAATAGGTTTTTTTGTACAATAAACCACAGAAAGTGCCGAACCTCCTCTGGAATCGCCGTCTAATTTTGTTAAAACAAGTCCTGTGATACTAAGCTGCGCATCAAAATTTTCAGCGACATTTACAGCTTCTTGCCCTGTCATTGAGTCAATTACAAGAAGTTTTTCATGAGGAGCAAAAACTCTGTCAATAAGTAAAAGTTCTGCCATCATATCGGTATCAATCTGTAAACGCCCTGCTGTGTCAAGGATAAGGGTATTAAAACTATTATCCTTTGCGTAATTTACCGCATTTTGAACAATTTTTTGAACATTTTGGCTATTTTCTTGAGTAAAAACTTCAACTCCGATTTGCGAACCCAAAGTTTGCAATTGTGTAATTGCTGCAGGTCTGTATACATCACATGCAACTAGAAGAGGATTTCTTCCTTCTTTTTTAAGCTTTACTGCCAATTTTGCGCTGGAAGTTGTTTTGCCCGAACCCTGAAGTCCAAGCATCATAATTATGTTTGGATGTCCGTCAAAATTCAGCGGAGAATTTTTTTCACCAAGAATTTCTACAAGTTCATCTTGAACTATTTTTACAAGCTGCTGAGATGGATTAACTCCTTTTAAGACATTTTCACCTTCGGCTTTGTCCTTTATTTTCGATACAAAAGCTTTAACTACACGCAGATTAACATCAGCTTCCAAAAAAGCACGGCGAATTTCTCTCAGGGTTTCTTGCATATTATCTTCGGTTAATGCACCAGTTTGAGAAGTTTTTCTGATTATTTCCTGTAATCTGTCTGATAAAGAATCGAACATAATTTATATTTTATTATAAAAAAACATTTTTTCCATTATAACTTTTACTTAGACGGCAAAATAATATCAAGCATTTTGATGAGGAAATAAGAGTTTTTTAATGTATAATATTGACATAGGAGAGGTGGCTGGATTTGATAAATGTAACAAAGACTTTTTTACCGCCAATTGAGGAATACCAAAAATATGTTGCTCAAATTTGGAATAATGGTCAACTGACAAACAGAGGTCCTTTATTAAAAGAACTTCAAATAAAAATAAAAGAGTTTTTAGGGATTAAAAATTTTCATTATCTTACTAATGGAACAATTTCTTTGCAAATAGCACTTAGAGCGTTAGATATTTTAGACGGAGAAATTATTACTACTCCATTCTCATATGTTGCTACTACATCTTCTATTTTGTGGGAGAGATGTAAGCCTGTTTTTGTGGATATTGAGCCGGATAATTTTACAATTGATGCTGGTAAAATAGAAGAAGCTATAACACCTAAGGACGAAAAGCTATTATGGCTGTTCATGTTTTTGGATATGCTTGTGATGTAGAGAAAATCAAAGAAATTGCCAATAAATATAACTTAAAAGTAATTTATGACGGAGCTCATGCTTTTGGAGTTAAGTATAAAAGCCATTCGCTTTTAGATTATGGAGACATTTCAACATGCTCGTTTCATGCGACAAAATTGTTTCACACAGTTGAAGGCGGAGGTTGTGTTGTAAAAGACAAAAAAGTAGGTGATAAATTAGACCTTATAAAACGTTTTGGTCATGTTGCAGATGAACATTTATGTTTAGGGATTAATGCAAAACAGTCCGAGTTTCATGCCAGCAATGGGATTATCTATTTTACCCTACATAAAAAAAATTATTGAAGAACGTAAAAAGATTTCAGAATTATATGATGAATTGCTTGAAAATAAAGTTCAAAGACCTAAAAAACAAGATTTTTTAGAATATAATTATGCATATTATCCTGTTGTGTTTAAAAATGAAGAGCAATTATTGAAAGTCTTTGAAGCATTAAAAAAAGAAGACATTTATCCAAGAAGGTATTTTTATCCAAGTTTGAATAAATTACCTTATTTAAAAGGCGAAAGTTGTCCAATTTCTGAGGATATTTCATTAAGAATAGCCTGTTTACCTTTGTTTGTAGATTTAGATAATAAAATTGCAGAAAAAATATCATTAATCATAAAAAATAATGTTTAATAAATCAGGGAGAGAAAGCAATGGTCAAAAAAGTTATTGAAGATAAAAAAGTAAAACTGCATTTTGGTTGTGGGAATAATTATTTGAACGATTGGATTAATATTGACGATAATTCTAATAATGATATTCGTAAGTTGGATTTGAACTGGGATTTAAAGAATCCTTTACCATTTAAAGAAAATTGTGTTGATATAATTTATGATGAAAATTTTTTGGAAAGATTGAGACAGGAAGATGCTGTAATAGAGTCTTTTCTCAGATGTTTTAGATGTATATTAAAGCCAAAAGGTCATTTGAAAATTTTCTTACCGGATATTAGGCATAAGGAAAAACTTGAACCATGGTTAAAGGGACTTGGTTTTACATATTTAGGTTTTTATGATGATCTTGCTAATATAAAATTAAAAAATGCCGGAAAAATGAAACTTCATGTTGGTTGCGGAACAAATTATTTTGATGGCTGGGTGAATATTGATAATAATTCTGACAATAATATCAAAAAATTAGATTTGAACTTTGACTTGAGAAATCCTTTGCCTTTTGAGGAAAACTCGGTCGATTATATTTATAATGAACACTTTTTGGAGCATTTAAGTATTGAAGAAGGTTTGAGGACATTAAGAGATTTCAAAAGGATATTAAAACCAAACGGTACTTTAAGAATTGCAATGCCGGATTTAGAAAATTCTGTGAAAGATTATTTTAATCCTGATTGGAAAGATAATCCTACTCTTAAAAAATATGGACTTGACTTTATTAAAACGAAAGCTGAAAAAATAAATATAAGTTTTCGTTGGTGGGGACATAAATGGCTTTATGATTGGGAGGAACTTGAGAGAAGACTTAAAGAAGCAGGATTTACAGATATAAAAAGGTGTAAACTTAGAGAAAGTAAAAAGGAAGAACTTAGAAATCTGGAAACAAGAGAGGAGTCAACATTAATAGCTGAAGCTAATAATGTTGATTAAGGATAATATGCATGTTAAATTTATAGTGTAGGTTTATATAAGAGGTTTTTATGGCTAGGATTTTTGTAACAGGGCAGTGTTCCTTACACTGGGGTAGGCTGGAATATGGTAATATTGGAAATTATTATATAACAGAAGTTTTATTTAGGGAATTATCAAATGTTTTTCCTGAAGCAGAAATAGTAACAACGTTCCAAATGACAAAAGAATTTTGTGAACGGGAAAATATAAAAGTGCTTCCCATGGATTTATTTTATGGATGGAAAGATGATGATTTAGAAATTGCATTAAAAGAGTTTGAAATAGCAAAAGAATATAACTCTACAGGGATTCTTAAAGAAGAAACACCATATATAAAAGAAGTTTTAAAAAGCGACTTGATAATGGAAGTTTCCGGTGAAATGTGGGGGGAACATGCTGATGCTGTAGGAAAAAATAGATTTTTGGTGGGAATTTTGAAAAATAGGGTAGCACAATTGTTGGGTAAAAAAACAACCCTTTTTGCCAGTGCACAAGGTCCTTTTAAAGATGATGTCCTTAATCTGGCAAAAGAGACTTTTGAAAATTTTAGCATGGTTATAAATAGAGAACCTAGTTCAATTAAAATTTTGAATAATTATGGATTTAATTTAAATAATACCAAAACATTTGCATGCCCGGCTTTTCTTTTTGATGCTGCTAGTGACAGTATGGTTATGGATATTCTAGATAAAGAAAAAATTATTGATAAAAATAAGAAAACGGTTGGTTTTATCCTATGTGGTTTCAACATGTTGGAAGGTCCCTATGACAAGAAAGATAGGAAAGATGAAGAGTTTTATACCTTTGCGGAGACAATCGAACATATAGTAAACAATCTTAATTGCAGGGTAGTTTTGATGTCTCACTCTAATGGTTTTGAATTGCCTCCTAATTTTAAATTAATAAATGGCAGGGATTATTATATTATAAAACAACTTTATGATGTCGTAAAAAAACGTTCAAAAGTTGATATGAATAATGTTGTGTGTCTGGAAAAACCGTATCTTCCCAGCATAACTAAGGGGATTATAAAACACTTTGATATGTTTGTAACCGGTAGAGTGCACGCCTCTGTTGCTGCTATATCACAAAATGTTCCAACTGTTTCTATGGTATATGCAAATGGACCAAAATCGTCTAAAATGAAAGGTTTTTTTGAATTAGTAGGTACTTCTCAATATGTAGCGGATCAAAGAGTCGAAAAAGATGTTATTTCAAAAATCGATTTATGTTATCAAAATTTAGGAGATTATCGAAAATATTTAGAGAAAAGAATACCTCAAATAAAACTAAAAGCAAAAGATGCATTTAAACGATTAAAAGAATTAGTTAATGAACCTAATTCTTGAAGGAGTATTAATGAAACTAGCAATTATGCAGCCATACTTTTTCCCTTATATTGGTTATATAAGTTTGATTAAAAACACAGATATGTTTATTTTTTTTGATACAGTTCAATTTATTAGGCACGGTTGGATTGAAAGAAACAGAATTTTAAAGCCTAATGAAGGTTGGCAATATATTTCAGTTCCTATTAAAAAAGAGGGTTCAAAAACAATTATAAAAGATTTGGAAATAAAAAATGATATTGATTGGAAAAATAAAATATTTCGGCAATTGGAACATTATAAAAAACGAGCACCTTTTTATAAACAAACAATAAATGTTATTGAAAAAGGTCTTGACATTCAAACGGACAGCATTGTTAAATTAAATGTTTCAGCGATTGAAGCAGTTTGTGAATATTTAGGTATTAATTTTCAATACAAAATTTTTTCAGAAATGAACTTGGGTATAGCTCCGGTACAGAGTCCTGATGAATGGGCATTAAACATTTGCAAAGCTCTAGGGATTAAAGAATATTGGAATCCTGCAGGAGGCCTTGAATTTTTTAGCCGGGAAAAATATAATAAAGAGAATATTAAATTGCTATTTTTAAAGCCAAATTTATCTTTTTATTCTCAAAGAAGAGGACCTGAAAATTTTGAACCGGGATTGTCTATCATTGATGTTATGATGTTCAATAGTAAAGAAGAAATATTAAACATGCTGGAGGACTATGAACTTGTTTGAATATAAAATTAATACCTTATCTAAAGAAATTTTATCTCATTATATGAATAAATGGTCTGATTTTTTTAATCCTCCGTTGAAAAGTTATGTGGTAAGTATTGAGGCTTATTCTGAAAAAATTATTGATAACGCATGCGTTATTGAAGCTTATTATGAAAATGAATTGGTTGGATTATTATCTGTATATTTGAACTTAGATATTGCCTTTATTACTCAATTAGTTGTAATACCCGAATTTCAAGGTTGCGGATTAGCAAAAGGATTGTTAGAAGAAGCTGTTAAAAAAGCTAAAGAAAAAAAAATTGAAACAGTAGAGTTGGAATGTTTTTCATCGGATATAAAAGCCAAAACTTTTTACATAAAACAAGGTTTTAAAGAGTTAGAACAAAGAAATAACAAGATTTTAATGGAGTTAAAAATATGACTGAACCAAAAGTATCAATATGTTGTGTAACATATAACCATGAGAAGTTTATAAGACAGACACTTGAAAGTTTTTTGATGCAAAAAACGAACTTTTCTTTTGAGATTATTATTCATGATGACGCTTCAACAGATAATACAGCAGAAATAATTAAAGAATATGAAAAGAAATATCCAGACATCGTGAAACCAATTTATCAAATTGAAAATCAATTTTCAAAAGGAAAATCTATATCAAAGACATATAATTTCCCAAGAATAAAAGGTGAATATGTTGCTTTGTGCGAAGGAGACGATTATTGGACAGATCCTTTAAAACTTCAAAAACAAGTTGATTTTTTAGATGCTAATCCTGATTTTTCTGTTTGTTTTCATTCTGTTAGAGTCTTTTTTGAAGATGGCTCTATACCTGATAAAATATTTCCCGCTAAAGAATTAATATTTAACAAAGATATTTTAAATATTGAAGATTTATTGAGGCACAATTTTATTCAAACAAATTCTGTTGTGTATCGTTGGCGCTTTAATGATAAGGAATCAATTTTTGATTTATTTCCGGAAAATATTATGCCGGGAGATTATTTCTTACATTTATTACATGCCCAAAAAGGAAAAATAAAATTTATCGATGAAGTTATGGCCGATTATCGCAGACATAGGGATGGAATTTGGTGGGAAAGTTCAAATAATACTGAAGTTCTTCATTTGAAGTATGGAGTAAAAGAATTAAATTTTAATATTGAATTAAAAAGAATATGCCCGGAATATAAAGAAATTAAAGGACATAATCATATTCCTAAATTAGCTTTAGGCTTTTTTAAGTTATATTTAAAACATCAAAAATTTAAGGAAATGAAAGAAATTATGGATTTATGCCCTGAGGTATTTCAAAGTAAGGTTGGTCAAACAAAAAGTTAAAAATGGTTAAATGTCTTATTTAAATCGGTTATTTTTTGGATTTTGTTTTTAAAATTAATTTCAACAAAATGATTTTCCTTTTTTTCTTCAACTTGCCCGATTATTGTATATAAATTCTTATCAATTTTTTTAAGATTTTCTTCATTAATACAAGCAACTATTTGAAAATCTTCTCCTCCGTAAAATATCCAATCCTTGAAATCAATATTGGCTTTTTTTGCTGCTTTTTCAATGTTTTTATCATAAGGAATTTTATAAAAATCAATTGAAAGCATTACATTACTTGCTTGAGCAATTTTAAAAAGAGCGTCGGCAAGCCCGTCGGATGTATCCATCATCGCGTAATCTCTATTAGTTTTTGTAGAAATTTCTTCTGAAAAATCTTTTTGAGCAACAGGCATGAGATGTGTTGAAATTAATGGATTGTTTTTTTCCTCTCTTTTTTCTTTTAATAACCAAAGTCCGGCAGCACTTGAGCCATGATTTCCTGTTGTTATAACGAAATCTCCAATTTTTGCATTTTTTCTTGATGAAATTTTTCGCCCCTTTGTCAAACCTATTGCGCAAATGGATATAAAGATTTTATCTGAACCTGTTATATCTCCTCCTACTATTTCGAATTTAAATTCTTTTGATAGTTTTTCACACGCTAAATAAAATTCTTTAATAAACTTATTTTCAATATTTTTAGGAAGAGAAAGAGAAACAGTTAAATATTTTGGAATAGCCCCTGACGCAAAAATATCGCTTAAATTAACAACTATAGACTTATGACCTATCTGATATGGGGTTGAAAATTTAACCGAAAAGTGTATATCTTCAACTAAATTATCTTGGGTTATTACGATTCCCAAATCTTTCAAATATGCGCAATCATCGCCAAGGTGGGAGTTCTCAGATAAAGTATTTCTTATAATTTCCAGAAGTTCAAGTTCTTTCATTCTTTAATTTTAACAGAAAAATATTATACTTTTCGGTGATTATTATTGAAGTGCATGGGTAAATAATAATGTTGGATAAGATAAAGTAGGAAATTAAAGTTAAAAATTAAGGTTAAAAATAAAGGGAGATGAAAAGATGAAATTAATGACATATGCAAAATTGTTGAATAGAAAAATAAATTCAGTCAATAAAAAAGCAAAAAATCCTTTTTTAGACTGGAATGATTCGCTAAATCCTTTTAATAAGCCAATTTATAATACTTTGGTTTGGATAGAACCTGATGACGATAAGCCTAAAAAACCTGATGATTAGTAACTCTGTAAATCATCAGTTTTTTTTAAAAAGCAGAGGTATTAAGAAATGTAAAATTAAATTTAAAATTGCTTAAAAAATTATCCTTCAACGGTTTTAATAAAATTAGCAGTTTTTTTAATATAATATATTAGCAAAAAAAAAGTTATTTTTTTTTATAATACTTAACGAGTTTAGTTGAAAGAAAAAGGTAAGATATGATAAATTTTAGGACTATTAATGTTATTCCGCCAAATGTTCCTCCGTCAAGAAAGGGGAATATTTCGTTTGGAGTATCGTTTAAAGAGAAAAACACATATTTAAGAGATTTCAGAGAGTTACAACAATTACGGTTAATTAAAAAATAATAATTTAATAACATGATTGAGAGAGCGGACTTGGTGACTATGACAAGCCCGCTCTCTTTATGTTATCATTATGTTAATGAAAGAATTTGTTTTAAAAGATGTTAATGCAAATTTAGAGAAAGAACTTGAATGTATAGGGTTCGATAAATCTTATTTGTCCAAAGTTGTTAGTAAATTTCGTTATAAAAACATAAAAATATTTGATTTAACAGTTCCTCAAGCAAACATTTTAAAGCAAACAGCAATTTCTGTTGGAGCCGATTGTGCTGTTCACAGGGAAACAATTACTTCTAAAATAGAAAAAACAGATTGTCTTTTGGGCGGAAGCTTTTCACAGCTTGAAAAAATAGCACAAAAACTTCGAATGCAGCCTTTTAAACTGTCAAAATTGGCGGATTTAATAGAAAATAATCTTCATTTTAAGTTCAACCCTATACAGATAACACAGACAAAGTTTGATTTTACAAGACCTTATATTGTTGGTGTTTTGAATTTGACTAAGGATTCATTTTCTGATGGCGGAGAGTTTTTTGAATTTGAGGAATCAGCCAAACGTTTACTTGAAATGATTGAGGAAGGGGCGGATATAATTGATATTGGCGCAGAGTCTACAAGACCTTTTTCTACTCCTGTTTCTGCTCAGGATCAACTCGAAAAATTGTTGCCCGTTTTGAATTTTGCCAAGGAAAAAGAGATTAGAACACCGATTAGCGTTGATACAAGAAGCGCAGAAGTTGCTAGAAAATGTATAGAAGCAGGTGCAGATATAATCAATGATGTTTCAGGGTTAGAATATGACTCTGATATGGCAAAAACAGCAGCAAAGCTTAATGTTCCTGTAATTATTCAACATTCTAAAGGAACTCCTGAAAATATGCAAATTAAACCTCAATATGAGAATTTAATGGATGAAATTTTCTTAGATTTAAAGAAGAAAACAGATTTTGCAATTGAGTGCGGAATTAATCCTGAAAATATTATTATTGATGCAGGAATAGGTTTTGGTAAGACCAGAGAGCAAAATTTTGAGATTATAAATCGTGTTGGTGAATTATTTTCTTTGGGGTACCCTATTATGCTTGGTGTTTCAAGGAAAAACCTGCTAGGAGTGCAAAAAGAATCGAATGAGATAAAAGATATTTTAACATTAGCTCTAAATTCAATTATTATTGACAAAAAGGTTAATTTTATACGGGTTCACAATGTTAAATTACATAAAAACTTACTTGACCTCAAGTAAGTTAAACAAAAGAACCTGAACTTCTCCTGGAGCAAGACTTGTATTAATTTCACCTTTTAGAATCTTGGGAATACTTGATATTTTTATTGGAATAGAAATTAAATCATTATTAATTTTGGGAACTTTTACTTTAACATTTTGTGTCTCTTTAAAATTTAAATTTCCAATAACAATAATAGTCTCTTTGTTATAGCTTCTGGCATAAGCAAAAACACTTTGAGAAGAAACTTTTAAGGGTATAAAGTTTCCATTTGATAAAATATCTTTAGCTAGGTTTTTAAATTTATTAGCAATTATAAAATCTTGTAAAATATCATAATGTTTACCTGAAGGTTTTCTTGAAAAGTTAAAGATGTCCAGTTGCCCGCGATGAACAAAGTAATAATCATCGTCAGTAAATGTTTTAGGCGCTTTACGATTAGCCCAGGAATAAATGTAATTATCACCTGTTGGAAATCCGTCGATATAATAAGAATTTAAAGGTAAAGTTGAACTTAACCAGATAATCATTTTACTAAATTGAGGACCATTTATTAAAATAGGACTAATTTGATCGTGTGTTGAAAAATTTCCTAAAACTCTCTTATTACCGGAATATTTTTTACTTATTTTTATATCGGATTCAACTGAAGCAAATAAATCTTTTGAATCTCGCCAGTTCCTTAATTCTGAATAGCTTCCATAATAACCATCGAAACCGGCTTCTAAAAGTTTTTCATAAGGAGTAAAGGCTATATTATCTGAAACTTTTTTTGAGAGAGGAGATACTTCTGCAATAAAAAGGAATTGAGGATTTCCTTTTCTTGTTTTATCAATAAGTTTTTTCCAGAAAAAATAAGATTTTGTCGTTGCAATGCTGGCTCTAATACCATCGACATTCAAACCTTCCATTAAATCTATAAAGTTTGCGTACAGGTTATAAACATCTATATTAAGTTGTTCGTCTAAACCTGCATCAAGCAATCTTACATCAGTCCAATCTACAGGCAGTAAAGGGTTTTGATTTTTATCTTTTGCAAATAATTCAGGTTTTTTTAAATATAAATCATAAGAAGCGCAACAGGGCAAATCTGCAATTACTCTAATATTTCGTTTATGACATTCTTCAACAAACAACTTCATTTCATCATAAAGAGATAATTTAGATTCAGAGCTTTTTAATTGAGGATTAAGCTCATTAAAACTTGATGCAGCGTAAAGTGAGCCCGCAGTTCCTAAAGCTTTTGTTTTTCCCACAGAAGTGACAGGTAATAATTGGATAGTATTAATTCCGTATTTTACCAATTCATCAAGCCTGTCAATTGCATTTAAGAAAGTCCCTCTTTCTTCACCGGCTTCTTCTTCAATAATTCCATTTCCATTTTTATCTTTAGCATTAAATGTTCTTAAATTAATCACATAAATTATTGACTTATTTGAGAGGAATAATGTCTTTAAGTCATTATTCCAGACTGTTGAGCAAAAAACTTTTGGAACAAAACTTAAAAATATAAATAATGTTAAAAAGATAATTTTATTAAATTTTTTCATAAAGTTTATTTTATCAAAAAAATGTATAATATTCTAGATATTAAGAATGTTTTTTGCATTTTTGTTTCTAAAAAATACAACGATTATATGTTTCTTTTTTTTATATTTGTATTAAGATTTTATTGTTGGTATTGGTTTGGAGTTTTAAATGGTTGATAAAGTAAATATCGATTTAGATGAATCATTTTTAAAAAAGTTTTTCGGTTTAACAGAAAGAGTTATTCCTGAAGATCAGGAAATTACTATGGCTATGTTAAGAAAACAGTTAGAAGAAATAGAAAGCATTTTCTCTGAAGCTAAAAAGGCAATGAAAGAAGGAAAACCGCCTATAAAACAGTCAACTCAACCTGTTTCTGCTAGCCATTTTTCAAATGAAGGTACTTCAGGAGAAGATGAATTTAATTTACCTAAAAAAAATATTTTGATAATTGATGATTTGGGTGTAATAACTTATCAGCTTAGTGTACTTTTTCAACAATTTGGTTATGAAGTTGTTACATCAAAAGAGATTTATGATGCTATTGAGAAATTTAAGAAACAAATTTTTGATTTGGTAATAATGGACTTATTTATTCCAACAGAAAGAGAAGGTTTTATTCTGTTAGAGGAGTTAAAAAAAGTAGCTGCAAATAAACAAAAAGCTGTTAAAATAGGTATAATGTCCGCATCTGCTAAAAAAGAACATAAGCAAATGTGTAAAATGAAAGGTGCGGAGTTTTACATTGAAAAGATTGACGATTGGCAAAAAGAGCTTTTTAGAGTTATTAATGATTTAAAATAATATTAACCTTTTAGTGCATCTGCACCTGAAACTACTTCTAAAAGCTCCTGTGTGATTGCCCCTTGACGTGCTTTATTATAATCAATTGTTAGTGTTCTTATCATTTCTTCTGCATTATTTGAAGCTGCAGACATTGCTGTCATACGGGATGCAAGTTCACTTGCCTGTGCCTCTAATAATGCTTGATAAATAGTATTTGTTATATAAAGAGGTACAATTTTTTGTAAAATTGCTTTATTACTTGGTTCAAAAATCATTACAGGATTAAGTCCTGTTTCTTTTTCTGTTTTTGTTTCAATTTTTATTGGTAGTAAAGACCATTTTTGAGCAGAATAAGACATCATATTTTTAAACTTTGTAGTAAAAATTTCAATTGAATCAATTTGTCCTGAAACAAAACTCTCAGCTAAATCTTCGGCAATAGTCTCTGCTCCTGCGGCTGATATTTCATTGGCAACTTTTACATATGTTTGCAAAATTTCAAAAGCAAATTCCGCGGTTTTTCTTTTTAAAGAAGAAATTCCTTTTTGACCTACTATAAAAAGTTTTGATTCAATTCCCTGTTCTTTATTTTCTTTAATTTGTTTTAAAACATTTCTAATGATATTAGCATTGTAAGCTCCTGCCAATCCTTTATTGGAGGTTACAACTAAAATCCCAACGGTTTTTATCTTACGTTTTTTTAATAGTTCGGGGAAATTTTCAAGAGATATTTTGAATTTAAGACCTTCGTTTGAATAATCTCCAATAGCGGATAAAAGTTTTTTAAATGCTTTAATCAACTCTTCAGAAAAGGGTCTTGCTGCTTTAACCGAATTTTCAGCTTTTTTAACTTTTGCAGCCGCTACCATTTTCATTGCACGAGTAATTTTTTTTGTGTTTTCAACACTTTGTATTCTACTTTTTATGTCCTTCAAATTAGGCATGGTTATTCAATATCCTTTGCTTTAAGCTTTAACCTTTAAACTTTTCTATTTCTTTCTTTAGTGCTTCTTTATTTTCATCCGTCAACGCTTCACCACTATTAAGTTTTTGGGCTAATTCGGACATATTTGCATTAAAATAAACAAACCAATCTTTTTTAAATGTTGCTATATTATCAATGTTATCTAGCAAACCTTCATTGGCTGCAAATAAAATACTTACCTGCTCTGCAACACTTAATGGTTGATATTGAGGCTGCTTAAGTACTTCTGTAAGCTTTTGTCCACGTAATAATTGTTGTTTTGTCGATTTGTCAAGATCAGAAGCAAATTGTGCAAATGCTTCCAATTCTCTAAATTGAGCAAGATCAAGTCTTAACTTTCCTGCAACTTGCTTAATGCCTTTTGTCTGAGCAGCACCGCCGACACGTGAAACAGAAATTCCCGGATTTATTGCCGGTCTTATACCGGAATTAAACAGTGATGATTCAAGGAAAATTTGTCCGTCAGTAATTGAAATTACGTTAGTTGGAATATATGCGGAAACGTCACCTGCTTGTGTTTCAATAATAGGCAATGCTGTAATACTTCCACCGCCAAGCTCATCGGATAATTTAACTGCGCGTTCAAGCAATCTTGAATGCAAGTAGAAAACGTCGCCAGGATAAGCTTCACGCCCTGGTGGTCTTCTCAATAACAGACTCATTGCACGATAAGCTTGTGCCTGTTTTGTTAAGTCATCATAAATTATTAAAACATGCTTGCCTTGTTCTAAAAATTCTTCTGCCATTGCACAGCCTGCAAAAGGTGCAATATATTGCAAAGGTGCAGATTCGTTTGCCGTAGCAGAAACAATGATTGTATATTCCATAGCACCATGGCTTTCCAAAGTTTTTGCCAGTTGGGCAACAGTAGAAGTTTTTTGACCAATTGCAACGTAAATACAAATTACGTCCTGACCTTTTTGATTAATAATCGTATCTATTGCAATTGCTGTCTTACCGGTTTGTCTGTCACCGATAATTAGTTCTCTTTGCCCGCGGCCAATCGGAGTTAAAGCATCAATAGAAGTTAAACCGGTTTGAAGCGGTTGATAAACTGATTTTCTTTTAACAATACCGGGTGCAACTTTTTCAATCGGACGGGTTTTTTCAAATTTTATGTCACCTTTACCGTCAATTGCTTCTCCGGTAGGATCAACTATTCTTCCTATTAAATCATCTCCAACAGGTACAGAAGCGATACGTCCTGTAGTTTTAACTATCATTCCTTCTTTAATATGCTGATATTCACCTAAAATTACAACACCAACATTATCTTCTTCTAGGTTAAGGGTAATCCCTAAAGTACCCTTCCCGTCTTGAAATTCTACAAGCTCATTTGACATAACGTTTCTCAGCGCGTAAATTCTTGCAATTCCATCTCCAATTTCAAGCACAGAACCAATATTTGAAATCTCTGTTTGAGATTCATATTTTTCTATCTTGCTTTTGATAATTGAACTGATTTCGTCCGGTTTAATTAATGCCATTATTTTTTACTCCTTGCTTTTGTTTAACTTTTTTTCCTGTTTTCCTTTTTACCATTTACTTGATTATGTTTTTACTTAAATCTTCCAGTTTATGCTTTAAACTCATATCTATTACATTGTCACCCATTTTGATTACGAGTCCTGCGATTATATCGGAATTTATTTCCAAATCAAAAATCACATTTTTCTTGAGTTTTTCTTCGAGTTTTATTTTTAATTTTTTCTTTGATTCTTCAGACATTTCAACCGCAGAAGTAACCTTAATTCTGCTTATGTTATTTATATCGTCTAAATATTTATTGTAAGAATTTAAAATTTTGTCAAATTCATTAAATCGGTTTTTGTCTATCAGGATTTTTAGAAAATTAACTATAAAAGTATCAATTTCATCAGAAAAAACTTTATTTATAATATCTTTTTTATCATCAACAGAAATAATCGGATTGGTTAAAAAATCATTTAAATCTTTGGATTGAGTTAAGATATCTTTAATTAAATTTAAATCGGAACTGATTTTTTCATAAGTTAATTTACCCTCTTTCGCAATATTTACAAGAGAATCAGCATATCTATCTGCTATTATGGTACTTTTAGTATTTGCCATTTAAAAATTTATCCTGTCTAATTCATCTATACTTTCATTTATATATTTTTCATGTAATGTCGGGGTTTGGGACAAAATATTTTTAACGTTTGTCTTTGCCACTTCAACAGAGTTCTGAGAAGTGTTTTTTGTTAATTTAGAAATAAGTAATTTTTCCTCTGCAGCAATAATTTTTTTTGCATTAGCTTCAATATTTTCAATTTGATTTTTAGCTTCTGTTAATATTTTATTACTAATAACTTCAGCACTTTTTGTTGCATCTTCAACTATAACCTTTAGTTCTTCACCTAAATTTTTAACAGTTTTTTCGGCAGAAAAGAGCAAATTATCAGCTTCTTCTTTATTATTTTTTGCTTCATTTATAAGTTTGATTATTTTTTCTTGTAAAGTTGCTATTATTTTTTTAAAGTCAATTTTCTTAAAAATCCATATAAGAATCAATGTAAAAATAATAAAGTTAAATGTATTTGATTTAACGATAGTGTTCCATATATGAGATATTGTTTCAAGATTAAACATTGTTATATTTTCCGTTTTTTGTCATGCTGAACTTGTTTCAGCATCTTATCAGCGTATTATACCGGTTAGATCCCGAAACAAGTTCGGGATGACATATTATATTTTACCTAAAACCTTTACAGAAATAATTTCTGCAAGTTTTTTTACTTCTCCATGTAAAGCGGTTTGTGCTTCTTCTCTTGATTTTTGTAATTCATTTTTAGCACTTTCTACTTCACGAATTGCTTTTTTTTGAGCTTCAGAGGCTAAAGTTGATTTTTTAGTTTTAACTTCTTCTGTTTTATCAACAATAATTTTTTTAGCATCATGCTTAGTTTGTTCAAGTTTTTTTTCTCTTTCTTTGATAATCAGTTCGGATTGTGCTTTATTGAATTTTGCGGCTTTGTTAGTATCATCAATAAATTTTTGTCTTTCATACGCAATATTTTGAAGCGGTTTATAAAAAATCGCATTCATAATTACTGTAAAGACAATAAAACTTATTGCTGAAACTATAAAAGTAGCGTTAAATTCCATATTTTGCTCCTGTGAAGTTTGTTGCCGCAAATTCTTATATTACGACCGTTAAGTTCGACCTGCTCTGATTTCAAGCTTGTAATTTGTTTTTGCCTAAGATTTTTATCCTATCATTCCGGATAATTTTAAAGCTATAATCAAAGCGTAAATTGCACAAGCTTCTGCCAAAGCGGCACCTACTAAAAAGAATCCTACAGCTCTACCGGCAATTTCAGGCTGTCTGGAGATTGCATCCATCAACCCTTTTGTTGCAATACCGATTCCGGCTCCGGCTCCTATTGCTCCGAATCCGATTGCGATACCTGCACCTAACTGTGCTAAATCCGAAATTGTTTTTACTTCTTCTGCTACCATATTTTTCTCCTTTATGTTGTCGGGCAAGTATGCCTGACCTACTTATACTATTATCGTTATTTATTTTTTGAGGAAACTAAACCTCTACCTTCTAAACTTCTAAGCCTCCTCAATGATCTTCTGATGTTGCCGATGATATGTATACTACCGTCAACATAGTAAATACCAGTGCTTGTACAAAAGATACAAGTACTTCAAAAAACATTATCGGGAGCGGCAATAAATATGCACACATTCCTAATAACGCGGAAATTAAAATTTCTCCTGCCAATATGTTTCCAAAAAGCCGCAGGGCTAAAGTTAAAGGGCGTGTAATCATTTCAAGAATTTCTACAAGAAATAGAATAATTCCCACAAAACTAAAATCATGTATTAAAAATTTCCATTTTTTCTTTGCAAATCCGGCACTGACATAATAAATTAAAACAAGAACAGCCATTGCAGCAGTTAAATTTATATCATTTGTAGGAGAAGCCAATTCCCCTCCGTATTTTAGGTGAATTAATCTGAGAGGAAGCTGTCCCATTAAGTTCGCTGTAACAATAAATAAAAATAAAGATGCAACCAGAGGTATATGTTTTCTGCCTGAAGGTCCAATCATAGAATCCGTCAGACTGCAGAAAAAACCCAGCAAACTTTCTGAAAAAGCTTGTATTTTGGATGGTACAAGAGTTAATTTACGGGTTGCAATAAGTGCAAAGATGATGAGAAAAAACATTGCTGTCCACATTGTTACCAAAGTGTCCATATTAAAACTATAGTGACCAATTTGCGCTATCCAGTGACCTGCTTCGCTCATACTATCCTCGCTAACAAAACCTATTGTATCACTTAATTTTTTTTTGACAACTTGAGTTATAATAATTAACTATGGAGATACTTTATCTGGATGAAATAGATTCAACAAATACTTATGCCAAAAAGAACATTGATAATTTGGCAGATAAGATAGTAATCTCTGCAAATGTTCAAACCAAAGGGCATGGACGTTTTCAGCGTTCTTGGGTTGATTTGGGCAGAGAAAATATCTACATGACATTTGTATTAAAACCTTCGGATAAGGTTGAAAATGTTTACGCCAACTTGACACAGTATTTATCTGTTTGTCTTTGCAAGCAGTTTGAGAGATTTAATTTATACCCCCAAATAAAATGGCCAAATGATATTTTGGTGAACGGTAAAAAAGTTTGTGGTATTTTGGCGGAAACGGTTATAAAAGGTGAGAACTTAAAAGGAATTGCGCTTGGAATAGGCATAAATTTGAATGCTTCAATTGAAGATTTAAATAGAATTGATTGTCCGGTAACATCGCTTAATATTGAATTAGGGAAATCGGTTGATAAAAAAGAATTTATGCAAAATTTAATCGAAGATTTTTTTGTAAATTATGAAGATTTTTTAAAAAAAGGATTTTTGCTTATAAAAGAGGATTATGAAAAAAATTCAATTTTAACCAGAAAAGAAAATCTTAAAATAGCGGTATTTAATAAAATTAAGAATGGGATTTTTGAAGGTTTTGATAATAATGGAAATTTACTTTTGCAAAATGCCGAGAGTGTAATAGAAAAGATTAACATGGGAGAAATTACATAAATATTTTTCTAATTCATGTTATAATTACTTTTATGAAAAAAGGGATAATATTTTTTGTTTTTGTATTGTCTGGTTTGCTTTGGATAAGCCCTGTTCAGGCAAGCGAGTTAACTGATGATTACTTTTATATTGCAACAAATTATTTTAACTCAAATAATTTGGTCAAAGCTCTAGAATATTTAGACTTAATTATTACTATTGAACCGGATAATATTAAAGCTAAGACTTTAAGAGATAAGATTTCACCTCCCGCGATTGATATTTCTAAAACATCCAAACAAACTGCAACGTCGTCTCAGGTTGATTTAGATAAAGTGATTTATGATTCTGATTACTATAATACAAAAGGACAGGAGTTTTATCAAAAAAAAGAGTTTGATACAGCTATAGAGTATTTCTATAAAGCGATAACACTTAATAAAAGAAATGCTCAAGCTTACAATAATCTTGCAATGGCTTATTGGTGCAAAAAAAATCCGGAAATTGCAATTAAATATTTTAAAAAAGCTAATTGTATAAGTAAAAATTATACTCAGCCTCTGGTTAATCTAGCTAATCTTTATAATCAATTAGGAGATGAAGGGAAACAGTTTTTTTACTTGCAAAAAGCTATAAAGTTAAATAGTAATGATTATTTGGCATATTATTGGTTAGGAGATTATTACAGGAAAAAATGTGATTATCCTAAAGCAATTGATAATTACAAAGAGGTTGTTAAGATAAACCCTAAATTTTTACAAGTTTATTTAAGTTTGGCAATAAGTTTTTTTGAAACAGAACAATTTAATTATGCTTTGCTTGCTTCAAAACAATATCTTGAATTTTGTCCCAAATCAGACTTTGCTTTTCTTTTGATGGCAAGAGTAAATATGGCTTTATGCCATTATGAAGAAGCAAAATTAAGCATACAAAACGCTATAGCAATAAACGATAATAATGAGTATGAGTTTGAATTAGCGAAAATAAACTATTGTTTAGGAGAGTATAAAACGGCTTTAGATATTTTTCTAAAAGTTCTTAAATCAGGTGAAAATGCTGAAATTTTTAACTATGTCGGACTTTGTAACTATAAACTTAAAAACATTGAAGCTGCAATTGTGAATTTTAACAAAGCAATTGAGCTTGATGGACTTAGACCTATTTATTACTATAACCTGGCGCAATGTTACAAATCACTCGGAGATAAAAAAAATTATACTAAGTATGTTAACACCGCGACAAAAATTACTCCTATAAATTATCAGGATTTTATTGATTTAAGTTATATTTATTATGATAACTCAAATCCGGGGTATGCAATCAGCTCTTTAAATGCAGCAATAAAAAAATACCCTTGTGTAAAAGAGCTTTATTTGGCAAAATTAAAAATTTATGAAGCAATCGGAGATAATTTGCATTATAATGAAACTAAGGATTTAATAGAAATGAGATTTAACAAAAGATGAAGAAACGCAAAAAAAGCAATAAAGAAAATTTTATATCAAGATTAATTAACGGTATTTCAGTACTTTTTTTAGCCGGTCTAATGTTTTTAGGTCTGAAAGTTTATTCGGCATGCGGAAATAACCTTACCTTTGTTCAAATAAGCGATGCTCATTATTCATCTGCAAAAACTAATACTTCTTACAGATTGACGGCAGAGTCGGGAGAGCTTCTTAATGATGCTATTGCTCAGGTAAATGAAATACCGGATGTAAATTTTGTAATGTTTACGGGAGATATGGTTAATATGCCTTATCACAAGGAATTAATGAAATTTATATCTTTGGCAAATCAGCTTAGTGTTCCCTGGTATGCTGTTTTAGGTAATCATGATATTTGCATAGGCGGATTTTTATCTAAAAGTATTTATTGGAAGATTTTAAATTCTCACAATAGAGATTTTAACTTTTCAAAAACTTATTATTCTTTTATGCCAAAGAAAGGTTATAAGATTATAGGGCTTGATTCAATTATTGATACAAGGATAACCGCTAACGGAAAAATTGATGCGGAGCAGTTAAAATGGCTGGATAAAGAACTTTCTAAGTCGAAAAAAGATACAGTATTAATTTTTCTTCATGTGCCATTGATAGAACCTCTTAATAGTGCAGGACACAGGTTATTAAATTCGGATGAAGTTTTGGGAGTTATAAATAAATACAAAAATCCTATAGCTGTCTTTTCGGGTCATTACCATACTACGAAGATAACTCAAATCGGAAATATTCTACATATCAATACTCCTTCATTGGTTTCATACCCTAATGCTTTTAGGCTTATCAGGGTAAGTAATCAAAGGAATAAAGTTATTTTCGATATATATTTTAAAGAAACAAGGTATAAAGATGTTCAAAAAAGAGCAAAAATGATGGCTTTTGGCTCTAAAACATATTATGGAACGGATTTAGATCGAAGCGGAACTTATATTATAGAAAAAAAATAAGGATAAAAATATGAAAAATACTAAAGATGAATTCAGAGTAAAATTCAGAGGTGTCAGAGGAAGTTACCCATTAGCGAATAAAGATTATTTAGAATACGGAGGGAATACTTCTTGTGTTGAAGTTAATGTCGGCGGGCATTTAATAATAATTGATGCGGGAACAGGATTAATTGAACTGGGAAATGAACTTCTTAAGGAGCATATCTCATCCGGACCAAGTTTATATGAGCGAAAACCTATTGAAGCAACTTTGTTGTTAAGCCATATTCATCAGGACCATATACAAGGCTTTACTTTTTTTAGACCTTCGCACATTCCAACTACGCAGTTGAATATTTTTGGTTCTTCTAATTACCATGAAAATCTTGCAGATGAACTTGCGCAGCTTCTTTTTACAAAATCTTTTCCTTTAGATTTGGGTGATATGGCCGCAAATTTAAATATCTTTGATATTGATGATACAGATATTGTTGTATTCAATGATTCAGGTATGCTTCTTAAAAGAATCGAAACGGAAGAGGATTTAATTCCAAAAAATAATGAAGTAATAATATCTTGTTATAAATCCTACGCCCATCCTCAAGACGGAGTTATTATATATAAAATAGCTTATAATAATAAGTCTATGGTCTATGCAACTGACAAGGAAAGTTATATAGGCGGGGATAAAAAATTATCAATATTTGCAAGAAATTGTGATTTGTTAATACATGATTCTCAGTATACAACAGATGATTATTTAAATTCTTACGCTCCTAAACAAGGCTATGGCCACTCAACTTTTGAAATGGCTTTTGATGCTAAAAAACAATCAGGCGCAAAAAAATTGGTCTTTTATCATTTTGATCCGACCTATAATGATGAAAAATTACATGAAATAGCTCAACATTATCAAAAAATTTCTGACACAACTTATGTTGCGTACGAAGGGTTTGAAATAGTTTTATGATAATAAAATTGTTCATTAAAAAGAAATATCATCATGCACCTGTTATAAATAATAAGTTAATGAAGATTCTCTTTTTGTTGATGATAACTTTTTTTACATCAGGATATATAAAGACGGATGTATATAAAATTGATGCAGCTAAAAATGCTATTTATCACAATAACCTCGGTCTTAATTATTTATCTGAGGGAAATTATTATCAGGCTATTCAAGAATTTAATCTGGCAATAACTCTCAACCCAAAAACTCAGGCAACTGCAGTCTATTACAATAATCTTGGGGAATTATACATGAAAATAGGCTATTTTAAAGAAGCCCAGATTTGTTTTGAAAATTCAATTACCCAGTACAACCTTAATTTTTTATATTATCAGAATCTTGTAAAATCGTTTAAAGCCCAAAAAATTATTAATAGTAAAATAAAAATTTATGAAGCCAAAAAAGATAAAAACCCTTTGGATATGGTAGTTTTAGGGCTTTTATACATTGAAAGCGGAGATATCAGATATGGCATAATAAAACTTGACGAATTTTGTATGAAAGAACCAAGCTTATTGATAACAGATGCGGTGAGAAATTATATAAAACAAATTATTCTAAAAAATTAATTATTATAAAAAAGCTTATAATAATAAGCGGTACCTGCAATTTTGCAGGTACCGCTTATTAAAAATTTATTTTTTAATTATTCAATAACGATAACGCCTACAGGGCAAGCATCAGCTGCTTCTTTAACACAGTCTATATTGTCTGCAACAGCAGCTTGATTTACCACGGCAATATCTTCTACCGTAAATACAGCATCGCAAATGGATTCACAAGCACCACAAGCAATACATCCGTCTTCGATTTTTACATTCATCTTAGTTTCTCCTTTTTAATAATCCACTTTATGTAAATTAAATTTACATAGACGATTATAACAAGAAAAAGGCAAAAGTAAAGGGTAAAGTATTGAAAGAAAGTTGGGTAATTTCTAAAATATGATAAGTTTAAATATAAAGAGGCATATTAATTATATATATTAATTTTTACATTACTGTTCAGATAGATGCTCCACCGGAAACCATTTTTTTAAGAGCATTTTTAGAGCCCGTCGTGGATTTAACAAAATCAGTTACAAAATTTATTGCTTCAATATCTCTTGCTATTGCTTCTTTTAATCCTAATATTTCTTCAACGCTTAATTCTTTAATTTTTTCATCGTTAGAAGGATTTAAAAATTTTTGGAAATTATTTTGTGATTCTACATCAAAACCCGGTAAATTAAGTTTCATTGCATACCATTTATGGAATTGCTGTATAGTACGATAGTCATCCAGAGATGAATCTCTTAATATAAACATAGGTTCTGTTTTTAACGGTAATTTTATTTCTTCTCTTGTTAAAATATTAATATATAAGCTTTTAAGACCTTCTGTTTTGCCTATAAATCCTTCTTCATATCCTATTATTTTTAATAATTTATCGGCAAAAGGTATTTTATAAACTTTTGTTCCGCTTTTTTGTACAAAATCAAGAAGTTTTTGCGGCTCATTCTTATATTTTTTTAAAATACATTCAACATTATTTTTTAATTTAAATTTATTTTTTTCTGTTTTTGAATTTAACTCTAAAGAAACCGATTGCCCTAATGTTCTTTTTGATGTGCCATTAGAATATGTTAGCTTAAAATTTCTTCTCAGTCTTCTTCTTAAAAGTTTTTCTTGTAAATCCAAAAAATAATATATTAATCTTTGAATAAAATCAAACATACCAACTCCTATACCAATATAAAAACAAATTAGGTTTAAAAATTGCCTTTTTGGTGAAATAAAAACTCAGAAACTTAGATTTTGCTAACTCCCAAGCTTCTGAGCTTCTCATTTACTATCCCCTATCTGCCCTCTCACTCCTTTATATAATTCGGCAAAAGAAAAGTTACTTTCGTTCCAAAGCCGACTTTGCTTTCAAGCATAATTTCTCCTCCATGCAATTCAATAATTTCTTTTGTAATATAAAGCCCTAAGCCAGATCCGACTTTTTTGTATTTTTTGGCATAAGATGCATACTTTGAAAAAATATCTTTTTGTTCTTCCAAGTCAATACCTTTACCAAAATCTTGAACATAAAGACCAATTTTATTGGCTTTTTCAAAAATTTCAATTAGAATTTTTCCTCCGGTTGGAGAATATTCGCTTGCATTGGCTATTAAATTATTTACCACACGGGTTATTTCCAGAAAATCGAACGGTAAAAGAGTATTATCAACATTACATTTAACCTCAATTTTCTGACATTTTTGATTAAGGATATATTTGGTGAGTTCTACGCAGTTTTTAACTACTTCCTGCAATGAATATACCTGTTTTGATATAGTTATTTTATTATTTTCTATTTTGTTTTTACATAAAAGGTTTTCAACCATATTTTTCATAAATTTTGTAGAATCTAAAATATCCCCAATAATTTCTTGCTGTGTTTCTTTTAATTCTCCAAAATTTTCGTTCAAAAGTAAATTTAGTGCATTGATTTCAGAATATATAGGAGTTTTTAAATCATGTGCGACTGTAGCCAAAAAAGATTCTTTAGCAGAGTTTACTACATCTTGATTTTTCTTAGTTTTTAAAAGATTAAAGATTTGTGATTTAACTACATTAATGTCGAATGGTTTTTCAATGTATGCTACAGAGCCTAAGTCGTAACTTTTAATTTTACTTCTTGAATCTGATAACGCACTAATAAAAACCATCTGCGCACCTTTATTTAAAGGTGTGTTTCTAATTTTCTTTGATAATTCAAAGCCTGACATTTCGGGCATCATAATATCAAGCAAAAATAAATCAAAATTTTCATTTAAAGCAACTTCATAGGCTTCTTTAGGTTTTAAATAACTCGAAATTTTAAGCCCAAGATTAGATAATATATCTTCAAGTAATTCAACGTTCATTTTGTTATCATCAACAATCATCACTTTTGAATTCGATATGCAGGAACAATCATATTCTTTTTCAAACACTTTTTCGGAATAAAAAGAGTTATTCTTACTCATAAAAAATTCTTCCACCATTTTGTAATTAATAGGGGAAGAAATAACTGTTTTTATACCAATTTTATTTGAAATGAAAATATTGTCCCTTGATAGATTATTTGAAGATATCCAGAATTCAGTATTTTTATTTGTTTCTTTTAACTTTTTTATAAAATTTAAATCAGATTTTTTAAAATCAGTTTTTATTATACAAAGTTCAATTTCGGGATGTAGTTCTTTAAAATCAGAGATATTATTCACAAAAAGAAATTTGTGATTAAAATTATTTAAAAAATAATCTTTACCATCATTCATAAATTTCATTGTTTCAGGCATAGTTTAACCCTAAAAAGACTTAGTGTAATCTGTTTTATGATAATCTGCACAATTTATTATTTAAATTACCCACATGGACTATAAGAACTATTCTTTTAAACCACCTTGCAATAAATCATTAATGAAATATTTTTTTCCGACTAAAAAAACTAAAATGGTCGGAATGGTGCAAATCACTGAACAGGCAAGCAAATCACCCCAAAGAGCCATTTCTCTAAAGCTTCCTTTAAAAAAAGCAAGTCCGACAGGCAAAGTCCTCATATTGTCAGAGTTTGTGATTATTAACGGCCACATAAAACTATTCCAGCTGGAAATAAAAGTAAAAATGGATAAAGTAGCTATTATAGGAAGAGCTAAAGGTAAAGCTATTTTACAAAATGTTTCAAAAATGTTACATCCGTCTATTCTCGAGGCTTCTTCAAGTTCATTTGGCAAATTTAAAAAGAATTGACGAAACATAAATACCCCAAATCCTCCAAAAAACCCAGGAATAATAAGCGCTTGATAAGTATCAATTAAATGTAATTCACGCATTAAGAAAAATAATGGGATAATGTTTACTTGCGGGGGAATCATCATTGTTATTAAAAGTATCAAAAATAAAAAATCACTGCCCTTGAATTTCATTTTTGCAAAAGCATATCCGGCAAGTGCTGATATTAGAACCTGTCCTATAGTTGTGATTGTTGACACAAAAAGACTATTTAAAAAATATCTTGCAACGGGGATTGAAGAAAAAACATTCAAATAATTTTTGAAAGTCCAATCTTTGGGAAATATACTCGGCGGGTAGGAAAAGATTTCATTGTTCTGAGAAAAAGATAGACTTACCATGGAAAAAAAAGGTATTAGCATGCTTAGTGCGATTAATACCAAAATAAAATATCCAAAAATTATTTTAACCCGTTTCATAAACCTTATTTTAGCATAATAAAATTTACTGAAAGAAAAATTAAGAAATAAGTAAAAATGTTATACTCAGAACTTTTGTTTTGCGCAGGCATAAGAGAAAAAACGAATATTAAGATAGATTATTTTCTTGAATAAAAAAGTTTTTATTTTTAGCTTCGCTTCGTTTTGCAAGAAAACCGCATTTTGTGCAAGATAAAATGTCACCCGTGCTGTCGACAGGCATAAATATATGCTCACAATTTTCGTATTCTAAAGAAGTATCTTCAGAATTTTTATTGTATTCAGGCTTTTCTTTCTTTGAAGTTAATTTTTTTACTATAAGCTCAATCAGGTACATATTAAAACTTAAATCCTTCCGGTAAGAGTTCGTTAATTTTGTAAACTTTGTAACCATCATTATTTTGTAAGATAATTTCTATTTCTTCATTCCCTTGAAATTCGAAAATCGTTTGTCTGCAAGCTCCGCAGGGCGTACAGTTATTTGTATTAGGTGAATATATTGCAACTGCAAGCAGGGATTTTTCACCATGGGCAATAGCATTTGCAATCGCATTTCTTTCGGCACAAATTGTTAATCCATAGCTTGCATTTTCAATATTACAGCCTACATAAGTTTTGCCGTTTTTGGCTAAAGCACATGCACCGACTAAAAATTTTGAATACGGAGCATAAGCATTTTTTGAGGCTTCTTTAGCTTTTTCCAGTAAGTTATTATAATCCATAAACTTAAGTTTACAGAATATCTCCAAATCTACATCGATTGATTATAGGATTTTTAAGGGTTATAAATGAAAAGATTAAAAGGTTTCTTTTGCTTTTACGACGTAATGTTAAAAATTAGACAATTACATTAAAAAGTATATAATATTGCTATGGAGAAGCTTCTAAAGATATTTTTAGTTTTATTTTTTATTATTTTTGCAGTGCAGATATCTGAAGCTGGAGAATATAAGGTTTTGGTTTTACCTGACAGTATTCAATTTAACAATACAAACTATCTTGTTTACCCTGATTCTTCAGTAATTTTTGCTTCAGATACTATTAATGAACTTAAAAAAGACGGAAGAGTTCAAACTGTTAGCATGACCGAAATAAGGGATGCTCTTAGAAAAAATACAAAATTAAATATTTTAACAGTGAAGGCTTTAAAAGAGTTCAAGTATAATTATAATATTCCTTTTGTAGATTTTAAAGCAATAGCACATAAATTTTCTACTGACAAGGTTTTAATTATAACCAGTCAAACTGATATTCAAAATTATTTTCTAAGACGAACACTATGGGATTTTTTCAATCTTCCCGGCCGAACAGTTATAGACCCTGCTTATAAATTGGCAACTTATGCAGCACTAATTGATGTTGATAAAGAATTGGTTATTTGGCAAAATACTTATTATAAAAAAATAGCTTCAATGGAAAATAGAATTATTCCCCAAAATTTTGCGCCTGCAACGGAACAATTACAAAAAGTGAAATTTTATTCCACGTTTTTTTTATCTCCTCATATTGCAAGAATGATTCAATCTAGAATTTTGCCGCCGCCTTTACCTGTCCAGAAGATGGAAGATGTTGTACCGATTTCAGACACAAAAACAATTATTTTGCCGGAGGAAGATACTAACCTTAAGCCTAAAATGCCTATTCCGGCAAGAACTCAAATTAAGAATTTTGGTGCAGAAGTTAATGATCTTTAATAGGTTTGTATAGATTTTTGATTATTCATGAATTTATCAAGATAACTGTATTTAGGGTAATAAAAATCCGGATTTTTCTTTAGTTCTTGAATTTCATCACTTATACCTGTAAAAAGTTCTGCTAATTTTGGGTCAAACTGAGTTCCTGAGCAACGGGCAATCTCATTTATAGCTTCTTGATGAGAAAGAGCAGCTCTGTAAGAACGACTGGAAGTCATTGCATCATAGGTATCGGCAATGGCAATTATTCTTGAAGAGATAGGAATTTGTTCTCCGGCAAGACCTTCCGGGTAACCTTTTCCATCATATCTTTCATGGTGAGACTTTAACCAGCTTGAGATAAGTTTTAATTTTTCAATTCCATTTACTAATTTTTCACCTAATTCAGGATGTGATTTTATAATTTTATATTCTTCATCAGTTAATTTTCCTGGCTTTAGGAGGATTTTTTCAGGGATTGCAATTTTACCGATATCATGCAACAGCCCTGTTGTTTCAATTTCTTCCAATAAATCGTCCGGTAAATTTAAAGTTTTTGCAAGAGCTAAAGAATATAAGGTAACTCTAAGAGAATGACCATGAGTGTATTTGTCTTTAGCATCAAGTGCTTGAGCTATGGATTTTATTGTTTTATAGAAAAGTTCGGATAAATCTCGTAAAATTTGGGTTTTAGAAGCAGAAAGTTCATATTTTTTAATACCCGTTTCTACTATCATGCATAATTGTTCCGGTTCGAAGGGTTTTAAAATATATTGAAACAAATGACATTCATTTATTGCTTCTACAAGTATATCTATATTTGAATGACCTGTTAATAATATTTTTATAATATGTGGATAAGTGTCGGATATTTTTTTAAAAAATTCTGTTCCTTCCATAAAAGGCATTTTTTGATCTGAAACAATAAGAGAAATATCTTTTCCGCGTTCCTTAACAACTTGAAGAGCTTCTTCTCCACTGGAAGCTAATAAAATATTATAGTTATTTCGGAGGGTTCTTTTTATTAAAGATAGATTATTTTGTTCATCATCAACAGCTAAAATAGTATGTTTTTTATCATTATTTTCGACTAAAAGGATGCTTTCCAAATCTGAGATAATATTTCCGCCAATATAATCCTTTTCCAAGTATTTATCCTCTTATTCTAAATCTCTTTCTATTAACGGCATAAAAAATTAGATTCTTTAATATTTTAGCATTTTTGTAATAAAACTTCAATTTATTATTTTAATATAAATAAGGAATAAATTAAGAAATACTTTTATAATAATTCTGCTTGAAAACACTTCGGATTTAGCCTAATATGTAATTATGAAAAAGATTCTATTTTTAATATTAATAATATTTTTAAGCTCTCAAATTTGTCTTGCGGAAGAAGAAACTATAGAAGATATCAATAGTTATTTTCAAGTTGATTCGGAGAAAGAACAAGAACAAATACAAGAATTTCATGGATATTTAGAATATAATGAGCAGGAAAAAGATGCTATATACCTTGATGAACCTACAGTTTATAAAGGTATTAATCTGACAAAACCTAAAAAAATTGAAACAAAATCCTTAATTTCTAATTCAAGAAAACCTACTTTTCATCTCTTTGAAAAAGAACTGGAAACGGCTTCTAAGTTTTCTACTCAGGAATATGAAATTAGTCCTGTAAGTTCTTCTTATAGTAAAAAATTTGGAAGATTCAGCATTGGAACAATGTATAATTCTTCTATTTATAGTGCCCAAGTAAATTATTCTACGGGTATATTTACAAAATATGAAGGAAAATATTTTGCATTGAGCACAGCTTTTTCAAAAAATACAAATAGTAATTACAATTCTTATTATGATAAATTTTATGTTGCACCGGAGTTAAAATTAACTAAGAGACTATCTTTTCTTGATGTAATGCAAAGCGATGTAAACCAAATAAATAAAAAAAATGAATTAGTTTTAAGGTACACACCCCAGTTTAAAAAATATGCCGATGATGTTCAGTTTGAAGTCGGAGCAGGGCAATCTTTCTATGAGGATAGCTATATAAACTCATCCCTGCGCTTTTCTACAAGGTTTAAATTGTAGAATTATTCATAAAATTATTTTTCTGCTAATATTTTCCATTTTTTTGAGACATTATTCAGAATATTTTGAGTGTCAGAGTTGTTTAATAAAATTTCTTGTACGGCTGTATTGATAAGTAAATTAATCTCTTTTTGATTTTTATTTTGTTTTAAAACAGGTTGAATTTTATTAAGTTGTTTTGCACTTATAATACGTGCTTTTGCTATTAAATCACCTTTTTTATATCCTGTATAGAAAGTATTTTTTAACGCTTTTTTATTTGTTGCTATAACATTGGTAAGTTCAGCAAGTTTAAGCTGATTATCTTCATTTGTTAAAAATAAGGCAAAGTTAAGAGCATTTTCCTTCTGGGAGGATTTTACAGGAATTACTAAATTCATAAGAGAAAAATCATTTTGTCCTAAATTTCCTGTAATCTGGGAGGCTACATCTGTATTTTCGTATATAGACGGAGCATTTTCTTTAATCAAATTTAAGAAATTAGCGCCGGATTGGAAAAATATAATCTGACCGGACATATATTTTTCAAGAGCTTCTCTTTGTGTTTGGGTGATGGATTCTTTTGGAATTAATCCGAGAATATAAAGTTTTTTATAATAATCAAAAATTCTTACAGATTCTTTTTTGTTAATATTTTCCCATGAGTTAATGCCATATTTATTTAGTATTTTAAGCATTGTATCATTTTCCGTTATAGTAGGCATAAAAGCGTAAACACCTGTTTTACCTTTTATTATCGGAGAAATTTTGCCTAATCTTTCATAAGTTTTTGGCGGAGTATAAAAGCCCGCTTCTTTATATAATTTTTTATTATATATTGTAATAGCAGAGGTGGCATACCATGGAATCGAATATAAATTATCATCGAATTTAAGCGAATTTATAATTTCAGGATTAAATTGCTCTACGGATTCTTCGTCAATTTTTGCTAAAGCCCCTTTTTGTGCTAAAATCGCTGAAAAATCAGGATTCAAATTAATTAAATCAGGCGGATTATTGCTTAAAATTGCTGCTAGGGTTCTCTTTTCACCTTCTGAAAAAGGCACATCAATCCACTTTATTTTTGTATTAGGATTTTGTTTTTCAAAATCATCTATGACGCTTTTCATATAATCAGTGAAATCACCCATTTGTAATGTCCAAAAAACAACTTCTTTTTTATGGTCATTATGCAGTTTTTTCTCTTTAAGAAAAAAAACTGCATAAAAAGCCGAGAATATTAAAATTATAATAATTACTTTTTTCATATAGTCCTCTATTGAAAAAATTATAGCATAATTTCTAATTTTATGTATTAAGATGGCTATGTCTGACCTGTTACTTACTCCTTATCATTCATCCCTTATCATTTTTTTATACCCTGTTGTCGAATTTCTTTTGTTTTTTTTAATTAATACAATAGAAAACAAGGTACAATATTGGAGATTCAAGTATGGCTAACATATTTAGCGCACCGATCGTTAATTTATCAGAGTTGAACAACCTTTTCATAGAACTTACGGCAAAAAATTGCAATCAAAGATGCAAACATTGTTATATAGATTTTCCTATTTCAAAAAAGGTAAAAGATTTTATTCAGGTAGAAAAAATAAAAAACGCACTTAATGAAACAGTTGAACATAATATTCAATGTATTTATTTAACAGGTGCCGAGCCTATGACACATCCGGAATTCAATGCCATTTTAAGATTGTGCTTGAAGCGTTCAAGTGTTTGCATTTGCACTAATGGAACTTTTATCAATGAAAAAAAAGCAAGATTTTTAAAAAAAGTTGAAGAAGAAAGCAATAATGAAATAATATTTAAGTTAAGTATAGATCATTATAATGAAATAAAAAATGATGATATAAGAGGCAGGGGAGCTTACAGACAAACTATTAATGCAATAAAAAGTCTTATAAAATATAATTTTAATCCAATTTTACAGATTGTAAATTATTATGAAGAAGACAGAAAAGTTTTAATGGAAGAATTCAAAAAAATATGTGATAAAATAGGTTTTGAAATAACTGATTTTAATTTACAAATAAATGAATATTATAATAAATATAAAAAATCACCGGAAGATTTTGAATTACAAGAAGGTGAATTTGATTGTAAAATGGGAAGAATTTTAACTGAAAAGGGAGTTTATGTTTGTCCTTTTTTGGCAAATGACCATAGGGGTTGGATGGGTTGTGATTTTAGAAATTTTTCACAAAAAGTATATCTTGAATCAAATTTTTGTTTAATTTGTTCAAAAAATAAAAAGAAAATATTTGGTTTAAATTTATAGACAAATGCTTTACATCGCAGAATAAAGTTTTATTTCTAATGTTGTTAAAAGTATTTTCTTATTCTTTTGGTAAGGAAGAATTTGTAACTTATCAAGATTTATTAAGTAAGGATATTTATAAATTTCTCTTAAAAAATTCTCTAAATCAGAATAATCAGCAATTATTTCCATGTTTACTTTACAAACATTGTATTTTCCTGTACTTCCCTTAACAACTTCATCTTCTGGCGGGTTATAAATATATTCAACAGAATATATTTTAATACCATTATACTTAGCCATTTCTATAATATCGTCAAAAACAGTTGTAAAAGAAGATTCTACATCTAGATCCGGAACTTCCGGTTTGTAGATTTTTTTTACCTGTCCTATTAAGTTTTTCTTTTCTTGTTCTGCAATTTTAAAGGTATTTAATTTTCTTTCTAAATCGGCAGCCTGAGAAAATTTTTCACTTTTACTTTTTTCAATATGTATAATATTAACAATTTCAGGATAAGTTTTTCTTATAGCGGTAATAAAAATTAAAGCTATAAGAATTGTATATAAAATTGCTTCTCTATATTTTTTCATTAATTTTCCTTAGAATCTTTCTATTTTTTTTAAATTTGCAGGTAATTGGTCTTCATTGTAAATAGGAGAATGTTCAGGTTCAGGTTCAGGATTAGAGTTGTCTGAGCCGAACAAAGGTTTTCCTATTTGGAAGAATGGTTTTTTCTCTTTAGAGGGTTGATTTATATTCTCAGGTTGATTAGGTCTTTTTTCTGTTGTTTCCGGAGGCTTTAATTCATTTTCTGTCAGATTTGTTATTTCAAATTGGTATACTTTATTTGTGTTTTGAATATTTGAAACAATGTCATCTAAAGATTCTGAAGTAACCTCCAATTTATATAATCTTATGTCTGAATTATTAATAACTTGTTTAAGGTTTTTATAAAAAGCGTATACATTCTTTACATCGCTTGCTTGTCCTTTTATATCTACTTTGTTTGCTCCATTTAATTCATAGGAAGTTAGCCATAATTTATTTGGAGTACTTACAGCAAGAGCACTGAAATATGTAAGTTTGATTTTATTTTGAGAAATAATTTTATCAATAGTTGATCTTAAATCAAAAGTAGCATCTCTGTTTATATCTTTGTATTGTTCTATTTCCTTGCTTAATGTTTGAATTTTATTATTGATTTCATTTAATTTAACTTGCTCACTGGGAATAATAACCTTACTTAAAAGCAAAAGCAAAAAAAGGATAGGCACTGTAACTATTGCACCTATAATTACAGCAATTTTTTTAATAAAAGCCGGAGTTAATTCAACTTCAAGATTTCCCACATTTATTCTCGGACACTCTTCAGGAGATGTCAAATAATCTAAGTTTTCATCTTTTTCTTGTGTTATATTTAGTCTTAGCGGAAAATCACAGAATTGATAAACTGCTGTTCCAATTGCTTCTAGAGTTATTCGCATTGACATATTAGGTAAAACATTAAGATTTATGGGAAGC
This sequence comes from uncultured bacterium, assembly GCA_963839525.1. Classification (GTDB taxonomy): domain Bacteria; phylum Cyanobacteriota; class Vampirovibrionia; order Gastranaerophilales; family Gastranaerophilaceae; genus CAWIVJ01. Next base: position 23,490 of record CAWIVJ010000004.1, on the reverse strand, counting down.
AATTCTTTTTGAATAAACTTATTACATTCTAAGAACTTGGTTGAGCCTTCAAAAGACATTTTCATGGATAATACTTCAGCGCTTACCAAATCTGTTTCTGAAATAATAAATAAATAATTTGCGGGTAAACCGGCTAAGGTAAGTTGAGCTGAAGTTCTTATTGCATTATAAATTTCATCATTAACAAATGATTTTAATGCCAAAGGTTCTTCATAATATTCCATAACTTTTTTATTGCTTACAGAAAAAATAGAATAATTATTTTGCATTATTACCATTAAGTTCCAAGAAACATTTTCTTTCATTTGCTCTTTGGCAGAACCTAAAAAATGCAAAGCTCTAAATAATGATGAATAAGAATTTTCTATTCCAACTAATGAACAGCCTATTTCACTGCAAATTTCTGTAATTTGTTCTAAAACACTTTTTTGAAGTGCTGTATACGCTAAAATTCTATTTTCAGAGTTTGAGTTTGAAGAAACTTCACTCCAACTGACAACAGGTTCCTGACGTTTAAAAATATAAGATTGTTCAACTTCGGATATTATAGCATTCGTAATAGCTTCATCTGTTAGCAAAAGAGGTAATGTTATCATTCCAAAATACACATTTGGAAGACTAAGAACTATATTACTGCGTTTGGGAATATGCAATTCCTCAAATAATTCCTCAAGAGCGACTCTAAATAGTTCGTAATCAGCAATTTCTCTTGTTGAACTGTTATATTCAAGGGGTTTGCAAGAATACTTATTGACCGTTCCGGTAAGTCTGTCAACTTCAATCATTTCCAAGCCAACACCCGGAGATACCGAAACTCCGACTGTTATTCTTGTACTGGCTCCCAATTTTGATAAAAAATCTTCTAACATTTTTTAATAACTACTACCTATTCTATTTTTATTATACAATATATTCAGTTATAAAAGTATTTGTAAAGAAATTTTACATTAAACAAAGTACTTAAGTTTATAAGAAGGTTAGAACATTTAATGACAGAAGAATTAAAAAAAGAAATATTTAAGTTAAAAGAAAAGAAAAATGCAGTAATTTTAGCGCATTGCTACCAAAATATTGAGATAGATGAAGTAGCTGATTTTGTAGGGGATTCTCTATACTTAAGCCAAATGGCTGCAAATACGGATGCTGATATTATAGTTTTTGCAGGCGTTTATTTTATGGCAGAAACCGCTAAAATACTTTCCCCTGAGAAAAAAGTTTTGCTTCCGCGTAAGGAATCAGGTTGTTTAATGGCAGATATGATGAATTTGCAACAATTAAGAGAATTTAAGTCCAAATATCCGAATACTCCTGTCGTATGCTATATAAACTCTACTGCGGAAGTTAAATCTGAATGTGATATTTGTTGTACCAGTTCAAATGCAGTTAAAATAGTTAAGAGCTTAGGTGTAAATGAGGTTCTATTTGCTCCTGATACCCATTTGGGGACTTGGGTTCAATCACAATTAAAAGATGTTAATGTAATAACATATCCGGGGTATTGCCCGACACATCTGAGAATAAAGAAGGAAGATGTAATAGAGAAAAGGAGAAAATACCCTCAGGCACTTGTTCTTGCTCATCCTGAATGCAATAAATCTGTAGCTGAAGTAGCTGATTATGTAGGAAGTACAACAGGTATTATGAAATTTGCTGCTCAAAGTGATAAAAAACAATTTATTATTGCTACAGAGCTTGGTGTTGTAGAAAGATTACAACGGGACTTGCCTGAAAAAGAATTTATTTTAATAAACCCTAAAGCAATCTGTCCTAATATGAAATGGAATCATCTAGAAGATATTTTGAATTCACTCAAGCATGAACAATATGAGATTAATGTTGATGAACAAATTGCAAAAAAAGCATTTAATAGCATAAATCGTATGCTTGATGTGAGCAAGTAATATTGGTAGTTTATTAAAATATATAAATAATTTTTATTTTAATTAGGTTTATATTAAAATATATAAATATAATTTGTACAATTTGATTATGAAAAGGAGATTTAAATGAAAAAATCTATTAAATTATTTTTAACATTAGCTGTTTTTACTACTGTTTCTGGTTTGGCTCTCGCCGATGGAAATGCATTCACGCCATTGGATTTTGATGATACATCTTGTTCTGTGCCGAGAACAGTTCCTGCGGCCAACTCTACATCAAATCCTGTTTCAAATGCTTTATCTAAAGTAAAGCCGGCAAAAAGTGTTTCAAATGCAAATGAGATACCTATAGGCAATGATAATATTCAAAATGCAATCCTTGAGCTTGACAATGCTCAGGTTGGAATTAGAGATGAGTTGTTAAATTATAAAGCAAAGTATTCGGATGTTGATGCTCAATATAAATTGATTAAAAACGAGAGAAACATGCTTCGTAAGCAAGTTAAATCAATAGAAAAAAGAATTCGCAGTATTGACAAAGCGAAAGAAAAAATCAGAAAGAATATGCTTTAATTATTATAAAAAAAGGCGGTCGCTTCAGCGACCGCCTTTTTTTATAATTTACTTAACCTACTTTTGTTTCATTTGACTTTACAAAAGTGTCGCCGTTATTAACTTGTTGAGCTGCTTTATTTTTAGCACTGTGTTTATCAATAGTGCTCATAATTGGGTGAAGAACTCTTGTTACTATTTGGGGAGCTAAAATTGTTAAAATAATTCCGGAACTAAGGATAGAGGCAGCTTCTATTGCGCCTTTTACTATAGTATAGTCAATAGGTCTTTGTTCCCCAGTAACAGCGTCTTTAATCTTATCGGGATTACCTTTTTTTGCTCTGTCTAAGGCTCCTTCAAGTCCATATTTTACTTTTTCAGAACCTTTTCTAAATAAATTTTGCCATTGTTCTTTAAACGTTCCTTTTAATGTTGAGGGTTCAAACCCTTCTGATCCTTTGAACATTTTATGTAAAGCTTTGTATGCACCTTGTTTAGCAAAAGAGACAACCGAAAAGTAAAATGCAAGACATAAAACTTGATATATAAATTCTTTCGTTGCCGAATATTTTCTTGCCTCAGGTGTAGCATTCTTGTCTAATAAAGTAAACACCGGGCGACCTACTGCTTTTAAAGAACCTTCAGACATTACCTGAAATACGGAATTCTGAACTAAAGCAGAAGAAGTTGGGTTAGTGAGTAAATTTAATCCTATTGTCATATTAACTACCTACCCTCATATTTCCAAGAGTGCCAATGTTGTAATAATTTCCAAAATTTACATTCTTTTCTTGTATTTTTTCAGGTTTTTTAAGATTATTCAACGCTTCAGAAGAATGATGACTTGGATAAGGATCCAAATTTTTAACAGGTGTCATCGTCTCGTTATTTTTTCCTTTTAAATCTTTATATTTTTTCATAACAGGAGTTATGATTACATTACAAAGTATAGGAATAAAGGTTAAGGCAAGAGTACAAATAACGGCATGTGAAAGAGATACTCTTATATCTTTATATAAGTCATCCGGCATTGATAATTTTAGCTTTGAACTAAATAAATCTTTAAATCCTTGAAAAGCTTTTCCTATAGCTGTTTTAGCTTCTCTTTCATTTTTAGGCCAGACATCATTAATTTTTTTTATAGCATTTTTTAAGGTTTCACAATACTGTTTTTGCTTAGGAGTTGCAAGCGGCTTATTTGGATTCCTGTAATTTTTTTATGGCTTCAATCTAAAGCAACTTGGATTTCAATTTTTTCTCCTGTTCAAGGCTTCAATATCTTCTTTACCAATATCTCGAAGCATTTTTAAATCTTCGGGACGAAATATAGATTCATTTAAATTTTTTTCAATAAATTTAAGTTTATTTTTGTAATATTGTTTACATAAAGGCGCAGGTGCGAGAGTTTTAACGGCTTTTGTTATGCCTAAATATCCGGTTAAAGCTATAATTTCTGTTAATACATCTCTTGTTATAGCGTATTCTTTTTGTTCTTTAGTTGCTTTTTTATCATTCATCGTTGCTAAAGGAACAAAAAGCAGCTTAAATCCTGCAAGAGTTGCAGTTGTAAAGTCTGATTCATTTGATGTTCCCAGTTTATGAAATATTTTTTTTAAGTTTTTAGGTACTTGCATTTGTTTCCTGTTTTACTTTTAATACTTACACTTCTTACTTAAACCTTGTCAAAAAAAAAATTGCTATTTGCAAAATAAATATTACAAAAAGTTTACAACTTTTTGTAGTCAAAGATCTTTGCTAATAGTTTATTTAGCCGCCGAAGTAATTTTTAAGACCTTTATTTAAATTCGTATTTTTACAAAGTTTTTTAAGCTTTGAAATCGCTCTGTTTTCAATTTGTCGGATTCTTTCTCTTGAAACACCATATTGAGAGCCGATTTCATCCAGCGTTTTTTTAGTTCCGTTATTATCCAGCCCGTATCTTAAAATTAAAACATCTCTTTCTTTAGGGCTTAATTGATTTAACATTTTTCTTATATCTTCAAATAAATTTTCTTGAGAAACTCTGCTGTCAGGTGTAATTGTACTTTCATCAACAATGTAGTCCGCAATTTTAGTCGAATCTTCTTTTTGGTTTGCAGGAGATTCAATACTGATTGTGGATTGTGCAGATTTAACCAATGCCGTTAATTTATTAACAGAAAGACCTAATCTGTAAGCAATTTCCTGCTTGGTTGGCGTGCGTCCGAGTTCTGTTGTTAAATCAATAGTTGTTTTTCTTATTTTGCTTAAAGATTCAATCATATGAATAGGAAGTCTTATAATTCTTGCTTTGTCAGCAATCGCTCTGGTAATTGCCTGTTGTACCCACCAGGTTGCATATGTTGAAAATTTATAGCCTTTTGTATAGTCAAATCTTTCAGCCGCTTTCATAAGTCCCATGTTACCTTCTTGAATTAAATCAAGAAATGAAAGTCCGCGGCCAATGTATTTTTTTGCAATACTTACAACAAGCCTTAAATTAGCATTAACAAGAATCTTCTTAGATATTTCGCAATGCTCCTCTTGAATTTTCTTAGCTATTTTTAATTCTTCTTCAGTAGATAAAAGAGGAATTTTCCCTATTTGCTGAAGGTAAATCCTGACGGAATCATCTGTATTTATTGAAGTTAAATTTTCTTGAATTTTTGGTTCTTCAACGGAATCAAGAATATCCTCCTCTTCTTCCATTTTTTCTAATTTCACATTTTCATTATTAACATTTCCTGAGTCTAGGTCTAATGTTTCTCTTTCTTTTACCATTATTAGCTCCCAATTTAGTTATATTATATCATAAATTTCTGTTCGAGTGAAGAGCGAAGTGTAAAAATTGAGGGTTTTTAATATTTTACGCATCACTTTTTGACTTTTATCACTTTCTGTCTTACTGTTTCAAAAATTATAGCACTGAGGGCGTTTGAGACGTTAAGAGAATTGAAGTCTTTTAACATAGGAATCTTTACAAGAAAATCTGATTCTTTTATTAAAGATTTGGAAACTCCTGAATGCTCTGCTCCCATAATTAATGCAAAGTTCATGTCACTATAATCTATATTATAATAATTATCTTTAGCGGAGGCATCTGTGGCAATTACCCACCAGGAGGTATTTTTTAGTTTTTGAATTGCGCTAACGAGGCTATTGACTTTTATTATAGGAATATGATTAATTGCTCCGGCAGAAGTTTTTTCTACAACAGAATTTACTTGAACATTACGCCTGCTGGGTATTATAATTGCACTTACACCTGCACAAACACATGTTCTTATTATTGCGCCTAAATTATGAGAATCTTCAATCCCGTCAAGAATTACAATACAGGCATGCTCATGCTTTTGTTGTAAAAACTCTTCAAAATCAGTATATTTTATAGGCGAAACTTGTGCAATTACACCTTGATGATTAAAATCTTCCCATTGTTGAAACTTCTCTTTTGCTGCAAATTGAAAAATTATATTTTTTTGTTTAGCAAGTTCTTTTATTTGATTTAACTTTGTATCAGAATGAATATTTTTTGAAATTAAAATTTTATTAATTTCTCTTTTGCCAGCAATAAGTGTTTCTAAAACTGAGTTTTTACCATATATAATTTCAGTATTTGATTTATCCATTATATAATTATATAATGAAAAGAAATACTCTTTAAAAATGAGATAAAGTTTTGTAAATAGTTAATAAAAAAAACATTTGATTTTATTTTTTCTTTATTGTATTATATTAAATGTGCACTTTGCACAGCAGAACATTGGATTGAAATAAACAAATAATAAGTTTTTTAAAGAAAACAAAAAAACTTTATAAAAGTACTTGACAAAAAAAATTAAAGTAGTATGATTATATACACCGCAAGACTTGCGGTTAGTATTTGGGTGTTGGCTCTAAAAGATTAGAAGAGGCTCTACTAAAATCAGGAGAAAGATAATCTGCCAACCTTACACTAGGCCCCTCGGTAACTACAAGGAACTTTCTTTGCTAGGCTGAACAATTTTAGATGAGTTTAAACATTAAAAATCTGAAGGGGATTCAAAAAACTTTCTGGGAAATGAAAAGATTTTTTGTTCTGTATTGACAGAATTAAAATAAGATTTTTGTGACCAATAAAAAGAAAAGTTGAACATTGACAACAGAATAACTGAAAACGATTAAATATACTTGTTGATTCAACAAAAAATGATTTAACGGACGAGTTCACAGAGAGTGAAAAAAGCTTGCAGTAATGCAAGGTTTTGAAACTTGTTTAATGTGAGCGAAAGATGACAAAACGCAAGCAGTAATGCTAGCATAGTCGAAGTCGAGCAGTTGTGTTTCTTAGCTGAGCACAACGTGGACATAAACTTTCTGACAATGGAGAGTTTGATCCTGGCTCAGGACGAACGCTGGCGGCGTGCTTCATACATGCAAGTCGAACGAGAAGCAGGAGCTTGCTCCTGTGGAAAGTGGCGGACGGGTGAGTAATATGTAGGAAATCTGCCCTAGAGAGGGGGACAACAGAGGGAAACTTCTGCTAATACCCCATATGAGCTAAGTTGAAATACTTATCTTGAAAACTCCGGTGCTCTGGGATGAGCCTGCATCTGATTAGCTTGTTGGTAGGGTAATGGACTACCAAGGCGACGATCAGTAGCTGGTTTGAGAGGATGATCAGCCACAATGGGACTGAGACACGGCCCATACTCCTACGGGAGGCAGCAGTAGGGAATTTTGCGCAATGGGCGAAAGCCTGACGCAGCAACGCCGCGTGAAGGATGAAGCCCTTCGGGGTGTAAAGTTCTGTCAGTGGGGATGAAATTTGACGGTACCCACAGAGGAAGCACCGGCTAACTCCGTGCCAGCAGCCGCGGTAATACGGAGGGTGCAAGCGTTATCCGGAATCATTGGGCGTAAAGAGTTCGTAGGTGGTATGTTAAGTCCGCTGTTAAAGCCCGAAGCTCAACTTCGGTTCGGCACTGGAAACTGGCAAACTTGAATGCGGTAGAGGTAAAGGGAATTCCTGGTGTAGCGGTGAAATGCGTAGATATCAGGAGGAACACCGGTGGCGAAAGCGCTTTACTGGGCCGTAACTGACACTGAGGGACGAAAGCCGGGGTAGCAAATGGGATTAGATACCCCAGTAGTCCTGGCCGTAAACGATGGATACTAGGTGTTGCGGGTATCGACCCCTGCAGTGCCATAGCTAACGCGATAAGTATCCCGCCTGGGGAGTACGCACGCAAGTGTGAAACTCAAAGGAATTGACGGGGACCCGCACAAGCGGTGGAACATGTGGTTTAATTCGAAGCAACGCGAAGAACCTTACCAGGGCTTGACATCTAACAAACTTCTGTGAAAGCAGAAGGTGCTCTTCGGAGAATGTTAAGACAGGTGGTGCATGGTTGTCGTCAGCTCGTGTCGTGAGATGTTGGGTTAAGTCCCGCAACGAGCGCAACCCTCGTTGTTAGTTGCATGTAGCGGTACACTGCTACAGTGCTCTCTAGCGAGACTGCCGGTGATAAACCGGAGGAAGGTGGGGATGACGTCAAATCATCATGCCCCTTATGCTCTGGGCTACACACGTGTTACAATGGCCGGTACAACGAGCAGCCAACTCGCGAGAGTGAGCAAATCTCTTAAAACCGGTCTCAGTTCGGATTGCAGTCTGTAACTCGACTGCATGAAGTCGGAATCGCTAGTAAACGCAGATCAGCACGCTGCGTTGAATACGTTCCCGGGTCTTGTACACACCGCCCGTCACACCATGGAAGTCGACCACGCCCGAAGTACGTGAGCTAACCTTTTGGAAGCAGCGTCCTAAGGCAGGGTTGGTGACTAGGGTGAAGTCGTAACAAGGTAGCCGTACCGGAAGGTGTGGCTGGATCACCTCCTTTCTAGGGAGATTAACGGTAGCATTTATTTGCATAGTAAACCGTTCATCCCAAGGTCGTAATCGATGAAACTTACAAGATTTTTTGATATCCAAACATTTTTGACTTGTAAGCGGAGATTTTTTAATAAGTATATGTTTTCAGTTTGTTCTGCTTTCAGTGCTCGCACTGATGCGCGAGAACGAGTTAAAAAACGAAAACTCAACGTTTCCGTTTTTGTCACTCTCCGCTCCGCAATTGTACATTGAAAATTGCATAGAATTATAAGCGTATATTATTCATAAGAGATTTCACACGGAGTCTTTTATGAGGATATAAAGTTAAATCTATTTGAGCAATCAAATTGAGAAAACTGTTATCAAAAAATATAATATAAGCGTAATCATCAATGATAACTTAATTAATTAACTCGCAAGAGTTAGTTAATTTTAGGTAAAGCTACTAAGTGCTAATGATGGATGCCTTGGTACTGACAGCCGAAGAAGGACGTGTAAAGCTGCGATAAGCTACGGGGAACCGCTAAAAGGTCTTGATCCGTAGAATTCCGAATGGGGAAACCCTCTAAGGTTAAAACCTTAGAATCCACAGCTGAATACATAGTCTGTAGGAAGGAAAGCCTGTGAACTGAAACATCTTAGTAACAGGACGAAAAGAAAATAAACTAATGATTCCGAAAGTAGCGGCGAGCGAAATCGGAATAGCCTAAACCTTATGTACGTGATAGACTGCAATCGTTTTGCATAGGGTGTTGTGGGACTTACAGAATACTTTGCAGAGTATTCAAAGAGTTACAAAATTATTTGATAGCTAAATTCAACTGGAAAGTTGAGCCGTAGTGGGTGATAGCCCCGTAAGCGAAAGCAAATAATCTCTTGTAAGTATCCCGAGTAAGCACGGGGCACGTGAAATCCTGTGTGAATCCGCGAGGACCATCTCGTAAGGCTAAATACTCCTCAGTGACCGATAGTGAACGAGTACAGTGAGGGAAAGGTGAAAAGAACCGTGAGAAGCTGAGTGAAATAGAACATGAAACCGTTAGCTTACAATCAGTGGGAGCCCTATTAATAGGGTGACTGCGTGCCTGTTGAAGAATGAGCCGGCGAGTTATCTTATGTGGCAGGTTAAGAAGTTAATATCTGGAGCCACAGGGAAAGCGAGTCTGAATAGGGCGTTAAGTCACTGAGTATAGACCCGAACCCGGGTGATCTAACCATGACCAGGATGAAGCGTAGGTAACACTACGTGGAGGTCCGAACCGACTGATGTTGAAAAATCAGCGGATGAGTTGTGGTTAGGGGTGAAATGCCAATCGAACCCAGAGCTAGCTGGTTCTCCCCGAAATGCGTTTAGGCACAGCGGTTAGATGTTATCTTACAGGGGTAAAGCACTGTTTGGTGCGGGCCGCGTAATGAGCGGTACCAAATCATGGCAAACTCCGAATACCTAGTAATGTTATTGTCTGGCCAGTGAGACTGTGGGGGATAAGCTCCATCGTCAAGAGGGAAACAGCCCAGATCACCAGTTAAGGTCCCAAAATATATACTAAGTGATAAAGGAGGTGAGAGTGCTGTGACAACCAGGAGGTTGGCTTAGAAGCAGCCATCCCTTGAAAGAGTGCGTAATAGCTCACTGGTCAAGCGACTCCTGCGCCGAAAATGTCATCGGGACTAAGTATATTTACCGAAACTGTGGATATAAGTTTAATTATATCGGTAGGGGAGCGTTCTGTTGTAGGTTGAAGTATGACTGTAAGGACATATGGACGAAGCAGAAGTGAGAATGTCGGCTTGAGTAGCGAAAACATTGGTGAGAATCCAATGCCCCGAAAACCTAAGGTTTCCCCCGGCAGGCTCGTCCGCGGAGGGTTAGTCAGGACCTAAGGCGAGGCCGAAAGGCGTAGTCGATGGACAACAGGTTAATATTCCTGTACCATCTGATAATCGTTATCAGATGCGGAGGGACGCAGGAGGCTAAGCATGCAGCCGATTGGAAGTGACCGGTTTAAGCGTGTAGGTAGAAATAGTAGGAAAATCCGCTATGACGTTATGAACTGAGGCGTGATGAGGAGTATCTACGGATCCGAAGATGTTGACTCCACACTGCCAAGAAAAGCTTCGCAATGAGACTATCAAGTATCCGTACCGTAAACCGACACAGGTAGGTTGGTAGAGTATACTAAGGGGCGCGAGATAACTCTCGCTAAGGAACTCGGCAAAATAACCTCGTAACTTCGGGAGAAGAGGTACCCTGGTAGCGTGTAAGCCTTCGCGCTGAAGCGTGATAGGGTCGCAGTGAATAGGCCCAGGCGACTGTTTACCAAAAACACAGGTCTCTGCTAAGTCGTAAGACGATGTATAGGGGCTGACGCCTGCCCAGTGCCGGAAGGTTACGTGGAAGGGTTAGACTTCGGTCGAAGCTTTGAAACTAAGCCCCGGTGAACGGCGGCCGTAACTATAACGGTCCTAAGGTAGCGAAATTCCTTGTCAGGTAAGTTCTGACCCGCACGAATGGCGTAACGATCTGGGCACTGTCTCGGCGAGAGACTCGGCGAAATTGGATTGTCCGTGAAGATACGGACTACGTGTACCAGGACAGAAAGACCCTATTGAGCTTTACTGTAGCTTGAAATTGAATTCGGGTTATTATTGTGCAGTATAGGTGGGAGACTTTGAAGCGAGAGTCGTTAGCTTTCGTGGAGTCATCGTTGAGATACCACTCTGTAATGATTTGGATTCTAACCTCGATCCCTCTAACATCAGGGCGTGGGACAGTTTCAGGTAGGCAGTTTGACTGGGGCGGTCGCCTCCTAAAATGTAACGGAGGCGTTCAAAGGTTCCCTCAGGTTGGTCGGAAATCAACCATTGAGTGTAATAGGCAGAAGGGAGCTTGACTGTGAGACCTACAAGTCGAACAGGGACGAAAGTCGGATTAGTGATCCGGCGGTTCTGTATGGAAGGGCCGTCGCTCAACGGATAAAAGTTACCATAGGGATAACAGGCTTATCTCCCCCAAGAGTCCACATCGACGGGGAGGTTTGGCACCTCGATGTCGGCTCGTCGCATCCTGGAGCGGTAGTACGTTCCAAGGGTTGGGCTGTTCGCCCATTAAAGCGGTACGCGAGCTGGGTTCAGAACGTCGTGAGACAGTTCGGTCCATATCCGGTATAGGCGCAAGAGAATTGAGTGGAGTCTTCCTTAGTACGAGAGGACCGGGAAGAACGAACCTCCAGTGTACCAGTTATCGCGCCAGCGGTAAACGCTGGGTAGCTGTGTTCGGAGCGGATAAGTGCTGAAAGCATATAAGTACGAAGCCCACCACAAGATGAGTTCTCTCATTGCGTTAAGCTAGTAAGTCCCCGGACAGATTATCCGGTTGATAGGTCAGAGGTAGAAGTATGGCAACATATTTAGCCGACTGATACTAATAGGACGAGGGCTTTTCCTAATGACTCAGGTTTCACCTGAGGAGTTAAGATGATGCGCAACGGATTTTTTAATCCATTTGCTTATAATTTCTGTGCAACTTTCAGGGTACTTTGTACCATTGGATATTTCTTTTAGAGATTCTTCGGCAGAAGCCTGAAGATGACGATTTGAAAATCCAAATACAGTATTCCTGGTGATCAAGCGTAAGGATACCACCCGTTCCCATCCCGAACACGGTCGTAAAGACTTACTGCGGTGAAAATACTTGGAGGGCGACCTCCTGGGAAGATAACTCGTTGCCAGGTTCTATTTTAAAAAACCGATTAAAACATTTTGTTTTAATCGGTTTTTTTGTTGAAAGGTTGAATCGGTAATGATTTGAAAGGTTTAGTTAAATTGTAGGTGCGCCTTTATGCGCACCGCAACCGACAAACGAGCCTAAAATGAACAAAAGAAACGGATAAAATTGGCAAGCTTTCTAAGCAAAATATTCGAAAGCATGTTGTCTTGATTTTTCTTTACACAAATTTTTATCAATCGAAATAAATTTCTCTTTTAAACGTCTTGCTTTATTTTTCAAAATATCAATTGACGGTCCTATATCATAAGAACCTTTATATTCATAAGCATAATCAATTAAATCTTCTGCTAACCATTCAGCCCGAACCAGCCCTTCATTAATCTCATCAAATACTTTTTCCAGCTCGCTTTTATATTTTATTTGCATCTTTTAAACTCTTTCTTAAGCTCTCAATTTCACAAAAATCTTGAAGTATTTCAATAAGATAATCATTTTCATTCGTTTTGTTCATTTTGGATTCCCTTTTTGGCTATGGTAAGCTGACTATATCCAGCTTCCATTATATTGATAAAATATAATAATGTCAAGGAATAAAAATAAAAAATTAAATTTAAAAAAGAAATTAGTATTAGAGGCAACTGGCAAAGAGCTTAATAAGCTCAGAAAAAAGGGCATTCTGGCTTTATCGTATGAGTATGATTTACCAAGTAAGTCTCTTCAAAAAACAGAAAAAGGATTATCAGATCCTTTATTTACTACTATGTGGAGAATGGTTGAAGCTAATGGTATTCCTTTTTGGCAATTTATAAAAACAGTTCAAGAAAATTTACCTGAAAATTTTAGTTTTTTTGATGAGTAATAAAATTATTTATTTATCTTTGAATTTGATTTTTTTGCCTCTTTTTAATATAATTGCCTTACGAGAGGAATTTTATGGATATAATAAAAGCACAAAAAGGGAACTAAGGATATTTTGCCGTCAGAAATTGAGCAGTGGCAAAATTTGGAAAAAAAAGCATTGGAAGTTTTTTCAAATGCAGGGTTTAAAGAAATAAGAACTCCTATTTTTGAGGCAACTGAGCTTTTTGCCCGTGGAGTTGGTGATACAACTGATATTGTTAACAAAGAAATGTACACTTTTGAAAAAAGTGAACGCTCTTTGACACTTCGTCCTGAAAATACAGCGGGTGTTGTTCGTGCTTTTATTGAAAATGGTATGCACAGACTATCAATGCCGGTTAAATTGTGGTATAAAGGACCGATGTTCAGGTATGAGCGTCCTCAAGCAGGTCGTCAAAGACAATTCCACCAAGTTGGTATTGAGATTTTTGGAATAAAAGAGCCTACTGCTGATGCGGAATGTATTTTGCTTGCGGTTAATTATTTAAAATCTTTAGGACTTAATGATTTAAAGGTTGAGTTAAATTCGCTCGGATGCCCGGTTTGCCGTGAAGGCTTTAGCGCCGCGCTTCGCGCGGCGCTAAAGCCTGAATTAAAAAATATGTGTCCGGATTGTCAGGCTAGATATGAAAAAAATCCGCTTAGAATTTTAGATTGCAAAGTTGAAGAATGCAGAAAAATTTTAAAAATTTCTGAAGTTCAAGATGTTATAACTTCTGATTATATTTGCGAAGATTGTCAAAAACATTTTGAAGAATTAAAAAGTTATCTTAATTCTTTGGACGTAAATTATAATATAAATAAACTGCTTGTAAGAGGACTTGATTATTACAACCGAACTGTTTTTGAAATAACTTCAAGCAATTTGGGTTCACAAAATGCTGTTTGCGGCGGAGGCAGATATGATTCACTTGTCAAAAATCTTGGCGGTGAAGATACTCCTGCTGTTGGCTGGGCAATGGGAATGGAGCGTTTAAATTCACTTTTAAAAAATAGTAAACCAGAATAAATTAAAAGCTTATGTTGTTTCTAACTTTACAATCGAGGCTATAAAATTAACGAAAGAATTGAGAAATTACGGTATAAGTTCTGATTTTGATATGGCAAATAAAAAATTTGTTAAACAATTAGAAAAGGCATCAAAAATTGCTGATTTTGCAGTAATTTTGGGTGAAGATGAGTTAAAAAACGGGACGATTTCAGTTAAAAATTTAGATACATCTGAGCAAAAAACAATTGAAAGAAATGAAATTTTTGAGATTTTAAAATAAAAGTAAATAAATATTTCATGGTTTATTCAATTATATACTTTTAATAGAGACGAGTAAAGTTTGACAAATTTGGTTGAAAGTATTATAATTCCCCTATGCAAAAATATGTTGAGGAAGCAATTAATATTTTAAAGAAAGCTTTAAAGGAAAATTTTGATGATTTTCGTGGGCTTTATTTATATGGAATTTTTATGGACGGCAAAAATCATCCTGATGAAGATATTGAAATTGCGGCAATCTTTGATTCTGAAGATAAACATAAACGTGAAATTATTTGGCCTATTGTGGGTAAAATTGAAACAGATTTAGATGTTTATATTGATTTGCACCCTATTACTATGGACGAATTAAAAAAAGACGAAGAATTTTATGATGAGGTTGTTAATAAAGGAATTTTCTTTAAACCTTAAAAAAAATAAGGGGTAGAACCCCTTATTTTAACTTATTTATCATTCGTGTTTATTTTATTTTTTCAAGAAATCAGGAATTTCTATATTTGAAAAGCTTGGACTAATTTCAGTTTTAGCTTGTTTTTGATTAAAAGCTCCCGAAAAGAAGTCAGCTGCACTTAAAGTTTTTGTTGCTGTTGCATCTTGAGTATTATTGATTTGATTTCTTAATTCAAAACCTGTTGCAATAACGGTAATCTGAATTTCGCCTTGAATTTTATCATCAACAACTGCTCCGATAATTACTCTTGCATCGTCAAGAACAGCTGAGTTAATAATATTTGTAGCATCTGTAACTTCATGAAGAGTCATATCAGGTCCGCCTGTAATATTAACAATTACGCCGCTTGCACCATTAATCGAAGTTTCAAGAAGTTGAGAGTCAATTGCTGTTTTTGCTGCATCAATTGCTCTTCCTTCACCTTGACCGCGTCCGATACCCATAAGCGCTGAACCTGATGCTTGCATAACACTTTTAACATCAGCAAAATCAACGTTAATAAGTCCAGGAATTGTGATAATATCGGAAATACCTTGAACACCGCGTAAAAGAACCTCATCAACAACAATGAATGATTCTTGAAGTGAAACACGTCTATCCACGACATCTAGTAATTTATCATTAGGGATAACAATTAAAGCATCTACAGATTCTCTTAATTTTTCCAATCCTTGTGCTGCCTGATTTTGTCTGCGTTTTCCTTCAAAAGAGAAAGGTTTTGTGACAACACCTATTGTTAAAATTCCAAGTTCTTTTGCAATTTTAGCTACAATGGGAGCAGCTCCTGTTCCTGTACCTCCGCCCATTCCTGCAGTAACAAATACCATATCGGAACCTTCAATAGCTTCTGTTATTTCTTGTTGAGCTTCTTCCGCTGCTTTTTCGCCGATTTGAGGCTCACCGCCTGCACCAAGACCGTTGGTTAATTTTTCTCCCAACTGAATTTTGTTCTTACAAGAAGAATAATTTAAAACTTGCAAATCAGTGTTCATAAGCCAAAAATCAACACCGCTGAGACCTGCTTTAATCATTCGATTAACAGCGTTTCCGCCACCTCCGCCTACACCTATAACTTTAATACTTGCAGGGCTGGCTGTTGGTATTTGTTGTAAAACTTCTTTTTTCCCAAAGATATCCGGTCCAAAATTTTCCACTTATTATTCCTCTTTTTTTACATTATCTACTACAATATAATACTATACTATTTTAAATAAAAAAATTAGTAAAGAATTTATACTAAATTATTATCTAATTTTAATATAAGTTCAAGAAACTTTGCACTTTGTAAAGAAAATATTACAAAATGGTGAAAAGTGAAAAGTGAAAAGCGAGAAGATTATTTTTCCTTGCTTCTTCTTTCTTTTAAAACCTCACTTTTAATTAATAAACTATTTGCACATAAACCGTTCTATTTCGAGGTTTATTATCAAAATCTATCAAAACAATTTGCTGCCAGGTTCCTAATTGCAGAGCTCCGTCAATTAAGGGAACCATAGTTGAATTTCCTACAATAGACGCTCTGACGTGGGCATAACCGTTTCCGTCATGCCAGGTAGAGTCGTGATGGTACTCTGTTCCCATAGGCGCAATTTTATTGAGAGCTTCGGGTAAATCCACCAATAATCCGGGCTCGAATTCGATATTTGTTATTCCAACTGTACTCCCTGCAACATAAACAAGAACAGAAGCATTTTGCAAAGAGTGTCTATAGACAGAATTTTGAACATTTTTGGTGATATCAATAATATCCGTAAAACCTTGCGTGTTTATAATAAATTTTTCATTAATAACCGTCATTCTTTGCTTCCTTTTTATTAATGCTTATTTTAATGTACAAATAAAATTAATACAATCCTTTTGAGTATTAATTATTGTTAAGATTTTAAACCAAGAATAGCAAATTTATTTTTTAGACTTTTTCTGCTATTAGAGGAAATTTTAACAGTATTTTTAAATTTTGTTGAGAATTCAAAGTAAGTATTAATTAAGAAAGGGAAAATAATGTTATTAGTTAGCAATTTTAATCCTGCAGTAAAAATTTCTGATAATAGAAATATCAGAACAAACAATTCAAGAAGAAAATTTTATAAATCGCAACCAACTGTGGTTTCGTTTAAATCAACACAAGCTGAACTAACGAGCCAAGCAGAAGAGGCTATTGGAAAAATTACCCAAGATTTTTTGATTGAATATTCTGGTATTTTTGGTAAAAATTTTAAAAAGGTCTTTTTAAATCCATGGGAAAAATTTTTAAAGAAGAAAGGAGTATCTATTAAACTTGAACCTTCCGAATGGGAAACCAGAACTCATATTATATGCTTGAATTACGGCAGTGTTGAAAATGGCTATAATGCCCAGTTGGTTAATAGTGAAGGCAAAAGAATTCATTCTTGGGGTGTAGATAAAATTTGTGGAGCAACAAAAAATCATGCTAAAGTTAACTTAATTAAAGAATTTGTTAATGGGGAATTAGATATGTATGATAATACGAATAAATATTTTCCAAATCCTCTCAAAAATATTCGTATTCTTGATGAATTAAAAGAAATTGCCAAGAAAGTTAATGATGCTCTAATAGAATTTCAATGGGAATGGGTAAGGACTCCACATGATAGAGATGATTTAAAAGTAAAACGTTTGCAAAGAGCGTTTAAAAAATTAATGCCGGAAGATTAGATTTCTAAATACTAAAGCGCCGAGGGAAATTTTTCCTCGGCGCTTTAGTATTATATAATTAACTTGAAACATCTTTGTTTTTTGAATAAAATTAAAATTATGAATGCTGCTAGAATTAACTTTAAAAACATTGAAAAACAATTAGCTGAACAGTTTGAAATAATTGATGAAATAAGAGATTATAATCAAAAAAAAGTTCTTGATGCTTTTGTTGGTAATAAAGTTGCGGCAGAGCATTTTATGACAGTTTCCGGTTACGGGCATGATGATTTGGGGCGTGAGACTCTTGATAAAGTTTTTGCTCAAGTTTTTAAAACTGAAAAAGCGATTGTCAGAAATCATTTTGTTTCGGGAACCCACGCTTTGGCTTGTTGTTTATTCGGAAATTTACGCTGCGGCGAAAAACTTATCTCTGTTGCCGGTACACCTTATGATACTATGGAAGAAGTTATCGGTACGCGTGGAGATAAAAGGGCGTCTTTAATCGGGCATGGAGTTTTGTACGAAGAAATACCTTTGAAAAATGGTATGGATGTTGATTTTGAATTGCTTGAAAAAACAATTGATGAAACTTGTAGTATGGTTTTAATTCAGCGTTCCAGAGGGTATTCACTGAGAAAATCACTTGATATTTCAACAATTGAGAAAATTATACATATTGTGAAGTCAAAAAATCCTGATTGTATCTGTTTTGTGGATAATTGTTACGGTGAATTTGTAGAAAAAAAAGAACCGATTGAAGTTGGAGCAGATTTAATAGCGGGTTCTTTGATTAAAAACCCCGGCGGAGGAATTGTTGAAACCGGCGGATACATTGCAGGAAAAAAAGAGTTAGTTGAACAAGCTGCAATTCGTCTTACAGCACCTGGAATAGGTTCTGAGGGCGGAGCTATGTTAAACCAATCCCGTTTGATTTTTCAAGGGCTTTTTATGTCTCCTTCGATTGTTTCTGACGCTGTTAAAGGTGCTATTTTAGCCGCTAAAGTTTTTGAAGAAATCGGATATATTTCAACCCCGAAATTTGATGAAAAACGCACAGATATTATTCAAACAATAACTTTTAATGCTCAAGAGCCCCTTGAAGCTTTTTGCAAAACCGTTCAGGAACTTTCACCGGTAAATTCTTATGTAACTCCTATTCCAGACGATATTCCTGGGTATGAAGACAAAGTGATTATGGCAGGAGGAACTTTTATTGAAGGTTCAACAATAGAATTATCAGCAGATGGACCTATTCGCCCTCCTTATGCCGTTTATATGCAGGGCGGACTTAATTATGCCCACATAAAGATTGTTTTACAGTCAATCCTGAAAAAGATTTAAAATTATACAAACTTTTAAATCTTAGCCGTTTCATTTCTAATCAACAGAGAAAATTTCTCTTACGTCGGCTATTGTTAGAGATTTGGTTATGTTTCTGTCAACAGAAATTACGCTATCAACAAGGTTTCTTTTAACCTGTTTAAGTTTTTGAATTTTCTCTTCAACAGTGTTTTTAGTAATAAGCCTATATACAAAAACTTTTTTCTTCTGACCTATACGATAAGCCCTATCTGTAGCCTGATCTTCTACCGCAGGATTCCACCAAGGGTCATAGTGAATTACATAATCTGCTCCTGTCAAGTTCAATCCTGTACCTCCGGCTTTCAAGCTTACAAGGAAAATAGGAATACTGTCATTATTATTGAATCTTTCAACAGCACCTTGTCTGTCTTTTGTTTTTCCTGTCAAGTATTCATAAGGAATAGCTTCTCTTTCAAGCCAGTCTTTAATCAAGTCAAGCATATCAACGAATTGGCTGAATAACAATACTCTATGCCCTTCATCAACAATCTCTTCAAGCATTTCTTTAAGATGATCAAATTTACCTGAGCCTATTTTTCCTTTAAATCCTTCCTTGTCGTAAAGTCTCGGGTGACAGCAGATTTGACGCAATCTCAATAAAGCAGAGAAAATAGACATTCTGCTCTTTTCCAAACCGTTTTGCTCAATGCTCTTGAATAATTCTTCTTTTGTAGAGTCAAGAACATCAAGGTAGAAATCTCTTTGTTCAGGAGTTAATTCGCAATAAGCAACGTTTTCAACTTTGTCCGGTAAATCTTTTGCAACATCGCGTTTCATACGACGTAAAATGAACGGATAAATTTGCAGTTTTAAACGTTTTTCAACGGTCTTGTCCGTACGTTCCATAATAGGGTTAACATAACGGTAATTAAATTCTGAAATACTGAATAAAAACCCTGGCATAAGAAAATCAAATACAGACCAAAGTTCTTCAAGTTTGTTTTCTATAGGAGTTCCTGAAAGAGCCATTTTGTGTTGCGCTACAAGCTTTTTAACAGATCCTGCTGTTTGAGAAAGCGCGTTTTTAATATTCTGAGATTCATCTAAGATTACATATCTGAAATTAACTTTCTTTAACTTCTCAATATCACGTCTGACTAACGCATAACTTGTAATTACAATATCATAATTAGGAATTTCTTTGAAAAACTGTTTTCTTTCAACTCCCGAAAGTTTAAGGCAAGTCAGTTCCGGAGCAAATTTTTGAATTTCGGCTTCCCAGTTAAAAACAACAGAAGTAGGGCAGATTACCAGAGTCGGCATCGGACCGTCAACATCCTTCGCTTTTTGTAAAAGTGTAAGAGCTTGCAGAGTTTTTCCAAGCCCCATATCATCGGCAAGAATACCGTTAAGCCCGTATTTATACATAAACCAAAGCCAACGGAAACCTTTTAATTGGTATTCTCTAAGCTCTGCTTTAATGCTTTTAGGAAAAGTAACGTCTTCAGTAGTTGAAAAAGTTGACATTTGCTGCCAAAAAGCAGAGAAATTTTCACTTAAAATTAATTCAATGCCAAGATTTTCTAATTCATTTAATAGCCCTGCTCTATATGTTTTTATTATGAATTTATCTTCACTATTTCTGTAAACATCAAAAGAATTAAACGTGCGCATCATTGAATAAATATCCTGTGCCGGATACTCAACAAACCCGAGACTTCTTATCCTGCTGTATTTTTCTCCGCTTTGAATAGTATCATATATATCTTCAAAGCTGATTTTATCTTCTCCCGTCTGTCCGTAGAGGTAAATTTCAAAACCATCGGTAGAATTCTGGCAAAAATCAACTTCTGCTTTTAGCTTAAAAGGTTCATCAAGTATTTTAAAGAAACTCATATCATCTTTTTCAACAAATTTCCAACCTTCACCGGCTTGTTGTATATAATAATTATAAAAATCAATAGCATTTTCTTTCTCTAAAGCAAGATTATTTGTTTGCATTGGAACAAATTTGCAAGCTAAAAGCATTTTATATGCGGCTTGTTCATGTTCAAGATTTCTTTTAACCCAATACAAATCATCATTTTTTTTGATGGTAACATATGGAGTTTTTTCACTTGTTTTTGAAAAAGGAACTTTTACTCCGTCATATTCAAATTCTAAAGATACTTTTAAAGATTGGTCATAATCAATCCCCATAGTTACAATATTTAAAGGAGGACGCTGTTCAAGCATTAGCTTATTTATCGACTCAGAGATTTCAACATCCATAATTTTTCGAAGTTTTGGCAGTTCTTCATAAATAAATTTTCCTCCATCCGAATCCTTCAAATCCGTAAATGAAGCTTTGATTAAATTTTGAGGAACAACACTCACCGGGATAGTTGTAGGAAAAATTACATTTTTATATCTGCCCCATTTTAAGTGTCTTGAAAAATACCTTATTTCTTCAAAAGGATATACATCATCTTTATCAGGGCGCCTCCATTCAAGAGCAAGCATAACGTTTCCTACATTTGAAGAATTTACTGATAGTATAAGATTCCATTCATTATCCGCAAATTTTAAACGCTGCTTTGTTTTTTCATCTAAAACTTCTTCTGCTTTTGCAAGTAGTGGAAACATATCTGCAAATTTTGTAATTTGAATATCATACCAGCCGGCTTTTTTATCCTGACGTGCACGTTTTAAGGATTTGTTGAAATATTGCAACTTCAACTTTTTGCGAGTTATTTAGTTCAAAATTTTTATCAGCTTTTTGAGCTTCAATTAATGCTTTTAGAATAGTCTCAATTGAGCGTACAACTTTTCCGTTTTCTCTGGACATAACTAAAATAGAAAAGAAATTAGGTTTTCTTTTAGGGTTAAAATGGAAGATATAATTTCCTTGAGGGGGTTTTGTCAGAGCTGTGTTTTCATCAGCAAAATCAGATTCAATTTTATACTTTGTTTCTAGAAAATCTTCATAGGCATGTTCTTCAATAGCTTTTAATCCTACAGCAATAGCATGTTTGCACCATTCTTCTTTTAACGGGCAATCACAACGAGCTTCAACCACAGTTTTTTTGAAAATCAAGTCAGTTTTATAGAAATCCTGAAAATTACCTTTTACCTTTGCTTTGTAGAAATTTTTCTCAGGATACTTTTCAAATACCAAATCTTTGAGATAACATTCGTATCCTCTTCTCCAGCTGCCGGCAGTTGCTCTATTCTTAATATACTTAAAATTAAATTCGTTAGTACTCACTACTTTTGAGTATCTCTCTTTCTTTGCATATGCTACAAACATCCATGTCAGTAGAAAAATTCACTTACGTGAAGGTGTTCACTAAAAGCCAAATGCTGTCCAACTCTGACAAGCATAAACTATCATTAACAGATTGCTTTACTTTATTATTACATAAAATTTTTTAAAAAACAACCTTAATTTTTAAAATTACAAGATTTTAATTATTTTTTATTTTTTACCATTTCCTGTAATTCCTGAACTTCATATTTCAATCGGTTTAATTCACAATAAACAGGATCCGGTATTCTGTTGTGCATTAAAAGACCGCTTCCTTCATCAAATACTTTTTGAAGCACCACCCTTCCCGGAACACCTACAACAGTTGCACGTTCGGGAAGATCACTTATCACAAGGGAACCGGCTCCGACTTTTGAATAATTGCCTAAAGTAATATTCCCTAAAACTTTTGCTCCTGCTCCAACAACAACCCCTCTTCCTAAGCAGGGTGGCGTTTGTCGTTTAGAACTGGTTTCGCCAAGAGTTACACCCTGATAAAGAAGAACATCGTCCCCATTCTTGACTGGGTTTACCAACGTCAGCAGTAAGGTCGTTGACTTGCATTTCGCGATACTGCGCCAACAGCCAAGCAATGGTAATTATACGGGCCACGCTACTGGAACTGCAATGACAACCGTGTTGGCAATCCGCTGCAGCCACCGTTCGACGCGGTGACTTTAATTGACCGCCTGCCGGACCTCGTCGTCGACTGACTGGCTGGTTAACCGGGGGAACTCAAAGTTTGGAGAGGCGATGTTCGATCCGACGGGTGCGCAACACAGGTACCGGCACCGCCCTAGGGAATTGGGAAATGGGATCGACTTTGGCTGTCCAGCCATACGACTCTCGTCACATCGGGAACGTAAATCGCGACATTCTCACTCGCATCGACCTCTTCAGTAACCAAACCTGGTACCGAAGAATCGACCCTGCTCGGCGGGCGAAACGTACGACAATTCACTTTCGGTCAAACTACCCATCGACGTGACGCTTGCCGAAACTGATTACTACATCATTGTCGAAACGGACGCGGCCAACACCATCCTCGAAAGAGCGAATCCCCCAACCACCTGTCCAGCGGACCTATTTCTCTGACTTTTCCACCATTGCCCGATTCGGTGGCGGAAAACATCGTGGCGCCGATGGAAGTCCAGCGGCCTCAATGTTTCTTCCTGGATTGGCAGGCTACAAACGTTGGCACGGCAGACGCCAAGGGCCCCTGGACCGAACGCGTTTACGTTGCTGACAATCTGAACGGTAACAATCGGTTGCGATTAACGTTTACGTTCGACGCTGACGTGACGCACGACTGACCCGGTCGACCGCCATCGGAAATTGCCTACCCAGCCTATGGTCCGGCTGGCAACGTCTGGTTCGTCGAAGTCGATCCGTTCCAGCGTGTTTCTGAATCGGATGAAGCCGGAGTCGTTTTCTTTGTAACGTTATTCGACCAGTTTTGTCCCATCCACACTGACGTTCATGATGGTGCGGCCGTCCGTACTTCTTAATAGCGGTGTGCCAAAATCCTCGGCGACGGTTTCGCGAACTGGCTTATTCCCGCCGCTGGCGATAAGCAATACGAACGAACCAGGTCAGCACATAACAAA
>CAWIVJ010000003.1:0-63585 GCA_963839525.1 uncultured bacterium | reverse complement strand
TTTCCCTTCAAATAGTAACTTATGCCAGTAATGACTTTTTATAATCGCATTTATTAAATACGGATTTGGAAATGGTGTCAGTTTATCTTCTGAATTTATTATTAAAATATTTCCAGACCGCGATGTTTTTGTAATTTCAACTTTCTTTAATATTTTAATCTGGGCATCCATTTCTGTGGTTATTTGTTCAGGTAACTCAATTTCATTCGCCAAATTTTCAAGTGTTTTTATCAATGCATTTTCACAAATTGTAATTTCAATTGAATCTTCTAAAATTACAACCTTATTTAAAAGTGCCCGGAGAACTTTCTTCCGCAAAATTTTCAATATTTTTAATCGCCTTTAAAATTTCTTTCTGTTTGGTAACATCAAAATCTTTAATGTATTTTTGGATTTCCTTTGTATTTGTTAAAAATTCTTTTATTGTTTCAGTAACAAATTTTTCAACCTCACCTGCCGGAATTTTATCAACACTGCCTGACTCTGATTTTGAATCTTTTAAACTTGGTTGACTCACATAATACCTGTACTTTCTTTTTCGCGTATTGCTATGTGAAGGAGTCATTTTATTATTCTTATCATCAAATATCTTACCTGCTAAAATTGAATGTGAATTCGACTTCATTCCACATTTTTTATCCATTCTGTTATTAAACAAAATATTTTGAGTTTTCTCAAATAATTCATTTAAAAGCACTAACAGATTTAAGTAAAATCAATGTAAAATTTAAGAGTTCCGAGCATCTAAGAAATGTTTAAAGAAATTATTAAAGCCCAACAAGCCCCTACCACTATTGAAAAATTACCAGAAAAAGCAGATTTACTAATCTCCGAAATGGAAGATTTCATTAATGACCCAAATGAGTGGCATTATTATCGCCGTTTTGCATAAGAATCACATTTGGAGCTATGATTTTGTACAAGACAGGCTTGCAAACGGTAAGAAAATCAGGATACTAACAGTAATTGATGAATACACAAGAAAATGCTTGAAACTAAAAGTAGGTTATAGCTTAAAATCGGATGCAATTCTTGAATCCCTTGCTGATTTATTTTTTACAGAAGGTATTCCTGAATATATTCGCAGTGATAACGGTTGCAGTTTGTTGCAAAAGCGTACAGGACTTTTTGCAACAACTCCAAGTTACCACTGCATATTATCTGCCTCCCAAAGAAAATCAAAATTTTCTGAAAGAGTATTAAGTTTATTTATTTTTTCGGAAGCTAAATCCGAAAGGTTATCAAAGGCATTTGTACTATGTTCCGTAAAATATCGGGTCAATTTCGTGGCCATCAAAATCAATATCCGGAACATTAGCATTTTCTAGGATATCAGAATCTAAGTCATGACTATCAGTAATATTATCAAAAGTCTTGCTTGTTTTGATGTAAAATCAGTTACATCATCTATATTATGAGTACCTGGAAAACACTATCATTATCTGTAAAGATCATGATCTGCTAATTCATTAGTTCTTTCCAAATCAATTTCATTATTTCCGCCTCTAAATGATGTTCTATCACGATGATTAAAACCATCGGAATTATCAAATCTCATGATGTTTAAGCGGATTGCTTATTTTACTTTGTCCACTTCTAGTTAATTTGCCTTTTTTTTTATCGATCCCTCTATATCCTACATCATATCCAGCTTTTTTAATTTTATCACCAGCTTTTTCTATTGCTTTCATTAAACCATCTTTAGCCTGTTCAGCATGCGTATTCGCTTTATCAATAACAGTTTTAGCATTAATATTAAGTTGACCATCGGAATCAAAATAATCTTGAGCATACTCTAAAGCGCTTTTTATTTCTTTTTTAGCATTGTCTGGTACTTGATCATTGTCTAAAAGTTTTTTTGCTTCTAATATAGAATATTTACAAGAATCATCATATGATGCTGCAGCAATTAAAGGTTTATTTGTAAAAGGTAAATCATTTTCTTTTTTTATTTTCCTAATTATGTTTTTAATGGAATCTAGGGACTCTTCTACAAATCTTATAATTTTTTTACTAAATTTTTTACTTAGTTCCGCACCCTGCTCACCAATAATTTCTTCACCAATTTTATTTAACCCCTTAAAACTAATTAAAGATTTATCGGGGTAAATTCTATTTCTTTTAGAGTTTCTAAATTTACAATACTGAATTTTGTAAATATTTGTAGATGATTCCAATTTCATACTTACTAAACCTCTTTAAGCTAGTGCATACGCTTATTTTCTGCATGTTTGAAAACTTGTAATTTAAAAATTTGCTAATTAAATTTCGCAAAAAATTGTATCTTTTTGTAAAGTTATTGATTTTCAAGGATTTTAGACATAAAAATTTGCATTTACATTTCTTAACTTATCATTATAATTTGACCAAAAATCTGGATTTAAAATGTATTTAGGGGAATAGATATTAAAAAATATCTTCACCAATAACTTCTCCTTGTGTTTTTATATAAGCTTTATTAGCTTCAAAGACATCTTTATTTACGCTTAGGGAAATTATAGATGGCTTTGTGAAATAAGTTTTTGCCACAAATTCAATATCTTGGGAGGATATTCCATCTATAATTTTAAATAAGTTTTTTAAATTACTTAATCCATATTCATTTAAAACATCGCTTCTATCGCTTGAAAGTTCCATTAAACCTATAATATCACTCTTTAAAAGTGTTTTAACTCTTTTAAGCTCTTTTTCTGAAATGGGTTCATTAATAATATAGTCTATTTGATTTTTTAAAGAATCGAGTACGATTTTTACATTATCTGAGCTTTGTTGATTAGCGGGAAAATATGATCCTATGCTGAAATATCCAAGAATGCCATCTGTTTTATAAACAGAGCCAGAAAAATAGGAGAGTCCTTGTTTTTCTCTTAAGTCAGATTCTATTCTTGAATTTGTGGAATCACCTAAAATTAAACTAAGTAATTTAACAGTAATTTGTTCCTTTAAATTGCCATTATTAGGTATCTGAAAATCTTGTAAAATAGAAGCATTATTATTTTTTATTTCGTTAAATAATATCTTCGTGTTTGTAATAGGCTTAATATTTATCTTAGGAACAAAACCGTCTTTTTGTTTTTCTTGCAGAATTGGAAAACCCTCTCCAATTTTTGATAAAATATTTTGTTTTTGTTTATCAAATTCATTTTTTGGTATAACAAGAATAACTTTTCCTTGAGCATTTGTAATTAGTTGATTATATAAATCAACTATATCCGACAATTGCACTTCATCGATTTTCTTTAATATGTTTTCATAAGAAGACTCTCTTTCTAAAACTTCCTTAAGCGGGTAATCTTTATATTTTTGTTGATTTAAAGTATAAATGGAATTCTCATTAAGAACCTTATAATAGGCTCTTAAACCTACTTTATTTATATCAAGTAATTTTTGAGTTAAATTAGGAGATTGAAATATAGAATTAACAAATTTTACAACATTTATTGCCTGTTCCGGTGGTATACGTACCAATAAGTCTAAATTATTTAATTGCATTTTAAATTCCGGTTTTTCAAATAAATATTGAGACAATTTATTTTTAATATTATCTTCAAGCATAAATTTTAATAAAGTAACAACACCTGGCTTTACATCAGGTATTTTATTAGGAATTAAATTTAGTCTATATGTAGTTCTTGTAATTCCTTCAGAATTATCGACAATTAATTGAAGATTATTTGGATATTTGTATTCAGTCATATCTTTAGTATCAATACTGCCATTTCGTCCTTTAAAAGAAGGCTGAACAGGTAAATTGCTTGAAGTAGATTTATTATGCGTAACTATTATTAATGCTTTATCAAAATCAATATATTTTTTAGCAAAATCTTGTAATTCATTTTTTGTTATAGTATCAATAAGCTTATATTCATTATTTATGTTGATTTTTCCGCTTTGAACAAAATTTTCTCCGATTATTTCTGATAATACAGGTGCAGATTCTGCAATAAAAGAGTAATAATTCTTGAGTCTTAGTCTTAATAGTGAAAAATCCTCGTCAGAAATCTCTTTCTGTGTCAAATCAAATATTTTTTTATATAATTCTTTTAATTCAAGTTCCTCATTACCTTCTTTAGCTTCAATGGAAAACCTTAAGATTGATTTATTTGCAGGGTAATCATTTGTGTTAATTTTATTTACATGATAGCCTAATTTTTTCTTAGAAACATATGTTTGCAACATCTGAGCAAGAAAATGCTCTTTTTCATCATTATTTTCAGGTCCTACAAAATTTACTTGAATATTCTTATAAATATTAGAATCTAAATTTACATCGATTCTTCTGGTTGATTGAATAGGTTTTGATAAATTTTGCTTGGGCGAGTTTTTTATATTTGTAGTGCAATTAGGTTTATTAAAATATTTGCTAAAAGTTTTTATTACGCTGGCAGAATTTACATCTCCTTCAATAATTGTAACCATATTATTGTTATTGTAATATTTATTATAAAAATTAATAATTTGCCCTAAAGATGTTGAATTTACTTTCTCAATTTCATTGATTTGTTCTTTTGGTTGTTCATTTAGACCAAATAATTCATTAAGAACCAGATAATTAATTTTTTCTTTTTCTATATTGCTCTTTTGTATTGGATTCAATGTATATTCTGATATTAATACACCTTTTTCTTTTTCTATTTTATTTATTGAAATTTGTGGATGCTGTAATAAATTAGCCTGTATTTTTATTAATTTTTCAATATTCTCTTCATAGCCCAGAGGGTAAGCCAAACGATAATTAGTATACTCATTGTGAGTAGTAGCAGATCTAAATGCTCCAATATCTGAAATAATGTTTGCAAAATTTTCTCCATCAACTTTATTTTCAGAATTGTAAATTAAATGTTCTAAAAAATGTCCTGTTACAGGTTCTTGTTCTTCTCCTGCCTTAACAAATGTATTGATAACTATAGGACCATTTTTTAGGAATAATGGCAACCTTATGCCCATTTTTTAATTCATATAATTTCCCTTTCCCAATATACGGCACCTCAAAAGTCTCAATTTCTCTATAACCTTCTGTTATTTGAGGTGAAGCATAAGCTCTTGAAGCCTCTAAAGGAACCGGCTGGTAATCCGGCGAAGTCGAAACCACACCGGAATCCGCAGAACTTCCTTTGAAATTCTGCCTACGCTGAATAATCTGTGAATTAACTACACTATTAACTTGCATGCATACACGCCTTTTTGTTATTTTCATAAAAACACGTAAACAAAAATAATTAACCGTTTTTATCATAATTATTAAAAAAATTTACAAATTAAAATAAACTGAGCTTACGGAAAAAGTCTCAAAATAGACAAACGTCTTGCTGAACTTGTTTCAGCATCGCATTAGCGAGCGACTTTGCGACCCTGAAATAAATTCAGGGTGACGTAAGTGAGACTTTTTCCGTAAGCTCAACTAGCAAATTTTTTTTATTTCGAGTTTTATATAATCAGACAAAATTAAGGAAACTTCATTTGAAAATAACTTTTTCTTTTCAAAAAGAATAATTGCGTTAAACCTCAAAACAAAAAAGCTAATTTTGAGGCAGGTTTAACGTCTAAAATGGTTCAAGAAATTAAAAATGCTAATGTTTTGGATATATCAAAAAACTTTCACAAAAAGGTATACCAACAGATTTTAAAGGCAATAAAATAATTGCCTGGTGCTGCGAAAAAACAGTTGATATTTTTGAACAATTAAACAAAATGTTTGGATTAAAATTAGCATTACCTAAAGGAATTTTTGTTGAGGATTTTAAAGATTTAAATGTAGATAATCCTAGTATGTATGGCTTTTGCAATTTAGCGCCTACAAAACTAAAGAAAAATTCCGATGAAATAACTCCATCAAGAATAATTTTCTTTAATAGTTTTAAACAGCTAAAAATCAAGCTTTATCTAATGTTAGATGGCTGTATAATTGGGAGTTTATAGATAAAATAGCGGATTTTAGGTATGCTACAAAACAAGACAGGAACAGGTTCTTTTTTGGATATTTTCTTGACGAATCTTCTCATGTCATACATTAGATAGACTTTTGGGTAAATTCGGCGGTAAAACTTTGCTTAAAAAAATAGAACTTGATAATAGATGAGAGTCAAATTGAAGAATATCAAAAAAAATACGGTAAAAAATTATCTCAAATTTGTAACTATGCATTGAAAAATCCATTTGAAGCGGTTGCTTGTGATATTTCAAGAGTTATTGCCGATTCTCTTGATAAAAACACTTTAATGCCGATAAGGAATCCTTTTATCGGGACGCCTTATGAAAAATTATCTTTCTGGCAAAGAGTGAATATTCCAAAATATTCAGATGAAGAACGACCATTAAAAGAGATTCTGCGAAACTTTTGGAATGGAAAGTTTGAGTGATTTTTTATAATAAAAAGGCATTTAAATCGATTTTTTGAGGTATTATTTCCCTGATATTTATGCCAAATTTTACCCAAATTCTCTGTTTGAGATTTACCTAATCCTTTTTTACTTACCTGCATGTGTAAAAATAAAATTATCATACATTTATTCACTCTATTTTTATCTTATCTAAATATGACATATTTTACTTTTTTTGTTTTACGTTTACTACCATTCTACTTTGATTATCATCATTACCATCCAAGCTAACCTTTTGCCATTGACCATTAACTAATTTTTCAACTTTTTCAACATCCGAAGGATAATAAGAACCATAAATAGTGCTTTTATAGGCATCATCATGATATTTTCCCATATAGGCAAAATGCTTGTTCCGATTCCTTTTGTGACGAACATTGTTTTACTATTTTCTTTAATTAAACCCCGAGCATATTTTTTACCATAATCAGAAGGGACAATTAAAGGACCGATGAACGGGATGTTAGATAGAATTAAATCAGGATGTTTTCATTTATTTTTTTAACAACATATTTCAGTCTGCTTTTTTGATTTGGCTTAATATGGAAATCTCCAATAAAAACAACCTTTAAGCCTTTTAAATTTGGAATGTTGAAATTTATAGTTTTTACAGTCAACATATTCGGCTCGATAAAAAATGACCAAATAAGTAATAAAAAAATTGATATTAATACAAATGTTCTCATAATATAACTTCCTGATTTCTTATTAATTATATAATAGAAAAGTTTTAATTTTTATTTTTCTGCTAATTAAATTTATTTCAAATGGGGTTGAAATTTGTAATATAATGTCGTATAATTGTAAATATAGATGTCGTATTTTTGTAATTTAAGGATTAAACAAAATGCCAATAGTTCAAATACTGGAAACAAGAATTCAATATCGCATTAAGAAATCAAAAGATTTCGTTTTTATGCTGACTGATTTTGAAGATTTATCTGATAAAGATCAGATTATGCGTGCATTGAGAAAACTTATAAAAAAAGAGCTTATCTTAAAGGTCGGAAAAGGAGTTTATGTTAAAGCTGAAAAATCTCAATTTTCCGGCAAAATAATCCCTCAAATAATCCCTCAAATAAGTCTTCCTGAAATCGCCAAACTCGTTGCAAAGAAAAGAAAGTTAAAAACAATTCCAAGCAAATACGAAGTATGGTACAATGAAGGCAAAACAACACAGGTTCCGACAGGCAGAGTGGTTTCGGTACTCGGCAGAATTAATCGTAAAATCGGATTTAACGGTGAATATATAAAGTATGAAACAGTCAGAAACAAAGACAGATATTATAAATTTAATTAGCAGCTATTCAAGAGAATTCGGGATTGCTCCGCAGTTTATTGAAAAAGACATTTATGTAGTCAAAGTTTTATCCATGTTGTCAAAGATAAATTATCCTGATGTGAAAATTGTTTTTTCAGGCGGAACTTGTCTGTCAAAAGCATATAATAAAATCCAAAGATTTTCCGAAGATATTGATTTCAGAATTCACACTACACGGAAACTTTTCAAGAGAAAATCGAAAAAGATTTTGCAATTTTATTTTGGAAGAATTAATCAAAATTGAAGATTGCAAGATTATAGAAAATTTGTTAAAAAACGAAATGAAAACAAGTTTTTCAGCTTTGAAATGGAGTATGAAAAACTGTTTGAGGGTTCTGTTAATTTACGTCCAAATATCAAGGTTGAATTCTCTTTTGAGAACTTAATTCTACCGGCAAAAGTTTGCAGTATAAAATCATTTTTAGCAGATTATATGAAAGATTTTTCGACTACGAAGATTGATTGTATTCAGCCGCCGGAAGTTATTGCGAACAAATTCAGTGCTTTGATGTGGCGGGTATTTATCAAAGACCGAAGCAAAGATTTACACACAAGAGAAAATGACCCGACAATTGTCAGACACCTTCATGATATTTCTGCGTTGGAGGATGAAATATTTAATGCAGAATTTATAAACCTTTTAAACGCTTCTTTTATAAACGACAAAAGTCGTGGAGGAGTTGAAAGGGATTATACTTTAATTGAGTTTGCAAAACTGACTTTGGATAAATTGATGAACGATAAAAATTACAAACAGGAATATATGGATTTTGTGGATTCAATGTCTTATGCAAAAACAGATGAAGTAATTACGTTTGAAAAAGCTATTGGAAGTTTTAAAAAGGTTGTTGAATTCATTGAAAATCCCAAAAGTAATTTTCATCAATAAACGGCATTTAAATCGATTTTTTGAGGTATTAATTCCCTGATATTAAAAATAAATTCCCTGTTAAATTTTTAGGGAATTTGGGAATTCATGTAGTTAAAACCCTATGTATGAGGGGGTTATTTTTTAAAGCATTACGCAAAAATCATCAAAAAGCGCAAAATTTCCCTGTAAATTCCCTGTAGTTTCTTTTTTGTAAAAAAGAAACCAAAAAACTTTTGGAACTCTGCCCCGATTTATACTAAAGAAAAACAGACTAATGTTCGTTGTTTTTAGAGACTTTTGCTGCGTAAATTACATCCTCCACCATAAAGCCTAGAAACAAGCTCATAGCGAGTATTTCGGGGCTTTATTTTGTATTTATCGCCACACACGGCGGGCTTTACGGATTTACAAATTCTTAGAGTGTCATAGAGAGATAATTTTACAAAGATTTTATTGCATTTACCCCAAAATTCTCTTTTTGATTTTTTTGTGACACCCTGCCTAAAAAATAAAGTGCCAGAATGGCACTGTTTGGAGAGGTTTTTATACAAAATTTAGTATTTTTTCCTGCTCAGGCCAATCAAGTGTTTTAGGATAAAATAATGTCATTAAAAGAGGTTAGCGGAACATTGTTCCGCTAACCTCTAATTTAGTAATAGTTCTACTTCAATGGGCTATCAGGATATGAACGGCGGGTTTTACAGAAAGTATAAAGTTTAATTTTTAACGGATTGATAAAAATTAAGAACTTCTTCATTCGCCCAGACTTTTTTCGGATTAAACGATTTTAAATAAAGCCCGTCAATGCTTTTTATTCTGCTCAATGCCACATAAACCTGTCCGCATTCAAAAATTCTGTTGCAATCCACAATTAATTTATCAAGTGTCATTCCCTGTGACTTATGGATTGTAATTCCATATGCCAATCTCAACGGGTATTGTTCTCGGCTTACCACAACTTCACCGTCACGATATGCTTCAAATGTGTGTTTTGAAATAACCTCTTCAACTCCGTTGTCAAATTGAACCAAAATTACTTCTTCATCCTCGGATTTTTTGAGCTCAAGTACAGTGCCGCAGGCACCGTTTATTAATCCTTTGTTAAAATTCAAATTTTTTAAAAGCATTACGCGGCAGCCTTGTTTTAGCTCAAGCGCTGAAGGCGCTTTGCAGCTTTTGTCAAATGTTTCTAACGTCAGTAAATCAAATTTTGTCAGTTTTTCATCCAAATTGTTTTTATCAATTTCAATTACAGAGCGTTTTCTGTGAATTTTGTCAACCGAATTAAAAATAAACAAAGGTTTTTGAACAGAGTTAAATTTAAAAGTATTATAATTATCAGCTTCTTTGTTTGTGCTAAAAATATGCAAAATATCAGACTCATACGTGTTGTAATTCACTTCTCTGTCGTAAAAAATCCTGATGTCATCTTGAGTAAGTCGATTTAACCGCAAATTATTCAAAGATTTAATAAATTTTTCGTCACTTTGACGATAAATTTTTTCAAGGAAAACTGTTTTTAAATTTAAAGTCTGCCAGGCCTTGCTGTTAAAACAAAAACCGCTTTCTTTTTCAACCGGCGGAAGCTGAAAGAAATCTCCAAAAAGCAAAACCTGAATTCCGCCAAAAGGTTTGTCTCCATAACGTAAATTTCTCAAAACTTCATCAATGTAATCAAAAGTTCTTGCATCAAGCATTGAAATTTCATCAATCGCAAGTATTTTACATTCCGTAATCTGTTTTTTCAACTTTGTCCGTTGCAAAATCTTTTCAAAAACATCTTTGACAGGCTTGTTGCAAATTCCGACGCCCGCCCAGGAATGAATTGTCTGTCCCTGAACATTCACAGCGGCAAGTCCTGTTGTGCTTGTAACATCAATTTGAAATTTCTTTTTTAATTTGTTTAGGATGTAACTTTTTCCGGTACCGGCGTAGCCGGTAATGAACAGATTTTCACCTTGATTAATTAATTCTGTAATTTTGTTTAAATCTTCGTTGTTGCCGTCAAAATTATCTTCTGTTTCGGGCGGCTTCGCCGCCCTTTTCGATGCTTTTTGTTTGCTTTCCACGATAATATAATTTTCGCCATGGAGCTTTTGCAGAATTTTGTTTAATTCCGCCTCATGTTGTTGGGCTGGTAAGCCCAATCTACTTGAACAACACATCCAAATTTCATATTGAAACTTATCTTCGGGGTCAAGCTGAACTTTTTGGTAGATAAAATCTTTGCGGCAGAGGTAGTTATATAACAACTGACCGATTTTTGAGTTTCGTACATTTTCAACAAGCTGGGTATTTAGCGGCAAGTTTAAAATTTTGCAAATTTCTTTACGTTCAATCCAGCTGTTTTTGTCGGTTATAACTTTTCTGATTTTGTCAAGTAAATCTTCCAAATTTGGATACATTTGAAAATTTGGTCTTGAGATAACTTCATTCATATTAAAATTGTACAACAAAATTAAATGTTTAGTGAATTTGTGCCTTTTTAAGTAAAAAAGCCTACGTATTAGTACTGACTTGCGATTTAGACATAAATAATAAAAAATATAACTATATAGAAAGAGGTAAGGAAATATATGTATAGAGATTTGATTATTATGACAAAATCCGATAAGCACGGCGGATTTTGTGTTGTTGGCATAGATATAAATGACGGGAATTTTATTCGGTTAATGTCAGATGATAAAGAAACATTTGGGGCTTTAACTCCTGAAAATATGCTATATGAGGACAATTCAGAAGCCAAAATTCTTGACGTGGCGAGAGTAGAAATATTAAAACCCTGCCCGACACAGCTTCAGCCGGAAAATGTTTTGATTGATGACACAATCCGCTGGAAAAAATTAGGCATATTAAAGAAAGAAAATACTTATCAATACCTAAATAATGATGCTTCAAATATTTTCCTCAATGTAGATAATTATCTAAGCAGAAAAGAAGTTATTCAAAATAAATCTTCAATTTTGTTTGTCCAAATCACAAACGCACAAATTTATTCCAATTTCAAAAATAAAACAAAAATGTCTTTTACTTTTAAGGGAAGCAAATATACCGACATATCTGTAACTGACCCTGATTATTACGGCAAAGACAAAACCTATCCGAAATTAAACGTTGTATTTAGCTTGCCGGATGACAAATGGAGCAGTGTTAAGAATAAATATTACAAATTCGCAGCCAAGATTTTTGAAGTATAATTACTATTAAAGGAGTAATTATGGCTTCAGTTTTTACAATCGGATATGTAGCATTTAATATTGACGATTTTATTGAAATTCTAAAAAGTCATAAAATTTCGCATCTTATTGATGTTAGAAGTAATCCCGTATCTGAATATTATCAGGATTACAACAGTTTTAATCTGGAACCAAAATTAAAACAATATAATATTATTTATGAAAATTTTGCACTAGAATTTGGAGCAAGACAGGAAAATAAAGAGTTTTTTTCTAAAAGTAGTTTTGTAGATTTTGAAAAAGTTACTCAATCAAAACAATTTAAAGACGGTTTAGAAAAAATTAAAGAGGGTCTTAATCAAGGCATCAATTTTGTTCTTATGTGTGCGGAAAAAGACCCGATAAACTGCCATAGAAGTATTATGATTGCACATGCAATGCAAAAAAACGGAATTGAAGTTTTGCATATTATGTACGATGAAAAATTACAAACTCAAAGTGAAATTGATAAAGGACTTCTAGAACTTTATTTCCCTGACAGGAATCAACTTAATTTATTTGCCCAAAGCTCTAATGAACAAGAATTAATTGAGCAAGCTTATAAAAAACAAAACGAAAAAATAGGATATAGATTGGAGCAGGCATGAATATTTTTACAATCGGTTTTGCACAAAAAAGTGCGGAAGAATTTTTTAAGTTGTTAATTACCAATAAAATTGAATGTCTTATTGATATCAGGTTAAACAATTCTTCTCAGCTTGCCGGATTTACCAAGCAAAAAGATTTGCAATATTTTTTAAAAAATATTGCAAAAATCGATTATATTCATGACATAAAGTATGCTCCGACTAAAGATATTCTGGATAATTACAAGTCCGGGAAATCCGGTTGGGATGATTATAAAATAAAGTATAATGATTTGATTAGTTCAAGAAAAATAGAAACTTTATTTGAACGTACGATTAAAAATAAATATTCAAATATTTGTCTTTTATGCAGCGAAGCTCAGGCAACAAATTGTCACAGAAGGCTTCTAGCCGAATATCTGAAATCAAAATTTGATGATGTAAAAATTGTTCATTTATAAACTTTGTTCAAATCGACCAAACAGGAACAATGTTTACATCTCTATTCATCGGGATAAATTCAGATGACAGGCAAATAACAGTGTCAAGCCCCCAATATTTGGTCCAAAATTAAAGTTAGTTTTTGGCAATTTTTTAGCGGCATAACTTTTGCCATTGGAGCAGGCGGAGCATAGCTTAGAGAGCTATGCGGTCTAAATTCATTGTAAAGTCTTCTGTAGTCTTCCAACATCACTTCTGCCTCCTTTATTGTATAAAAAATTTCTCCGTTCAATAATTCGTCTCTGAGTATTACATTGAATCGTAAAGCCATTTTCCCAAGGACTACCCGGGGTAATATATGCTGTCTTCACTTGGATTTGCTGCAAAAAGTCCTGAATGCTTTTTGCAACAAATTCCAAACCATTATCGCTTCTGATATATTCTGGAATTCCTTCTGTTAGAAATAAATTCCCGTAAAACTAACAGGGAATTAACAGGGTAATCCGATTATTATAGCTGTTAACTTCAATTTTTTTGTAACATCCAAACTTTAAAAATTCTATAATATAATTAAGCTTTTATTACTATTAGGTATCAGCAACATCCGAAATATCTTTTGTTAACTCCATCAATTTATTACAACTATCAATAATATTATCTAAATATTCCAATTGTTTATTGTGTTCAAGCTCGAATTCTGATAATGCTTTTGACGTTTTTAATATATTATTTACAGGCTCTTTGATTCCATTTTTCACCTTTGCAATAAGCTCTCCTTTTGATTGTAAAGCTTCTTGCGCCTGCATATATAACTCTGCCTGATAAATTGCTATTCCAGCCTGAGTGCATATACTTCTGACTCTGCTGATATCTTCATCTGGCAGTTCAACAAAATTATGAGTATAATCAAGGCAAAAAAAACCTAATAATTTTCCTTCATATAGTACAGGGAATTTATATGCAGATTGTATGCGGGCATCTTTGTATAATTTAATGAATTCTTCACTTTGCGGATGGTTTTCCAGATATTCATTCCAGTTATGTATAATTAATTCTCTTTTATTTAATAAGGGTTCAATAAATCCTTGGACAGAAGGATTTGAAAAATCGAAATTTATGAAACTTTTTTCAGATGGATTTGAAAGATATTCTGATTTATCATCTACAACAAGGTAAGTGTTTGTATTAATATCAAAGTCAGAAAAAAATACTCTGTCCGCATTGAAATATTTTCCAATATTTTTCACAAAAAGATGCTTAATCATATTTTTGTCAAGAGTACTTCTAAGTATCTCTATCATGCTGCGACTAATTTTTTCTCTTTCTGCTTGTTTTATTGTTTTTGTATATAATTCAGCTTGATAAAGAGACATTCCTGCCTTTGCAGCCAATACTTTGATAAAATTGATATCATCCTCATTAATTTTATTTTTTTCTTCAAAAGTTATAACAAGATTACCGTAGAATATTTCTCCGTGAGTTATTTTTATTCTCATCGAAGAATTGTAGCCCATTTCTTTATAAAGCTTTTCAGTATCAGTATTCTTAAGGTTATTTTCTTCTAAATATTTATCTAAGTCATTAAAAATTATATCCCTGCCTTTATAAAAAATAGGAAACAAAGAGAAATCAAATCCAACAAATGTTTTTATATCAGAAGAAGACCTGTATTCGTTCTCAGGAGAAACATAATAATTATCTTTTGCAGTTTCATATTCCGCGAAAACAACTCTATCTGCTTTAAAATAATTACCTATTTGAAACACAATTTCATGTTTAATGAGATTAATATCAAAAGAAGTTCTCATTATTTCTTCTATATGTCGGTAAATGTTTGCTCTTTTATTTTTTTCTATTAATTCAAAATTTTTAACCATTATATTTTCAATATTCTTAGTCAACAAAGCCAGTAAGTGCGCCATTTCTTCAATTTTTGGAGATGGAATAACTTTTATCTCTTTTATTTCCTTTAAATATGCTTTTTCATCTACACCTGATTTTTTTATAACATTCTTGTAGTCTTCTTCATTTGGAGGTTCGGAGAAAAACTGACCGCCGATTATTGAGGCAATGTATTTTCCTTTAATTAAAATAGGAACAGCAAATTCAGTTAATCCATTCGGGCAAGTGTAAATATAAGTTCCACCTTTTTTAGCTGCAATTTTACCGCACTCTGTATGAAAACTGTCACATTTTTCGAGACTTGCGTTCTCACCCCTTACAAATTTGGAACAAAATCCTGTAAAATTACTAGCTTTTGTTATTGGTCCGTTTTCATCAGTAGTTATTGCCGATATGCCCATATTTTTAGCGAAAAAATCTTGAAATTCCTGCAAAAAATCCAAATCTATTAAATCAGCTAAGGTTACCTTGTCTTTAATTTGTGTCAATTTTATCATCTCCTTAAATAGATGAATTTGTAATAAATTAGGTTATAATGATTTTTAAAATAAAACTATCCCCAAATGTATTAATTACTGCCCTAAATAATTTGCTAAAAATCGCCTTTCACAGAAAGATAAAAATATCAGTTATGTCAAAAAAGTTATGGAATGCCTTTATTTGCAGCCTAACATAATTGAAGATATTATTAACGGTAGACAAAAAAGATTTGGCAGTAAGTAAGATTATAGAAATTTAAAAACACAAAGTGAAAGACTATTTAAATCATTTAGACCAAGAGAATATGTACAAATATTTTTCCAAAAATTTTCCATGGTATTAGCCCCTTTAATAAAAATCATTTTATGTTATTAATAAAATTTAGATTTAATCTATACCCGATTGATTTAATTAACCAGATAAATTCTTTTTTGTTTGCAAAAATCAAAGCCTGCATATAAGGTCTTCTATATCCTTTCCCCACTTGTCAGGATCTGATATATGGTCATTAACAAGGTTTTCAAGATAGTTAATGTTTCTATAATTTGTATTATCAAGTTGATCTGAATCTTTTTCAGTAAGATCAATCTGAAAACGAAAATATTCTTGATTTTTAGCTAAAATCTTATCCAACTGATAATCAACTGTATCATTCATCCCATCAAAAAATATAGAAAATATTTTTGGTAGCCAACCTATTCTATTCAAATCTTTGATATCTTCAAAAGGAGTATTCTGCTTTAATGTACCTGTACCTATTGAAACTACAATTATTTTCTCATCCGGCCATTGCTTTTTTGCTTCTATATAAGCACACATTGCAGGATTATTGGCTACCATACCTCCATCAACACAAGTATATACAATATTTCGGCCATGATGATTTGTGGTAAAGCAGTGTGGTTCAAAATAAGTTGGTGCAGCTGAAGTAGCTCTTGCAATATTCCAAATAGGTATATCTTTATATTCGCTGTCTGCAAAATTATTAAAATGTGTAAAAAATGTTGCTTTTGTTTTTTCTGTATCATAAGCAGTTATAAGAACATTCTGTTTAAGATTTCCTAAGGTTTCTGTTTCTCCAAATATAGACTTTAATACTGAATTTATTCCTTTTGAAGAATATTTTTCATCTTCAAATAACCTTAAATTGTCAG
The DNA here is from genome assembly GCA_963839525.1 of uncultured bacterium. GTDB lineage: Bacteria > Cyanobacteriota > Vampirovibrionia > Gastranaerophilales > Gastranaerophilaceae > CAWIVJ01. Next base: position 47,234 of record CAWIVJ010000003.1, on the reverse strand, counting down.
GAATAATATAGCTAAGAAAATCTTTTTTAAATATTTTTTTTGCTGCTTTTCCTTTATACATTTCAAGAAGTTTATCTAATTGAAGGGGTTTTGCAAGCCCGAGAGCAATAATTCCCCCTGTTGAAGTTCCTGCATACAAATCAAAAACATCATGAATACTTTTACTGCTCTGATTAAGACGGGCTTCTATTTCGGTAAGCAGTAAAACGGGTATAAGACCTCTGATTCCTCCGCCGTCTATAGATAATATCTTTTTAGTCATTTTTTCTCCTTTCATATTAAAAATGCTTGTAATTATTTAAAATTTAATCTTGAACAAAAAATTATTTACCAGTCTTCGGTCCTGTGATAGTTGGTTTTACAATTGTTGCTTTTCTTTCTTTTTCTATTAGTTCTATTTGACCTTTCATATCATTAAAAATACAATCATCGTCTTTTATATATTCAGGCAAATTATTATTGTCTTTATCAAACTTGGATCCCTCAAGAATTTTTGCAGTAGTTATTGCTTTAGGACTCGGTTGATACCTTAAACGTTTATCCGGCAGATGAAGAGGCCATAATATGGAACCTATAGGGAAAAGCACAATTCTTGATATTATTGGGGGGCACCAGAGGTCTATATATTTCTTCTCAAATCTGAAAAAAGAATTCTTTTCATATTGAACTATTGTTTTTTCAAAACGTAAATCAACATTATTTTTATTTGTAACTAACTCAATTAAACTCTGATCACAGGTAAATTCTTTTTGCACTGCCTCTTCACTTTTCTCTATAATTATATCAACGAGACCAATAGCGCTGGAATATTTTCGCCTATAATAAGGATTCGCCTTAAGTTCCTTCCAAGTTTTAATACTGCCGCAAGAAGCCCTTAATATTAAATTATCAATTTTAGTGAAAGTTAAAATAGCTTTCTGATTGCTTTTTTCTTTATTTTTTTTATCAAACATATCATCCAGCAACTCGCGTGCATTTTTTTGCAGTCCTAAATTGAAAACAGGAGCGTTTGAATCAGCATTATTAAGAATACTATTATTTAGAGCAATTATTTTCTGATATTCATCCAATCCGTTTTGACATTTACAAACATTGCTATCATCATTTATAATATATTTACTTAAATCAAAATCCGAAGAGGGGCAGCATATTTTGCAAATTGCATAGTTATATGCAGAAATTCGCATTTTAAGTTTATATGCTTCGGCATAAAGATCATTAGATGTAATATTAAAATTATCAGTATTAACATCTTTTGAGGATTTGTCGGAGTCGGTAGAAGATTTATCAGATTCACTTGAAGATGCATTTATATTATTTATACATTGAACTTTATCTGAAGATATATTTGTATTATTCATAAGTTTAATTTGACTTCGATTAGCAAAAACCAGTTTCCAAAAATTGTTCGCATTTTTAATATTTTTTTTATTATATTCAGGTGGAATACTATTTATAAAATCTATTACATTTTTACTTAATTTATAGCTTATATCCACATAATTGTCATTTGTAACTTCTTTTAAAAAATTACCCGGCTTGTTTGAATAGGAAGTTAATTTTTCAATAGAATCTAATATTTCTTTATCTTTGCTTTCGGCTTCAAGTAAAGCTTCCAATAATTTACATCTATTCTCATATTTTAAAACGACGGAAGTTTTTATAAATTCATTTACTTTTTTGTATTGAAAGCCCTTGGCTTTATCAAGATTAATACCTATTTTACCTAAAAAATCGTACAGGTCCTTGTAGATCCCGCATGAAACTTCATTTACAAGGCAGCCTAATTCTTTTTTAAAGCGTTCATCATTTTTATAAAAGTCATCATCTTTACCGCCATAGTAATCATTTATAATATCCCCGATTTTATTTGATTCATCTCTAATAGCTCTAACCAGCATATATACGTTAATTCGCCCATTAGGAATTGGATATTCTTCTCCTCTTTTAAGCATTAAAGTCAAAGTATCCGAGCCTACTCCCGAATAAGTTATAATTGGCTTAATAGTATCATAAGCCTTACTCTTGTTAAATGTATGTTCTATTCTGCCTTTAAGACTGCCTGAGCCTCCCCCGCCTGCCGGAGCAAACTGTCCTTGACCTTCAAGACTTGATTGCAGTGTTGAACTTGTTGAATAAGCCACCGTTTGTAAAATTTGATCAGCTGAAATTTTTAAAATTTTATAAAAATATCCATGCTGCCAGGGAATATTTAATTTAAGGACTACAGAATCCAAATCCGACGATTTTTGCCCGTTTAGCCACTCTTCCGGTATTGTGGAGCTAAAAACCATAAGTAGTATCGGATCATCATATGTATTTTTACCGTATAAGTATATGACAGGATTAGGGAGAATTTCAGTAAAACGGGTGTTGTAATACAAAATATCGGATTCATCTATTTTTTCTTTAGAACTATTATAGAGCTTGGGTCGCTTATATTTATATCTTTGAATACAAGATAATACCGGTAATTGTTGCAAACAAAAACAAATTAATAACAGAAACATAGGCAGTTTTTTAATATTCATATAAATTCCCTTATTAATGAAGCAGATTGATTAATAAAATTTACTCAATCGACTTATTCCTTTTAAATTTTCTTTACGATATTATTTATAATAATCATTGCAAGTTTTAAATTAATTTATAATTGCCTGACTATTTATGCTAATAGTATAGTCAGTAGAGTAATAAGGAAAAAGTTAAATGTTTTTTGAAAAAATGAAATACGTATTAACACTCTTTCTGTTATTATTTATTGTTTTAGCTTCCTCGGTTTTTGCAAAAGAACCCTTTATAATTTACCATGCGTTCAATATGAATTTTAAGGATATTGTACCTATGGTTGATAAATTACATAATAAAGGCTTTGATGCCATCCAGATAGCTCCGGCACAGCAATCAAATCCAAGTCCTGACTGGTGGGCTCGATACCAGCCTAAAAATTATTCAATAATAGAAGGGCGTGGTTCCCTTGCTGACTTAAAGAAACTTGTTAAGAAAGCAAATTCTGATAATATGATAATTGTATGCGATATAGTGTTCAATCATGGAATGGCTGATATTCGCGCAAAGGATTGGAAAGATGCTGCTGATAAGTGTTATAACAATAATGATTGTTTGGATTTAGACAAACTTTATTTAAAATTAACAACACAGATGCCGCAGTTTAAAAGAGATGATTTTCATCCATGGCAAGAAATTAAAAATTGGGATGAACTTATTAAAAACGGGAATACCAATATAAGCAGGATTGTAGGTTGGGGAGAGGGAACCTGGGCAGATTTTAATTTTAACAGCCCGAATGTTCGAAAAGTTCATAAAGAATATCTTGATGTTCTTATTGCTACAGGAGTAAAAGGATTTAGATTTGATGCCGAAAAACACACATGTCTCCCGCTCAATATAAATTTTATGTTGATTATATCAGGTCGAAAATTCCCGATGCTTTTATCTATGGAGAAAACTATACGGCGGATACAAAAATATTAAATGAATACAGTTCTGCAAATACACCTGTTACCGACTTTAAGTTATTTTATTCTTTGACTTCTGCTTTCAGCTCATCGGGAAATCTGTGGAAAAATCTATGTATGCCGGATTCTGCAGGTAAGGATTCAGTAACCTTTGCAAGGAATCATGATACAATTTCCAAGGCTTTTAAAGATCAAAAATATGCAGAACTTGCCTGGGCATATGTTCTTGCAAGAAAGGAGGGTGTTCCGTTAATTTTTAGTGATAATACTCATGAACTTACAAACGGTGCTCAAGCTGATGATAAGTTTAATACTGTAAAAGCAGGTATAAAATTCAAAAAAATAATGAATGATTTAAATGCCCCTGCAGAAAGTGTTTACTTGGTTAATACCCATAACAGTCCTTGTGCTTATGATGAAAAAAACCTTCTTTTTATAACCAGAGGGGATAAGGGTTTTATCATAATTAATAAAGCAAATGAAAAGCGGAATTATTCTGTCGCAGAGGTGACAAACACTCCGTTAAAAGGTTGCTACAAAGAGATACAACATAATTTTTATGTTGAAATTCGACCAAGCCCCACTGAACACAATAAAAAGTTTATATCAAAGTGGGGAATCTCTCAAAGTAGAGGATTTAATATAGCTCCAAAAACAGCTTTATTTTTTGTTCAAATCTCTAGATAAAGCTAGGTATATAAAGTTTTCCGGCATATTTTTTACAAAAAATTGTCTTAATTTTTTAAAAATATTATACTAATAAAAATATAAAATCGGGAAAATAATCTGACAAAACTTAAGAAGATAATAACATGAATGATTTTTCAAAAAAGATATTAGAAATGCCCAAAATCAAAAGTCTTTTTGACTTTACTCTTCCGCAAAGAGAAAAATATTATGCTTCGCCTATTGATTGGTGTTCAGAAGTTTTATACTTTCTTTTGCCGGACAGATTTAGCAATGGTAAAGAATCTAATAAAAAAATCATGCCTTCTAATTATAGTGAGATTCCAACACTGAGACCTCAAAACTGGAATTGGGCTAATTGGGTTAAATCAGGAAAAGAGAGATTTCAAGGCGGTACGTTAAACGGAATAAAATCAAAACTTGATTACCTGTCAGAATTGGGGATTACTGTTATATGGCTTGGACCTATTTTTAAACAGAGAATTAATAAAAATGATTATCATGGTTATGCCATACAAGATTTTTTAGAGGTAGACCCCCGCTTCGGAACAAAAGAGGATTTAGTTAATTTAGTAGAAGAAGCTCATAATAAAAATATAAGAATTATACTTGATGTAATTTTTAATCATTCAGGACATAATTGGATATATGAGGGGAAAAAACCAGAAGATAAAGAACCAACATACTTAAATTGGGCTAATTATTATCAAATTGGAAGTTGGTTAAGTGAAGATGAACAGGCGATTAAAACTATAGTAGGTGATAATGACGGTGTATATCCCGAAGAATTAGCGAATGAAAATTATTATACAAGAGCAGGTCAAGGTTCTTTAGGAGGGGAAACTAAAGAGAATGTTGATGACCCGAATACTGAATACAGAAGGACTGATTTTTTAGGTTTAAGGGATTTTAATCTTGATTCAAAAGCCTTATCTTATTTATTAAAGGTTTACAAATATTGGATAGCGTTAACTGATTGCGATGGTTTTAGAATTGATACACTAAAGCATGTTTCGATGGTACAGGCAAGAAATTTTTGCGGTTCGATTAAAGAATTTGCAATAAATATAGGAAAAAACAATTTTTTCCTTGTAGGAGAAGTAGCTGGAGGAAAATATTTCCCTGCTGAATATCTTGAAGCGATAAGTCATAACCTTAACGCCTGTTTGGATATAAGCAGCAGAGACACTTTATGTAATGTTGCAAAAGGACTGACAAAAGCTAAATTTTATGTAGGAACGGCTCCGGATGAGTGGAATCCGGCTTTTGGTTCAAGCAGATTATCTGCTGACAGATATGTTACTGTTTTAAATGATCATGACCATGTTTGCGGAGCTAAATTACGATTTTCTACAAATGCTTCTTCAAATTATCAAGTCGTGGCAGGTGTTGCAATTCAGTTGCTAAGCTTAGGAATCCCCTGTATTTATTATGGGACCGAACAAGCATTTGCGGGTCCTGAATCATCTGAAATAAAATGGCTACAGGAATATGGTGGGACGGATTGTTACCTTAGAGAAACAATGTTTGGTGCTGAGCATCCAAAAGCCCCCGGTAAAGTGGGATTAACCTCTTATGATGATAATCTGCCAGGATTTGGAGCATTCGGAACAATTGGATATCATTGTTTTAATCAAAAACATCCTGCTTTTATTAGAATAAAACATTTGATAGAGATAAGAAAAAAATATCCTGCTTTATCTTATGGAAGAGAATATCTAAGGCAAATTTCTAATTTTGGTTATGATTTTACCGATTCAAAATGCGGGGAGATTATTGCTTGGTCCAGAATACTTGATGATGAAGAAGTCCTATGCATTGTTAATAGTAATGGTCAAGATAGACGCGGAGGAGATATTCAAGTTGATGCCAACATTAGTTTACTGTATCCCGATTTTTATATAATAGCTAATACTGAAGAGATTGCCGGAATAAATAATAAAACAAATACCATAGGCTCAGTATTAAAAGTTAAACATAAATTTGATGGAACCGCATATTTAGAAATTCGTGATGTAGGACCATCTGAAGTAATTATTTTAACCAATAAAAAATAATAAATTCTTAATTATCCCCTGCTCCGAGAGCTACATTGTTGAATGCCGATATACTAACTCTTAACTTGGTACAAAAATTGGGGGCTTGACAGCTTTAGAATTTTTAATTTGATTTTTTAATCAAACAGCCACCACGAAAAAATGAGAAAGAGAATTTTTAGAAAAATTGGCAAAAAATTAAGAGAATTTTAAATTTAAAAATTCTCTTTTAATTCCGTATGTGCTAAAGTCCCGCTGTTTGCAGGCTTTTTGCATTTAAAAAGTCCATTGTTCTGAGAACAATGGACTTAAAACCGGATATTGTAGTATTGACAGCAAAAGCCTCTATAAAAAAATTTTTGATATATGATATAATTAATGTGTTAAATTTAAGAGGCTCTTATGTATTTATTTTATATAGATGAATCTGGAGAAATTGGGTATAATTCTGGAACAAAATATTTTGTTTTTAATGCTTTAGGTATAGATTCAAAAGAATGGAGAATCATTAATAACAAGGTAAACCATCTCAAATTTTGTATTTTTAATTCGTCTAATGCCCCGATACTAGAGGTTAAATCCAATTGGATAAGACAACCGCAAGAAAGGATTAAACATCCTCATTTAGCTAATTTGTCAAAGGAGGGTTTAAAAGAACTCTCATTGGGATTAATGGAGGTTATCTGTAGCAATAATTGTACCTTAATTTCAATTGTAGTAAACAAAGATTCTCTGTTAAGATATTATGGCTTAAATAAACCTGAGCCAAATGTTTTTGCAATTCAATATTTACTAGAAAAAATTGCTTTATATATGCAATATAACCAAAAAGAAAGACAAGCAATTGTTGTAATGGATAAATGCTCTGATAGTATTGAAAAAATGTTAAATAAAACACATACCCTTCAAGCTCCAAATGGATATTCTTGGACAAATAATAAAAGTATAATAGAAAATTTAATGTTTGTAGATTCTCAATATAATAATTTTATTCAACTAACAGACTTATGCTCATATATTATAAACAGAGCATTTAGGGATGATAATCCTGATTATGAATTTTTTAGAATGTTATTGCCAAAATTTAATATTAATATCAAAAATGGATTAATAAATAATGCTGGTATAACATATAAAATGAAAGAATATCTAAAAACAGATAATCCTAATATGTTTAATTTTCTTAATACATATAAGCCATAAAATGAAAACAGTGCAACGCCTAATGGCGAATGCACCGCTTATTCTAATTATTACTTTATTGTATTAAAAAGTCAATACTCTAAAAGTATAATTTAATATATTTTTATATATGTACTTTTGAAGTTCGGATATTGTAGTATAGATAGAAAAAGCTTCCTATTTATCCTCAAAAACTATTTTATAATTTAGAATTTGGGCAATAACTTCCATTTCATCAAATCTTAAAGAACTTCTTGAAATTTTACTTGAAAGACTTTGTCTGGTATATTTTTTACCTGTTAGTTTCGTCATTTCGATAGCTAAATCGGTTATTGTCATATCTTTTTTAAATAATAAAATTTTTACTGTTTCTTTAGACGGCATATTTACAATTCCTTTTCGTTTGCTAAATTATTTTAGCATTGTTGACAAATATGTAGCAATGAGATAAAATAGTGATGCAAATATGCGACATGCGAAAAATAGTTGCAATAAAATTGTATAATAACTTAATAAAAGAGGTATAAGATGGAAGAACTTAAAAATTATAGTTTTACAGAACAAGAATTTAGAAAAATGGAAAAATTAGCGGATGATATTTATAATGCAGGGATTGTTTTAGAAAGTTTTTGTGAGGCAAATATTGAAATTGAAGAAGTTCAAAATATTTTTCCCATCTTAAAATATTTGCATAATAATGCTGATATACTCAATTCCATATTTATAAATTATGAAAAATAAAAGAAGTTATTTTTTAAATTTACCCAAAAGGCTAAATTAAAAACTGGCGGATATTGCAGTCCAGACAGCAAAAGTCTTCTTTTGAAAGCTAATTTAAAAAATTATTTCTTCAAATCCATCTTGCATTCTTTTTTCAATTTTGGCTATATCATCTATTGAATAGGAACCTTTTAACCAATAATAATCTTCATTATTTGTACCATTATGAATAATCATTTTTGATTTTTCTTTATCAAGTGGATGGATTGAAAACATTTTGTCATTTTTAAATGTAATTCTATATTTAGAAAATCCCCAATTTAACTCTGGATTGGTTGTGACATCAATACCTGATTGCCCCCAGCGAAGATTTTCTACTTTTTTACTTGCTTTTATTACATTGAGTTCACTTTCTCCAATAAATCTGTAAATTTTTGGTGGAATAGATAAATCTATACTATAATTTGTTTTCATATAAGAAATAAATTTTTGAAAATATTTAATTTCAGGACTCATTAGAATGAATTCAAGAGATGGTTCAATCTGATACTTTCTAAGCAATTCAAGATTTAACATTTCTGCTAAATGTGGATTATCTTTTAAAAAATTATTAAACCTATTTTCGGAATATAGAGTCCATACATTTTCTTGAGTTAAATGTTTATATATATCTGGTTGACCAACATAACTTGATTTTTTAACTAATATATTAGGTAAATTATCATTATTCTTAATTACTATTTCTGGTTCTAAATCTACAGTATTATGTGGAGGTTTAGGTGGTGGTTGATTAGAAGAATGGTGCCCTCTAAGCAATCTTATTTTTTGTGGTGGTGTGTCCGAGGGGGCATCACCAACATTAAAAAATGACTTTAGAGAACTTTTAATACTCTTATGTTTAAAAAGAAGTATTAATGCGATAATCACCCCTATTGCGGCTAAAATATACTTGTTTGACTGGTTTTTATCTTCTGATTTGGTATTTGTAGAGTGAGTAATCTTTGGGGCATTAGGGTTTATACCAAATGACAGTTTATGGTTGTTAATGAATATTATATTATTATGTTTGATTTTAGAAACGTTCAAATTTATTACTCCATATAATTTTTATAAAATAAAAAATAATAATTTTTGCTGGTTTATTAATAAAAAATTACAAAACTACACTTCGAAAAAAGCAAACAGAGAATTTTTGGGGAAATTGAGCTGTTCGCCGACTTTTTGCCTTTAAAAAGTCCATTGTTCAGAGAACAATGGACTTAAAACCGGTGGATGTAGTTTGCTCAGCAAAAGTCTCTAAAAATACAGGGAATATACAGGGAAATTTCGCGTTTTTTGATGATTTTTGCGTGTTCCTATAAAAAATATTCCTCGCTAACAAAGGATTTTAACCCCATGAATTTCTAAATTCCCTAAAAAATAACAGGGAATTTATTTTCGTTATCAGGGAAATAAATCCTGAAAAAAGCCATTTAAATGCCATTTTTTTATTAGAATAATTCTTTAGTCTTACTTTTAACCTCTAACATAATATCTTTTGCTATTTTTTCTTTTATATTAATTTTTTTTGCAACTGCTAAAATATTTTCCTCAGCCGGGTTTTTGCCTTCCCCGTCAATTGTTGTTGCATGCTCGCCGTTGATTGATGAACTGTTATGCAAGTCATAAGCCGGTGACAAATGCCATTCCTTTTTATCAAAATCAAACAGATACGAAAAATTCTTTGAATGATCATCACGGTTATGGGCAAATACATTGAAACACATTAAACGATATAATTGCTCAATATCCTTATAATTTTTTGTAATTTCCAATGTTAATTTCATTAAAATATTGTAATCCAAATTAGGCAAGCGATGAGAAGTTTCCAACAATCCACTTGCAGAAACCATATGAATTTTTTTCCCATTTTTTCTGTCAAATCTTTTGACACCAAAATATCCTGAACAAATTTTTGATTCAAACAAACGGGTTTGCGGCATATCAATTCCGCAGCTTTTAGCGCAAAGCGAATAATTGTATTCCTGTTCTCCTATATTTTTATCATCCGCAGATGACGGAAATTTAATAATCCAGTCTTCGCCGTTAATTTTAGTCAGAATTTTAGGTCTTGCACCGCCGGAAGAACCGCCCAAAGCAAATAATTCATCCAAATTTTGTGAAAATTTTGTATCCAAAATATTCCGGCATTCTGTTGCTAATTTATCTAAATCTGTTTCGCTTTGAATTATCTGAAATCTATGTTCAGGTTTGTAGGTTAAAGCTCCCATTCCTGAATTTTCCACAACGGCAAGACGATTTAAATTATCAATTTCCGCAGGATTAATTTTTTCTCTTAAAAACAATCTGTCAACCAATAATCTTCCCCAACCATCAGGTAAACTGTCGTTGAAAATGCCAAAAAGTCCGCCAAACGGTTCAAATTTTGGTACAAAAACTTTTTTCACTAAAGGTAAACTGAACGGTGAAATCGAAAAACCTTTTGAAATCCAATTATCGTCATATTCAAATGCAACTAAATTTTCAGGCGTTTTTGCTAAAGTTCCGACTAAAATATCGTTGTAAAAAACTTGTAAAGACTTATAACTGTTCATTTATAACCTCATTAATCGAAGAATAAGTTTTTTGCTTGAATAAATTTTCGAAATCTGCTTCGCAATCAAGTGCAATTGCCAATTTGATTAAGGACATAAAAGCAATTTCAAACTTATTTTCAAAACGTTTTATGGAAGCTAAACTTATACCTGATTTTTCTGCAAGTTTTTCTTGTGAAAATTTCATTTTTTTCCGTTTTGCTTTTAAATTTTTTGCAGCAATCTTTGAAATTTCACCGGGTGATTTTTGATTTAAAAAATACATTAGCTAAAATATTATCCTTTTTATTTAAAAATACATATAATTAGATTATATATTATCTAAAATTATATTTCAAGTAGGTAAGGATAAATCTTAAATATTCATAACAAAGATTGATTTTTCAGTACCTTTAATTCTTGCATTCCTCTTATTTAAAAACTAAATTGATGACGGATTTTTTTCAACAACTTCTGGAAGAAAACCAGTGTCTATGTGATTTTTATTTTTAGTTACGGCATGCCTTGCTGATTCGTTTACAATAAATTCAATATCGGAGCATGAATAATTTGTAGTTTGTTCTGCTAATAAATCAAAATCAACATTTTCAAAAGGTCTATCAGACAAATAAAATTTAAATAAATGTTTTCTAGCTTCAAAATCAGGCGGTTTTTTTAATTATTATCCCATCAGAAATAATGGTTGGCGAAATTGTCTCTTTTATATAAGCCCCTTTTATATTAGGGTTTTTAATAGTTTCAATTACATCAATATTCATACCTTCATTAAATTTTTCATTTGTGTAATCTTTAATTTCAATTTTTTGAAGCTTTAAAATTGTATCAAGTTTATTAAAATAGCTGTCAATCTGGCGTTTTTTAGTTTCTAAAGAATTTTCTTCGATAATTTTATTAATGTTTTTTCGCAGTTGCCAAATAGTTGAAGCTAAATCAATAAATTGATCAGCAGATGGCTCAATCTTCACAAAATGTGGTTTTATGGTTGATATTATCAAAAAGTGCAATCTGGAATAAAGTATGAAAACAATAAACAATGTTATTATAAATAAACCTGATAAAATAAGAATTTGCATACACTTTCTCCACATTATAACTGTCAAGCCCCCAATCTTTGGTCCAAAACTAAAGTTAGTTTTTGACAATTTTTTAGCGGCATAACTTTCGCTCTCGGTGCAGGCGGAGCATAGTTTAGAGAACTATGCGGTCTGAATTCATTGTAATGTCTTCTAAATTTTTCCAGCATAACTTCTGCTTCCTTTATTGTGTAAAACATTTCTCCATTCAATAATTCATCTCTCAGGATTCCATTAAATCGTTCATTAAAGCCATTCTCCCAAGGACTACCCGGAGTGATATATGCAGTGGTAACTTGGAGTTGTTGCAAAAAGTCCTGTACGCTTTTTGCAACAAACTCCGAACCGTTATCACTGCGAATATATTCAGGAATACCTTCTGTAAAAAATAAATCAGCAAGGGATTCAAGAATTGCATCCGATTTTAAGCTATAACCTACTTTTAGTTTCAAGCATTTTCTTGTGTATTCATCAATTACTGTTAGTATCCTGATTTTCTTACCGTTTGCAAGCCTGTCTTGTACAAAATCATAGCTCCAAATGTGATTCTTATGCAAAGGTCTAAGCCTTATACAAGAACCATCGTTAAAATACAATCGTCCACGCTTCTTTTGTTTTTGAGGAACTCTAAGTCCTTCTTCCCGCCAAATTCTTTCAACTCTTTTGTGATTTACTTTCCAGCCCTCAGCTTTCAATAACACTGTAATTCTTCGATAACCATATCTGCCGTATTTTTCAGCTAATCTTACAATATCTTTTCTTAATTCATCTTCATCATCCAATTTTTTTGGAGCGTATCTTTGGGTGTTACGATTTATCCCGAGATATTTGCATACTTTCCTTTCTGAAATATCGAGTTTTTGAACAATATGAATTACAGCTTGTTTTTGACGTTGAGGGCTTAGTAGTTTCCCGAGAGTGCTTCTTTTAAAACAAGTTTTTCCAATGTTAATTCAGCTACGGCTTTTTTTAAACGAGTATTTTCTAATTGAAGATTTTTAAATTCTTTTGCTTGCGGAACCTGCATTCCACCATACTTTTTTCTCCAGCGATAGTATGTTTGCTCTGTAATTCCCGAATCTCTGCACGCCATAGGAACAGTTTTTCCTTGGCTAATCATTACTTCAACTTGGCGAAGAGTCGCAATAATCTCTTCCGGTTTTGTTTTTGTACCTTTTTTCATACTTTTTTGTCCTTTCTAATTCTGTTTTCGACTTAACAAAAACTAACTTTAGTTTTGGACCAATTATACGGGGGCAGGACAAATTTTCTATTAGAGGGAATTTTAATATTGCTAACATCGAGTTGTGTTTTAACGTCCTTTACCCAATTTTTAGGATTATTTATATCAATGATTATTTCTTTATTCATTCCTATAATATACCATCAATAAAAGCTATAATATGATTTTTCTCCACCTCGAAAAATCAAAAAGAGACTTTTGGGGGTAAATGGGAAAATTCACTTCCTAAAATTGCTATAAAAAAGTCTCTAAAAAATTCGCATTTTAAAAATGCCCGCTATTATGGGGCTTTTTGCGTATGTTTTAGAATTAAAAAATCCACCTGTCTCTCGACGGTGGACTTAAAAACGGAGAAAAGGGAATTCGAACCCTAAAGAGAGATTTACTCCAGTTTATCATCCTAAGTCAAGTATGGCTCTACTTTCAGCGAAAGTCAAGTCAATTTTAGCATTTAGAATCATTTGAACACACTAACTTTTATCACTTGACTATGCGGAGATAATACATTATAATATCCGTATAATTTGCGGAGAATAAAATGAAATATATCTATCAAAATACAGACTGGCATAGCTTTAGATGGTGCGGAGAAAATGTAACAAATTTACTGTTAGAAATTCAAAAGGCTCAAGGATATTTACTTGGAAAAATGGATGCTTTAGGCTTTGAAGTTAAGAACAATGCTCTTTTAAATATTTTAACAGAAAATATTTTAAAATCTTCTGAAATTGAAGGAGAGTTATTAAATAAAGAACAAGTCCGTTCTTCTATTGCAAGAAGACTTGGTTTAAATTATGACTCAAACATAAATATAGAAAGAAATGTTGAGGGTGTTGTTGAAATGATGATTGATGCGACTCAAAATTTCAATCAACCAATAACAGAAAAAAGATTATTTGGCTGGCATGCATCATTATTTCCAACAGGTTATAGCGGAATGTACAAAATCGAAGTCGGACAATATCGAAGTGATAAAAATGGTCCAATGCAAGTTATATCAGGTCCTGTCGGTAAAGAAAAAATTCACTATGAAGCTCCGGAAGCAAAATATCTAGAAAAAGAAATGAATTATTTAATTGATTATATTAATAACAATCAGGAGGACAATTTATTAATAAAATCTGCTATTGTTCATTTATGGTTTGTTATAATTCACCCGTTTGAAGATGGTAATGGAAGAATTGCAAGAGCACTAGCGGATATGGTTTTAGCTCAACAAGACAATACCAAATACAGATTTTACTCAATGTCTTCACAAATTAAAAAAAACAGAAAAGCCTATTATAATATCTTAGAAAAAACGCAAAAAGGCTCAATGGATATAACTAATTGGATAGTTTGGTTTTTGGAAACTCTGCTGGAAGCGATAAAATCAAGTGAAGATATTTTATCCGGGGTTCTAAAAAAAGCTGAATTTTGGCAAAAACATAATAATTTAATCTTTAATGAAAGACAAAAAAAAGTCTTAAATCGTTTTATGGATGAATTTAAAGGACATTTGACAACAACTAAATGGGCAAAAATGTGTAATTGTTCGCAAGATACAGCAACAAGAGATATTATTTACTTAATAGAAAATAAAATATTAAAAAGGACTGGAAGTGGTAGAAATACTCATTATAAACTAATTTAAATTTTCTCCACCTCGAAATTTCAAAAGGAGACTTTTGCTAAAATTTGATGAAAAATCAATCATAAATTGATAAAAATAAAGTCTCTGTTTTTAAAAAACCATGCAATAGCGCCCGCGTTGCGGGCGCTATAATTTGCCTAAAACCGTCTGATAGCAAGGGTTTCAACTTAAAACCGGAGAAGGGGGGATTCGAACCCCCGGTGAAGTTGCCCTCACACAAACTTTCCAAGTTTGCACCATAAGCCACTCGGACACCTCTCCAATTAGTATATTTTAAATTTTTGCTTATGTCCTTATTTAGTCTACTAACTACGCTTTATCCTGTCAATAAAATAGCACAAAAGATTTCCTCAAGCCAGAAGAAATCTTTTACACTTTTTATCTATTTAAAATATTTAAATTTCAATACCGGGATATCTGGCACAGGAAATATTAGCACTGCTTTCCAAAAATAAAGTTAAACCTTTTTCAACAAATGCCTTTACTCTTTCTAAATCATCCATAAGAACTGCATGAGCTTCTTGCTCTGAAGCTTTTAAAGCACTTTTAAAACTATCATAATTAAATTTAAACATATTTATACTCCTTCTTTCACTCAACTCACCAACTATTAATCGGTAGACTTTTAAAAAAACTTGAGAAAAAAACATAAAATATGAACAAATATTAAGGTCGAATTAATTTCTTTCTAACATTAAGCTTTCTGTTCCAAATATTTGAGCAAGCTGATAAGATAAATCAAAAGGCTCTGTTATGCTGCCGGGAGAAAGTTTACTAACTTTATTATGTAAAGCTTCAAGACTTGGAGCTTCTAAGATAAGATCCATTCCCTTAGAAATCCTCGGCTCCTCAGGAATCCTTCCGCCAAATTCCTTTGCTTGTGCAAGTCCGTATTTTTGTTTAATATATTTCATATATTTTTGATATTGTTCAAATTTTAATTTTTTAACTGCATTAATAAATTTGTTCAAAAATATTCCTATTTTATTATTCCCCGCAGAAATGTCTTTTCCTTCTCTTATATCATAAATAAGATGCTCCCAGTTCGCAACTTTATCTATTTCTGACCCTCTAATCTGCAATTCTACTATTTTTCCGTCTTTAAGCTGAAATTTTAGATGAGTAGTAATATAACCATTCGGTTTTTGAGAAATTGTTGTTTTGCAACCTGATACTGCTTTTAATTTTTTTATTTGGGCATTAGAAAAATAAGAGTATTTTTTACCACGGTAATTTTTTATATGAGTTAATTTTATACCTTCATCCATTATTTTTTTAAGAGATAAAATTATTCTTTCAATATTTTTAGGCTTGACATCATCAATAACAAGCCTAAAGCCATATAAATCTAAAATTTGTTCATTTTTAGATAATTTTGAATATATAGAAACCGAACTTTTATATCTGCCTTTTAATTTTGGTCTTAAATCGTCGGGAAAAGCTTCTTTAAGAGTATTAAACACAGCTTCAAAGTTCTTTTCACCTTCGGCTTGTAATTTTTTACTATTTTTTATCAATTTATAAGGCTTTGTAATAATTTTCCATGCATTAGCTAAATTTGTTTTATAATGCCCTGTCTTAAACACCTTAAAACAGTCTATTGATAAATTTTTTGAAGATGTAAAACACTTTTTAATTGAGCTTAAGAAACCCAAACCTTTTGTATTAACACCTGCCTGCTTTAAAGCACTTTTAGCCCCTAAAACAGATAATCCTATTGTTGACGTTGCACCGCCTGCGTTATAAAAAGCTTTTTCATAATCGTCGCCGTTTTTAGCTGTTACTATATCATAAACAGCTTTTCCTGCCTGTATAGTTCCAATGGCAATACCTGATGCAATCATTATAGGCGCTGCCGCTCCGCCGGTAGCTGCGATTAAAGCCATACTGCCCAAAATCATGCCTGCCCCGATAAGGAAATTTTTAGGGCTTGAAAACATACTTGTAATTGGTGAAATTAAACCTTTTCCAAAGTTTTTTAAAGCTTCGGACAAACTAAATTTGCCATCATTAGATTTATCAATCTTTACAGGTTTTAATTTTTTGTCTACATTAAAACTAAGCGCTCTATCTCTTTTTTTAGGTTGACAGTTCGCACAAACATTACCATTATTGGAGAAATTATTAACACTTAAAGTCAAAAACTAACCTCTTTAAAAATCAACTACATATATAATAAAAACATTTTGTAAAAAAAAATTGCTCTTTTAAACTAAAACTTTTACAACTGCTTTTCTTACGCTGTTTGGGGTTTTAACTGCGATTGAGGGCATATGGGCATCCTCCGGTGTGAAAATTGCAAATTCTTGTTCCTTTATACTTATAAAATCTAATGCCTCTCGGGAATTATGGACTAGAAAGACAATATCATTTTCTGTATTATATTCGGTAATCTCCGTAAAATTGTTTATATCGCCTACTCCTATTTTTTCTTCCCCTTGAATAATATACTGGATATCAGTGTACTTTTTATGGGCTTCAAATTTTCCTTCATTAAGAGGTTTTGATAAATAATCCTGAACTACTGCAAAAACTTTATTTCCTAAAATTTCATGTTTACCGTTTTGAAGTTTACTAAAATCCGTGTCTTTAATATACTCAAGACCTTTTTTGACACGCTCAGGCAAATTACAATAATTTTCAATATTTTTAATATTGTCTTTTATCACCGTGTTATATTATCATATATTTCATGAAAAAAAAATATTATACCTACGTAATTTTAACAAAAAGTAATACTCTTTACTGCGGATATACAGATGATGTAGAAAAAAGATTTGAAGCACATATGACAGGCAAAGGAGCAAAATACACACGTGCAAATAAACCGCTTAAAATAATTTATACAAAATGTTTTGATACAAAGTCCGAAGCGATGAAGGAAGAATATAGAATAAAGCATCTTTCCAGAGAAGAGAAGTTAGAATTTTTAAAAGAAAATTCTTAAAATAATTTTACGTCATTGCGAGGAACACAGTGACAAAGCAATCCAAAAATTTTAAACTTTTTTGTTCATTTCTTTTCTTTTTCTTGCGATGGAAAAAGAAAAGAAAAACACGTGCACGAAATACCAAAGCATCAGGGCTACCGCCCCGAACCCCGTTTTGTAAATTATTCACTTATAAAATTGTTTTTTTCTTTTATGCAAAAATCTTTGAGCTCCTCCAATTTGCATTTGATTGCTCTTTTTCTGATGTCTGATTCTTCTAATCTAGCTTGTTTTAGTCCTGTTCGGGTTACTTCATCAAAAAATCTAATTAAAATATAGAATAGCTCATTTATGAGATCCTGAAACGAGTTCAGGATGACGTTGTTATTAAATCCCCTTTTTCAATATTTTTGTTAGAAATACTTTCTGCGGCAAGTTCAACTACATAAAAAGAACCTAAATGTATAGGCAAAATACGCCAGGGTTTTACATTTTCGTAAAGTGATACTATTTGATTTTGTTTATTAACAAACAAAACATCAATTTTAAACCTCATAAAAAATGTATGTATAGAGCAGCAAGGTTTTATTATAAGAGCTTCACTATCAGAAAGACTTTTTTTTGAAATCAGTCCAATGCTTCTGGTGAAAAAGTTTTCAGCTGATTTTACATTGTCTGCAATCAAATTGTTTTTTGAAGAATTGTAAACTTTCATATAAAAACACTCTTTTTTTCTGTAAAACATCCGTTATAATATACAATGTATATATAAAATATATTCCCCTGGAGCTACATGCCGGACTTTCTTGTCTGATAGCGTAATATCCCCGAAAGGAGAGACATTATGATTCTTGAGTATAAGGTAAACGAAATTCATGTTCAAGCCGCTTGGCTTAAAACACTGTATGATTTAATAGACGAGCTTAATTGTAAATGCAAAACTTATATTGAAGAATCGTATAATCATACTTATAAACATTTTTCAAGAATGAGAATAATAGAAGTTTATGGTTCAGATACAATGCTAAGCTGGTTAAAATTGCGCATGGAGAGATACCTGCACTTTATTGCATCATATGACGAAATGACAGGAATTACGACCGAAATGCATGAAGTTACGGAGTAAAATTGTAAATAATTAGCCTGAAAAAAAATTTCCTGTATAATAATTTATATGGGAAATTTCGGTGTATATTTCAAACAGTTCGCAACTTATCAGCTTTATTTACTTTTTACAAAGCAGGTAAAGGATTTTTTTACCACTTTGGGTGAAATAACTAAAAAAGCATTTGATGTTTTAGGTTATATTTTTAAGCTGGAAATAGATAGGAAAGCTGTAATTGAACAATCATCAAGATTTGCTGTAAGTTCTTTACCGATAACACTTTCAATTGTTAGTATGTCTGCAATAATTGTTGCAATGCAAGTTGCGGGAGAAATGGTTAAGCAAGGTGGAGGAAATTACGTTGGGCAGCTTGTAGCAATATTAATTGTTCGTGAAAATGCGATTATAATGTCGGGATTTGCAATAATTTCAATGATTGGTTCATCTTTAGCTTCTGAAATAGCAACAATGAGAGTTACGGAACAAATTGATGCCATGCATGCTCTTAAAGTTGATCCTATTAGATATTT
This sequence comes from uncultured bacterium, assembly GCA_963839525.1. Taxonomy (GTDB): domain Bacteria; phylum Cyanobacteriota; class Vampirovibrionia; order Gastranaerophilales; family Gastranaerophilaceae; genus CAWIVJ01. The sequence goes on along the minus strand of CAWIVJ010000003.1, from coordinate 28,023 downwards.
ATTTGTTCCAAGAGTGGTTTCAGGGCTTATAATGATGCCTTTTGTTGTAATTATATCCGGATTAGTAGGTATTTTAGGAGGTGCAGTTGCTTCAAAATATGCAGGAGGTTTAAATTATACTGCATTTTTTGATTCAGTTTGGTACGGACTTTATATGAAAGATATAAAAGTTTGTCTGGCAAAAGCTGTTGTATTTGGCGGAACAATTGCCCTTATTAGCTGTACGTGCGGTTACATTGCAAAAGGAGGAGCGAAAGGTGTTGGTATTGCAACTACAAAGGCAGTTGTTTGGTCATTTGTTGCTATTGCAATATGGGACTTACTTTTTGCGATAGCATTTTTCTTTTAAGGTAAATATTAAAACAATAGGTAAACAAACAAAATGAGTATTAAAGTAACAAACTTAGTAAAAAAATTCGATGGAAAAACAGTTATTGATAATGTTTCATTTAACGTAAAAGATGGAGAGGTCCTTGCTATTGTCGGTTTTAGCGGTTCAGGTAAAAGCACGATACTAAAACTGATTTGTGATTTAATCTGCCCTGACAGCGGTCAAATAGAAACTTCTCTGGGAGATATTTCTATGGTTTTTCAGTATTCGGCTTTGTTTGACTCTTTAAATGTCTTTGATAACATTGCTTTTGCATTAAAAGAGAGAAAAGAATTTAGGAAAAAATTTAATCAAAAAAAGCTGGAGGAAATTGTTGCACAAAAACTTAAAATGGTTGGACTTGAGGGAATTGAACCAAAATTCCCGTCGGAACTTTCCGGCGGAATGCAGAAACGTGTGAGTTTTGCCCGTGCAATAGTTACAGAGCCTCAAACAATTCTATATGACGAACCTACTTCAGGTTTAGACCCTATTTCTTCAACTTTAATAGAAGATTATATAGTTCAATTAAAAGATGAAATAAAAGCTGCTTCAATTGTGGTTACCCACCAGATGTCAACAATTCAAAGAACAGCGGATAAAGTGATTATGCTTTATCAGGGAAAAATTGTTTTTAAAGGAACGCCTAAAGAAATGTTAAGTTCTGATAATGATTATGCGAAACAATTTGTATCGGCATCTTTAGAAGGTCCTATGAAAATGTTGGCAGAATGAACTTTTTTTGATACAATAGAGCACTAAAGGAGAGTAAATGAGATTTTCATCGTCTTTTAAAGTAGGAATATTAACATTAGTAGCACTTTTTATACTTTTGTTCACAATTTTGTGGGTTAAAGGCCGTTCATTTTCATCCGGTGAAAGAATTGAGATAATTTTTAAAGATGTAAATGGTATGCGTCCCGGTTCAGGGGTTCAAATGATGGGACTTAGAATAGGTCAGGTAGAGCAAATTATTCCGGTAATTAAGGGTGATAGCAGTTATGTAAAACTCCTATTTGTCATTACAGAGCCTGAAATTGATATTCCTAAAGCATCTGTTTTTTCAATTCAGCAATCAGGGCTTATTGGAGAACAGTTTTTGGAAATTACTCCACCTAAAATAAGGACGACTTATATTTCGGTAATGAATGTTTCAAATCTGCTTTATAAAGATGATCCTGTTCAAATAAAATTAGATAACGAATATTACGATGTCGGCAAGGTAAAAGATGTGCAAATTTTGTCTTCTTCTTTGGTTCCGACATTAATGACAGAAGGAATAAATACAAAATATGCTTATAAAGTTGATTATGTTATTAATTTGCCGGGATTAGTTCTACCTGACTATATGTTAGGTAAAATCGTGTCAGAAAAAGACACAAAAAAATTAAGGCTTTCAATGGTTGATAAAACAATTTTGCCTTATCCTCATCAAAATTCTTTGTACACAGTAATAGAACCTATGAGAATTGCAGACTTTCTTGACTTGCAATACAAAGCCGCTGAGTCACTAACAGAGACAACTGTTAAAATTAATGAATTGCTTTCCGATGATGTTATTATGGACTTGAAACAAAGTGTAGACAATATAAATAATCTTACGGCTAAAGCAACTACCGCGATTGCTAAAGCAGAGAAACTTATCGAATCCTCCAAAAAAGATATAGAAAAAATGGTAGTTCTGGCAGATGAAGTAAGCAAGAATTTTATTGATGTATCTAAAAGTGTTAATGATATAGTCGGAGATGAAAAATTTAAAACAACACTTTATTCAACAGCAAATTCTATTGATAAATTATCAACTAATTTAAACAACGTTTTGGGTAATACTGATGCAAAGAAAATGGCTTCGGATCTGCAATCAATTACTAAAAATTTAAACGATATAACTACTTATGTTTCATCAATAACAAAAGATGAGAAGCTTAAAACGCAGTTAACTACAACAGTAGATAACGTTAATAAGGCAATGAAAGATGTTTCCGGTGCTTTAGAACTTGTGAACTATATGACGCCCAAAAATAAACATGTAGTTCAACAAATTGTTGAGGATGCTTATTGCACAACTCATAACTTGAGAAAATTCTCTGAAAAATTAAATAAGAGATTTTTACTGTTTAGGTTGATGTTTTAATTAAAAAATCAGCAGGCTGAAAAATTCCCTCCTGCTTTGAGGGAAAAGGTATAAGGGAGGTAATAATCTTGGGCTTTAAAACAGTAATTTCTAGAATTCATTATGACAAGAGAGCAAAAGGGCTATTTTTTAACTTTCTAAAGTTTTTTTCATATTTTTATGCTATTGGAAGCAGATTAAAAAACCGTCTTTATGAAGAAGGAAAGTTAATACCGCAAAAAGTTAATGCCTATGTAATTTCAGTAGGGAATTTGACTACCGGCGGAGTTGGAAAAACTCCGATTGTAGCAGAAATTGCTAAGTATTTGATTAAAAAAAATGAAAAAGTTGCAATTATTTCCCGCGGTTATGGTTCAAAATTATCTAAAAAACCCGGCGCCTGCTGGATTAATAGTATAAATGTAATATCGGATGGTGAAAAAATTTTTTTTAACGCTGATATGGCAGGAGATGAACCCCGTTGGTTGACTGAAAATACAAAAGCAGTTGTTATAACTTCAAAAAATCGTTATAAAGCTGCTAAATATGCGATTGAAAAGTTTGGTGTAACAAAAATAATATTAGATGACGGTTTTCAACACAGAAAACTTCATAGGGATTTAGATATTGTTCTTGTTGACAGCGAAAACGGTTTCGGAAATGAGAATTTATTACCTGCAGGCCCTTTGCGAGAAGGTTTGGAAGCATTTGACAGAATTGATAAATTTGTTGTTGTAAGCAAAAATACAAATCATTCCCGTGCTGAAAAGTATGCAAAAATTATGGATAAAAAGCTTAAAAAAGAAACGGTTGTTTGCTATATGGAACCAGACTATGCTTATAATATTTTTCAACCCGAAGAAAAACTTAAAGAATGTGAAAATGTTTTAGCTTTCAGTGCAATCGGCCAACCGCAGCAATTTTACAAATTTTTGAAGGATTATAGTATTGTAAAAACTGTAGATTTTGATGATCACCATAATTATACGCAGGCAGATGCTAAAAAGTTGCAACAAATTGCTACTGATTTATGCCTGAAAAAAATTATTACAACTGAAAAAGATTCGGCAAAGTTAGTTAATTTAGGTTTTTATTTACAAGTTTATGCTTTGAAATTAAAAATAAATTTAGATGTGGAAAAACTGTTGAAATGACGTAACATTGCAATTTAAAAATAAATCATTTATACTAATTTTAAAATGAATTAGGGCTTTATTTTATGCCGTAATTCACTTAGTTGGCATAAAATCATGAAAATTAACATTGAAAAAATTATGCAAATTTTAAAAGATGAAAAACAGCCAAAAAGTGATTTTGTAAAGCTTATGGATAGTTTCAATAATCCTTTTTGGATTTTGATTTCTTGTATTTTAAGCCTGAGAACAAACGATAAAATGACTTATCCGGCTACTTTGCGGATGCTGGAACTTGGCAAAACTCCTGAGGATTTTGCCAGTGTTGACATAAAAAAACTTGAAGAAACAATTTTTCCGGTGGGTTTTTATAGAAATAAAGCAAAACAGATTGTAGAATTATCAAAAATTTTGGCTGAAAAATATGATTCAAAAGTTCCTGATAAGATAGAAGAATTGATAAAATTTAAGGGAGTAGGGCGAAAAACAGCTAATTTAGTTTTAGCAAGAGGTTTTAACAAACCCGCAATTTGTGTAGACGTACACGTCCACAGGATTTTTAACAGACTTGGCTATATAAAAACCAAAACGCCTGAAGAAACAGAGTTTGCGCTTCGCAAAAAACTCCCCTTTAAATTTTGGATAGAAACAAATACTTTGTTTGTTACCCACGGACAGAATGTTTGTAAGCCTGTTAAGCCATTGTGCAATCAGTGTCCGATTGAAAATTATTGTGCTAAAGTAAATATTAAAAAATAAACAGAAAGAAACGGACATAATTATCCGATAATGAAAACCTTCGTCAATTGCTTGTTTTTTTAAATATTGAAACAATAGAAATGTAAATAAAACTTTACAAACCTGCTTGAATACCTTTATTAAAAACGTTCTAAGACATTCAAGCCCGGAGTGTTTGTGTCGCATTTTTTAAAAAACAATCACTAAGCGTTTTCCTTATTTCCTATTTCTTATTTAGTATTTCTCAATATTTATCCACTTGCTTTGAAAAATTTATGATGTATGATTAATTATGCACTAGTATTTTTGAAATATGAGCTAATATAAGACAAAAGAGGAATAAATGTCAAAAGATGTAATAGAAATAGAAGGAACGATTTTAGAATCAATGCCAAATGCAATGTTCAAGGTTAAGCTTGAAAACGGTCATGAAATCCTAGCTCATATATCAGGAAAAATTAGAAAAAATTTCATAAGAATATTACCCGGAGATAAGGTAAAGGTAGAAATGACACCTTATGACCTTACCCGCGGCAGAATAACATTCAGATTGAAGTAGACTCCAAGAAAAACAGATGCGAGCGGGCAAGTCTCAAGTTAAATAGAGAGACGAAGAAAAAATCAGCGAGTGCATAAATCGGATAAGCCGATAAAACAATAAGTCAGTAAGTAAAATGAGAAACAAGAAAAGGCGCAGAAACTAAAGTTTCGTGTAATGGTGTAAAAATGAAAGTAAGATCATCAGTAAAAAAAATTTGTGATAAATGTAAATGTATCAGAAGGAAAGGTAAAATAGCAGTAATCTGTGAAAATCCTAAGCATAAGCAAAGACAAGGTTAAAAGTGAAAGGTGAAGCGAAGATTCATTCACCCTTTACCTCTCACTCAAACATAAAGTTATAAAATAAAAACAAGGAGCAAACACAAAATGGCAAGATTAGCAGGGGTGGATTTACCTCGTAATAAAAGAATGATAGTAGCTTTAACTTATATCTACGGAATAGGACCTACAAGAAGTAAAAAAATTCTTGAAGCTACAAAAATTTCACCGGATTTAAGAACGGATGATTTGACAGATGAAGATATTAAGAAATTAAGAAGCGAATTAGCTAAATATCCGATTGAAGGTGATTTAAGACGTGAAGTTACAATGCATATTAAACATCTTCAAGAAGTAAATTCTTATCGTGGGATTCGTCACAAGCGTAAACTTCCTGCTCGCGGACAAAGAACAAAAACAAACGCGCGTACAAGACGCGGAAAGAAAACAGGACCTATCGCTAAAAAGAAAACAGCGTAATAAGTTAATGGTAAACAGTAATCAGTAAAAAGTTTACTAAATCACAAAGTAATCAAAATTAATATAAAGGACGTAAAAAATGGCTAGACCGCAAAAAACCAAAAAGAAAGAAAAAAAGAATGTATTACAAGGTGTAGTACATATTCAATCAACTTTTAATAATACGATAATAACTTCTACCGATACACAAGGTAATGCGATTGCTTGGGCAACAGCAGGAGCAATCGGGTTTAAGGGTGCAAGAAAAGGTACTCCTTTTGCAGCACAATCAGCAGCAGAACTTGTGGCTAAAAAGTCAATTGATCAAGGTATGAAAAAAGTTGAAGTTTATATAAAAGGACCGGGCTCAGGCAGAGAAACAGCTATAAGAGCAATTCAAGCAGCAGGTCTTGAAATTACATTAATTAAGGATGTAACGCCAATTCCTCATAATGGCTGCCGTCCGCCTAAAAAACGTAGAGTATAAGCGAACGAAGTTCGCTGTTTATAAGATTATGAGGTTACTACCTTATAATCCAAGATAAAAAATAAGCAAAAACAAACAAGGAGCAAGCAAAAAATGGCAAGATATACAGGACCAACAGAAAAATTATACCGAAATTATGGTGTAAAAGATTTATCTAACAGAAAGTTAGTTTCTTCAATGAAGCAGCAAGCTTCAGGTCAGCATGGTTCGGCAAGAAAAAAACTTTCTGAATATGCTCTTCACTTAAAAGAAAAGCAAAAAATCAGACTTACTTATTTGGTGAGCGAAAAACAGTTTGCAAAATACTATAATGCAGCAGTTCGTAAAAAAGGTGTTACAGGTACTATTTTATTGCAAATATTGGAATCAAGATTAGACAATGTTTTGTTTAAGGCAGGCTTCGGTATTACCCGTAAACAAACAAGACAAATTGTAAATCACGGGCATGTATTGATTAATGGTAAAAAAGTTGATATACCTTCTTATTCGGTAAAAGCCGGTGATGTTATAATGGTTAGATCTAAAAGTGCTGATTTCTTAAAATCAGTTTTAGAATTAATTGATATGGCATGTGCTCCGGCGTGGATGACTATTGATAAAGATGCTTTAAAAGTAACTTTTGACAGAATCCCGGAAAGAGAAGAATTAGATCCGGAAATTAAAGAACAACTTGTAATAGAATACTATTCTAAATAATTAGGAGAAATAAATATGGAATTAAAAATTAAAAATGTTGATACAACAACAAGCTCAGACGGTTCTCAATATGGCAGATTTGTTATTGAGCCGTTAGAAAAAGGTTTTGGAGCAACAATAGGTAATTCATTAAGACGAGTTTTACTTTCAAGCCTTGAAGGAACAGCTGTTACTTCGGCAAGAATTGAAGGTATTACTCATGAATACACTGCAATACCAGGGGTATTGGAAGATGTTATTGATGTTATGTTGAACTTAAAAGGATTGGTTGTTAAAACTGAATCAAAAGAACCTCAGCCTTTAAGATTGGATATCGATAAGCCGGGACCTGTTTTAGCTAGTGATCTTCAGCTTCCTGCAGGTGTTAAGGTTGTAAATCCGGACTGGTTGATTTGTACTATAGCAGATGGAGGAAGTTTCCATGCCGACATTATTGTAGAAACAGGAAAAGGTTACATAGCTAATGATGTTCCACGTGACACAAAAGCTGGGATATCTATTGATATGCTACCTATTGATGCAACATTTATGCCTATTAAGAGAGTTAGTTATAACGTTGAAGCCACACGTGTTGGAAATTCACTTGACTTTGATAAATTAACTCTTGAAATTTGGTCAAACGGTTCTATTGATGTTAATAATGCTTTAAGCCAGTCAGCAACATTACTAATTGAGCATTTTATGCAAATTGCATCTCTTACAGGACAACCTGCGGTTTCTCCTGTTACGGTAGTAGATGAAAAAGAAGAAGAAATTGAAAATGTTCCAAGCATTACAATTGAAGAATTAGAATTGTCTGTTAGAGCTTATAATTGCTTAAAGCGTGCAAGTATTAATTCAATGGCAGAATTACTTAAAAAATCAGAAAATGATTTATTAAATATTAAAAATTTCGGTAAAAAATCTTCTGATGAAGTAATAGAAAGGCTTCACCACTTCGGTTTAGATTTACAGCCAAACCCAGAAGTGGAAGAAGAAGTATAGGCGAACATAGTTCACCGTTTATCAGGTGATAAGCTTATCATTTAATATAAATTAAACTTATAACCTGATAAACCAAAACGAAAAGATAAGAAAATAAAAATAAGGATAAAAACAATGAGACACATGTGTAAAAAACATACGTTAGGAAAGGCAAAAGATCAAAGAGAAGCATTACTGCGCTCTTTGGCAACAGAGCTTTTCACTCACGGAGAAATAAAAACAACTATGGCTCGTGCAAAAGCACTAAAACCCTACGTTGAAGGAATTATCTCGCTTGCTAAAAAAGGTAATCTTCATGCTCGTCGTCAAGCTGCAAGATATATTTACGATAAAAAAATAGAAAATTTTGTAGATGTTAAAACTAAAGAAGCAGTAGAAACACCTGCAGAAGGTCAAAAGGTTGTAGCTCAAACTGTTTTGAGAAAATTATTTAACCAAATAGGTACTAAGTATTCATCAAGACAAGGTGGCTACACAAGAATCTACAGATTGCCGCCAAGACGCGGTGATGCTTCAGAAATGGCTTTAATCCAATTAGTATAAAGGATAAGTTTTTGAAACGATATGCGGTTAAAATTGAGTATATCGGAAAAAACTATTCCGGAAGCCAAAAGCAGGAGGGCAAACAAGGGAGCCCGCAAGAGAATCGGCAAGATAGCCGGCAAGGGGAGCAATGTAAAAATGCTCCTGCTACAATTCAATCCGAATTAGAAATTGCACTTTATACGTTACTAAAAAAGAAAATAAAAACAATCTTTTCAGGAAGAACCGATAGAGGCGTTAATGCCAAAGGTCAAATAGTTCACTTTGAAACAGATAAACCGATAGTTGCTTCTCGATTTATTAATTCATTAAACGGACTTTTACCCGATGATATTTCCGTTTCCGAACTAAAAGAAGTTTCAACTGATTTTCATGCCCAAAAATCTGCAAAAAAGCGTTATTATCAATATGTTTTTTATAATAGAAAACAAAGAAGCGCATTTGATAGAGATTTAATGCTTGTAAGATGTAATTTAGATATCCACAGGATGCAAAAAGCCTTGAGTTATTTAACAGGTGAACATGATTTTTCAGCGTTTCGCAGTTCCGGTTCAACCGTTCTTAATAAGATTTGTTTTATTTATAAAGCCGAGTGTAAAAAACTTGGTGATACAGTGGTAATAGATATTGTAGGAAATAGATTTTTATACAATATGGTTAGAGCCATTGTTGGAACACTGCTTTTAATAGAAAAAAAAAATTTACCGCCTGAATTTATGAAAAATATTTTGGAGGGTAAAGACAGAACAAAAGCGGGCAAAACAGTTAACCCTTACGGATTAACTTTAATGAAAGTAGAACACTAAATAGTGAAGGGTGAAGTGTGAAGCGTGAAGAGAAAAAACTCCTCACTATTCCCCCTCACTCAATAAATGGAGACAAAAAGCTTATGAAAACTTATTCAGCAAAGCCTCTTGAAGTTGAAAGAAAATGGTATTTAATCGATGCTGATGGAGAAATCCTCGGTCGTTTAGCTACAAAAATCGCAAATATTTTAAGAGGAAAAAATAAACCTGAATATACACCTCACGTTGATACCGGTGACTTTGTTGTTGTTATTAACGCCGAGAAAATTCAAGTGTCAGGTAAAAAAGAAACAGATAAAATATATTATCACCACAGCGGATATCCGGGTGGTTTAAAATCAGCAAGTTTTAAAGAATTAATGGATAAAAATCCAACTTTGGCACTTGAAAAAGCAGTTAAAGGAATGTTACCTCATAATACTTTAGGTGATGAACAATTTCAAAAACTTAAAATTTATGCAGGAAGTGAACATCCGCATATTGCTCAAAAACCTATTACTATTGATAAGGAGGGTAAATAATCATGGCTACTCAGGCAAAAGAAACGATAGCTACAGGGCGTAGAAAAACCTCTATCGCAGTTGTAAAGTTGGTTAAAGGCAAAGGCAGAATTTTTGTTAACGGAAAAACTTTACAAGCTTATCTTGGTAACAGACCGGCTGTTGAGATGTTAATTTTTAGACCGCTTGTTTTAACAGATAATCAAGAAAAATTTGATGTAAGAGTTAAAGCAGTAGGCGGTGGAATTGTTGCTCAAGCAGGAGCGATTAAACATGGTATTTCAAGAGCATTGGTTAAGTTCAATGAAGAATACAGAAATGTACTTCGTTCAGAAGGCTTATTAACAAGAGATCCAAGAATTAAAGAACGTAAAAAATATGGCAGAAAAAAAGCGAGAAAGAGATTCCAGTTCTCAAAAAGATAAGGATTGTCAAATATACAAAAGGCGCCGAAACAAATTGTTTCGGCGCCTTTTTGGTAATACATCATTGCGAGGCATTGCCGAAGCAATCCAACAAATTTTCTAATTTTTCCATTACATTATCAATAGCTCTAGTTATATGTTCAGGATGACGTAATTATTTTATAGCTTTTATTTAACATAATTTAATTGATGAGTTTGCTCATCAATTGAAAGCCATATGCGAGAGATTTCTCGAGCTATGCCCCGCAGGGAAAAGAGTGTTTCTTTCTTTGCGTCGATATCAAAGAAAGAAAACGAACATAATATATAATTAATCAAATTAGTAAGATGGGCATACTTGCCCATCAATTATTTCAGCGTTGGAAATGTCAATTTGATAAAAGAATATTTAAATCTTCCAAAATAATTAATAAATTTACTTCAAATACTTAATAATCCATTTTACAATGTCTTGAGACATTGAAGGATTAGTTTTAAGCATTAGCATTCCCATTCCGCCCCGGGGATAATTTTTAGCATAAAATCCGCCTTGAGAAAATTTAGCTAAGTTTTTCTGCTCTTTTAAGCAAAGCCTGTCTTTTGTACTGACCATAGATAAGATGGGAATATTCAGTTCTGTCATTGCAACAGGAATATAAAGCCCTTTAAAAGATCTTGTAGGTGAAATTAAAACCAGAGTTTTTGGTTTTTTCTTTAATTCTTTTGCTGTTAAAACAGCAGTATTCGCTCCGATATCCGCACCTACTATTGCTAAATTATTTAAATCAGCAAGCTTAAATCGTTTTTGTGCTTGATTAAGAATTGCAATAGCATCGCCGGGAAATTTTTGGTATATTTTGGATGAAAAATAAGCCCAGCTTTTTTTTCGAAATTTCATGTCATAAACACTTTTGCCATGACCTCTAAGATCCATTGCTATTACTAAATATCCGGCATTATTTAAATCTGTAATTAAATTTCCCCATTCATTACTGGAATATCCCAGTGAATGTAGCAATAAAACTGTAGGATATTTTTCAATCCCTTCTATTTTTATATAACTGAGAGTTGCTTTAATAATTTTTGAATCTTTAGTTTGAACTTCGACTTCTTTGGTAATTGTTTTGCAATAAGTTATTTGCAGCGGATTTGCAAATACAAAAATTGTTAAAATAAAAATCAATATTATTTTAATTATTTTCATCATAAAATCCTTTTTTATTTCTTGTTTAAAATTATACTACCAAATATTAAAATAAGTTACAATTTTGTAAATTTTGTTCAAGTCTTGCTGAAAAAAAACGTTAATATATATATAAGCCTAACGAGGAGTCGGTTTAAATGGGTATAACCATAGACGCAAATACATATCTTTTATGCAGCTTGTTTAACATCAGTTACAAGAAAATAACTCATCAATATTCAGGCATGACTGTGGAAGAGATTATGGAAGCTGAAGCTGAGCAGGGGAATACTGCTGCGGCTAATTTTGATAAGACTGTTTTAAATGACCCTATTAAATTAATTGAATTGTTTCAGCTCAAAGATCCCGGTAATAAGTTTGCAATCTTGAGAAATATGAATGAACATGATTTAGAAGAACTTTTACCTCTTTTAGAACAAGCCGATTTAATTATGGGACTTAATTTTTTTACAAAAGATAAATTATTGGTTTTGATGGAAGATTTACCCAAAGAACAGTTAGTTAAGTTTACTTTAGAAATGTTTTCTCCTGAGCATTTAATGCAATTAATGCCGGAATATCATATGAATAGAGTTCTAATGTCTACGGAAATGAAGGAGAATAAAGGGTTGGAATTAAAATGTTTAGAATCAATTAATCCTGAGATTTTAGCTCAAATGATTGAAGCGGCAACAGGACAAGAAGCAGCAGGAGTTGGAGAGCCGGGATTAAACGGCAAACCTGTTTTTGATAAAAAAGCAATGCTTGAGCAGCTTGCAACTCTTCCTGATGATAAGTTTCAGGATGCTATATTGAGTATGCCTAAGGTAACCAAGCAAGACTTTATATTGCAAATGACAAAAGAAAACCCTAAAATCTTTGAATTATTTGATGCTCATGCTTATACATCTATTATTAACAGCAGAAAAGAAAAAGAGGATATGATTAAAGCTGCAAATGTTATTGAAACAGAGCATCTTGTAAAAATGATGGAAGAACTGCCTAAAGATTTAACAGCTGTTGTTCTGACTCAGATAGATACCAGAAAATTCGCAGATGTATTGCTTGCCAATTTTAAAAATATTCTTAGCGAAATTGTTGCGGCTTAACTTAAGTTAGTTTTTTGAATATCATTTTCTTTTAAAAATTCAAGCAAAAATTCAAGAGCTTTTTGCGAGAAAAGGTATTTCATTGTTTTTCTTTTATAATTGGGATTAAGCTCAAACTTTTTAACTTTGGTTGAATATTTATTTTTGACGGCAGTATATAAAAGTCCGACTTTTTTTTCTTTTGTAGTGCCTCCAGGACCGGCTATGCCCGTTGTTATAAGTGCAATATCACATCCTGTTTCTTTAAATAAACCTTCCGCCATTTCTTTTGCGCATTCTTCGCTTACCGCACCATGGTTTTTGAGAGTTTCTTCACTTACTCCAAGCAATTTCACTTTAGCTTCATTGGAATAAGTTACGTAATTTTCTTTTATGTAAACTGAACTTCCGGGAACATCTGTAAGACGTGAGCTTACAAGTCCACCGGTGCAAGATTCCGCAACAGAAACGGTCATGGACTTGTTGAACATAATTCTTGCAATGGATTGCTCTGTGTTTGTATTTAGTTGTTTAAAGAATAGTTTAAAATTTTCTAATAGCATAAGATTAATGTAGAACTTAGACATTCTTTTGTCAATAGATAGATTGAATAGTTAAAAGGTAAAAAAGTTGAACGGCTTTTAATTATTTAACCTTTTAATTATTCAACTTTTCAATTGTTTAGCTAATTATTACAAAAACTACACAATTATAAAAAAATCCTGTTGACAGTGTTTTTTGTTTGATATACCATTAAGTGTACTTGAGGTTTTACACTTTAAGAACTAGCAGAAAAGGGAACAGAAAAGAAGAACAGGGAACTGATTTTAACAACCCTTAAGCCTTCCAACTGTTTAACCTTTCAACTAAAAAGGAAGAACAAAATGGCAACTGAAACAAAAAGACAAAGAATAAGAGTTTGTTTAAAGGCATACGATCATAAATTGATTGATGTGTCAGCTGATAAAATTGTTGAAACAGCAAAGAGAACAGACGCTAAGGTTGCAGGTCCTATTCCTTTGCCTACAAAAAGACGTATATATTGTGTTTTGCGTTCACCTCACGTAGATAAAAAATCAAGAGAACATTTTGAAATGAGAACGCACAAAAGAATTATCGATATATATGATCCTACTCAACAAACTACTGAAGAGTTAAGCAGATTAGACTTACCCGCAGGGGTTGATATTGAAGTCAAATTATAATTTTGAAAATTAAATAGCATTTTTTGAAATAATAATGTGATCTACGCAAGCCGAGCATAGGCAGAAGTAATTTTCTTTGGAAAAAGATTCAAACACTGTTTAACGTAAAGGCACAGGTCAAGCTAAGACCAAAGGCAAAGTAAAGTAAGTAACGTAGCGCTCGCAAGAAGGTGCAACTTGGTGAAAAGAAAAAATATAGCCAGAAAGCAAGAAAGGTAAAAATATGACACTAGGTGTGATAGGTAAAAAACTTGGTATGACACAGGTCTTTGATGAACAAGGACTTGTAATTCCTGTAACCGTTATTAAGGTAGATCCGATTGTTGTTACTCAAGTTAAAACTGTTGAAAAAGACGGTTATAATGCAATTCAAGTAGGAACAGTTTCAGCAAAGGAAAAACACTTGACAAAAGCGCAAATCGGACATTTTAAGAAAAATAAACTTGAAAATTTCAGACATTTACAAGAATTTAGAGTTGATAATCCTCAAGATTACACTGTTGGTAAGCAAATCGAGCTTTCAATTTTGGAAGGAATTGAAAAAGTTGATGTAATAGGTAAATCCATCGGTAAAGGATTTCAAGGTACAGTAAAAAGATGGAATTTTTCAAGAGGACCAATGTCCCATGGTTCTAAAAACCATAGAGAACCAGGTTCAATCGGTGCAGGTACAACTCCAAGCCGTGTTATCAAAGGTAAAAAAATGGCCGGCAATATGGGTAACGAAAGAGTTACAGTAACAAAATTAAAATTGGTTAAAGTCGATAGTGAAAACTCTCTAATTTTAATAAAAGGTTCAGTCCCAGGTCCTGAAGGAAAATTAGTTACAATTAAACCTTCAAGAATAAAATGGAATTGATATAAACAAAAAGTAGAATGGGTTTTACCCCGTTAAAACAAAGGATAAATAAAATGAGTAAAGAACTAACAATACTAAGTACAAACGGAAAGAAATTAGGCGAAATAGCTTTAAATGAAAGTGTTTTTGGAGTAGAACCTAACTTACACGTTATGCATTTAGCTTTGAGAAGACAATTAAATAACGCAAGGCAAGGTTCTGCATGTACAAAAACAAGAGCAGAAGTTTCAGGCGGCGGAAGAAAGCCTTGGAAACAAAAAGGTACAGGTAGAGCAAGAGCAGGCTCAATCAGATCGCCTTTATTTGCAGGCGGTGGTGTAATTTTTGGTCCAAAACCAAGAGATTATTCTTTCTCTATTCCGCAAAAGGCAAGAAAATTAGCTTTAAAATCAGCGCTTTCTGCAAGAAATGAAAAACTTGTTGTAGTCAAGGATTTTTCAGAAATAACCGAACCTAAAACAAAATTAATGGTAAAAGCTCTAGCTTCATTAAAAGTTGAAGGTAAAGTTTTGATTATCGCTGATATTAAAGCGGCAGAAAATAAATATTTAGAATTAGCGGCAAGAAATATCCCGAGTGTAAAAATAATTTTGCCGTCAAATTTAAATGTAAAAGATTTATTGGAAGCTGATTCTGTGGTAATGACAGAAGCTGCAGTTAATGAAGTAACTGAAAGGTTGAAAAAATGAGCACAGAAAGAACAAACACAGAAAAGCTGTATGACGTTATAAAAAAACCGTTGATTACAGAAAAATCAATGGTGGGTGTTGCCTTAGGGCAGTATACTTTTGAAGTTGTTAAAACTGCAACAAAAGTTGAAATAGCACAAGCGGTTGAGTTAACTTTTCCAGGAAGAAAAGTTAAAAAAGTAAGAACGGTTTATATGCCTTCTCATGCAAAAAGAATGGGTTATAAATCCGGGCAAACTCAATCAAGCAAAAAAGCGATTGTTACAATAGAGGGCGATCCTATCGAGGAACTAACAGGAGCATAAAAAGTGAACTGTAAACAGTAAATGGTAAAAAATCCGTTTCCTAGTTTAACAAAATAATCAGAAAACAAAAAAACAAACAAAGGACGTAGAAAAATGGCTATTAGAAAAATAAATCCAACTTCACCTGGTCAAAGGGGAATGATGAAAAGTGATTATCAGGAAATCACTACAGATACGCCTGAAAAATCTCTTTTGAAGCCTCTTAAGAAAAAAGCAGGCAGAAATAATACCGGTAGAATAACTTGCCGTCACAAGGGCGGTGGTTCAAAACAAGCTTACCGTATAATTGATTTTAAACGAGAAAAGTTTGGAATTCCTGCAACAGTAAAAACAATAGAATATGATCCAAACAGAAATGTAAGAATTTCATTGGTTTTTTATGCTGATGGGGAAAAAAGATACATTTTAACACCTGATGGATTAAACGTTGAAGATGTAATTATGAGTGGTTCTGATGCACAAATTCAAACAGGAAATGCCCTTCCTTTGGAGTTAATTCCTTTGGGTACAATGATTCACAATATTGAGTTAGAACCCGGCAGGGGCGGAATATTAGTTCGTGCAGCCGGTAATGCGGCTCAATTAATGGCTAAAGAAGGGAACTACGTTACAATCAAACTTCCTTCATCAGAAATGAGAATGGTAAGAAAAGAATGTTTAGCAACAGTAGGAATTCTGGGAAATGCTGAGTATAAGAACTTAAAAATTGGTAAGGCGGGAAGAAAACGTCATTTAGGTATAAAACCTACGGTTCGCGGTGTCACAATGAATCCTTGCGATCACCCTCATGGTGGTGGTGAAGGTAAAACAGGTCCAGGCGGTAACCCTAAAACACCTTGGGGTAAACCAGCTCTTGGTGCAAAAACCAGAAATAAGAAAAAAGCTTCAAGCAAGTTAATTGTTAGAAGAAGAAAAACAAAGAATAAATAAAGGAGAAATTGTTAATGGCACGTTCATTAAAAAAAGGTCCATATGTAGAGGATTCTTTACAGAGAAAAATAAATAAGATGAATGAAAGTTCTGAAAAAAAGGTAATAAAGACTTGGTCAAGAGCATCAATGATTGTACCTGATATGTTAGGGCATACAATAGCTGTGCATAACGGTAAGACACATGTTCCTGTTTATGTTACAGAGCAAATGATTGGACATAAATTGGGCGAATTTGCTCCAACAAGGTTGTTTAGAGGTCATGCAGGTAGTGACAAAACAGCAAAAAGAAGATAGTAAAAAGTAATAGAATAATAAAATCGTAAGGATTAAAACAATGGAAGCAAAAGCAAAACAAACAAATATAAAAATGACAGCAAGAAAACTTCGCCGAGTAATCAATGAAGTTCGTGGAAAAGCTGTTGTAGAAGCGCAAACAACGTTACGTTTTATGCCTTATTTTGCAGCAAGAGTAGTTGAGAAGAATTTAAAAGCTGCGGTTGCAAATGCACAAGAAAAATTTGGTGCAAGCCCAGATGCTTTGAAAATTTCAGAAATTTTTGCTGATGAAAGCGTAACATATAAAAGAGGTAAACCAAGAGCGCAAGGTCGTATTTACAGAAGACTAAAACGCACTTCGCATTTAACAATCAAATTAAGTGATTAGTGAGACGTGAGAAGTGAGAATAAAACTGTTCACCTTTCACACCATTCACATTTCACTCAAACAAAGAGTTAGAAAACAATAACAAAGGACGTAAAACAGATGGGACAAAAAACACATCCAACCGGATTTAGAGTAGGTATAATTAAACCCTGGCTTAGTACATGGTATGCTAAAGTAAGGGATTATGCCGAGTTCGTATCAGAAGATGCAAAGATAAGAAAATTTATTAAGAAAAAACTTTACACCGCAGGTGTATCAAGAATATTAATTGCAAGAAAAGCCCAAAATACAACAATAACAGTTGTTACTGCAAAACCTGGTATTGTTGTGGGACGTGGTGGACAAGGAATTGATGATTTAAAAAATGAAGTTTCAAAATATCTAAAAAAACCTGTAATAATTAATGTTGTTGAAGTTGCGAGAATTGATATTGATGCTCAATTAGTATCAGAGTCAATTGCTCTTCAACTGGAAAAACGTATTGCTTTCAGACGTGCGATGAAACAAGCTATGCAGCGTACAATGAGAGCAGGTGTTCAGGGTATCAAAGTTATGGTATCAGGAAGATTGGGCGGTGCTGAAATTGCCCGTTCAGAATGGGCAAAAGAAGGAAGAATTCCGCTTCAAACATTAAGAGCGGACGTTGATTACGGATTTGCTGAAGCGGATACAATAATGGGTAAAATAGGTGTCAAGGTTTGGATATTTAAAGGAAATTTAATGCCTAATGAACAAGCTGACTTGAATATTAAAGCAGCAAAAAAAGCAGGACATCTTGAGGACAAATCTATGGGAAGACGTTCAAAACGTAAAGCAAGTGAGTCATAAATAAAATAATAAAATATAAGGAACGAAAACAATGTTAATGCCTAAAAAAACAAAATATCGTAAAAGAATGAAAGGCCGTATGACCGGTACCGAAACAAGAGGAACTCAACTCGAATTCGGTTCATATGCGATTCAAGCAGTTGAACCCGGCTGGATTACAAGTCGTCAAATAGAAGCTGCCAGAAGAACAATGACACGTAAAATTAAACGTGGCGGTAATGTTTGGATAAAAATTTTCCCTGATAAACCGATTACTAAAAAACCTGCAGAAACTCGTATGGGTTCAGGAAAAGGTAATGTGGAATACTGGGTAGCAGTGGTTAAGCCAAAAAGACTTCTTTTTGAATTAGAATACTTTGATAGAAATGATGCAGTAGAGGCATTAAAGTTAGCGGCTCAAAAACTTCCTATTAAAGTTAAAATTATAGAAAAAAATAAGGAACAATAAAAATGAAATTGCAAGAAATGCGTGAGAAAACAATAGATGAATTAAAAAGTGCAATAGTTGATTTTAAAAAGCAATTATTTAATTTAAGAGTGCAAAAAGCTACCCACAAGTTAGAAAATACGGCTTTAATTTCAACTACAAAAAGATTAATAGCACAAGTAAAAACAGTTATTAAAGAAAAAGAGGTACAAAATGCCTAAAAAAGAAAAACAAGGTGTAGTAGTAAGTAACAAAATGGAAAAAACAGCGGTAGTGAAAGTTGCATCTTACAAACCTCACCCGAAATACAAAAAAATTATGGAATCAAATAAAAACTACAAAGTTCATGATGAAAAGGGAATTTGTTCTGAAGGTGATGTAGTAAGAATTATCGAATCAAAGCCGATTTCAGGCGGAAAACGTTGGACAATTCTTGGAGTCTTAGAAAAAGCTAAGTAAATAGCAAACGTAATCAGTAAATGAAAAAATTCTGTTAAAGATTTTACCATTTTTACTAAAGTAAGAAGTAAATAAACTAAAACAAAGGATAAACAAACAATGATACAGCAAGAAACAAGATTAGCAGTAGCAGACAATACAGGAGCAAAAGAAATTTTGTGTATCCGTGTTATAGGCAGTTCAAATAAAAAATTTGCGGCAGTCGGTGATATAATAGTTGCTACTGTAAAAGATGCGACTCCAAATATGGCGGTAAAAAAATCTGAAGTTGTAAGAGCAGTTATTGTAAGAACTAAAGCAGATATCAAAAGAAACGATGGCTCAGTAATCAGATTTGATGAAAACGCAGCAGTAATAATTAACAAAGATGGAAATCCAAGGGGAACACGTGTTTTTGGACCGGTTGCCCGTGAATTGAGAGATAAAAACTTCATGAAAATAGTTTCTCTTGCTCCAGAAGTTATATAGTAAACAGTAAACGGTAAACGGAATTGAAAAGAAATCTTCAACCGTTAGACCTTTAAATCAAAAGGATAAAATAATGGCTAAACAAAATAAGAAAAGCTTAAATGTTAAAACCGGTGATAGAGTAATGGTTATCGCAGGTAAAGACAAAGGTAAAATAGGAAACGTTAAAAAAACAAATCCTTCTGAATCTAAAGTATTTGTAGAAGGCGCAAATTTGGTTACAAAAGCACAAAAGCCAAATCCAATGGCGGGAGTTCAAGGCGGTTTAATAAAAATTGAAGCAGCTCTTGATTCTTCAAATGTGATGATTGTATGTCCAAGTTGTGAGAAACCGACAAGGATCAAGCACGATGTAGTTGAAGGAAAAAAAATCCGTGTTTGTAAAAAATGTGGTGAGCAATTAGATGTTTAGTTCTCTTGAGCAGGATTAAACATTGTACAAAAAGGAAGAAAAAATGGCAAAGACAAAAAGCTTAAGAAAAAAATATCAAGAAGATGTTAAAAAAACATTAAAAGAAAAATTTGGTTATAAAAATGATCACCAGGTACCCAAATTGCATAAAGTAGTGTTAAATATGGGTGTTGGAGAAGCTTCTCATAATTCAAAAATAGCAGAATCAATTGAAGCGCAGTTGACAAAAATTGCTGGACAAAAATGTGTTGTAACAAAAGCAAAAAAATCAATCGCGTCTTATAAATTAAGAGAAGGAATGCCGGTTGGTGCTATGGTAACACTTCGCGGTGAAAGAATGTATGATTTCTTACAAAAATTAATATGTGTTGTTTTACCTCGTATTCGTGACTTTAGAGGTGTCAGTCCAAAAAGTTTTGATGGACGTGGCAATTACACATTAGGATTGAAAGAACAATCTCTTTTTCCCGAAATCAAATATGAAGATGTTGATTTAGTAAAAGGAATGAATGTTTCGGTTATTACAACAGCTCAGACAGATGATGAGGGCAGAGCTTTGCTTGCAGAGCTTGGAATGCCTTTTAAGAAGCAGTAAATAGTAAACGGTAAAAAATCATTTACCGATGATATCGTTCACTTAAACATAAATTAAAGAAAATAAAGGATGTACTCAAAATGGCTAAAAAAGCAATGATTAACAAAGAAGCAAGACGTATTGAGCTTGCTGCAAAAGGAAAATATCCTAAAGTAAGATTGCACAACAGATGCAGTATCTGCGGAAGACCTCATGGCTTTCACAGGGATTTTGGTTTGTGCAGAATTCACTTAAGAGAAATGGCACACAGGGGATTACTTCCCGGTGTTGTTAAAGCTAGTTGGTAATTCAATATATAAAAGTTGATTTACTATACTGCTAGAAATGGAGCAGAAATTGCCTCCAATGATTTTAGTAAGTAGTAATAGAGGTTTAGAAGGTTAGAAGCTTAGCCGATTTGAAATTAAAAAGCCAACCCCCTCTAAGTAGACCCAAACCTCTCCAAAATGAAGGACAAAAAAATGAACACAGATCCAATAGCAGATATGCTGACAAGAATCAGAAATGCGAATACGGTTTCTCATGAAAAAATAGAGATGCCAAGTTCAAAATTAAAAATTGAATTAGCTAAATTGTTGAAAGAAGAAGGTTATATTACTGATTATTCAACAAAACAGGAAGAAAAATTCAGTTTTTTAACGATTGTATTAAAGTATGACGAAAAAAATAAGCCTGTTATTATTAATTTAAAAAGGGTTTCGAGACCAGGTTTAAGAAATTATTGTAAATCTAAAAATTTACCTCAAGTATTTGGCGGTTTAGGCATTGCAATTATTTCAACAAGTAAAGGTTTAATGACTGATAGAAAAGCTCGTAAAGAAAAACTTGGTGGCGAAGTTCTTTGTTACGTATGGTAATAAAGTAAACGGAAAACAGTAAACAGGAAACAAAAAAACAGGTTAGGTTTTAAGCTTAAAAATATAATAACCGGTTAAGCTCAATTGACAGAAACGTTTAACCTAGAAAAGGAGAAAATTATGTCACGTATAGGTAAATTACCGATAGAGATTCCGCAAGGAGTAGAAGTTACAATTGATGGACAAACAGTTACAGCAAAAGGACCGTTAGGAACAGAAAGTGTTGAGATTAGAGAAGAAATCATTGTAAAAAAAGAAGATAATAAAGTTGTTTTAACAAGACGAGATGAAGAAAGAAAGACTCGAGCATTGCATGGGCTTTCAAGAACTTTAGTTGCAAATGCAATTAACGGAGTTAAAACAGGTTTTGAGAAAAAACTGGAACTTCAAGGTGTAGGTTATCGTGCAGCAATGCAAGGTACAACCTTGAATTTACAATTAGGATATTCTCATCCGATAAATTTTGAACCGCCAAAAGGTATTACAATTATCGTAGAACAAAATACAAATATTACTGTAAAAGGTTCAAATAAACAGGCAGTAGGTGATGTAGCTGCTACAATTCGCTCAAAAAGACCTCCTGAAGTTTACAAAGGTAAAGGAGTTCGTTATGAAGGCGAATATGTAAGACGTAAAGCCGGTAAGACAGGTAAAAAATAGAAATAAGTGAAATGTGTTAAGTAAGCAGTTTTTGCTTCTTAACAGCAAAGCCCGTATAAACCCTTAAATTAATCAATTAAGAAGGTTTGGGTAATAGGAGAAAAGAAAAATGATTAAATCAGTAACCAGAAAAAACAAAACACAAAAAAGACACAAAACAGTAAGAATTAAGCTTTCCGGAACGAGTGAATCTCCAAGGCTGGCAGTTTATAGAAGTACAAAGCATATTTATGCTCAATTGATTGACGATGTAAAAGGTATTACAATTGCTTCAGCTTCAAGTATTGATAAAGATTTAAAAGCTAATTTAGGACATGGCGGAAATATTGAAGCAGCTAAAGCGGTTGGTGAATCAGTTGCTAAAAAAGCATTGAAAGCTGGAGTAAAGGAAGTTGTATTCGACAGAGGTGGTTTCTTGTATCACGGAAGAGTCGCAGCATTAGCTGATGCTGCAAGAGAAGCCGGATTAAATTTCTAAAAATAGTTGACGAGCGAATATTTTCTTGATAAGCTTAATATGTAAATACATTTGCACAACTAGCTGAGTGTAGATGATTTAAACAGGTTTATAGATAAAATAAATTTGCGCTTGTAGTTCAGCAGCCCAGTCGGTTTTTAGCAAAGCTAAAACCGATGCCAGTTAGATTAAAGCTCTACCTGCCGAGATAGAAGAAAAAAGTTGAAAATTAAATAGAGATAAGCAAATAGAAATTTGCGCTTGTAGCTCAGCAGCCCAGTCGGTTTTTAGCAAAGCTAAAACCGACGCCAGTTAGATTAAAGCTCTACCTGCCGAGATAGAAGAAAAAAGTTGAAAATTAAATAGAGATAAGCAAATAGAAATTTGCGCTTGTAGCTCAGCAGGTAGAGCACTCCCCTTTTAAGGGATAGGTCGTGCGTTCGAATCGCACCAAGCGCAAATTTTTTTATTTAGAAAGCGCGAAAAAAGATATTTAAATAACTTTTTTCGCACTCAGGGATTTTTTTGAATTTTATTATTTTAAGCTTATGAATTTTTTTGCACAATCAAACATGGTATTTATTAAAGCTGAATTTGCATTAATATTCATGCCGCTCGCTTCAAGAACCTGTTTTAGGCGGTTTTCCCAGAGCGGGTAAATTTCATCTTTGCTTAAATCAAGCACTTGTGCGATCATACTGAGTTCTTTAAAATCAATTGGTAGAGGGCTTGAACCTCTTAATATATCTACAATTTCAAGACGTTTTTTGCGCGGAAAAGATTTTAAGAAATTTACGATTGAAAGTCCTTTTGATTTTATACTGTTTCTTAGAAATTCTGTGGATTCATCCAAAAGAATAGGTTCTTGAGGAATTTTATATTCTTCAAATTCTTCCGGCTCAACATCCATAACAGTGGCAATTCTTTCTAGAGTTGTTGAACGTGTTGAAAAAGGAATCGTATTATCGATCAAGTTATACACATAAGAGAGTGTAACTCCGATCATTTCCGCGAAGTCTTTTTTATGTAAATTGTTGCTATCTAAAAATTTTGCAACTTTCTGGGAACTCTTTGTTTGTATGATTGGTTTATCTTTTGAAATCATTTTTATCCTCCCTCTTTGACTGAGAATTATTATTCGGTATTATATTCATAATCTTTTTTTAACTTTTTTTAATGCACAAGGTAGATAAATCTGATTGGTAATATTTATTTGAGTTAAAATTATAAATATAATGTATCTAAAAGGACAATAAAAGAAATGAAACTAATAGCCGGGCTAGGAAATTTTGAAACAAAGTATTTTTTTACCAGACATAACGTGGGTTTTATGATGGTGGATTTTTTTGTTAGTAGTCATAATCAAAACTTTAAACAAGAAAAAAAACTTAAATCAATGGTTGCAAAATTTAAATTTAATGAAGAAGATATCGTGATAATAAAACCTTTGACATATATGAATTTATCTGGCGAAGCTATTCTTGCTGTAATGAATTTTTATAAAATCGATATAAAAGATATTTTAGTTATTTATGATGATATTTCAATTGATTTGGGAAGAGTAAGGTTCAGAAATTCAGGTTCTGATGGTGGGCATAATGGCGTAAAATCAATTATTAATAATCTTGGAACCGATAAATTTGACAGATTAAAAATAGGAATAGGTCCTCAGCCCAATATTTCTTCAGAAGCATATGTTTTACAAAATTTTTTAGGGGGAGAACTTGAAAAATTGAAAGAGATATTAAAAAAAACTATGATTGAAGATTACTTAAAAGAGGGAATTGAAAAAGCACAAAATATCTACAACTAGGTAGTTTTTAAGTAGTTTTTTTGGTTTAATATTAATATGTCATTGCAAACGGTAGTGAAGCAATCCAAAAAATTAGATTGCTTCGTCATCCACTTCGTTCATTCCTCGCAACGACACAAAGGCGGAAAGAGGTAAATTATGAGCATGAATATAGCAGAACAACTTGAAGAAAATGAGCAATATGATAGAGCATATGAAGAATATAAAAAAATATATATTCAAAAGCCTAAAAGTATTGATATTTTGCAAAAATTAGGGCATTTGGCAACTATTTTGGATAAAAAAGAAGAAGCAGTTGAATATTACGGCAAGATTCTTGAATTCGATGTTACAAATACTTTAGCGTATGAACAATTAATGGATATTTACTTTCATACAGACCGTTATAAGTACTATATTTTTAGAGGGAACTTGCATGTTATTCAACAAGAATTAAGTCATGCCATAAATGATTTTAAAAAAGCTTTGGATAAAGCTAAAAATGAAGGAGAAAGCAATTCTACAAGATTTGTTTTAGCAAGTTTATATGAACAGACAGGCAAAAACCATCAAGCAATTGATGAATATTTAAGAATTCTTGATACTTCAGCTTTAAATGAGGTTGTTTTTTTAAAACTTGCTCAAGTATATGTAAATGAAGATTCTGTAACAAGTGCTATAGAAACTCTTGAAAGAGCTTGTGAAAGAGGATTTAATACAGATTCTGTTAAAGAAAGTTTGGCTCAGCTTTATTTAAAAAATAATCAACCGGATAAAGCTAGAGAATTTACCAAAGATGATTTAGTTAAAGTAAAAAGTCTTTTGGCTGAAGAAAAAAATCAAGAAGCTTTTGAAATTTTAGAAAAAATTAAATCTAATTACAAACAAAATTCTCAATATTATTTACTTTTAGCCCAGTATTATTTTAATACTAAGAATTGGGAAAAAAGTCTTGAATTTGTAAATGAATTTGAAAAAATAGAAAAAAATTCACCTTTGGTACATCAAATGAGAGCTTTGATTTCAGAGGAAAAGGGCAATGATTTTGATGCGCATATTAGCTGGGCTAAATATAGTCTTACAAAAAATGATAAGGATATTGCTTTAAGTGAATATTTTTCGGCTTATCAGTTAAATAGCTCTGATCATATTTTAATTAGAAATATAGCAGAATTATTAGAAACCCTCGATGATAAAAATCAGGCTAATGAATTTTGGGAAAAATTAGCAGGTCTTGACCCAACAAATAGAAAAGCTTTGGAAAAGGTTGCTGAATTCAGGGGAAGTATTGGTGATTATAGAGGAGAAGCTGAAGTTCTTGAAAAATTATACTCAATTGAGGAAAAAAATTCTATGATTTTGAAAAAAATAGCAATGGTTTATGAAAAACTTAAGAATAAGGAAAAAGCTTTAGAATTTTATAACAAGTTTATTTCAATTTCGCCTGTAAATGAAGAGTATGAAAAGGTTAAAGCAAAAATTAATAAGCTTGAAAATGTTCAGATGGAAGAAGATGAAGGGTTATTAGGAAAAATCATGGGATTTTTCAATAAAAAATAACTTGTTTTCGATTAATTTTTTAATTATGATAATTAAAGTTGTCGGGCAAGTATGCTCGGCCCGCGTTATTTGTCATCCCGCAACATTAAAGTTATAAAATTATAATAATCGAAAATATGCGGGATCCATAATCATTTATTGTTACAAGATCCCGCATCAGAATGACAAACCTTTTTAAATAAAGCGTTTTAAGCAGTGCGTGATGACAGTAGCAGGTTGGGCGTTCTAGTCCAGCAAAAAAAGTCGATGTGGCGGAATGGTAGACGCGCACGCTTGAGGGGCGTGTGGAGAAATCTGTGGGGGTTCGAGTCCCCCCATCGACATTTTTTTATAGGTGTAAAAAGAAGCGCCCTGTGAAAATTTTCACAGGGCGCTTCTTTTATGAATTTATCCCTATATTTAACATGTTACCAGGAATTGAGATTTTTCCTGATCGGTTACACCTTTAACTGTGAGGTTAACTCTGCCTTTGTCGTCAATCCTGATTACTTTAACAACAACTTCATCACCAACGTTTAAGTAAGGTTCAATTGTTTCAATTCTCTCATTGCAAACTTGAGAAATATGAACCATTCCATCTTTGCCTCCGCCTAGTTCAACGAATGCACCGATTGGAATAATTCTTACAACTTTACCCTTAATAACCATTCCTTCTTCGGGTTTAAATGTAATGCCTTTAATCATCTTTATTGCAATATCAGCACCCTCTTGGTCGTTAGATGTAATTGTAACAATACCGCTGTCTTGAATATCAATTTCAGCACCGGAAGCATCAACAATTGCTCTAATTTGCTTTCCGCCGGGTCCGATAACAGAACCAATATCCTCATTAGCTATTTGCATTGTGAATATTCTAGGAGCGTAAGGCGACATTGCCCCGGGAGCTGAAATTGCTTCTTTCATTTTACTTAATATGTGTAATCTTCCGTCTTTTGCCTGAGCAAGAGCTTTTCTCAATGTTTCGTTAGAAATGCCTTTAGCTTTCATATCCATTTGCAAAGCCGTAATTGCTTCTTCGTTGCCTGTAACTTTAAAGTCCATATCACCCAAGAAATCTTCAATTCCTTGAATATCAGTAAGAACAACCTCAGAATTTCCTTCTTTGATAAGCCCCATTGCAACACCGCCTATCATACATTTAACCGGAACACCTGCATTCATCAATGCCATTGAACTTCCGCAGGTTGATGCCATAGAGGTTGAACCATTTGATTCCAAAATGTCAGAAGTTACTCTAATTACATATCCAAATTCTTCAGCTGATGGGAGAGCAGGGATATTAGCACGTTCAGCTAACGCATCCATGACCGATTTCTCTTCTTCCCGGACCTCTTGTCGGTTTTACTTCTCCTACTGAAAATCCAGGAAAGATATATTTATGCATATATCTTTTTTCTGTTTCAGGATCAACCCCGTCGAGTTCTTGCTTCATGCCGGGTCCTGCGAGAGTAGCAATCGAAAGCGCTTGAGTTTGGCCTCTTGTGAAAATAGCTGAACCGTGAGCTCTTGGAATTACACCCACTTCGCACCAAATCGGGCGAACTTCTTCAGGTTTTCTTCCATCAGCTCTGGTACCTTCTTCTGTAATCATTGAACGCATAACTTTTTTTTCAAGAGCTTTAAATTCTTCTGAAACAAAGTTAATTCCTGACTCAATCATCATTTTATTAATTGCATGGTCTTCGGGTAATGCTTCTATTTTTTCTTTAACTAATTTTTTAGCTTCGTCAAGCTTATTTTGTCTGTATTCTCTGTCAAAGTTATGATAAGCATCATGAATTAAATCATAAGCTGTCGATTTAATAATTTCAGCCAATTCTGTTGTATCGTAAGAATCAACAAATTCCTGCTTTGTGATACCGCATTCCTTGGCAAAGGCTATTTGAGCTTCACATTGTTTTTTAATCTCGATTTGAGCAAACTCAACAGCTTCCATAATATCTTCTTCAGTAACGAACTTACAGCCTGCCTCAACCATAATTACAGAATCAGCAGTACCTGCAATAACAATATCAAGAGCGGATTTTTCAGCTTGTTGGTGCGTTGGATTGGCAATCAATTGTCCATCAATTTTAGAAACTCTAACTGCACCTATAGGTCCTTCAAACGGAGCTCCTGAAAGCATTAATGCAAAAGATGCTCCTAACATTGCTAATGTATCAGGCTGATTTTCTTGATCATAGCTAAATAATTGTGAAACAATTTGAACATCATTTCTATATCCTTTAGGAAATAAAGGTCTAATTGGTCTGTCAATTAATCTTGAAACCAATATTGCCTTTTCACTTGAACGCCCTTCAGAACGGTTATACACCACCGGGTATACGTCCGATTGCAGACATTCTTTCTTCATAATCAATTAATAACGGGAAAAAATCTATTCCTGCTCTTGGTTCTTTAGTTACAGTATGCATGAACAAATAACATTGTATCTTCACATTTAATTGTTACTGAACCGGTTGCTGTATTTGCATACTTCCCTGTTTCGATTTCAACAATTTTTCCGCCCAATTTCGACTTGTGTTTTTGAA
>CAWIVJ010000002.1:0-7395 GCA_963839525.1 uncultured bacterium | reverse complement strand
ACAACCGAATTTCTTTATGTGCTCTTGAGCATTACCAAACGAGACACCAGCAAGTTTTGTTGTAATTGGTTGAAACATAATTTATATCCTCCTGATTTATTTTATTTAGTGCTAAAACACCTTCTTGTGCTGCTGCTCGGACGGACAGCAGCGTTTTGTTTAATTAATTCAAAACAGTAGAACCGTTCACATACAAATCCGAAGGACATAAATAGAACAATCCAATTTTGTAATCCGAAAATTTCACCATTCTCCGCTGGTCATAAACCATAACGTTCCTATCGACTTTCGACCACAACTCAGTGAAATAGACATGTCATTCCTTAGGAATGTGAAGATCATCTCTGACTACATGCTGAGGACTCAATTAAACATATGCACCTCTACAACATACCACAATGCGCTCATATCCAGTTGCTATGCAAAACACAAGAAGTGTCAAAACCAATATTCTCATTTCAATCCAATGGGACATTTAAAAATGACACCACAAAACTAACTTGATTAAGATTTTTTTTACTCATTTTAGCTTCTCCTTCAAAACAATAATTAACTACCAAGCAAAGACATCGCAATATGCCTCGCATGAGTAACAAGATAAGCACATAAAATCCTTACGTCAATATCGCACCATGCGTGGAAAAGGGTTTTCAATAAAGGAAGCACGTTTAAAAATGATTATGAATGCTATTAAATCTAAGGAATTAGATGAAAGTAAAATATTTTATATTTTTTTTCGTGGAAAAGGGTTTTCCAGACGTAGAAGGGGGTTTGTGAAGTAGATTGGGATTATTTCTTTTTAGGTCTTACTCCTTCTTTTTTTGCCCAATCTGGGGCAACTTCACTAATCCATTTCTGGACTGTTCCAAGTTGATAATCTTTTGCACCAGCATCCCGAATTTCCTTCCTTTGAAGCATTTTACCATAAGTATCAATTTCAGGGTGATATTCAGGATATTTTTCATAAAGTTCTTTGGCAACTCGCTGGACTTCAAGCTTGGTTTTGGTGCTCTCACGCATTCCTTTTTTAGCAGGTTTCTTTTTTTCTTTTTCTGAATCAAGCGAGCCACGAAATTTCTTAATGTCATCCTTGTCGTAGAGGCTGTCCCGGAGTTTGTGAAGCACAATAACAGCTCTTGATTCATCTTTGGGAAGTTCAAATACGTTCCAACTGTCTTCCAATTCTTTCTTTCTTAATATCGGATGAAAAGTCCGTCTAATATTTTCCATAGTATCTCTAACCGGATCTTCAATCGATTCAGAGCTATGACGTCTTTTCAGCCGACATCTTTCCTTTTGCATCTGGTTTCAATATATTTGAAGGTGAGATTGGCCTGCCTAATTCATTGTGCGGTTGAAGACCTTTTCGGACATAATCATTGAAAAATTCAATTTCTTTGATACCTTCTTCGTCTATTATTTCTTTGCCAGTCTTCCAGTTAGATTTTTTAGACATTCTACACCTCCAAGGATGCTTCTAACATTGTTGTTGTAGGGCAGAAAAAGATAACTATTTGTGAATATTGTTTTTTTTACAATTTGAATCTAACTGGATAGGCAGGTAGCTTGTTTTCTTTCCACAATTTAATTGGGTTTTTTATCAACCTATCTATTTTAATCTTATCAGATTTAACATTAGATACTATATAAAAAAAGAATTTATCTCCTTCTTTCTGGGCAAATCTGAATTGCATGTCCGTGACTTCAAAAAATTCCGGTTTATTGCTTACTTTGCCTTTTACTTCAATAAACTCAAACGGTTCATTACTTTTTCTAATTATAATATCGCAACCTTTACCTTTTTCAACCTTCTCGTTTAACCATTCTATGACTATATCTTTTTCACTATTATATTTTTTCTTTTAATTCTTTTACGACATATTCTTCCGCCCAACGACCATATTCCTTATTATCAGGATGAATATCGTTTTCCTCTCTACCATGATCTTTATCAGTCAATTCTTTGCCATCCTTATTTTTATCAATATCAAATCCATCTTTTGTATGGTCTTGTTCTTCAAGTCCTATTAAATCCCGTCCGTCATTTGTTGGCATAATTTCTGGTTTAGGTATGCGCTTTAATTGGCAATTCACCTAATATATATTCACGCTTAGGTTTTTCTCTGGTTTTTGTCTTTTTGTATTTATTAAGCTCTCTTTTAAGTTCTTCAATCTCTTCCTTAAACTTTTGTAAATATTTATCAACTTGTTCCTTTGTAAAAGTATCAGGCTGGAGTCCTAACGATTTGACTAATTTATTTATATTATCATGGTGTTTATCATAATCATCATGTAAATCTTTAAGCGATATTTCTGAGTTTGGTTTTTGGATCAGCTTTTCGTTTGTATCATAAAGCCAATATTTTTCCCTTAAAAGCTTCCCTGCAATAGAAGTTATCCTTTTCTCCATAGGTATTTCTTCCGGCTTATTTTTGTCGTAATTTCCTCTCAAGCAACGTTGGAACTTTGCCGATTTTATTTTGGCTGTTATTAAGTGGCTAAATTTATTAACAGCCTTATCCAAAATTATTTTGGATCGTTCTATGTTTATATTATTAAGAGCATGACTTAAACCATCCACATCAAATTTAGGATCAAAATTTGTGGGTTTAATATCATGATAACGATGTCGAGAGCTGCAATAATGTTCTTTCATACTATAAAACTTCGGTTTGAAAAAAAATCTAATTTCTTTTGAAATACCTATCGCAGAAAAAAAATCATTTAGCCTTTTTCCATCATCATCAAAATCTTGATATATATTTTCAACAAAATAAACCTCTTTATTACCCTGAAACCATATTTTGAGTTTTTTGGTAGGTATATAGACTTCTTCAGGTTTTTTTAACAACTTATTACCTGTAGAAATATTTTCAGCCTTGATAAAGTGAAGAGATTTTATAGTTTTTATAAATTCATCCCTTTTTTCTGAATTCTTTTTAACTTCTTCGTATGTTTCGATAGCCTTATAAAAATCTTTCAGATATTTTTGCTTTTCAACATCTAAATTCTCATCTGTATAATTTGGCGCAATATATTCTGTGAATTCTGCAAGTAAGTCCGGCTTTTTCAATCCAAGTGCTGTTAAAAACCTTTTTGCATCTTCATCCTCAATTAAAGTAGATTTTACTGTATTAAAGTACGATGTAGTTTTTGAAGGCAACCAAGCTTGAAGCTTACCTTGCTCATCATAGGGAGGAATATGCTTTTCCTTATCTAACCTAATAATAGGCTTTGTTTTCCAAATGCCATCAGTTTGATTTTGCTAGGAATATTTGATTTCCCATGGTTTTTTCTCCCAAAGCCGTTTTGAATTGTTTAATAAGGTCTTGTAAAACATTTTTACCCACGCATCATCTTTTGTTGAGATAAATTCCGCCGTAAATTTTTTAGCAAAATTTTCGAAATCCAATTTCTTTAATACCTAAATGCTCGTTCAGATATATATATAAATCTTTTGTGGCAGCGATTTGGCTGATCATCCAATATTCCTTGCCAAATAATTGTTTAATATCTCTATTGTTTAACAATTTAATTAGTGAATGATTTTTGCTAATAACAAATTATTAGCAGAGGCAAAATTGGAATTCTGCGTGGGTAAAAGATTGTTTTCAGGATTTATCAGCAATTCTTTGATTTTCTCGAAAACATCTTTGTAAAATCTATTTTCGTCTTCTCCGTTGAGTGGAATTATTTTTGAGTAGAAATGAATGTCTAATAAATGAGGATGATGTTTCTTGATAAATAAAACACTATCGGCAGCTAATTAGTATTTTTTAGCAGTTTAAAAATTATCTTCTTTTTCAAGTTTTATATTTTCCCGACTTGCATTTGTTCTGAAAGGGGCATTAAGAAGAAAATTGAGATGCGTTTCTTCTTTAGTAGGGAAATATACATGCAAAGTATTATTTTTTAGAGGAACAATTTCATTTTTGTCAGTATCAAAACCAAACGCGATTTCAATGTTTAACTTCTTATCGCCGATTTTAATAATTCGTTGAAAAACCAGATAATGCTTTGATCTGTTTAATAATGTATTTGTTATTGCTATTTTTTTGAAAACGAGATTGTCATCTACTAACTCATCTAAAATCTCTTTACTCAAGCAATTCTTTCGATGATCCTCTCTATGCCCATACCATGTAATTGCTTCTATATTTGGCAAAAAAATCAAACTTTCCAATTCGATTTCATTAAAATATGAGTATATCTTTTCTCTTGCTCAATTTCGGTCTCGGTTTTAAAAGGTAGGACAATTTCAGTTTTTTGAATGTTATTATTTTCAGGAACCCAATAAGGTATTCTAAATTCAGATATTTTAAATTGATATTGACCTGAATAAAATAATGAGGTTCATTTGTAATATAATAAACTGATTTGAACCCTATACCAAATACTCCAATGTCTTCATCTCTTTTTGTAGAAACCCCAATACCGGTTATGTTGATTATGTCTTGAAGGTCAAATTCTTTCCAGAATGGCAAAACACTAATTTGTCATTATAAAGCTTGAATTCAACGTTTATTTCTTTTTTGGCTTTACGAGCGGCATCTTGTGCATTTTGTAATAGCTCATCTATGAATCGAAGAGGGTTGCTGTACATATCCTCTGTCAAAATCCTTTGTATACCTTCATGATCCCCACCAACTTTTTCAACCTCTACTTGCCTCCTTCGAATTTCTTGAACCTCTTCAAAAGTATTTGCCAATTTAATATCTTTCATAATTCAAATCCCAAACTTTGTTTTATTTTTTAATTTAGATTAGTTTTAAGTGCTTGTTTAGTCAATAAAATATTTAAATATCCATTGGCATAGAA
Source organism: uncultured bacterium (assembly GCA_963839525.1). Classification (GTDB taxonomy): domain Bacteria; phylum Cyanobacteriota; class Vampirovibrionia; order Gastranaerophilales; family Gastranaerophilaceae; genus CAWIVJ01. The sequence goes on along the minus strand of CAWIVJ010000002.1, from coordinate 2,577 downwards.
AATATTGTCTACGTGATTCTAATCATCACGATCATCATCCATCTTTTTCTCAAGTTTCCTCCGCTTCCTTCCTCCAACCCCTCCCATACGCCCCATCCCATATAGCCTCCAATATTACAGCATCTTTCATGGTAAATTCGTCCTCACACATATCATCAGTAGGCTCATCCTCGATGCCAATCATCATCGAGGGAATCCTCTGGCCGAAATCATCATCGAATGCATCCTCAATGGAATCGTCATCCATAAAATCACCATCTTCACTAAAATCATCGTAAAAATCATCGCTATTATCGTCAAAAAAATCATCCATTTTCATACCTCCTTGTTTTTTAAGATCTTACAATATCAGCAAATCGTCATATCGGCTCCTGACAGATTTTAGCCATCCCGAATCCGCCATGCTGTGGAAACCATCACCTATGATGATGTGATCATGCAGGGTTACATCAATGCTTGCCAGTGCTATTGCCATTCTGACAGTTATGGCCTTATCTTCAGCCGAAGGCTCTACAAATCCTGAGGGGTGGTTATGCGTTAGAACAATCGCTGTTGATTTAAGCGCTATGACTCGCTTGATCAATTCTCTGGGATAGATTACGGATGATGAAATTGTCCCTGAAAATATTTTCTCGATGGCGAGTATTCTGTTTTTGGCATTCAGAAATATACAATAGACAGTCTCCACATCGTCATTTTCAGCAAACAAAGGCTTCATCACGTTGTAGACTTCCTGTGAATTGGAAAGTGTCTGTCCCTGTGATGCTTCTTTGACCATTGATACAAAATGGCCTGATTTAAGGTCTTTCCAAAAAGTTTTTGAATTATTCATTTTTGTTGTCCTCCATAAATTAAAAGACCCCCTGGAATAAACTCCCAGAGGGTCTTAGGTTGATTTTAGAAAATAGCGATTACGCTACTGCAAGAACATAAGCGCCCAAAATAATCCATTAGTAAACTTACTCCCCACAAATTTATAAAAAATCGCACGTTATTGTCTTTACGAAAATCACTACTAACCAAAGCGTACATTGGGGCTGCTAAACAGGACAAACCCTCATAATAGCGGTTTTTAAAGGCAAGTGCTATGATACAAATTTGGCTTATTATCGCTACAAAAAAACCACCAATAAATAAAATTTTCCCTACAATTTCCATCATGTCATTATCTCCTTTCCCGCAGTGAGCGGATAATCACTTGGTGATCATGTCAATCATGTCCTCAATGTCCTTTGCCTCTTTGTATTCTTTGAGGTAGTACGGACAAGACGCTGTATCCCATTCGTTTTTCAGATATCCGACAATATTGTTCAAAGCATGGTCAGGGGTTATGCCGCTCTTTTTTGCAAGAAACCGCAGCTTATCCTGATGCTTTATCGAAATTACATCCCAGTACAGGTTCATTTTGATTCTCCTCTCTCATGTATGGGCACAAAAAAAGCCCCATCACCGGTATAAGATGATGGAGCTTTTTTGATGCGCTTTTATGTTAATGTTTTACCAAATTAAGGATCTGACCTCCGACTCTTTCCAGTTTGTATGCGTCAATGGCGGCAGATCCGGTTCCTGGCAGCCGCTGTAAAAGCATTGATGATATGAAACATGGTTGCTCCTTCTTCGAGGTAATATGCTTTTTTGACAATTTCCGTTTCATCCTGGGATAGTTGAAACTGTTTGCCAAACGTGGCAATTGTTTCCAGGGGATTGTCCACCGGGGTCTGCATGGAAATACGGAATCGTCCCTGGCTCTCTTGAGACTGATACACCACATCGCTTAATATTTGAGGAAATTCATCCAGTCCCTTTCTGGAAACATGCTTAAATCGGGAACCAACTGATGTTGTGGCAATAAGACCATTGCTGCACACAAGTCTGTAAAAGAATGCCTCAATTGACAGAGCCAAGATTCCGACTTCTGAATTTGCGATGCTGATGCCGGGAACGATTTTATCCTTTTCACTTAATCCAAACATTCTGCCATATTCCGGAACCTTCAGAACCATAAGGCTTTCATCCAAAGAATAATGAACCTCACAGGCGGGATCGAAACCATAGTCCAGCATCTTTGTAAGGATCTCCATATTGTCAAGGGCAGTGTATCTTTGTGTGAAAACCCCACGCAATTTATTGCCCGAAAATCGGCAGAAAAGTGTTTCCCTGTTCTTGTTCTCCCTTTCCAGCCAGTAGTTGAGATTTTCTGCCTGAAGATCTTGCGGACACCTTGAAAGATACGACTGTGGAATCCTTAACCGGTTGGCAATAAGACGCTGGGCGCTGGGAAGAATTTCATATTCTTTGTACCCAATTGTCATATTGTCAAAACTTTCAAATGCCATGTCCCGTATTGGAATTACCTCATCATAATAATCTTGGGACATGCTGATGAACTTTACCTATAAAATTTTCAAACGTGTCTGTTGCTCTCATTTTACATATTCCTTTCTTGGTTAGATTGATTTTCAAAACAAAAAACCCCGGACAAATCCAATTGCCATGAGGCTACGAATACGATTAACTCTTGTTGTCAAATTGTTATTTTCCAATTACCTCCAATGTTAGATTGTTATTTCGATGTTT
>CAWIVJ010000001.1:0-4893 GCA_963839525.1 uncultured bacterium | reverse complement strand
CCCGTCTCTACAAAGTAACACCATATAATATCCCCAAACGCTTACCTTACACACGTTCCTCAAAATTTCCTCCACCTTCCCCAAACCCGCATTTTGTAAAAGGTAACTTTATCTTTTTTTTGTGGCGGTTTGAGATTGCATTCCTTATTTTAATACTAATGGGTAGGGAAAATCATTCACAATTTTTGAAAAAATAATTATGGAAGAAAATATTAAAGAGATACTGACAACTTTTATTGAGCAGGCAAAAACCAATAATTTAGTAACAAATCATTACCCAAATAATTATGCTAACCTTAGGTTGAAAGTAGGTTTCGGACAAGGACGGACTGCCAGAATTCCTTGGGTTTCTTTTTTAGGGGAAAATCAAACAACTAGTGATGGCATATATCCAGTTTATCTATTTTATAAGGAACAGGATATCTTGATTTTAGCTTATGGTCTTAGTGAAACAAATACGCCCACTTTAAATTGGAATATACCAACAAACACCCAAACAATAAGAAAATACTTTGAGAATAACTTTAAAATAAGACCTGCTAGATATGGTGACTCATATGTTTTTCAGGTTTATGATTTGGGAAATTCAAGTGAATTGAATTGGAATAAAATAGAAAATGACTTGCATAAAATTTTAAGGGAATATAAAGCTATAGTGAAAAATGAAAAATTGAACCCGTCGATATTAAATTCTATAAATAGCGATTTAATACAAAAACTATTATCTGAAAACGAATTCCATTTTGAAAAAGCTAAAAGCAAATTGAATGAATTTAATTCCTACAAAGAGCCTAATACAGGTTTTCTTGAATTCTTACTTAAAAGCTTTGAAAACTCTGGAAGCACTTATACGCAGTTTGTTGAAACGCTAGAAAAAGATTCTAAAGAGTATCAAGTTTTGAACATTATTGCACAATTAATAAGTTATTGTGATCTAAATGCTGCCGACAAAAACAGGTTAAATGAATATAAAGACAAAAGAACCTTGGCGAGATCCTTTGTTAGACAGACTCAATGGATAGAAAATCTTTTAAAATACAAAATAAATAACAACAACATTGAAGTTCTTTCCCCAAGTATTAAAAATGCCATTTCATACTTAAATAATCCAGAAAAAGAATTGACGATGTTGAGCGAAAATCATAGAGAAATGGCATCAAAGAATTTATTAGACGAAAGTTATAACAAAAATAAGTTTGTGGACCAAATTAAAGAATATTTTAAACCTTATAATTTAACCCCCCAAAACCCATTAAATTTAACAAGAATCATAAGTAATATTTTGTATGAGTTTCCAAATGTTAAAAGTCTATGGTTTGAGGACTTGAAAAATGAGAAGAAAAATGGTAATGCAAATACTATTCTTGAAATAATTAGTATGCTAAATAAATCAAATTTTTTCATACCACATAATCTATTTGTTCGTTTTATTTCAGGTCTTTTATCCAAATCATTTATAATCCTTACTGGTCTATCAGGCTCAGGTAAAACAAAGTTAGCTCAGGCATTTGCTTATTGGATAACAGAAAATAAAAATCAATATTGTATTATTCCTGTCGGTGCAGACTGGACGAACAGAGAGCCTTTGCTTGGTTTTCCAAATGCTTTGGAACCTGGCAAGTATGTTAAACCTGAAAATAATGTCCTCGATTTGCTAGTTGAAGCAGGCAAAGAAGGTAATGAAGATAAACCATTCTTTTTAATTCTAGATGAAATGAATTTAAGTCACGTTGAAAGATATTTTGCTGATTTCTTAAGTACGATGGAATCAGGTGAGGAAATATACCTGCATTCAGAAAATAATTGGATAGATGATGTTCCTTCCTCAATCAAACTCCCGCCAAACCTTTTTATAATTGGTACTGTAAATGTTGATGAAACTACTTATATGTTTAGTCCAAAGGTCCTGGATCGTGCTAATGTCATAGATTTCAGTGTAAGTGAAAATGAAATGGAAGAATTTCTTAACGAACCGGCAAAACCTGATCTGGGTCCGATTAAAGGAAAGGGAAAAGAGATGGCTGCGGATTTTATTTCTAAATCAAGGACTAAAATATCGAAGTTTGATGATTTGTCAGAAATTAAATCAATACTACTTGAATTTTTCAGAGAACTTAAAAAAATAGGAGCAGAATTCGGATATAGAAGTGCTTCTGAAATTTACAGGTTTGCCGGTATTTTAAAAATTCTTACAAAAGAAAATGACGAGGAATGGACAGTTGATGATATTGTTGATGCTGCTGTAATACAAAAACTTTTACCGAAAGTGCATGGTTCAAGAAGCAAGCTGGACCCTGTATTAAAAACTCTTGCTGTTCTTTGTTTCAAAGAAAAAGATGATTTTGATGAAAAAATTAAATTAGAAAACATTGATTTTACCGATAGAGAAAAAATTAAATATCCTTTATCACTTGAAAAAATAATTAGAATGAGAACAAGAGTAATTCAGGATGGTTTTACAAGCTTTACCGAAGCATAAAAATGCCGAAGGAATTTGAATATCGTTTACTTACCCCTAACAAGACAAAACTTCCCTTATTCATTTTTTCTGAAAAAGACTATAAAGAATCAATTTCTTGGATAGATGATGAGCAGGAAGCTGTAGGCAATAGTGAAGCTCAATTACAGATTTTAGAAGGTTATTCCTACCAATACAAACTGCCTGATGGTTTTAGTTTTGATGAAGTTCCTGGTATAATAACACCATTTAAAAAAAATGCAAATCTGGGACGCCTAACCCCGGGTAATTATGTCGGTACTTTAGTCTTAAAAATACTTAGTGCAACAGAAGAACCAATAAAGATTTCAATAGAAGTTAAGTCTGTTAAAACTACCTACCGTGATGACTACAGGTATATGATGGAGTACATAACAAATGCCTGTACTGATCTTTTAATGCAGCATACATCACCTGTATCACAAACATTTACAACAGATTTCTTTAAAAATTCTGTAACGATATACCAGCGTTTTGCATTTATTAAATCGATTATAGACTCAGAAGATTTTAATAATTCCGTTCACAGAATAATAACAAACCCTGTTAAAGGCTGGAAAACAATTGATAAGGATTCTGATATTCGGAGATTAAAAAGATTAAATTATCAACATCTAAGACAATTGGTTTCAAAAAAAGACAGAGTTAAAATTCCAGCAGGAAGCAGATTTAGTAAATTTCCATCTTTTGATACATTGCCCCGCAGAATAACAATACAAGAAAAGGCTGAAACAGTTGATATACCTGAAAATAGATTTGTTAAATATGTTTTGGAAAGCTTTTTTAGTTTTGTTTCAAAAGTACGACATATGCTTAAACAAAGTCACCCCAAAACGTATAACGAAGCACTTATTTTAGAAGAAAAGCTGGGGAGCACTTTAAATCAGAGCATTTTTAAGGAAATTTCTCCTCCGGCTACTCTTCCTCTTAACAGTCCTGTTCTTCAGAGAAAAGAAGGATATCGCGAAGTATTACGAGTATGGCTAATTTTCGATCTCGCAGCTCGACTTATTTGGAAAGGCGGGGATGATGTTTATAGTGCAGGAAAGAGAGATGTAGCAGTCCTCTATGAGTACTGGCTGTTCTTCAGGCTATTGAAATTACTAAACGAGATTTATGAAATAGAACCGAATTCTATTCAGGAATTGATTGAAGAGACTTCAGAAGGATTAGGGTTAAAATTAAAATCAGGAAAATATTTACCGCTCAAGGGAGTCTTTGAAAAATCAGGAAGAAGATTAAATGTAGAGTTTAGTTATAATAGAACATTTAAAGGCAATAACGCATATCCGAATGAGGGAAGCTGGACACGTAACCTAAGACCGGATTATACACTCTCAATATGGCCTTTTGTTTTTTCAAAAGATGAATCCGAGAAACAGGAATTGATTGTTCATATACACTTTGATTCAAAGTACAAAATTGAAAATATTAAAGAAATATTGGGAGATGATGAGGAAAATTTAGATAATGAAAAATTTGAGCAGCAATCGGGTAAATATAAGCGTGCGGATCTATTAAAAATGCACGCATATAAAGATGCAATAAGAAGAACCGGCGGAGCTTATGTTCTTTATCCCGGCAAAATTTCCAAACAATTAAAAGGATTTCATGAAATTATTCCCGGACTTGGTGCATTTTGCATAAAGCCAAATAAAACAAATGATGGAACAGAAGAATTAAAAGAATTTATAGTTGAAGTAACACAACATTTGTTAAATAGAGCTGCGCAGCGGGACAGGCTGACATACCACACTTTTGATATATTAAAAGATAAGAGTGATGACAGTATTTTTGAACATATTCCGGAAGTATATGAAGGAAAAAGAGTTCCTCATCCGGCAGAAACATTTATTCTTATTGGGTATTGTAAGAGTTTAGAACATCTGAATTGGATAAATAAAAATGGACTGTATAATTTTAGGATGAATACAACAAGGGGAACGTTAAGGCTGGAACCGGAAACTGCGGATGCTGATTATATTTTGTTACATTCTGAAGGAGAATTGATTACCGGGGATATTAGACGAGTCATTGAAAAAGGGCCCCGTGTTTTTTCAAAAGACAAATTATTAGAGCTTGATTACCCATCACCGAATGATAATAATTACCTGGTATTTAAAGTGAGTAATGAGTTAGAAACAAATTTTGATAATATTGAATGGGATATTTCAAAACTTACTAAATATAAATCTGGTAGAACTTCAGGTATTCCTATTACTGTTTCATTGTTAGATTTGATGAAAGTTAAAATTTGAGTTATTAGATATAATTTTGAAGCATCCACAATCTTTTTTTGTAAACCTCAAATCACAATTCTTTTCGCATTTCCTTTTTCCCCACAACTTTCTATATTAATAAAAAAACAAACGAGGTAGCCAAATGAAATCAGCAAT